>CALVBS010000014.1 GCA_944325865.1 Candidatus Gastranaerophilales bacterium | reverse complement strand
TCTAAAATTTCACCGTGGTAAACTCCAAATGATAAGTTTGTATATTCTTGCAAGTCAAAATTACCCTTATCAAAGGTCTTGTCCGTAAGTTTCAAATTCTCAAACTTATGCAATAAATAGTTGTATATCCCGTCACCTTTTGCTTTTTCTCTTGCCACAAGATAAATTTTTTCACCGTAAATCATTCCTAAAGGCTCAATCAACCTCTCTTTGTTGTGGTAAATTCCTGTAACCATTTTTGAGTGCTGAACAGCTTCCCGAATAACCTCTAATGATTCAAGACTAATTTTGTACTGCGGCATCTGACGGACGGCATAACCCTCTGTCTGCATATAAAGTTCAATATTGTTTTCCAATGGCAGAGAATGCTTTTTATTCAGAGATTTTAGTTTTTCAATTGTTTTACCAAGCTCCTCTTTCATTTCTTTATTTGTGGTACGCCTTTGAAGCTGCTCAATATTTGCAATTTCTTTTGGTTTAAATGAAATCAGATTTGAAATAGAATAATTTATAAATCCCCAGTGCTTTTGTGTATCGTCTGTTTCAATTTCGTCAACTGACGGAAAAATACAAGTCAGGCTGTCTCGCATACGCTCAGCCGTCCTGCGTGATACATTGTACCTTTCAGCAATTTCCGAAATTGTAACTCCTTGAATTTTTGATGACATAAAAATTGCAAGGTCTAAAATATCTGATATTCTTGAGTATCTTGGTTTGTCTGACATAATTTTCTCCTGATTTAAATTTATTATATATCAATATGACCATTTTTGTCGCAATATAAAATTAAAATATAATTGAGGTGAAAAATATGACAAAAATTATAGATATGAAAAAATATCAAAAACGTGAAAAAATTGATAGAATTTTATTATATTGTGTTGATAACAAAATGGAAACTCGCTATATTACTGCGGAATTTTGTGAGAAAAATGAGCTGTTAATTAAGCTGGTTCACTATAACAATATTGATTCTTACGACAGATTAGATTACCTTTATATCTTTTCAAAAAAAGAAAGTAATAAATTAGTAAAATTTTTTGCCGAAAATAAATCAGATTTTTTATATGAACTTAAAGCCAAATTCAATACAGCGAGTGCTTGTAGTGATTTAATACACTTTGCTGATATTCACAACATAAAATATAAATTTGATGACCTCTCTGACAATATATATTCATCCTTTTTGGAATTAGATGACATTTTTTTACCCGATAATAAACTTTATTATAGTAAAGATAACTTATTTATTCCAAATTTGTACATACCGCCAAGAAACGGTGTCACAAAAATTTATACACCCGAAGGCTATTTGTATTTAGAAATATCTTACAAGAATGGTTTAAAGGATGGTATGACAAAATGTTACTTTGAAAATACTAAAATAGTTGATTGGAAACAAAATTATACAAAAAATAAACTAAACGGAATTTCTAGAAGTTATTTCAAAAATGGAAACTTAAGAGTAACAGAAACATTTGTTAATGGCGTAAAAGAAGGCATAGAAGAAACATATAATCAAGAAGGGTTTTTAGAATATTCCGAGATGTTTAAAAATAATGCAAAAAATGGGAAATCCATTAAATTTTACCCTAATGGACAAATTGAAAAGGAAGCATATTTTAAAAACGGGAAACAAGATGGAGAAACCAAATGGTATTATGATACCGGAGAATTAAAACTTGTTGCATATTGGAAAAATGATAAGTGTGATGGAGAAAGAGTTACTTACCATAAAAATGGACAAATTAAAGCCGTTTCTACATATAAAAATGATTCTTGCATATCTGATGAATACCAATATTATGAAGATGGTACATTAGAAGCCTTAATTCCTGCAAGAGATACCGGCATTGAATTAGTTTATTATCCAAACGGAAAACTAAAAAGTGAAAGAAAATACAATAAAGGTAAAAAATGTGGCAATGGCAAATATTATTATGATAATGGAAAAATAGAAGCTGATTACAATTATAAAAATGACAAGAGACATGGAATATGTAAAGAATATCACTATAATGGAAAAATTCGCTCTGAATGTGAATATAAAAATGGTAAAAAACATGGAATAGAAAAACGATATTATAATAATGGTCAATTAAGTTATGAACGACATTACAAAAACGGTTTACGCGACAGCTGGTCTATAAGTTATGAAGAAAAAACCGGTGAAATACAATATAAAATATTCTTCCGTAAAGGAAAAGTTGTAGATTTTTATGGTATTGACGGTATTACCGGAGTAAAAGGTTTGAAAATTGAGTAAAGAAAGGATAAAAATTATGGATAAAGATATGCCGATAAGTGCAATTAATATAAGGAAAATTTCTCGTGGAGAAAGCTATTTTGACGGAGAACACTTTGAAGGACACGGTGATAAATGGGTTGCACTTTTTGGCAATACCGAAAAATTTGCAGTAGAAAATATGAAGAAATGCGTCACCTCCGGCGATATTATTTTTAAACAAGAAAACATATTAAATAAAAAATTTGCAGGAATAGTCTATCCAAAAAATGAATTATTATCTGTGTTAAGTTTAATAGAATTAAAAGAAACTTGCAATGAATATACTTCCGCATATCCTTTATTAATAGGAATTAATAACGAGGTAAAACTTAAGAAAGACTATTGCTGGCAAAATGGCGGAGAAGGTGAATTCGCAGTCGAAGCAGGAGATGATAGAGTTATAAATTTCTTTGATCCGTTTTATGCGATCGATAAAGCCAATTTTAAAACAGATAAGACCCAAACAATATCACTTGCCGGACTTGCATATAGTTTAGATAAACTGAAAGAGCAAGAATTTGTTATTGATAAAGGCGAGTTCTATAATGTTTCCAGAGATGAGTTCTTAAAAGAGAATCCGGATAAAACTGAGCAAGATTTTGAACCGCCGGTTGTAAAACTCGAGGCAGATCATTTCAGGATGCTTATACCTAGACAATATGCCTGTGAATATGAAATAGCAACTCAAATTGAAAATATAAAATATTTTAAAATACTTGGTGAAGAAATTGCCCAATTAAAAGTAAATCTTGAACATTCTGATAATGAAAAATCTTTATATTGTTATATATATGCATCAAAACATGTTCTGGGCAAATACAAACCTCAAGTAGGAGATGGGATAAATGCCATTGTTTGGTTGAGTGGATTTTTTAATTAAGGAGTTGGTTATGACTACGTATATTGATAAAATACAAAATTTATTACAACAAATGGAAAAAGACAAAGATATAAAAATTATCTTTGCAATTGAAAACGGAAGCCGTTCCTGGGGTATGGCAAGCAAAGACAGTGATTATGATGTCCGTTTTGTATTCTATCGTTCGGTAAAAAATTATATTTCACTAAGTCAGGAAAAAGATGTTATAACTGCTGCTTACGATAAAGATTTGCAGCCTTGTAATGTTCAAGGTTCTTTAATTGATATTAGTGGATTTGATATATTTAAATATTTGAAACTATTATTAACCTCAAATCCGACAACTATTGAATGGCTTTGTTCTTCGATAGTTTATTATGGTAATAACAACTTGCCGCTTCGAGAGTATATGAGAAATAACTTTAATCAGGAAAGATTATTTAAACATTACTTCTCTTTATTCAGAAACAACTATCGGGAATTTATTCAACAGGCTAAGGCAATAACATATAAAAAATATCTTTATTCTATGCGTGGACTTTTGAATGCAAAGTATGTATATGAGTTTGATAAAATTCCACCTCTTGATTTAAGACAGACCGTAAAGGAACTTGAAAATATTGTTCCGGTAGAAGTTTATAAAAAAATTCAAGAAGTAATAGAAATAAAATCGCAGGGGTTAGAACGTGATGTAATTTTTCGAATACCTGAATTTGATTCGTTTTTTAACGTTGAGCTACAAAATGAATACAGTAATTTCAACTCAAGAAAGCCAGATGTAGAAGTTTTTAATAATTTTTTACGAAAGCAAATCATACATCCATATTTGACATAGTACTTTGATAATATATTAATATCTGATACGGTAAATCTCCCTACCAAGCCAACTGGCGACAGAGGGGTGATGGAGCCCTCATAATCAGGCAAGCCGGTTGTTGTAGCCCGTAGATGCCAGACGGGCGGTGGGCAATGCATTATGTATCCCTCAAGAGCAGGGTGGC
>CALVBS010000013.1 GCA_944325865.1 Candidatus Gastranaerophilales bacterium | reverse complement strand
CCTACGGAACCACCGACAGAGCCTCCTACGGAACCACCAACGGAGCCTCCTACGGAACCACCGACAGAGCCTCCTACACCGGAACCTACGCCAGAACCAACTCCTGGCATAGACAGATCCGATATTGATAATGCAACTTGGATTCAACGTAAAGATATATCAGACAACGTACCGACGATTGATAAACGTCAGTTCATGAGATTTGATACAAGATTCACGGAAAATCCGGTTGAGTTAATCAGCAGCGGTGACCCGGGAGTTAACGAAGTCCTTGATATCTCAAGAGGCGGAGTATCTCTGGCACACGACAAAACCCTCAAAGTCGGTGATGTTGTACCGGTTCACATCAAATATGGTGACATTGATATCAATACAAATGTAAAAATTATCAGTGCCTCTGATGTCAGAGCCGGAGCAGAGTTCATTAACCTTGATCAAGCAACAAGAAACAAACTGTTATACTTAAGCTTACTCTTGGAAGGTGAACCCGGATATAGAGAACAAATGCAGGCAACTTATGGAAATAACATATCTTCCATAAATCAAGATTACTAATAAAGTAATTTAATAAATATAACAACAGGACTTACAGTATTGTAAGTCCTGTTGTTATTAGAATGTTATACGATTGCTGTTCCTGCACATCACAGTAAACAAATTACATACCAATCCAACTAAGTGTTATTTCATCTCTAAACCCTCCGCTGCTACGCAGCACCTCCCTTATAAAGGGAGGCTTACTCTGCACCCTTTTTAAAGGGATGGAAATTTTGCCGAGCGTGTGCGTTTAGGTGAAAAACATAATTAAGACTTTTTATTGTCTATTTCTTTTCTTTTATTGCGATGTAAAAGAAAAGAAATAGACGAAAGAAAAGAAAACTCGCGACCGAAATGAACGAGTCTGCAGAAACTACGTTTCCGCACCTTCCTGTTTTAAACCCTCCGCTGCTTCGCAGCACCTCCATTATAAAGGGAGGCTGGTATGGACACCTTTTTTGAGGATTGTCTTATGCTAAAGACTACCCTCGCCCCTTGCGGGAGAGGGTGCCAAAGGCGGGTGAGGGGTTATCTCTAAACTATCCACCACTCCGTAACACCTCCATTATAAAGAAAGGCTTACCCCGCCCCCTTTTTAAAGGGGGAAGAGAAGGGGGATTTTCTACTATTACAATCTCTAACCCCTCCAGCTCTACGCGACAGCTACATTATTAAGAGAGGCTATTTCTTTGCCCCTTTACTAAAGGTAGATTTCCTTAAAATAAAAGTTCCCAATTACAATGTTTTATAATTTATGTAAAACAATCTGAAATATATCTTGAATATATTTTAGATATATTATATAATTGAAATATATATATCTAACTTAGCCGAGGATAGTATTATGAATTTTTGTAAACATTTGAGAGAAAATATTAAAGTTTTCCAAAAACCATGCCGCATATATAAGCATAGTGATGTGCTAAAAGAGAAGAGAGGACGAGATGAAAATTAAGGAAATGAGTAAAAAGAGATTAGCAATTTCGTTGTTAGGTACAGCTTTGTTAATGCAGGCTGGCTGCAATGATGTTTTTGCAACAAATATTTCTGGAATAACACAGAATCAGGGTACCGGTGCTTATGATATCAGACCTGAAGCTCATAACGGTTCTACCGGTTTCAGAAAGTTTGAAAACTTCAGCCTTGATAACGGAGATATTGCAAACTTTATTTTCCAATACCTCACAAAAGACGGTGAACAGGGAAGTATCGACAAATTTGTTAACCTTGTTGACGGCAAAGTTAATATCAACGGTATTGTTAATGCCCTGGATAGCGTCGGCGGAAACCTTAAAAGCGACGGACACTTAATCTTCGTTACTCCAAACGGAATGGTTGTCGGCGGAAGCGGAGTTTTAAATGTAGGTTCATTATCTGTCTTCACTCCGACTACAGACACTTACAGACACATCAGAGATAATATTTTAACTTACAAACCTGAAGTTTCTCACGACGGCAGCCAGATTTCAGCTCAAACAGATGTTTCATGGGATGACGGTGTAGCTGCTCTTGACAGAGGAACAGGCGTAATCGATATTAACGGTAAAATTGTTGCAAGAGGCGATATCACATTTGATGGCGGAACTCTTAACGTAGGCAACGGAGCACGTGTATTTGCAGGTGTTAACGACGCAAACAATACGGTTTTCCACAAAATTGACCCTCAAACAGGTGAAACAATCACAAATAACACAGAAGCTGTTAACAATTTATTTGATCAGCTTGTAAGTTCAAAAGCTTCTGACGGTAACGCTTTTGCCAGCGATAACGGTAATATTGTAATTACAACCAAAACCGGTGTTAAAGTTTCAGAAGGCGGTATAATTGCAAATAATAACAATTCTGAAGATGCCGCATTCACAATTACAAACTCAGGTGCAAACGGTATTCACATCCTTGGTGATGTCAGCAGCCAGAACGGTACTTTAACCCTTGACAACGGTAACGGAGAATTAAGAATTGATTCTACAGGTACTATCAATAATATCGGTAATTTAAACCTCGTAAACCAGGAAAACAACACAGGGTTAATTATTGATGGTGCTATTAATAACAAAGGTACATTAAATGTAACAAACTATTCCGGCATTAACGGTTTGGAAATCGGCGGCACGATTACTAACGAAGGTGACGCTACAATCACAAACTATTCAAATGATTTCTATATTAAATCAAAAGGTAATATCACAAACAATGCAGGAACAAATGAAGACGGTGAACAATACGGCACATTAACTCTTCATAACAAATCAACTGCAGGTAACTTCAATATTAAAGGTACAGTAACTTCAAACGGTACTGCATTAAATATGACAAACGACGGTGCAGGTTTCATCGTAAACGGTAATGTAACAAGTACTAACGGAGTTGCAGCTATCAGAAACACTAACGGAGAATTTCTTGTTGACACAAACGGTACAATAACAAGCAACGGTACAGGACTTTCAATCGTTAACAATGAAGACGCTACCGGAATTAATATCAAAGGTAAAATCGTTAACCAGAACCAGTTAGTAATGGAAAACACAGGTGTTGACGGATTCAACATTTCAGGTTCTATTGAAAATACAGGAACTACTCAGTTAAAGAATACAAGTGCAGCACTCGGAGGCTTTACACTTGACAGCACCGGTAGAATTACAAACAACGGCGGTGCATTAAATATCACAAACGAAGCTAAAGGCGGAATGAATATCAAAGGCCTTATCAAAACAAATAACGACGGCACAGTAGCAATTTACAACCTCAATTCCGACTTAAAAATAGGTGATACAACTTCAAACAACTATTATGTTGATTCTGACGGAAATGTTTATATTGAAGTTACTGACGGTGATTTACTTAACGCAGCAGGCGAAAAAACACTTATCAGAACAACAAATCAAGGCGGCGGCAACTTAACCATTAACGTTTCAAACGGTGCAATCGGTGAAGAAGTTGCAAATGGTATCGGTGCTGATTCAAGAGATTGGAACAAATCAATCAATGTAAACATTGACGGTACAATCAGTGCTACAAGCACAGGAAGCAGATCTCTTGTAAACATTGCAAGTTCCGGAAAAGACATGAAACTCAATCAAATTAAAGCTGACGGACAAGTTTACTTACTTGCAGACGATATGAACGGCGGAGTTAACACATACAACATCCTGAACTACAATGACAAAAACACTCCTAATATTACCGCAGCCGGTATGTCATTAATCGCAAGCGGCAACATCGGTAAAGAAGGTGAAAATATTAAAGCAGTAACATTTGTACAAACTGACGGCAAATTTAACGACACTTCCTGGACACATCTTATGGATGGAAGAGAAGACACCTATCAACCTGATGCAGAAAGCACTGTTGATATGCTTGCACAAGGTGATATCTATATCAAAGGTGCAGATGGTGAAGGTTCATCTAAAGTTGATACTAACGTCGGCTCAATTATTTCTAAAAAAGGAAGTGTAAATGCTGAATTTTCAGGTAACACTTACATCAATGAAGTTACAGCAGCCAAAGACGTTAACCTCGTTAACCGCGGTCAGAAAATGTATATCGAAAACTTAGGCAAAGTAGCAGCAGAAGACTTCTACGGAGCTAATGACACTATAGTTCCGGAAAAAGCTAACATTAAAGTTCTGGACTTAGGAACAGCAGCTAACCCTAATGAAGATTCTAATTCTACACTGGTTATCAAAAACGGACAGTTGAACGGTAAAGGCCTTGTAAGACCTACCGACGGAAACACCGAAGACTTAACAATCACTGCAGATAATGCATATGCCAGCGGTTACTATTTCCATACCGGCGGTAACAGAGGCGAAGATGGCTTCTCAACTGTTGAACGTAATGATTTAACCAATAGTATGACAAATACAAACGGCAACGCACTTTCTATCAGAACAAAAGCTGTAAGACGTGACGATGTAACAGCTATCGGCAGAGGCGAAGACGAGCGTAACTACTATTCAGGCGGCAGTATGCAAGGTGATGATGCCGGTTACGACAAAGACGGTGTTGTCCTTAAAAATAACCAGAAAGGTTATGAAGAAACTGACGATGACAACCTCGTTGTAACAGAACCTACAGAGCCTACAGCTCCGACTGACCCTGAACCAACTGAAGCTCCTACTCAGGCTCCAACCGAAGCTCCTACTCAGGAACCAACTGAAGCTCCTACTCAGGAACCAACTGAAGCTCCTACTCAGGAACCAACTGAAGCCCCTACTCAGGAACCAACAGAAGCTCCTACTCAGGAACCAACTGAAGCTCCTACGCAGGAACCAACTGAAGCTCCTACTCAGGAACCAACCGAAGCTCCTACTCAGGAACCAACCGAAGCTCCTACACAGGCTCCAACTGAAGCTCCTACTCAGGCTCCAACCGAAGCTCCTACAACATTCTCACTTGACAGAAGCGTAATTGATAATAATACCTGGATTCAACGTCAGGATATTTCAGACACAGTTCCGGTAGTTGATAATTCTCAATACATTCAAATTGATACATCAAAAACACCGACTCCTGTACAGAGAATCAATAATAATAACGCAATGGCTAACAATGTTGTTGAAATTACATACATATCAAGAGGCGGTATAACAATAGCTCACAACAACACATTAAAAACAGGCGATGTATTCCCGATACACATTAAATACGGTGACATTGACATTAACTCAACAGTTAAAGTTACAAATGCATCAGACTACATTGCAGAAGCTGAATTCACAAATATCGCTCAATCAACAGCCAACAAATTATTATACCTCAGTTTAATAATTGAAGGCGGCGGCGAAGGTGACAGAATCCCGGCCTCTATCGGAAATATTACATCTTTAAGCTACAACAGAAGATAATAAACAATAAATGACTTTAATACAAAAAGACTTACTTAAACAGTAAGTCTTTTTTGTTAGATATCTTCCGGTAATTCAAAATCTTCATCATTAACTTCTCGCAAAAAATTTGTCCAACTGTTGTAATATTCAGCCAGAGCATATGTATATCCCACTATAATTGATATGTAAGACTGTTTCATAACTATCAATGAAGTAATTTCCGTCTTTCCTTCTTCATAGCTTTCTTTTGAAATCTCAATCAGCTCTTCCGAATTTTTTATAATTTTGTTTTCATAGTAATTCAAATTCTCAACGGCAGTTAAAAAACGCTGATATGCAGCACTGACATCTTTTATAGCTTTATTTTTTGCGGATTCGTATTTTAGTTCGGACTGCCTGAGCTTAAATGTTGCATTTTGAATTTCCGGTGAATAGTTATAAAAAAGCGGAATATTAACAAGACTTGCCCCGGCATAGGCTCCGTTATTAAAGTTTCCGGAGTCAGTATGTGCTCCTACCTGATATGCATAACCTCCAACTAATGCTATATCCGGAATTCTCTGTCTGGAAACTACTGTCAAATTTTTCTCTGCAACATCTATCTGTTGTTTGGCAATTTGTATATCAAATCTGTTTTGAAGAGCCTTCTGTACAATCTCATCAAAATCAGGAAAATCAAAGTTTGGCGGAGGAGTCAACATTTCTGCAAAGTTATTTTCTTCGGAAAATATCTTATCTTTTGTGTCATAAATTATCTTATTTGGATCGTTTATAATTTTATTAAAATTTGACAGGGCTGTGTTAACATTCACTTTCGCAGTATTTACCTGAGTTATAAGCTGATTAAGTGCAATTTCTGCCTGTAAAACGTCAATACCTTGTTCTTTTCTGTTTTTTACCCGCTCTTGTGCTATATCCAACAATTCTTCCTGAAGTTCTTTTTGCTGTTCAAAAGTATCCAGTATTGATTTTGCAGCAACAAGATTTATATATGCCTCTCTTACATCCATCTTTAAATCAAACTCGGTATAATCAACATTTTTTTCGACAAGTGCAAGATTGGATTTGGCAAGTTCTTTTCTGGCTTTACGTTTTGCTATTTCAATATTCTGGCTTACACCGAGCTGTTTCGGTTCATTATATCCGGCACCGCCCATAAAATAAAAAGCATCTATTGATGGATTCTGCAGCCGGTTTGCTGATTTAATTTCATTCCGTGCAATATTTATGTCAATTTGTGTAGCTTTTAAATCTATATTATTTTTAAGAGCCGCATTGATTGCCTCATTCAAATAGACCTTTTTGACCTCTTCAGCCAAAGCTGTATATTGAAAAAACAGTAAACTAAGAATCAATACAATTATTTTTTTCATACTTAACAATTATAGCATAATTTCTTTGATTTAGGAAAATTTTAAAATTTACACGTTTTATTTATCTGTTAATATTAATACATTGGAGATATGCAAATGAAAATATATTCCATAAAAACTAATATTTCATCCCGTACTTATAACAATAATAACCGTCTTAAATTTCAGCCAAAATATCAGTCACCGATTACCTTTAACGGGTCGGATACTTATCAAGGTTCATCTTTTATTGACAAACAAATCAATGATTTAAAAAATAATATTGAAACAAAAATTTCACCGCTAAAAGATAAATACAAACAAGAATTTCTACAGGTAGGACTTATAGGTTATGATTCACAGGAAAAATTGAAACTTATACGTAAATACGAAACGGCATTGATGAATAAAAAACTACAGACTCCGGAAAATACTGATTTAATAAGTGCGACTAAAAATGCTATCCTGTATGAAAAATACTTAAATAATATAAATGAATTTGAGAGAACCGCGGAATTTGCTGCCGAACACAACTACTGTGCAACTCCGGAAATTTTACGATACATAGAAAAAAGCAGACCCAAAATATATCGTGATAATGATGAATTTGAAAACCTCAAACCTTTCTATAATAAATACCGCACAGAAAAAGAATTTATGGAACAAAGTCTAAATAAAATTACATCTGCAGGACTTCCTGAATTTTCCGAAAAAATAAAACAGTTGGACGAACAGAATAAAACAGCAGTAATATTAATGATTATTTCCGGCTATCTTGATATTTCAGATATAAACAGAGAAGCATCAAAAATTTATCAAGATTACACAGAGCAAAAAGAGCCATTATACAAACTTCTTGAACGAATTGAATCCTTAAACAATAAGATTCAAAAATTTGACGAAGAAAAATCAACTCACGAAAAAAACATTTCAGAATTAAAAGATTTCATTGCTGTAAACAAAGATTATAAAACCAAGAATCTTTCTGAAGAAACTATCACAAAAACTTATCAGAAACTTCTGCATAATACAGACACAGTAATATTAAACTATATTGATTCATTAAAGGAATACGCAGCTGTTAATCCGGCAAAGATTAGCCCGAGAATTGTTGAACGAACATTCAACGCTCAAGCAAAAATAAACAAAAAACTAAATAATCTTATACAAAAAGAAAAACAAAAACTCTACGAACAAACAAACAATGAATTTCAAAAACGTTTTGAATAAATTTTAGCCATTTTAAAAGAATAACCAATCGGGTAATAGACAACAGAATAAAAGTAATATAATATAGCCCCAGAATCAAATCCGAATAATGCTTATTACGGATAAATTACTGAAATCAGGGTTGATGAAAAAGATTATTTTTACCATATTGCAGTTATTTTTAATAATTCTGCCAGTCTATCCGGAGCAGCTTGACTTCAACGACTTTATGTCCGCGGCATTAAATAACTCATACAAATTGAAGACTTCTCACATAAATCTTGCAATATCGCACCATGGAGTGAAAGAAGCAAAAGCTGCATATCTGCCGACAATTAGTGCATATGCCACTACCGAAAGATACAATGATTTAACGAAAGGAAATGCACAGATTACGGCTGTAGGAAACGAAATACTTCTTAACAGAAGCTACTATCAAGATATGGCTGCAATAGGGCTTACATATAATATTTTTGATTTTGGGATACGGAGAAAGGAATTAGATATTGCAAAAGCGGATGATAAGCAAAAACTTATAGTCCTGATGAAAGATACAAAAGATTTAAAACTTGACGCTGTTGATATTTATGCTGACGCATTAGTATTGTATAAACAATCGGTGATTAACAGTGAAAAACTGTCACTTCAAAATGAATTAATCAGTATAAATAAACGCTTAAGAACAGCAGGGGAACTCTCGGAAGTAGATCTGGTTGACAGTGAAATTGTTGCATCAGAAACAAAGAGTGAATTAGATGAAGTTAAAAATAATCTTGCAAAAAAATTAACAGAAATTTCATATTATACAAATGAAAATTATAATATAAAAGATATTGAACTTAATGATTTTCCTAAAGACATCTCCGGCGTTATAACAGATACAAAAGAACCGGTTAAGCTTTCAGCAACACTCACGGAATTTATACCGGAAGAATCGGTTGAAGCAAAAGTTTATGATTTAGAAATTTTCAAAAAACAAAAAGAATATGAAATTCAAAAAAAAGCTAATTTCCCCAAAATAAGATTTGATACGAGATATAATTTTTACGGCTCAGATCCGCACAACTTCTTTTACGGACTGGATGACATAAGCCAGAGAAGTGTAACAATAAGGCTTTCAACATCGTTTACACTTTTTGACGGATTAAAAAACATAAACACCATAGCAAAGAAAAAACTGGAAGTTGAAAAGATAAAAATTGAAAAAGCACAACAACTGGCGGAATTAAAAAAGAAATATGAACAAATTCAGCAGGATTGTCAAAATGCCATAACGCAAACGGAAAATAATGAAGCAACACTGGAACTTGTAAACAAAAATCTTGATATGTTGAAAAGATTGCATACAAACGGGATTGCAGCAAAATCCGAGTGTATAAAAAAACAGCTGGAACTGCTTGACAAAAAGCTTAAACTTGAGCAAAACCGGATAAAAAACTTTACGGCACGATATAAAATGCATATTCTCAACACAGAGAATTACAAGTTATAAATAAACTATAACTATTATTGATATTAGAATTAATATAATAATAGATTATATAGATGATGTGTAAAAAATAAAACAGGATTATTGTTAATTTTATTGGAGTTTTGAAATGGATTTTACTGATTTTAATATGAGTTTTAATAACTTAACATTAGTTATAGGGCTTATTACTGGGATATTGCTTACAATAATCACTTATA
>CALVBS010000012.1 GCA_944325865.1 Candidatus Gastranaerophilales bacterium | reverse complement strand
CAGTTTGTGGAATATCTGCAAAATAACCCTCAAAATAAAAAGAAAATCCTAACAATAGCTTTTTGTTATGATATACCATTTTTGATTGATTCTATCCATATATATATGCACGATGAAATATTAGATGCATTTTTATTTATATTAACACTATACATAATATTTTATACAGGTGGTATATTACCTTTTTATCTAATGTTATATAAAGAACTAAAAAATGTATAAAATATAAATCCACGCATAGAAAATGGCGAATTCAAAGGGATATTATTTGATTTTAGTTTTATATAAATTTTTTAAGACAACCTTTTTTGTTCAAAATGCTGTAGGAATGATTTCTGATTGCTCTGTTGAATTTCGTCAGTTTCCAGTAATCCGCCAAGTATTAACGGGGAATTCGGATTATGTTTCTGGTAATTTTTCAGGGCTATTTCCGGATTCTGGTTTGCATAACAGTATTTACAGCCGTTCGGGCATGTATCATAGTCGCCGATATTACGGCTTTCCATGCAGTTACAGCCTTTTCTGTTGCCTGAATGTTTTAGTTTTTTGAATTTAATGTTATTTGCATTGCCTAAAATTTCAGCTGTAAGACATCCTGAATTTACAATCCCGAAATTTTTATAATCCTCACGTGTTGCACAGGTTTGAATTGTCATTTTATGGCGTTTGGCAATCGCCCCGAGATTTTTTGCGATTTCTATTTTATCTTTGTCTGCCAGCAGTATAATTTCAGGCATATTGGTTGTTAATTTTTTATACATTTCAACAAAGCTGAATATGCATCTGTCAATATGCGGGGCAAGTTTTTCTGCCATATAATTAAAAGTCTTGTAATGAAGATTTTTGGTATATTTATCAGTTAGAAGTATCGGGTCATAACGCCAGGCAATCCTTTGTCTGCCTACAATTTCAGATAATTTTATAAGAGTTTCAATGCTTTCATCTATTGCCGGAACATTTGGTTCAATATCTTTTCCATAAGCTGTGATTGTATAATGAAAGTAGGTATTAAATTTATTTGTAATTAATTGAATGTATGGCAAAATCGGCTCGTAATTTTTGGAGCAAAAAATAATACAGTCAACAACTTCGGGGTTCAGTTCATAACGGTTGACGATATGCGGAAACATCGGATTTCTGGAATACACAAACCCGTCTTCAAAACGTTTCAAAAGCCATTCGGTATAATATTGAACGGTATCTGTTCTTGAACCTGTATTTATTATCATAAGTATATTTTATACTAAAAAATTGCTTCAAAAATTTCTGTTAAGTTAGATGATATGTTAAATCTGATAATCTATTCCGTGTTTTTTAAACAGGTTATTGAAAAAATCTTTGTCAGCTTTGATATCATCTGCGGTTAATGTCATCTCCACAGGCCATTTTAACTGATGATTATTTTGTTGTTTCTTTGCCGTTGCACGTTGAAGATACTTATACAAAAGGGTGCTTGTATCTTTGCACAGCTCTCTTAATGTTGTGTTTGTTGTTTTTGGATTAGCTTTTTGGGTAATGATATCTTGTGCTTTCATTGACAAATCTTGAAAATCTATACTTTTATCAGCCGCTATATTATCCAGAACCCTGTCTCTGGTTTCAAATGATGTAATTGAGGGGCGAAATTTATATTTTGAGTGAAAATACACAGCAGTTTCTTTTGAAGTAATAATAAAATTTTTAACATTGTTTTCAAGCATTTCTATAATACTTGCAAGGCGGAGAATTTCACCGAAATAATAATGTTTCTGCCTGTACTCCGGTTCCACTTTGATAAATAATCCTGACATGTTATCAGAATCTTTGAAATAAGAGAAATGCTCATAACCAAGAAGTTTATCAAATCTGTTTCTGAGTTCTGTGTAATATTTGTACCCGTAGCCTTCAGGGTCTCTTTTTACACATACGTTCAATTCTCCGGCTTTATTTTCGGGTATTTTAAAGGAGAATAATTTTACACCGTTGTCCGTATTATTGAGTTTTAAAGTCGAACGCAGAGGGTTAAGAAGATTCATACTTGTTACAAAGCATAGGAATAAAAAAATTTGCGGTTTTATTACCGGTATAGTATATTGTGTTTTAATTTTTCTTAACAATTTCTAAAGTTTTTTGTAAAGCTATCCGTTTATTTACATGAAACTATTGTTTTAGAAAGGACGGATTTTATGGAAATTACGAGTGCAACAACCTCAAAAGCTGCTTATGTAAAAGGCCTTACCGAAGAAGACGAAGAAGAGCTTGAACAACAAGAAGTACAGGAAGAAGAAACTGCTGTACAAGATAAACAGGAAACAGATCAGGTAGCTTTTTCAACCTCGGATCTGGATGAAGAAACAGTAGAAGAAAAAGCTGAAGGATATATTCAAAACATTCTTATTGCCGCAAATTTGACGGATCAATCCAAAGCAGAACTTCAAAGATATCTGCAGAATTTTGATGTGGCAACCTTTATCAAAAAATACGGTCCGTTTGAAAGTGTAAGAGATATTTCAGCTGCAATGTATGCTGTTACTGCCGGAATGGTTAAGTATCAGCAGGATGAAGAATAGTCAATAATAAAAGATTTTTTTCAAAGACGGGTGTTAAAGATTAAGCCCGTCTTTTTATTCTTCGACAAGTTTTAATATATTAATTGTTTTTTCCACAGCATCCTTCAGAATTTCCATTTGTTCGTCAATGTTAGTTGAATTATATATTTTGCCTTCTCCGGAATATGCGAGATAAGGGCTGTATTTTTCAGCTTCAATTCTTAATTGTGCAACAGAACGTGCCTGCAGACTTAATTCAAGCAGTTTTTCATATGAAATATAACTGCTTTGCGGTTTGCCCTCATATTTTTGTCTGAAATAATCTGCATTTTGATTGAAATAGTAAACTCTTGACGCAAATAGCTGGATATTTTCTTTATTCTCTATAGATTCATAAATTTTTTCCAGTATTTCAATAAATTCGGTTAAGTCATTTATGTATGGCGAACTTTTATCCTGTTTGAGAATAATATTAACAAAAGCCGGATTGTCTCTGGGGGTCGGTTTGATATCATTTTCCGAGTTAAATTTTTTTGTTTCTTCAAATACCGGTTTTGTTGTCACCGGCTCCGTGGGCCTGAAACTTTTAGTCAAATCCGGTAATGTTCCTACATATCCCTGCCCTTCAAAAGTATTTTCCTGAGAAAAAAAAGCAGCCTGACATATTACAGGAAAAGAAATAAGAGTTAAAAATAATACAATCAGCTTTTTCATAACTTAATTATAATGTTTATTTGTGAAAAATCATCATGCGGGAATATTAAATTGAATAAAGAGGCCATAGTAAATAGCACAGGTGAATAACCGTTTACGGTAATGTTTCCGCAAATAAATGAAGTACATAATCAGATATAAGTTTGTTTTTTAAAGAAACTTTTTTCGGGTTTTTAGCAAAAAACCCCGATAACACAAGGAGGTAAAAATGACAATTAAAAAACTTACTGTGGCAGCTGCGATTGCCGTTGGAATAGCAACGTGTTCCTTGAATTCTGCAATGGCAGCTTGTCCGTGTATGCAACCGGCTGCACAGGCACCGTGCGAACAACTGCCCGTAGTTACGGGTCCGGCTTGTCCGTGTGATCCTGCACCGAAATGCAACAAATGCAACAAAGCATTTGACGAATGTGACTGCCAGAAGGCAGATCCTTGTAAGGACCCTTGCAAGGATGATGATCCGTGTCCGCCAAAGAAAAGCGACTGCGGATGTCAGAATGATGAAATAAGCTGTGATAAACCTGCAGAACCTGCATGTACGGTATGTCCGATGACCGGTAAACCGGACAGAGCAGATATGAGACAGGTTTACGGCTATCCTAATGCAGTTTACGGTACAAACAACTATGTAGGTAAACCTGCAAGCTCAATTCTGTCATCTGAAACGGGATTTTTAAATGCTCCTTCAGCACTTTCTTCTGCTGTAAGCGGTGCAACGGTTGCTTCCGATCCTCAAATTACAGGTGCGGCAGCACAGATTCCGTGTTTGAATGAAGCCCCAACAAGACACAACGGTATTCCTATTGAACGAAATGAAAGAATTATGGACGGTAACAACTGTCCGATAGATATTCAGACAGAAAATTCACTTCAGGCAGTTAAAAAGACCCTTGTGCCTTACGAAATAAAAAATGAAGGATGCCCCATAGGCGGTGCAGCACCGACATATGGCGGATGCTCATTCCCTGATGTACCTCAAAATTATTGGGCAGCCTGTGATATTGATAAATTAGCAATTAACGATGTTGTAGTCGGTTACCCTGACGGTATGTTTAAACCTAACAGAAACATTTCACGTGCAGAATTTGCTACAATGCTTGTCAAAGGGTTTAATCTTGATGACTGCGGTATGCCGAGAGAAAGTCTGTTTAAAGACGTTCCGGCAAATAACTGGGCAAATGCTGCCATTGCCAAAGCTGTTGACGAAGATTTGCTTGCAGGCTACCCTAACGGCAAATTTGAGCCAAATCATAACGTAACACGCTGTGAAGCTTTGACAACAATCGCTAAAGGTATGACCTGCGATATTGATGAATGTAAAGCAAATGAAATCTTAAGCAAATATGCAGACGGAAATACGATTCCTAACTGGGCACGAATTCCTGTTGCTAAATCACTGGAAAACGGCGCATTAAAAGATTCACCTAATCCTAATATGATTATGCCTAATAAGGAAGCTACCCGTGCGGAAGTTGCTTCAATGATGCAGACAGTACGTGTTGCACTCGGCTACGATACAAATCCGCAGACTGCAAACAACATTTGTCCGGCATGTCCGGTTGACAAGAAAGCATTTGTTGAAAACGAAGAAATCGTGAAGATTCCGACTCTTAAAGTTAAGATGATTGATCAGTTGACTGCAAAATCATCTCACGTAGGACAATACTTCAGAGCAAATACTCTTGAAGATATTACAATTAACGGACAAACATTCCCTTGCGGTTCAACCGTTACAGGTCAGGTTGTTGAAGTAATCAGACCTTCCGGCTGCGACAAGGGTGCCCTGAAACTTGCATTTACTGACATTAAAAATGGCGACTGCAAAGCTAAATTACCTAAACAGATACTTCAGGCACAGGTAAACAAATCAAAACAGGTTAACCCTGTTGCAAGACTTGTTGAAATGCCGTTTACACTTGCAGGTTCTCTTGTCGGTGTTGTCGGCAGAACAGCGGGCGGTATCTTAACTAACGTTGGTAACGCAGCAGAAAACGTATCAAATGATGCGGGTTATATGTTAGGCCACGTATTCCAGGGTAAATTCGGTGCGGCTGCACGTAACCTCGGAGACGGTATATGGGAAACAGTTAAGGCTCCTATTGACGTAACAAGAACTGCATTATCAGGAACAATGGGCTTATTCCAAACCACTGGCGACGAATTTGCTTACCTTGTTGACCCTAAAGGATACAAAATATCCGCAGTAAACCCTAGAGAACACGTTACTATTGCTTTCGGCTGCTCTGAGTAAGCTGACTGACAGATAGTTTAATTCGTTGTCGGAAAACCGCCGTATTTACGGCGGTTTTTCTAATTACTTACAATGTAAAACTCTTATTTTTTTTTAATTTGATTAAATGATTGATTTTCGGGTAAAACTTATTAAAATAACAGTATGAAAAAATTTTTGGCAGTTTTGGGAATATTATTTTTTTCAATGTCTGTGTGTGCCGAAGAGGTTGATTATCAACAGGTTTACAGAGATTTGGAAGTTCCTACGCTAAAATATGTTCATAATATTGATCCCGGAGAGTATTATGATACGCAGAACTCAACCTGGTCGCCTTATCCGCTTTTCAGATTGACTGCAACTTTGTATTTTAAATCAATTACTATAGAGCCGGGATATTATCTTCTTACTCCCAGAGAGCATAAAGGCAGCTGGTATATGCTCTTTAAAGAAGGCGGGAAAATTAAATATATAGTACCTATTTATGACAGACAGCTTGTTCCGTTGAATTTTTATGATGAGAATCTTCCTAAAGCAAAGTTGACGCCTACACAGAAAATTCATATAACACTACTTGATACAATAGGCAAATTTATTCCGAGTGCCAAAAGAAAACCAACCCCACAGACTTATTTGGAAGTTGTGGACTTGGATAATAATTTTATTTCTCTTGTAGTATATTGGGGAAATTATAAATACTTTACGATATTCAGAACCATTCAGTTATAGTGTTTTGCGTCCGATAACAATATAGTTGGAATATCCTTCGCTGTTTAAAGGTGTTTTGTATGTGCGTATATCCTGAAAAGAAGCTTCTTTGTATAACTTTTCAAGGTATTCCGGATTGACGGCTCTGGTATTACACATCAAAGAATCCGGAAGTTCAAAAAAAATATTTGTTTTAGTGTAATTTAGATTTATATTTTGTTAGGGTTTTATTATGTTTTATTCAAAAATTTTTCATGTTATACTGGGTTTATGAAAAGAAAACCGGTAGTAGCAATAGTCGGCAGGCCTAATGTCGGCAAATCAACTTTTGTAAACAGGCTTGTGGGTTCCAGAAACTCTATAGTTGATGATTTACCCGGAGTTACACGCGACAGAATCTATTTTGATGTAGAATGGCAGCACCGTCATTTTACGGTTATAGATACCGGCGGTATTATTCCGGGTGATGAAGATGAGATTATGGTATCTATTTTTGATCAGGCAAGAATTGCTTGTGAAGAGGCTGATAAAATAGTTTTTCTGGTTGACGGGAAAGCGGGGATTAATCCTGTTGATTTTGATATTGCAAACATTCTTCGCCGTTCGGGAAAGAAAGTTTTTCTTGCGGTTAACAAACTGGATAATCCTGAGTCGTTACTTATGACGGGAGATTTTTATCAGCTTGCACTAGGGGAACCTATTGCTATTTCGGCACTTCACGGCAATGCCGGTGTAGGTGATCTTCTTGATATGATTTGCGAAGATTTTGAGATTGATTCTGAGGAATCGGAAGATGATAAACGAATTAAAATAGCGATAGTAGGACGCCCGAATGCGGGTAAATCTTCAATAGTAAATTCTCTGTTGAATGAAGACAGGGTAATAGTTTCTGATGTATCCGGCACTACACGTGACAGTATAGACAGTTATATTACTTATAACGACAGGGAGTTTATAATTGTTGACACTGCGGGTATAAGAAAAAAAGCAAAAGTGGATTACGGGGTCGAAAAATTTGCGGTTGATCGTGCAATCCGCTCAATCAGAGATTGTGATGTTGCTGTTCTTGTAATAGATGCAGCGGAGGGAATTTCCGATCAGGATAAAAAGATTTCTTCCATAATAACAGAGGCCGGTAAGGGAATTATTATTGCTGTTAATAAATGGGATTTAATAGAGGATAAAAAATCAAATACCATTAATAAGTTTGATAAAATGCTTTCTAATGAAATTCCGTTTTTGGAATATGCACCGAAAATTTTTATCAGTGCAAAAACAAAGCAGCGTCTTAACCAGATTTTTGATAAATCAGCTGAAGTTTATGAACAGGCGACAAAACGTGTCTCAACAGGCTTATTGAACAAAGTTGTTAAGGAATTATACGCTCTGAATCCTCCGGCAACTGTAAAAGGAAAGAGATTAAAACTTCTTTATTCAACACAGGCAGGTATTCAGCCGCCATCGTTTGTTCTTTTTGCAAACAATGCTGATTTATTGAAGGACCACTACAAAAGATATATTGAAAATAAACTGCGGGAAGCATTCGGGTTTTTTGGAACTCCGATAAAGATTTTTGTCCGCGAACGTTCTGAAAAGGATAAGAAATAGTTAAATAATATTGGCTTTGGTCAATTTGACTATACTTGTAATAAGGTTATCTGTTTCACATTTTGAATTAATTTCGGAAATAATTTTCCGCAATTTATAATCAGAAATCTTAAGACATTTCGTGATATCCTTCGAAGAGTTACCTGTGACCTTTAAAATTAATACCCTGAGCTCTAATTCGGTCAGTTCCTGAATAGATTTTATCATTTTAGTTCCTTATAAATACCCATTATGGAGTATTATAAGCGTCAAGTAAAATTTTGTCAATAATGTCATACTTATAAGTATGTATAACGGTACTGAAATATTAAAGCAGTTTGGCAGAAATGTAAAAGCCGAGAGGATAAGAAAAGGCTTAACACAGGAAGCTCTTGCTGAAAAGATTGGTGTTAACAGAGAATACATAAGTAAAATTGAACGGGGTACTGCTAACATGTCGTTAAAAAAGATTGTAAACCTCACAAATTTTATTGGTGCCGATATAAAAGATATTTTGAAGTTTTAGCGGTCTGATTAGCGGATTGAATATAAAATTTTTCTGGTCTGTTTTATTACCCTGTCGGGGATTAGCAAACTTTATCATTCATAATAAATTATTTTTGAAGAGTAAAAACAGAAAGGATTTATATGAAGAAAAGTTTTTATGTTGTTGCGGCTGCTGTGATTGCATTTGCACTCGGATATTCATTTAATAACAGTGCAATATCTGACACCACACCTAAGGTTGCCGTTGTTGATGCATCGGAATTAATTGCAAATTCTTCTTCTGTTAAAGCATTAAAAGCCGAGCAGGAGAAAAAAGTAGTCGAAATGCAAAAGACTCTGGAAAAAGCAAGAGCCGACATTGCTAAAGAATCTGATCCCGCAAAAATTGCTGAATTGCAGGAAAAATACAGAAAACAGATTAACGACCAGAAGCTTGCACTTGATAATGACTATAATTCACGCATGACAAAGATTGACACTGATATTAAAGCAATTATTACAGAAAAGGCAAAAGCAATGAATTATGATTTAGTGCTGCCTAAAAATGTTGTCTTTTTTGGAGGGGATGACATTACTGATTTGATTGCAAAAGACATAAAATAACAAAATAAATTTCAAAAGCTCCTTATAACTTTATAAGGAGCTTTTAAGTATTAATTGTTGAGTAAAATTTATACATAAGTCTGGCAGTATTTTCATCCTGCAGTGCATTTATTAATTCCAAACGGATTTCTTCATAAGGTTTAAAATGATTAAATAAGTAAAGTTCGTAAACTTCTTTGCCGAGTGCTCCGGCAATTTTTGCAATATTTTCCGGAGTTGGATAATTTTTGCCTTTTTCAATACGGCTGATATTATTAGGCTCTATACCAACAAGTTCAGCTAATTTTTCCTGAGACATCCCTTTTTTCTTTCTTATTTCCTGTATTCTTTTTCCCAGTTTGGTTTTTATGTCACTCATTCTGCCTCCGATTTAATTATATGAATTGTTTTTCAAATTAAAAACTACTTATTGAGGCTAAAGTATATTGACAATTAGGCTTAATAAATATAATATATCTATATAATGAGTAGAATAGTGAAAGGAAATTATGCTTAATAAAACGATAAATGATCATATGAAAACTTCTCGTCATCCTGAACCGGCTGCAAAATCAGTAGAGACAAAGTCGAAACCGCATTTCATGCCACTGCATGGTGTTTCAGTATCCCGTTGTTTAAAATCCCCCCTACCCCCCTTTACAAAAGGGGGCAATGTCGCAGCCTCCCTTCATAAGGGAGGTGGCACGGATGTGCCGGAGGGTTTTTCATTACACTCTGCAAACAACCGCAAAGCCGCATTTACCTTAGCGGAAGTATTAATAACCCTTGGAATAATCGGGATAGTAGCGGCAATGACACTGCCTGCACTAATGGCAAACGGGAGGAAGCAGGAAACGGTTGCGAGACTAAAGAAATTCAACAGTATGATGCTCCAGGCAATATTACTTTCAGAAAATGATAACGGGCCGTATGAATACTGGAATAAGGAAGCAATGGCGACAAGCGATGAGAGTGAAGCCGGTGACGGTTATGATACTGAAAAAGGTTCGGAACAGGCAAGCAGATTTTTCAACACATATTTTGCCCCATACATAAAATATTTACGTCTTGAAAAAACTGATAAATGTAGTACCGGTTTAAGAATAATATTTAACGACGGTTCACATGCTTGTTTGAAAAACGGGGGCTGCATAGATTTTATATTTGACGTAAATGGTGACAGAAAACCTAACAAAAACGGTTACGATATTTTTTATTATGTGTTTTGTCCGGCAAAAAATTCTGCATCCTCACATATAATGTACAAAACTAAACGACAGTTTATACCATATTATAGCAATGCCACAGAAGAAAACTGGAATAACAGAGATTATCTGTTGAATACATGCAAATCAAAAGGGTCTGAGATTGGCAACAGCGGAGCATGTGCAAGGTTAATTGAGTTTGACGGGTGGGAGATTAAAGACGATTATCCTTTTAAAATTTAGGCCTTTTCGTGATAATATACTGATATGTTCAGCATAGATTGTCTAAACACGAATGAGAATTATCTTATTTTCAGAGAGAATGTTAAGGCGGGGATGTCTTTTGCCGTTACCGGTCTGGTTACGATTTTGAGAATGCTGCTTGTGCAGAAGGCTCTCGAAATTTCGAAGAAAAAAATTCTCTTTATTACTTCAACTGAACAGAATGCACTTAAATATCAAAACGATTTTCAAAAAGCGTTCGGATTGGAAACGAGTCTCTTGCCTTTTCAGAATATTTCTATGTATGAAAGTGTCGGGGCAAATGTTTATGACTATGCGGAACAGGTAAAAATTTTAAGGGAGAAACCGGATATTGTAATTGCTCCCGTAAAGACCATACTTGAAAAATTTCCGAAGATTGATTTTTATGAAGAAAATTCACTAAAAATTAAAGTCGGCGATGAAATTGATTTAAAAGAATTATCCCAAAAGCTTGTTAATCTTGGCTACAAACGTTCAACTATGGTTTCGGATATCGCGGAATTCAGCATAAGAGGCGACATTGCGGATGTATTTTCTCTTGACAAAAATCCTGTGCGTATTGAGCTCTGGGGGGATGAAGTTGTTGATTTGAGATATTTCAACAACGAAACCCAAAAATCCGTTGAAAAGGTTAAGGAAATAGAAATCCTGCCGGTTTATAAATTTATTTTAGATGGGGAGCATAAAAATTTACCGAAAGAAATCAAAGAACAAGCTGAAGAAGAAGGCTATTTTGAAGGAATAGAAGTTTATCAGAATTATTTTAATTCTGAACTTGTGAGTGTCCTTGATTATTTTAAGGATTACATTGTAATTTTTGATGAAGCCTCGGAAGTTTATGCAAAATACGAATTTATGGATGAAAATTACGTCAAGCAGTATCAGGAAAATTTGAAACTCGGTCTGAATTACGAGCTTGACGGGCTTAACCATATTCCGTATGAAGAATTTATCCAAAAGCTGGCATGTTTTATTAAAATAGGGCTGAATAATTTTCTTGACGGTGAAATGGATGAAATTGTGGAGTTTAATACCCAGCCGGTGAAGAATTTTGCGGCAAATCTTGATGAGATAGCAGCATTTATCAGGGAAAAAACTTCTTTTAATGGGGTTCAGACCTGTAATGATTATAAATCTTCCCTCGCCCCTTGCGGGAGAGGTAGTGAGGGTGAGGGGTTCCATAAGAAATATAGAATAATCATTGCAACGGATTATCCGGAGCGTATGCGGGAAATTCTCTCCGAACGCGAAGTCTTTGCAGATATTGACTATACCGAAAGCATTGCATGCCACGGGGGGATTCTGGAAGATTTTGAAACAATCATACTTACAGACCGCGAACTTTTTAACAAACGCTCAAAAGAAGTTACGGCCTCCAAACGCTCCTATTATAAAGAAAAACCTGAGTTTATCGAAAGCATAAACGATATAAAAGAGGGTGAATATGTTGTCCACAGTATTCACGGGGTCGGAATTTATCAGGGTTTAACCCAGCAGGAAATCGACGGACAGTTGAAGGATTATCTGACAATCGAATATGCCGGAAAAGACAGGCTGCATATTCCTGCGGAACAGGTGAATCTCCTCTGCCGTTACAGAGGTTCCGGAAATATTAAACCGAAACTCTCCAGAATGGGCGGAAAAGATTGGGAAAATACAAAAGCACGTGTTAAAAAAGAAGTTGAGCAGGTTGCCTATGACTTATTGCGATTGTATGCAAGACGTAAAATGCAAAAAGGTATTCAATTCCTGCCGGATACAACATGGCAGGTCGAAATGGAAGAGGCTTTTGAATACACCGAAACTCCTGACCAGATGAAAGCCATTGTTGATGTTAAGGCTGATATGGAAAGCGATAATCCTATGGACAGGTTAATCTGCGGGGATGTAGGTTTTGGTAAGACAGAAGTTGCAATGAGAGCAATATTTAAAGCCGTAACATCCGGTAAACAGGTTGCAGTTGTTGTACCTACAACAATTTTGGCACTCCAGCATTTCCAGACGATGTCCGAAAGATTCAAACCGTTCGGGGTTCAGGTAGAACTCCTTTCACGTTTCAGAACACACAAGGAACAAAAAGAAACTGTCAAAAATCTTGCAACGGGAAAGTGCGATGTAGTAATCGGTACACACAGGCTTTTGCAGGAAGGAATTGTGTTTAAGGATTTGGGACTTCTCGTAATTGATGAGGAACACCGTTTTGGAGTAAGACATAAGGAAAAATTAAAGCAGCTCCGTGAAAATATAGATATAATTACAATGTCGGCAACCCCTATTCCGAGAACACTTTATATGTCCTTATCAGGCATTAAAGATATGTCTGTTATTAATACTCCGCCTAAAAACAGGCTCCCTATTAAGACATTTGTCGGAGTGTGGAATGATAATATGGTAAAAAATGCCATTGTTCATGAACTTGACAGAGAAGGACAGGTTTTTTACCTATATAACCGTGTCGAGACAATAGAAGAATTTAAACTGCAGCTTCAGCAGCTTGTCCCGAATGCCAGAATCGCCATCGGACACGGACAAATGGATGAAAAAGCCCTTGAACAGGTAATTGTTGACTTTGCAAACCACGAATATGATGTTCTTCTTGCAACAACTATTATTGAAAACGGTATAGATATTCCGAATGCAAATACAATGATTATTCACGACGCTGACCGTTTCGGACTTGCACAGCTTTATCAGTTAAGAGGCCGCGTCGGACGTTCGCAAAGACAGGCTTACTGCTATTGTTTCTATAAGCGGCAGAAAGAAATGACAAAAGAAGCCGTCCAGAGATTAAAAGCCATAAAAGAATTTACAACTCTGGGAAGCGGTTATCAGATTGCACTCAGAGACGTTGAAATCCGCGGAGTCGGTAACATTCTCGGTACAAAACAACACGGACATATGATTAATGTCGGATTTGATACCTATTGCCAGTTATTGGAAGAAGCTGTTCAGGAAATTCAGGGTGAGCACGTTGACAAAGAGGTTGCTACAATCGTTGATATTAATGTTACAGCATTTATCCCTGACGAGTGGGTAGGCTCGTCCGAACAAAAAATGATTGAATATAAACGGCTTGCGGATGTAAAAAATGATGTGGAATTGGATTATATAACAGAAGAGTGGAAAGACAGATTTGCAAAACCGCCGGAAAGCGTCGAAAACTTGATTAAATTAATAAGAATCCGTCTTGCAGCAAGTGATGTAAAAATTGCCGCAATCCGTGAAACTCCGGAAAATATCAGAATTTATACCCCTTATACACAGCCTGAATGGCAGATAATTCAAAGAAATCTTCCGGGTAATATATTGAAGAAATTAAAATTTACAATAGCTCCAAAATCCTGTCAGGAGGGCAATTCCATTTTGCTTTTGAATAATGCATATATGAATTTTGATGAAGTATTTAACATTTTAATTGATTTGTTTTATTATATACATAAAATTAGTCATGAATATACAAACTAAAGAAAGAGAGACTCTATGAAAGGAAAAAAATTACTTGCAACCATTGCATTATCTGCAATTTTATTTACAGGCTGCGGTATTAAGTCAGCTCAGACTATTATTAAAGTAAACAACGGCAAAATTACTCAGGGACAGTTTGATGAAAAATTCGATCAGGCATCTCAGGGCGGTATGTTTGCACAGTTAGGAATTAATGTCAAAGACGGTAAAAATAACTTTTTATTCTATCTGATTAAGGATAAAGTTGTTAATGAACTTATAGTTAAAGAACTTCTTGATCAGGAAATGGCAAAACGCGGAATAAAAGTTTCCGGTGCAGATGTTGATAATGCTGTAAAAGAAATAGTTGATAAAGTTGGTTCAAAAGAACAATTAGACCAGATTTTAAAACAAAACGGAGTTAGTGCAGCTCAGTTTAAAAAAGATTTGACAGAAGAAGTTAAATTGAAAAAACTTGCTCAAACTCTTGGCATCCCTGCTGTTACAGACGCAGATGCACAAAAATATTATAATGATAATGTAGCAAAGTTTAAATATCCGGATAAAGTTAGAGCATCTCACATTTTGATAGCAGTAAATCCTGCTGAAATTGAAGAAGTTATCAAAGCTGATAAAGCTAATAAGGATTTAACGGAAGAGCAGATTAAAGCAAAAGTGAATGAAGAAATTGCCGCAAAAGAAGCTAAGGCAAAAGAAGTTCTTGCCAAAGTTCAAAAAGATCCGGCTAACTTTGCACAGATAGCTAAAGAAAATTCAGAAGATACAACTACTGCTGTTAAAGGCGGAGAACTCGGATTCTTTGCTGCTCAGGAAATGGTTCCGGAATTTTCCAAAGCTGCGTTTTCTATGAAGCCAAATACAGTTTCCGGTCTTGTAAAAACACAGTTCGGCTACCATATTATTAAAGTAACTGACAGAATGGCTGCCGGTCAGGAACCATACGAAAAAGTTAAAAATGATATCAAAGCCTACTTGCAGAACCAAAGAGAACTTCAAGGTATAGACAGTCTTGTTGAATCTTTGAAAAAGAGTGCAAATATTGAATATGTAAACCCTGAATACGATCCTAAAGAAATTCAGAAAGCTGTTCAAACAGAAATCAAAAATGCACCTCAGACCGAGGCAAGATTGAAAAAAGAAGCTGAAGAAAAGAAAGCAGCTGAGGAAAAGAAATCAAAATAAATAAACTTAATTAAAACTAAAATTCCTGCCATCTAACCGGCAGGAATTTTTTTGTTAAAAAATGTAAATTTCCGTTAGTTCATTGCTATTTTTAAGTTTTAACTATTATTATTAATATTTTTATCAATAACTAAGCAATTTTGATTAAAATAAATACTTTTTATATACATAATATTTACAAATATACTGGAGATAGTTGATTATGAGTTTAAACGGAATTAATTTCGGCGATGATAACAATGATTTAAAATCCAAACAGGGTATAAAATCAGATGGACAATCATTGCAAGGTGGCAAGAAGATTTCTATATCGTTCGCAAATAATGATATAAATTTTAAGGCATTACAGGCTCAAAATGATAAGCAATCATCGGGAGATATTTCTGTATTACTCTCAAAAAGCAGTTCTGCTGACTCAACTTCGAACATATCCGTACAAAAACAATCCGCTTCAACGAAAAAGGATACGTATGTATCAAACGGAGAAAATCAAGCGGACAGCAGTACTGAAGTACACTCGTCATCTTATCAAAAAACTGCTGATACAAAGAAAACATCATCCAAAACAAAAGATGAAGAAATTCAGCAAAAAATTTCACCCGAAGATTATACTGTAGAAGGGTTAAAGAAGCAGTATCCGCCTGATAGGTACAATGTTATTGATAACCACGGACAGATTACTGTTACGGATAAGGCAACCGGTAAAAAGATACTTAAAGTGTTTAGTGAAAAAGGGTTTACTTATATAGACGAGTTTGATGAAAAAGGAAAGTCAAAATTGTTCAGCAAGTATGACAAAAACGGGAATCTTTACAGTTATCGAGTAAATAACGGAGAAGAAGTTTTCCCGCTTGTTGAAACTCTTTATGCAGATATATGTGCAAAAAATTCTCTCGGTTTACCGACAACCGGCAAGGATATTTTAAAACACATAAAACAAATTACGCCTGAAAATGTGGTTGAAATTCTTGAGGCGTATAAAAAGAAAGGAGAGACTCTTGATGAAGCTATAAATTCGGAGTGGGGTCTCGATAAACAAGTAAAAGAACAAATTCTGACTCATATCAAACAATGTCTGGAAGAACATTATGGCTTTGACAAAAACTATAAAAACGACAACTCTCAGGTAAAAAATGAATACTACCAGGGTGCAAACTATTCTGTTGTACAAAAAGGTGATGTAATTGAAATAACAAATAAAGATACCGGTAAAAAAAGCCGTATTGATTTTAATAAACTGTTAGAAGGTGCGGATATCAAGCAGGCGGTTGAACTGAAAAGCATAATACAAAAATTACCCGGCGAAGTTCTTGAGGATTTGGCTGCAGAGTGTACCAATATTAATGCCGAGGGCGGGTTTTTGACTAATTGGCTGTTTAAAACTTTTAGCACGGGATTTATGGGAGCTTCAGGTTATTATAGTCCATTTGACGATAAAATATCGTTGAATAGTTACGACCCTACAGTTATTGTCCATGAACTCGGACACGCTATTGATAATCGTAATATATTAAAATACAGTACACAAAGTGAAGAATTTAAAAAAGTATTTGAAGAAGAAATGAAAGCATATGAAGCTGCCGGCAATCAACGTTACGATGGTACATATCGTGCTGTTCCTAACTATTGTACGACAAATGAAAAGGAAATGTTTGCAGAATGTTATACAATGCTTATGTTTGGAAAGCCTAGTTCTTCCAGTGGCGAATTAATTTTGCAATACTTCCCTAAAACATTGGAGATGTGTAAAAAAATACTGCAGGAAACAAGAAACCGTCCGCCCGAAGAAAGACATTAAAGATGCCTCTTTGTGAAAATCATATAGATTAAAAACAGAATAATGTTAAGGAATATAAAATCTCAATTTACAAAGGCTGAAATATAGTCATAGTACATCATAGGTTGCAGTAAGGACGGATGGATTAGACGGCAGTACAGCAATTCTCATATAGATAAATTTTTATATGAATATAAGCAATGTGTGCTTAAAGCATTTAAACACGAAAGGAGATAATTGAGTATGAGTTTAAACGGAATTAATTTCGGCGATGATAACAATGATTTAAAATCCAAGCTCGGTATTAAATCAGACGGACAATCATTGCAGGACGGCAAGAAGATTTCTATATCATTCGATAATAATGATAATAATCTAAAAGCCTTGCAGGCTCTAAAAGGAACTCAATCCTCTGATGATATTTCTGCACTTTTGACATCAAAAAGTGAATCATCAGCAACAGTTCAAACTACAGCAAATACGCAACCGGCAAAAACATATGCAACTGTATCGGAGATGGAAGCGGCAAGGTTTGAAGAAGAAATCAAAAATCCACCGAAAGAAGAATACAGTACGGAACCTCTGACGGAACAACAAATTTCTGAATATATGCAGCTGTTTGGTAAAACCAGAGAACAAGTTCTAGCAGATTATGAAAAATCAATTAAACAGTTTAAAGAATGGAATAAAAAGTTATCTGAAACAAAAGCCAGCAACGGTATGAGTTTACCTGAAGCAAAACGTGTTTATATGGAACTTTATCACAAATACATTAAACAATGCGGAGTAAGAGTTCCATGGGTTTTACATTCTGATGCAGCAGCCAGAGAAGGTGCTCCTGACGGAGCTTTTGTGGGTGGTTTAGTAGCGGATGTAGATCCTGCTATGGTAGAATCCAAAATGACATCTGCAGAAAGAGAACAATTCCAAAAAGCAAAGGCAGCCATCGCAGAACTTGAACAGAATCCGGAATTGATGGAAATATATAAATATTCAAGTACAGCTTTTCTAGAAAGAACATTTAGCTCAGCCCATACCGGAGAAGGCATGTATGTTGACAGATGGCAGGATACTGCTGCCAAATGGGGTGTTAACCCGGAAGATGAAATTATACGCCGGCCATGGGGCATTTAAATAATACAAATTAGATAAATATGACAAAAAGAGTTCGGAAATTGTATTATACGGACTCTTTTTTATTTCTATTGTTATTTATTTTTTTTTCAAGTAAAATACTATTACGTTGAAAAGGGGATTGTATGAGAATTGAGGCAAAAAATCTTGTAAAGATATACGGTGACAGAAGTGTTGTTAATGATGTATCTTTTAACGTAAACAAGGGCGAAGTTGTTTGTCTTCTGGGGCCGAACGGTGCCGGTAAAACCACAACTTTCTATATGGTTGTCGGGCTTATTAAACCGAATAAAGGTCATATTTTTCTTGATGACAGAGATATTTCAGCCATGCCTATGAATGAAAGAGCAAGACTCGGTATCGGATACCTCCCGCAGGAAGCTTCAATTTTTAGAAAATTAACGGTTGAGGATAATATTAAACTTGTTCTTGAAATGAACGATAAATTAACCGTCAATGAAAAAAAACAGAAACTTGAGGAATTGTTAACAGAATTCGGAATTTTGAGATTACGTTCTTATGCTGCGGTGTCTCTTTCAGGCGGAGAAAGAAGAAGGGTTGAAATTGCAAGAGCACTGGCTGCAAGCCCTGATTTTATGCTTTTAGATGAACCATTTGCAGGTATTGACCCTATCGCTATAGGTGAAATTAAAGATAACATAAGAAAAATTTCCGAAGAAAAAGGGCTTGGAGTTTTGATTACCGACCACAACCCGAAAGCTACTCTTTCTATCACGGATAGAGCTTATGTAATTTTTGACGGAAAAATTAAAATTCAGGGTAAGAGCCGTGATGTTGCGGTGGATCCTGTTGCTAAAGAATTCTATTTAGGAAAGGATTTTGCCCTGTAATGAAAATTTTTCCGAAAATAACAATATATGACAAATATATTTTTACACAGGTATTAATCACATCTTTTGTTGCAATTCTGTTATTCACTGTTGTTTGGATTGCACCGGAGATGCTCTTAAATACTATTAAGAAAACTCTGGAGGGAGCATATACTGTCAAAACGGCAATTCTTGTTTTGTTTTATGAGCTGCCGAAAATTCTCGGAAAGGCTTTTCCTGTAGGTTTGCTTCTCGGGACACTTTTTACTTTTGATAAATTGAGTAAGGATTCAGAGCTTACAATATTCAGAGCAGTCGGTTTGTCATTCTGGAGAATTCTTGCACCTGTTTTTGTGCTAAGTCTGATTGTTACATGGTTATGCTTTTTTACCTGCGACAAACTTATTCCGATGTCTGTGGCAAAATTGAATGCCATTAAGGATAATTATCCGTCAACACAGTATATTTATACTCAAAAAGAAGAGGACGGAACTCCTAAACTTGCTGTTATTATTTCCAGATTCAGAATGGATACAATGCATAATATTATTGTGCTTGATTTTTCAAAAAAATATTATACCGATGTTCACCAGCTTTCTAATATTTATTTTGCGGAAAGGGGCAAATATCTCGGAGACAGATGGGCTTTATCCGATATTACTCATTATAAAATTTCAAACGATGGAATTTTTACTGATATTTCAAAGTTGGACGAAATGGATATTCTTAACGGAGAAGATTCAAAAAATGCATTCACTCTTATGACATATTCGACCAAAAAAGAACGTGAAATTACAAATCACGATTTGAAAAATTATGTAAAACTGCTTAAAAAAGAGGGGCTGGATGAAGAATACAGGTTTATGCTTAACAAATATCTTCAACGATTTTTCCATCCTTTCGTGTGCGTTTTACTTGCTGTTATGGGAACCCTTCTTGGTTTCAGCAAACCGAGAGAACAGAAATTAATCGGGTTTACTATTGCTATCGGATGTATTTTTATATACTATATAACTCTTCCGTTCTTTGATTTGCTTGCGGAGAAAGGTGTCTTGCCGCCGCTGGTTACGGCACTGGTGCCTCCTGTAGCATTCTTTTTAGCGATTGTAGGTTTTTACAAGTCTAAGGATTTATAATGAAGAAATTATTAATTACATTGTTATGTTTGGTTATGAGTGTTAATATCGCAAATGCTTTTGGCGATGATATTGATATTAAATATGAAAACGGGATTTATCATATTAAGCTTGAGGGTGAAAAGATTAAGCGTAAAATAAAGGTTTATGCTTCAAATACGTTGCGTACAAATAAAGAAATTCATCTTGAATCCGGTGCAAAACTTACAATAAACGGCGGTTTCTTTGATCCGGAAAATGAAAAAACTATTTCATATGTTGTAATAAACAGCCAGACATATGAAGATCCGATTATGAACGAGAACCTTTTAACAAATGCTTTTTTGAGAAAAAATCTTGCCAAAATTTTAAATAGGACAGAACTTCGTATCGTTGACTGTAACAATAAATACCATTTTGAAATGGTTCCGCACAATGCAAAAGTTGATTTTACATGTGATGTTGTTCATTCTATTCAGGGCGGTCCTTTAATTTTACCTGATTTGAGATTGGAAGAAGAGTTGTTTGTTGTAAAAGAAGGCGATGAAGTGGTTCGTGAAACAAGTTCTGTTTTACATAAAACATCCAGAACAATTTTAGGACTAAAAGACGGAGAATTGCATATATTAATAATTACTGATGAAAATCCGATGGATATGTATGAAGTGCAAAAACTCTGTAAAGACCTTGGGTTTGAACGGGCAATGGCACTTGACGGCGGAAGTTCCACGTCAATGAATTATAAAAATAAATATGAAGTTGTTTCTGTTAAAGGTGACGGTGCCGGCAGAAAATTAAAATCATTTCTGCTTGTGTATTAATAATTAATTGCGGACGACAGTAATGATATAAATTTTGCATAAAAAAACGACTCTTAATTTAAGAGTCGTTTTTGGTAATTTGATTTTTTATTTTACAAAGAAACTTGTATTTAAGTTTGCATAAATTTTTATTACCCCGCCCTGAATAGGTGTTGATGACATTTCAGGGGCGGCCGCGTCAGCACTGCTGCCTGCAAAAGCCATGTTTTTAGCCATTAATCTGTATTGTACAGGACGATTTTGACTGGTTGAGCAGCTTGCATTCATTGATTTAATTCCGGTAATATAAGATCCTGCTGATTTTGCCATTATATCACCTCTTGTGCGGGCTTTTTTGGCTGCTATAGCAATAAGGTCATTGCACTGTGTATCATAATTTGAAATTGAAAATACAAGATCATTTATGTTTGTAGCACCGAGTGAAATTGCTTTATCAATAATGTCACCTGCTTTTTCAATATTTTTTGTTTTAACGATTACGCTGTTAGAAACTTCATATTTATCAAAAATCTGTTTACTGTTGTTATATCTGTAAACAGGCGTAGCATTGAAATCAGATGTTTTTACATAATCACCTTTTGCTGTGTCAATCATGCTTTTGATTGCATTATAAACTTTGTCAGAAATTTCTTTGTTTTCAGCAGTTGCTTTTTGAAGTGATTTTGAATCTTCTGTTTTAACAGAAATATTAATTTCTACAACATCTGGTGAAATTTCAGTGTTAGCCGATGTGGCTACTGTCACATAACCTCTTGTGTCTTCCGTTGTAGCGGCATTTACGGATGTTGCAGCCAATCCTGCTGCCAGACCTAATACAGTAACAGCCAATAAAATTTTTTTCATAACTTCTCCTTTTTAAGATTTTTTCTCATTAATATCTTCAGACACTTTATTTGTATCTGTTTTTTCAGATTCATTTTGTTTGGTAATTTCTTTTAAAGTATCAGCCTTCATAAGCATTGCATTTAATCTTCTGGCCTGAGCCTGAAGTCTGATTCTTTCCATAAGAACTCTCATTTCATCTTCGTTAAGCTGTGCAGGTTCATGGAATGATATAAGAAGATTCCCTCCGTTTGCAATATAAAAACTGAGAGCTATTCCGGCCCAAAGTAAGAGACCCTGCCAGATATTAATTGCAGGAATCATAAAATATTCAGCCGCAATATTGTTCCACAAATACATTGCAACTTTTGCAGGGAACATAATAAAACCTGCTGCCAGACATGTTCCTATAAATAAAACCAGCATAATTCCGCGAAATCCGGCTATTTGTATAATTTTTGTACCTTTTCTCATTATAAATCCTTATTTGATTATTTTATCATTCCAAGAAATTCTTCTTCTGTCAATATTATAACACCTAAATTTTTTGCTTTGTCCAATTTTGAGCCTGCATTTTCGCCTGCAAGTACAAAAGAGGTATTTTTAGATACTGACGATGCGGTTTTACCTCCGTGAGCTTTTATAATTTCGGAGGCTTCTTCTCTTGTCATGCTTGGCAAAGTTCCGGTAAGGACAAATGTTTTACCTTTAAATGTGTCTGATTTAGGCATTTCAACAGGAGGTGGCTCAACTCCCAGTGTTTTCAAATCTTCAAGCATTTTCAGATTGTCTTCATCATGGAAAAATGCATAAATTTCTTTTGCTATTTTTTCACCGATACCGTTTACTGCAGCCAATTCTTCAACGGTAGCTTCTTTTAGTCTTTCAATGGTTCCGTATTCATTTGCCAGAATTTCGGATGTTTCTTTTCCGACATTTCTTATAATTAATGCGGTAAGCAGTCGTTTCAAAGGGTTATTTTTACTTTTTTGAATCGAGTTGTACATGTTTGATGCGGATTTTTCTTTAACCAGATCAAGTTTCATCAAATCATCAATGGTAAGTCTGTATAAATCAACTGCAGAAGATATTAAATTTTTATCGTAAAGTTGTTCAATAATTGCCGGCCCGATTTTATCGATATCCATAGCATCTTTGGATACCCAGAATTCTATTTTTGCCTTAATCAGCGACGGGCATTTCGGGTTCAGACAGTAAAGATTAACTTCTCCTTCCGGGCTCTGCAGAGGTGAATGACATGTCGGACACTCTGTCGGCGGAGTGAATCGTCTTCTTCTGGAATTAGGTTCACGTTCCACAACTTTTATGACTTTCGGAATGATTTCCGCAGCTTTTTTAATAACTACTTTGTCGCCTATTCTCAAGTCAAGACGGCGTATTTCATCAAAGTTATGAAGGCTTGCACGGGCAACTGTACTTCCTGCAAGAAGCACCGGAGTGAGGATTGCAACAGGTGTAATTGCTCCTGTTTTACCGACGCCGTATTCAATATTTTCTACGGTTGTTATTGCCTCTTCCGGCGGAAATTTAAATGCGGTTGCCCATTTTGGAGCTCTTGCCGTGAATCCGAGTTCTTCCTGTATTGCAAGATTGTTCACTTTAATTACAACTCCGTCAGTTGCATAATTAAGTTCAAAACGTTTATTTTCCCATTCCTGACAGTAGGCTATTGCCTCTTGAACATTCTTGCATAATCTGATATTAGGATTAACCTTAAAGCCGAGTTTTTTTAAATACATAAGTCCGTCATAATGCGTTTTCGGAGCCGAAGGCATGTTTTCAAAAATTGATGAATAAACAAATATTGATAAATCTCTCTTTGCGGTGATAGTGCTGTCAAGCTGTCTTATTGAACCGGCGGCGGCATTTCTCGGATTTGCGAAAAGTTTTTCTCCTTTTTCAAGGTTTTCTTCATTAAGTTTTTCAAAAGATGTTTTTGGCATGTAAATTTCACCGCGGACTTCTACATTTATATCTTCAAACAGTTTTAACGGAATTGCTTTGATTGTTTTCAGGTTTGGTGTAATGTTTTCTCCTGTTACACCATCGCCTCTGGTGACTCCCATTGTAAACAAACCCTGTTCATAAGTAAGTGCTATTGCTAACCCGTCTATTTTAAGTTCGCAAACAAGTTCTACATCTTTGCCGTATTCTTCTGTAATTTTGTTGTACCAGATGGTTAAATCTTCATAATTATAGGTGTTATCAAGGCTGTATAATCTGTATTTGTGAACATGAGGAAAAAATTTTTCGCTGACAGAACCGACCCGTTGTGTAGGACTGTCAGGAGTTTTTAATTCAGGATGTTCAGCTTCAAGTTTTTGCAGTTCCTTGAACATCATGTCATAGTCATAATCAGAGATTGAAGGATTGTCTTCAACATAATATAAATAATTATGTTTGTTTATTTCGTCTTTTAAAAAATTTACTCTCTCTAAAATGTTGTTGTTCATTACATTACCATTAACAATTCACGTATAACTTTTGTTGCAACTGCTGTAGATACACCTGATGCATCATAATCAGGTGCCAGTTCAACCACGTCGGCTCCTATGATATTAAAATCTCTCAGATATTCAAACCACCCCATAAGTTCGTTGAACTGCATCCCTCCGCTCTCAGGAGTTCCTGTTCCCGGCATTACGGAAGGGTCTAATACATCAAGGTCAACGGTTACAAATATTTTTTTGTCTTTTAATACATCCAAATCCGAATATTTGTGGCAAAGAGTGTTATGTTTTTTCATAAACTCAAATTCTTCTTTCATTCCGGAGCGGATTCCTATTTGTTTAATATTGTCAGGACCTATTATTTTTGAGGCGTGGCGTATTACTGCCGAATGCGACATTTCTTCGCCGATATATTCTTCTCTCAAATCTGTGTGTGCGTCAAAATGTACAATGGCCAAATCTTTATGAAATTTTGAAACGGCTTTAATCTCCGGCAGTGTAACCAGATGTTCCCCGCCTATTCCGAAAACTCTTTTGCCGTCACTGTAGATATCTTCAACATTTTTTTCAATAACTTCAAGTGATTTATAAGTGTTGCCGAGCGGAAATTCCAAGTCTCCTGCATCATGGAAATTAACGTCTTCAAGGTGTTTGTCAAACCGCGGAGAATATTCTTCCAGTCCCCAGCTGGCAAGTCTTATCTGCTCCGGTGCAAATCTTGAACCGGGTCTGTATGATACGGTTCCGTCAAAAGGAAGTCCGAGCATAATAATGTCTGAAGATTCATAATCCTCATTTTGCCCCATCCAGTTTCTGTCTAAAAAAGGTCCTCTCAACATCAGTTCCCCTCCTCTATGAGATTTATTATATCATAAGAATTTGTTAAGTGAAGTGTATGAAGAAGTTGAATGGCCGGACGGAGGAAATTTTTTTGAAAATTTAACTTTTCAATGACAATCTTTTACGGATTTGCATAAAATATATTTTTATTTTATAATTTTTTCACTGTTTTATATATTTTAAAAAGGAGTTGTAATAATGGCACAACAATTTAATCCTCAAAATATGAATGCACAAAACATTAAAAAAAGGACTTCACTTCTTGTATTTTTGAAAGGTTCAACGGCACCTCTGGTTTTGTACCTTGAAAATCCGCAGGAAGACTATGAAGAGTTGTCCCGTCTTATGAAATCAACTACACCTGTTTATATTGAAAAAGAAACTCAGGGACCGTTGAAAAAAGTTTGTTTTGCGGCTAACCAGATAGCTGCAATAGCTATGCAGGAAGAACAATATGTCTGATTATTCAGTATCTGTTGAATCAATTCAAAACGCAAAAGATGGAATTTTGACCTATCACTTTTCTAAAGAGATTAGTGAAGTAAATTCAATAGGGCCTGTTGAGGCTGAGCTTGTTTTAAAATCTCTGGGTGAATTTATTGAAGTATCCGGAAACGTTAAAGGTGTTTTGAGTCTTCAATGCGATGTATGCCTGAATAATTTTGAATATAAATTTGATTTTGATATTGATGAAATGTTCGCTAAAACGGCATTGTCTGCTGAATATGCACAGGAAACAGAAATTAAAGAAGGCGACTTTATAACAGACCTGAACGGTGCAGATGAAATTGATATTTATGACTTATTGTATCAATCTGTAATATTAAATTTACCAAATAAAAAAGTTTGTGGTATAAATTGTAATGG
>CALVBS010000011.1 GCA_944325865.1 Candidatus Gastranaerophilales bacterium | reverse complement strand
TTGGGTACAATTCAAACGTCTTTGCTTCTTGTTTCTCTACATATTTATACTGACCTTGTTCAAAGACTATTTTACCCTCGTTCAAAAGCTGTTCAAGCTCTGCTTTGCAATCACACTCAGCAATTATCTCAATTTCATCAATGGTAAATTCTTTTAAATGTTTTGCTAATTTCTCAATATTCATAATATATGTTGAATTACCTCCAAATTAATCTCGGTTAAATTATTATCTTTGGCAAATATTTCCATTTGATTTATAAGCTGGACGATTTGCCTAAATCTGTTGTATTTTTTGTGAATGTACTCTATTGTTTCAGGAGTAAATTTAATTTCAGCCAACTGATTTATAATCTGTGCAATATCATTTCCCCCAAAGGTTTCAAACTTTACAATTTCGGTAAACCTGTCATATAAATGCTTGTAGCGTTCAAGTTTTCTGTGAGCCAAGCCCATTCCGACAAAGACTATCGGGCAATCGGTTTTGTCGTGGATATCTCTTAGGGTTTCAACGCTTTTATAATTGTTCATCAGGTAGTCAACTTCATCTACAAAAATAATTTTCGGCTTTTGGCTCAGTTTGCTAATCACAACATTGAAATTGTCCGAGGTCAAATACCGAGGAAGTTCGTCCATTTCCCTAACAATTTCTTCGACAAGCCATCTGCTTGTCATAAGGTTTGAGGCTCGAATGTAAATCCCGTCATACTTGCAGGCTAGCCAGAGTGCCGTTTGTGATTTCCCAAGCCCAGGTTCGCCATATACAAGCCCCATTTTAGGGATGTTTTTGGGTTTATTTTGCAAATTTTCTACAAGTCCGATAAAGTTTTTGACGTTATTTGTCCTTACAAAAGTCTTATTCATACAATAATTTGTACTCCCTTGTATTTTTAAATTCTGCAATCCAGATGTTGCTTGGATCGTGTTTGATTAAGTATTCATATTTTTCTGAATTGTTTTTGAACAGTGTTTGAAGGCTATTTGAACGCAATTTGAACTCACCTTCTTTTGGTTCATCCATTTTCTGCTCGATAACCTTAACTTCTTCATTACTTAAATATTGCTTTACTGAATTTATAGTTTTTCGTCTTAGCTTTTGCTGCTTTTGGATTTTTTGTTTGTAATCCTCTAAATCCTCAACCGTTCCTAAAATCTTCGCCATCGGATGGGTTTCGGTTACTCGCTCTGCGGTGCATAAGTATTCTCCCTTGGGGGTAAAGACCTTAACGCTTGTTAAATCAAACAGGTTGTATTTTACTAAAACTTTTCCTCTCAACCCGTATAGTCTTTCGTCAAAATAGTCGCAGTTTAAGAACCTTATGCCGTTTCGCTGAATTGTTTTGACTTCAGTTGCCAGCATCAAATCGTCAAGCATGTTAATATCAATATTCTGTTTCTTGCGACTTTCTAAAACCTCTGCGATTGTCATATTCGGGGCATTTGTGCAGGGTTGAGAGTTCTTGAACTTAAGCCACATATCAATCATTTTGATTGTTTCTTCTATAGTTGGGACATAATCTTGGTGCAATGTTTTATGGAATTTTTCGTTTCTTTTCAAATAAGCGGGTTTATTGAAAATTGATGAGCCGACATAGCTTGGCATTAGTTTTTCAAAACCTTCCTGAAATTCTTTGAAGAACCGTTCAATTACTTTTGCCCTTGCGTTATATGGTTTTGCAAATACCGTTTCAATCCCGAGTTTTGCATAAAGTCCGTAGAAACCTAATTCGCCAAAACCTTTATCATCTGTGAAGTATTTTGCTCTGAAAGCTCTGCCGTTATCTTGATAGACAATTTTAGGTATCATATCAAGATTAATGATGGCATTGCGTAATGCCGAAGCTATACACTGGATATTTTCTTCAAGCATAATCTCATAACCTACTAAAGCTGTTGATTTCCAGTCCAAAAATCCGACCAAAGTTGCTCTACAAGGCTTGCCTGTAAACGGATTAATCACTTGAAACGCAAGTTTATGACCGTCTGCAACTAAAATATCTCCGACATCAAGCAAGCTTGCATCTCTTTTAATGTACGGTTCGACTTTGTCAGAAAGAGCCTTTTCACCGTCTCGAGCAAGCACCCATTTGTCGTAATTGTTGTCCTTAAACCATTTTGCATAACGCCTAAATGTAATATCTGCAGGGATAAAACTTTGACCTTGTTCTTTGAGCTTGTATTTTGTAAGTGCGATTGCTTTGCCGATACAAATTCTATTCGTGTGCAGAAGTAAGCCCATAAAGATTTTGATTTCTTCATCAGTCAGGCAGGTTCTGTATTCGTTCACAGAAACGTATTTGTAATTAGGGATTAACCTTGTATAATCCTCTGTGCCATCGAGCATGGTTTTCCAGCGATGTAGGCTTCCTCGTGAGATTTTGCCTAAAATAGTGAAAAGGTAGGAATTTGAACAGTTATGCAGTTTGACAAAATTATAGTCAGCCTGAAGTTTGTTTACTGCTTTGCGGCGAAACTCTTGCCATTTGCGGATTAAATCCAATCTTGCGAGTGCTATTTGTTTACATTTCTCGGGTGTAAATTGAATTTGATTAGACAGGGAATTCATCTTCAATCTCCTTAATATAATCCAAGGCTATATCATATCTTTTGCCTTGTTTATCCACACAGGTTGCAAAATCTACATCACCATCGGCAAACTTATTTTTCCAAATACAAATTAATAGACCAATTTCTTGTGTCTTCAAATTAAAAATTCTTGTTCCATATAATTGATAGTCTTTCTCTGTCAATGTATGCTCCTTTTGTTTGCATTGACATTAATCGCTCGTTTTTAGAGAAACATCAAGTCCTAAATCTAAATCCCAGAGACATTTCGACACATATCAAACTGAAAGACAATTCAAAACGGACAATTCTTGCACTAAAAGTATTAGGGGAAAACTCAAACACAACGGCGAAAAGTAGAAGAATAAATATTTTTACGGTGCAATTTAGTGCAAAAATAAGGACAAAAGTGCAAGAAATGTCCACTAAATCTCAACACTATAAATTAGCCTCAAACGCCCAACAACTCAACACTTCTACCTAAAATAACTCATCTAAAACGGTCTGATAAGTTATAGCAGAAACGCACTAAAAAAGAGCCTTTTCAGGCTCTTTTAAAATGGAGGAGGAGGTGGGATTCGAACCCATTTCTATAATTTTCGTAACCTGTTGTAAATTGTCAAAAGTCTTGTTTTTGTTGATATTTAGATACAATTTCATACAGTAACTTGCCGAAAACTATAGTCCCCTTGCGTAAAATTAGTCCCCAAACAGTCCCCTAATAATTAATTTTTAGTTAAAAGATGAAGATTTAGAATAAAATTTTTATATAATTAAAAATATACCGTAAATAAAGGACTTATGAAAATGAAAAAATTTAAAATTATAGATAGTAATGATAATTATACAACATGGACAAATGGACTATCTTCTGAAAAACAAAAGGAATTGTATGAACAAGACATATTAATTATTCCAGAAAACGGCGAAAAAGTAAGTCAATATCATGACGACGTGATTGATTTTCTTAATTATGTTGATGAACAGGATGTGCAACTAGATTATGGTTGTTGTTCCGAAAATGAAGAATATGTAAGTTTAAATGATGCTGATATATGGCTAGGAGCATTTGCCACAACACTTGTGCAAAATCCTATATTTATAAATATTTTATCAAATTATTTATATGACTGCTTCCTTAGATTTGGAAGAAACCCAAATGTTAAACTATCCCTAAATGTTGTTGAATCTAAAGATAAACAATCTAAAACATTAAAATTCGAGGGTGACGCAAAAACTTTTCGAGAAATTGCACCTGAAATAGTTAAAGGATTCAATGATGCATTTAAAAAGTGAATTTGAAAGAATTGTTAATTATGCTACATCTTTTGGAACAAAAAGTTATTCATATAAGAAACAAAATAAATACTTGAAGCAATGTACTTCATTGAAAGAATTTGCCATAAAAAGAGGACTTGCCGACGCTGCGAATAGTTTTTTGTTACTGGAAAGTATATTAATAGTACACAAAAAATATCTTAAATATTATAAGTTAATTAAAAAAAATAAACATGAAGATGCTTGGCAGTTAATAATTGATGTTGAATATTTATTAAATAGAATTAAGCCTTATATTTATGATGACTTTGCAAAATTTAAACTCGACATTATAGAGGATAAAAATACAAAAATTCAAACTTTGTACCCATACAAGTATTTTATGAGTACAGGCTTTACTTTTAAAAACTATAGATGTTCAATATGCGGTAAAATTGTTTCTATACACAACCGCTGTAAACATAAAAAAGGACACATATATAATGGCAGATGGTGTTATTGGATATGCGAAGATATCATTGATTTTAACCATGTTGCTGTTGTAGAAAATCCAAAAGATAAACATTGTATTTTCACTAAATGTGGTGGGCATAGATTTGATTTTTCATTAGTTGATGAACTAGTAGTTCCTTTGAAAAAGCCATATCTCAAATGGGATTTAAGATGGACTAAAATTCGCCATCCACATGAACATTATGAAAATTTAAAAGAAACTGATAGTTGTCCATGTGAATCTGGGCTATTATACAAAGATTGTTGCATGAAAGAAGCCGGTATATTACGCCCACATGTTGAGATTGATTTTGGACAAGGATATCAAAGTGAACCTAGTATAACAAAATATTTTTCGCCACCCAAAAGACAACCACTACAAGGTCAAGAAAACACCATGGAAGGCATAATCATGAAAGCAAGTTCTTAATTAAACCCTTTTATACACCTCAAATAATGCTCGTTAAAATCTTTGCAACCGCAGGTAAGGCGGATGTTTTCAAACGGATATTTGGTGCAGATTTTATTTGCGATTGGTCTTGAAACTTCATCATTATCTACAAAAAGATAGTGCTTTTTGTATTTGTCAAATTCTATGCGGTCAATATGTTTGGACAGAGAATTTATTCCGTTTGTTGGAGTTACGATATGATACTTACTTGACTGGTCGTGTTCATTCAGATGTTGCCATAACGTATAAGCATCTAAATAACCTTCAACTATACACAAAATTTCTGTGTCTTTATTATAACGATTTACTGCGGAAAGATTATTTGGTGAACCTTTTGAGCGACAAATGCCTTTTTTAGAAAAATCCCTAGGGCGGAGTTCGTAACCTAATATATCCATGCCGGAATCCGTTCTATATCCGTAGCTTGGAAATACCCACTTATCATCTTGCCAACTAAAACCTATATTCATAAATTCAACTGTCTTTTTTGTAATGCCACGCTTTTGATAAATTAATTCCAGCAGCTTATCATTACCTAATAAATAATCGTTACGTGTATCAAAAGCAAGAGCATAATATAACTGAATTTCAGGTGATAAAGGAGGTGTTTCATCTTTGTATTCGTATTGTGTCGGTTGGCTTAATCTTCTTAGCCTAGGGTTGCTCATAATTTCTTTATAAATCATCTTTGAATGTTCCGGATTTGCAAAGCAGTGCAGTATCCCTTTGCGCTCATTAAATTTTAAATTATCTCTGCCGGTGTCCATACAATAGGGACATTGAAATATAAATTCATCACCTTGCTTTTTATTGAAATATGGCGTCAAATAATACAAAACTTGTCCTATATTTAATCTCATTTGTAAAATCCTCCGTTAGTGTCGATAAAGTTGTAATTGTACGGTTGTAAAAAGAGTTCGACAATGACTGCCGCCCGTAATCGCCGAAACTATTGCCAAGAAAAACATTGACAATAGTAACGACAATAACGATTATTAAATTAAATCTTCAAGTATTTGGGTATCTTCGCCCAATTCCTGTTCTTCAAGCTTAATGAGCCTGTATTTTGTGCCGGAATTCCGATTAATTGACGTAACTTCCAAAAAATAACCTTTTTCAAGTGCCATTTCCCGTATAGAGTCAATATAATCATCAAAGCGGTCTTTGAATTTATCACGTGATACTCCAAAATTATTAAAGTGCTTATATATGAGATCAGTTCTTTTAAACCCTTTACCTAAATTGTTTAAGAAAAAATCCCATAATCTATCATAAGCATCATCAGATTTAGGTTTGTATCTAAGGAATGTTTCAAAGTCTTGTGATATAAATTCAACGGTATCAATAGCCTGCTGCATATCTTCCGCATTAACAACCAACTCTGTCGGGTGATTTAAGCAAGCATACAGACATGCAATTTTTAGGGCTTTGTGTTGCCTGCTTTGAATTTCTTTTTTACGCAAGACATCTTCTGTTGCATTTTCAAGTTCTTCCATTCTTACTTTATAAAGATAATGAACATCTTTTAGGGCTTCTTCGGTTATTTTATAAACCGCATTTGTTGGTATTTTGTTGAAGATTTCAATAAACCGTTCAGAAAGTTTTTTGCAATCTTTATAAAATTGTTGTTCTTTTCTAAAAGCGACTTCTTTGTCATATTCAATAATTTTATCCTGTTGCTTCTGGAAAGATATAACGCATCTTCTACCTAAGCCGGTTTGCATAAGCAGATTGAACATATTTTTGAGATTCCCGCTGCTAAACAGGGTTGGATCTGAAAGAAACAGACAATTTACGGGCATGTCCTCAATACTTGCTTCCCGCTTCCCATGCTTAATTGATTTTGAGGGAATCTTACCGTCATAACCGTCATATAGACAGCCTAGGAATTGTTTTTCGGTATTTTGCGCAGAATCTAAAAACATTCCAAATTCCGACATCTTATAGGTAATCGCCCCGAATCCTGCTTCTTTTAGAGTTTTTGCATCTTCAAAAAGCCCCTCTTGTGTTCCGTCCACGACTTCCAAGACAGGATAGCGAATAGATTTTTCAGCCTCTTTGATAAGTTGTTTTATGGGCTTATTGTTTTTGTCCGTATATTCTTCTTGAATTTTTTGTTTCTTTTCAAGGTAATATGCTTCTGCCTTTTCTTTGAACCAATCCCTGAATGGTTTAAAAATTAAATTGTCGTACTCGTTAGATATTCTATCTTTACCGCCACCTGACGGAAGCAATACGATTGCATAATAATTAGGGATATCGATAGTATCAAGATTCTTATACCGCACACCTTTTGAGGTTATCATTTGTGCAACTTTCAGAAGCTGGATTGATGTAATAGCTGTTTTTGATGTGTTCACATAACGGTTTGAAAACACGTCTAATGTTTCATTCATAATTTTGGGTGATCTAATTTTTGTCATGATTTTGTTCTCCTTTTCTGTACTCTTTCATGTTCCTAATTGCTTCAATTCTTAAAGTTGATTCAAACAATTCTGCATCAATAAGGTATTTCCCCCGCTTGCCACCGATTTTGATCGCCGGATAAATTCCCTGCCGGATTCCAGTTCGGATTGAATACTCTGAAATGCCGAAGTGTTTAACTGCTTCTTGAATTGTAAACATTTGTTTTTGTGTAATTCCCCGTAAATTGTTGTTATCTGCCATTTTTCCTCCTTTGCCAAGCATATACTTGACAGATTATATTAACATGTGATAAAATAATGTTATATAAGCATGACATGAATTAAAATTTTGTCAATAGGCAAATCAAAAATTCTGCATTTAATAACAAAGTTAAGGAGATATAACATGCCACGTAAAAAAGAGCTGACATATCAAACGGAACAACAAGCATTTGCAAAAGCAATTAGAAAAATAATGAAAGAAAATAACCTAACTCAAGAAGAATTAGGAAAAATTATAGGAGTCGCTCGTCAAACTATTAGTCAATATGCAAGTGGACAAAGTATTCCTGATGTAAATATTATTTATTCTATAAAAGAAAAATTTGGATTATCAGCAGATTATGTGCTGGGGTATGCAGAAGCAACAAAACCAAGTAATGAAATGATACTAAAAGAATTAGGTATAGATGAAAACGCATGCGAAATTCTAAAAAGTTATATTAAGAAAAATTCAACAAATAGAAAGAATGACAAAATAAAAATGCTTAATTATCTTATTGAAAACATTGAAGATGATTTGCTAGAAAATCTATATAATTACTTATTTCATGATGTAGAAATCAAAGATGGAGACAAAGATGCACAAATTTCACTTTGTGCTTGCAATGTAAGCAGTAGAGAAATAATCGGTGCGCTATATAACACAACTTTGACACAATTCTTCTTCGCAAATCTTATAGAGAAACTGGCAAATCTAAAAAAAGATATTGACAAAACTTTAGAGGAAAAACAATAATGGCAAGCATTGAAAAGCGAAAAGACGGATCGTATAGAATAGTCGTTTCCTGCGGTTATGATGTAGGCGGCAAAAAGATTAGAAAATATAAGACAATCAAACTTCCGCCTAATCTAACCGAAAGGCAAAAACAAAATGAACTTCTGCGGCAAAAAATTCTATTTGAAAATGAGGTTCTGAACAAAAATTATCTTGATGGTGAAAAAATAACTTTCGCAGAGTTCACAGAAATATGGATTGAAAAACATGCAAAAATAAAATACGCACCGGCATCATTGAAACCCTGTCTGGCAAGATTAAAAGATAGGATTATTCCGGAATTAGGTCATCACAAACTAAGTAAAATTCAGACCTATCACTTAGAAGAATTTTATAACAAATTAAGAAATAACGGCTCAAGACTTGAAGATTTTTATACTCCGACAAAAAATATGTCGGAGTTTTTGTCTAAATATAAGACCGGAGAACTTGTTCAAATAACCGGAATTACAAACAAAACATGCCTGCGCCTAAAAAATGGGGAGAAAACAAACCTTAAAACTGCTCAAAAAATTTGCGGGGCTTTTGATTTGAATTTTAAAAAGATGTTTAAAAGAACAAACGATAATCCATTATCTGATAAAACGATTAAGCACCACCATACAGACATTAGTTCAATATTTACACTTGCGGAAAGATGGAATTTGATTAGCCATAATCCCGCTAAAAAGGTTGATTTAGGGAAGATTTCTAAAAAGCAGGTAAAATATTATGATGACGAACAAACAGCAAGCCTCTTTAAAGAACTTGAAAATGAGCCAGTGACATATAAAACAATAATCTGCCTTGCGATAGATGTAGGTTTACGTTCCGGTGAATTATGCGGACTAAAATGGGAAGATGTGAATTTTGAAACTGGTGTTTTGACAATCAACAAACAGCGGCAATATGTAAGCACATTTGGAGTAATGGAAAAACAACCTAAAACAGAAAACGGAATCCGAACAGTTACACTATCCTCTCAAATGGTTACAATACTGAAACAGTACAAACAGAAACAGGCGGAAGATAAATTAAAACTCGGCTCTGCTTGGAAAAACGGTGAATACTTATTTAAGCACGATGACGGACAGGATTTACATCCGACAAGACCTTACAAGTGGTTTATGAACTTTTTGAAACGTCATAATCTGCCTAAGATTACTTTTCATGAACTCCGGCATACAAACGCAAGTTTGCTGATTGCAAACGGAGTGGACGCGGTAACATTAAGCAAAAGACTTGGACATGCGGATAAAACCGTAACATTAAATACTTACTCTCATGCAATTCAGAGCAAAGAAACTCAAGCCGCAACTACAATGGATAATCTGTATTCAAGATTAAAGAAAAAATGTCTTTGAAGTCAAAGAAGATACTTTTTGAGGTAACGACACCATTCAGTAGCTAAGAAATTATCAATAGCCGTTTCTAAGTCAGAAAAATGCCTTTCTTGTACTAAAAACAAATAATCTCTCACAGAATACCTTGAAGCCCTTAAATAAAACATTTTAGCATTTTTTGTTTCTTCCATATCTATAAACCGGTAAAATCTTTTTAAATATTCATTTTTAGGCTTTCTATCCCTATGATTATAAATAATTACCGTTGCCCCTTGTACATAATAATCCGCTGCTTCTTTATACGTTGTGTATTTGTTACCGTTTTTTGAATAAGGATTTGTGCTTTTAACTTCAAGCCCATTGTCAGGATCTAAGAATATTACATCTTGCTTACCTAATTTCTTTAAGGCTTCTAAATGCCATTTATCGCGGTTCTTGCCCTCAAGCATTTTGTTCCAAAATAAAGTATTTTCAAAGAGTTTTGCTCTTTCAAGCCTTGCAACTGTTCTGTTATTACTCAATCCGATTTTCTGTAGGGCGCAATACAAATCAATGTCCGGAGTATCACAATCACATTCTAAAAATTTTGTGTGCTTACCGTCTGTAAAAGTTTTTGAGTGTTCGGGTTCATCCGGTGTTAGATACCAGTTTAAACCTATGCTGAAACCTGCATTTTCAAGCCCTCGCAAAATACCTAATTTTGTATAATCACCAACATCACCTGCATATTGATTTTTCATAACCCGCCTTTTTTATCTATTTTTAACAAGGATTTATCAATAAATAATCCTTGTTATTTGTTATTAATCTATAATAAACAACGATTATTTACAAACTGTATAACCTCAAAAAATGTTTATAAGAATCGTTGACCTCATAACATGAAAGTGGGGTTGTGATATGGAATTAAAGAAACTACTTGGAAAAAGAATACAGGAATTAAGAACGAAAAATGGCTTAAAACAATCAGAACTAGCTGAAAAAGTTGGTATTGCAACAAAGCACCAGAGTTGTATTGAAACTGGCAAGAACTATCCGTCAGCCGAACTGGTTGAAAATTATGCAAAAGTTTTCGGTGTTGATGTCGCGGAGATGCTGGATATAACACATATTAAAACAACAGATGAACTATTATCTGACATTTACACAATGCTCAAATCCGCAAGCGAAGAAGAGATTCTCATGGCACATAAAATTTTGAAAGGTTTGTTGCATTGATAATTTCAATCAATTGAACTGTAAAAATTTTATGATAGTATCTAAAAGAATATTTGAGATGTAAGTACAAATATATTAGGTCACTAGGAATTATATTGGTATGGAAAATGATAATGTTTTTAATTTACAATTAAGTTCAGAAAAATGTTTTATTTGTGGAAAGGAATTTTGTGAAAACAATCCTAAAACAGAAGAACATGTCTTTCCTAAATGGTTACAAAAACAATATGACTTATGGAATCAGCACATTATATTATTAAATGGTACAGATTTACCATATAAACAGTTGAAAGTACCATGCTGTAAAGAATGCAACACTAAATATTTACAAGAAATTGAAAAGCAGATATCTGAAAGTGCTAAATTAGGCTATGAGCAATTCATAAAATTAGATGAACTAAAAATATTTCAATGGATATCAAAAATATATTATGGCATTCATTATAAAGAGTTTTTTTTGTATATGAATAGAGAAAAACCAAACAATGGTACTATATTGAATAAAGATGATATATACAGATTTGAAATGTTACATTTCTTCTTGCAGTCTGTGCATAAACCATATATTTTTAATAATACTACACCATGGTCTATTTTTATATTTAAAACACTAAAATATCCAGATGAGAGAAATTTTTTCTATCACGATACTTATAATGGTTTTTGTAGTTTGAGATTTAATGATATAGGTATAATTGTAATTTTTGAAGATAATGGTATCCATAAAGAATTTTTTAAGGATAAATTTGTTGGTTATAATAAAATCAGTTTGGCTAACATTCAGTTTGATGAAATTTGTGCTGTTATTAACTATAAGTATTCTCTCTTTAACAGAGTTCCTAAATACATGATAGAAGAACAAGAAGATCATTCTATTATTTTTTCACTACCCATAAATGGTCTTTCAAGCTCAAGTCCTTGGAGTATATGGGATGGCAAAGTGTTCAAAAAATTCCTTTTAAATTCTTGGAGTAAATATAATATAACTGAAGAACAAATAATTTCAACAAATACAAATCATACAACTTTTATCAAGGATGAAAGCGGATATTATTTAAAGCAATATGACATCAATAATAAACTTAAGAACTTAGTAAAAATTATAGATTAAGATTAAAATTAAACCTAATTGTTCAAAAACAATAACAGCATTAGTCCCCACGTAGTCCCCAAGAGGGATATTAGATGTATATTTACGGAAATGTTTATATGTCCAAAACGCACTAAAAAAGCCACCTTTAACAGGTGGCTTAAATGGAGGAGGAGGTGGGATTCGAACCCACGGTACGCTCGCACGTACGACGGTTTTCAAGACCGCTCCAATCAACCGCTCTGGCACTCCTCCAAAGGATTTATTGAATACTATTCTATTCTATTTGCTGAATTTTTTTTGTCAATATTGAACCTCTTCGTTATTCCCTGTTTATCGGTTCATAATTTATAGTTGATTCTTCATCCGTTGCTTCCAGCTTAAATATTACCGGCCGTAAACCGTCATTACAGCTGCAAATCGCAATTCCAGGAGTTTTTATCCAATCTCCATAGTAAAAAAGTTCCTTACCTGCTCCATGAGCAAGTGCAAAAACATATTGATAAATAGCTTTCCAGGCTTCATCACAAAAACCGTCAGGACACGAATAATCAGCATAAAAAATTTGTCCTTCCTTCATCATCGGACATGGACCAAGTCCTTCAACACCATATTCTGCAGCAAGTTCTTTATCCAGTGTCGTTTTTAAAACCGTAATCTTCACTTTTTTCATTATTTACCAAAACTCCTTAAATTACTATAGCAAAAAGCCGATAAAGGGACTCGAACCCTTGACCTACTCATTACGAATGAGTTGCTCTACCAACTGAGCTATATCGGCATATTATATAATTTTCAAATTTAAGTAACTGTACACGCTTGTATAATTATAAAATAACATTCAGTTTTATTCGCTTAAAACTGTAGCAACATATTTATTATCGGCGGTAAGGGGAATTGAACCCCTGTTTGGAGAATGAGAATCTCCCGTCCTAACCACTAGACGATACCGCTAGGTAGATTCGTTCTTATTATACTAAAAAAATAAAAATAAAGCACTTTTAAAAAATTTAAAAGTGCTTTCCTTGCTTTAATGAAGTGTAGTAAGATCTATGTTAAACCTAATGCTATTTTGTTATTGGTTGAAACCATGTTCATTGCAGCATACATGCTTGATTGAGCACTTTGCAGACTATCATATTGATCATCCAAATTTGTAAGCTGTGACAAAAATGATGATAACTGTGAAAGAATAGCCGGATTATTTTCAGCCTCTTCCAACATTACTTCCAGTTCTGCTCCAATGTCATCAAGGATTTCGCTTACATCCGCATCGCTTGCAACAGATACACCTACCTGTGCTGCAAGTGTTTTCGCATCTGCCAGAATTTCACTTTCCGAAGAGTTTCCTTGTTGTTCTCCTCCGTTTTGGGCATTTTGCTCTTCACGAGCTTCCGCAATTTTTTGACGGGCTTCAGATTCGGTCATACCATCCGTTGCGGTAATCCCGAGTGCTTCAAGTTCATTTTTTGTGCTGTTGCTTAACGAGGATTTTTTAGTTACAGCTTCACTTGCTGCGGAACTGCCGGCATTTACTGCCGAAATTGATGTTGACATACATCCGTCCTTTCTGTTTTTAATTTCTCTCTCTTAGATAAACTAAGTACGTTTTTGCTATCGGAAAATTTTTATAAAAACTTTAATAAATTTTTTATTGTATGAAGAAAAGTTTACATGTAGAAATTTCTACCATTATTGCTTAAACTGCTCAGTAATGCTATTATTTAAGTTTAAGAGGTGATGAAATGGCAAAAGACCGAACAAAAAATGTTCCGTTTATTGAGGGACTGCCGTACAAGCTTGCAGAAACGGCCAGAATATCCGAATTAATGGCTCGCAGTTATTACAAAAACTATGTAAAAAGTATTCTGGATTTAGAAGAATTTATAATATTAAGCCAAATATTGTCAAATCCTGATTTATCACAAAGTGATTTGTCAAAATTAGTCTATAAAGGAAAAGCCCATGTCGGAAAAATCCTTAATGATATGGAACAAAAAGGTTATATAACCAGAATCGTCAGTACTCACAATAACATGATGATTAAGCGTACATCTCTGACAGAACAGGGGAAAAAACTTTACGATGAAACAAATGAAGCTTTCAGACAGTTAGGAAAACGAGTATTGGCCGAGTTTAGCGATAGTGAGATTGAAGAGTTTATATATTTATTAGAAAAATTACAAGAAAAAATGTTACAAAACAGTAAAATTAAATTTTAAAATTTGTTGACTTTTAAAAAAATAATATTAAATGCTATAGGTAGAAAAATATACACATTACAAATACGAGAAGATAGAGGTTACCTATGGAGAAATCATCACGTTTCGTCAACAGTTTGAGTTTTCAGCTGGAAATTACAGCAAAGATATTTCGCAATCTTGCTGAGAATTATTTTCAACAGGAGGTTAAAAATAATATCACTCTGGAAGAATATGTGGTATTAGACACCCTTGTATGCTATCCGCATATAGACAAAAATACGCTTGCCAAAACACTTGTTAAAGATAAGGCTACAGTAGAGAAAACACTTGCCAGGCTTGAGAAAAAGAAACTTATAAAAGAAGTAAAAAACGGACCATCAGAGATTAAAGTTAATCATTACGAACTGACAAAAGAAGGCAGCAGAATTTATCAGGAAATTGTACCTAAAAATGACAAAATGGTCGGTATTCTTGCTCAATTTTTGACAGAAAACGAGCTTATCTCGTTTACAAAATCTCTGCTAAAAATCAGAAACATCCTTATTTCCTTATCCGATACGGAGTACAAAAATCAATGACACTTATAGGTTAGTTAATTTTTAATAACCTCAAGAAAATCATAATCCGTTAAATAAGGCAGATGAGCCTCCGTAATGAGTTCTCCCGGAAGTAAAACTGCAATTCCCGGCGGACATTCAGCGATAACTTCAGCAGAAATTCTTCCTATGGCAAGGTCTTTCGGAATAGTTTCTTTTTCCGAATAAAAAGCGTCACGCAAACTCATTTTGATAATAGGAGTGAGCATTGGCATATGTTTTTTATTTTCAAGATAACAAATATCGGAATAATGTGTTTGATCTATTTTTCTAAGACATTTAACCAGATATTCCATATCCGCTTTTGTGTTTCCTATATTTGAAAGCAGCAACAAACCTGCATCGGAAGCACTTTCCACCTCTATATTAAAATCTATTTCCAAAATGGATTCAAGACGTTTTCCGGAAAGTCCGTCGGCTCTGATGAAAACTTTTGTCACATCTGTCATATAGCCGAAATCCGGTTTCAGGTCATGGATATGTTCCATTTTTTCAATTTCACTGCGTAAATATTTTGCATTATTAATCGCACGTTGAAGAAGTTTTCTGCCTCTGGAGCTTTCCAGATTTGCACGTGCTGCATCAAGACTTGCAAGCAGCATCAAAGAAGGGCTTGTCGTATGCAAAAGTTTCAAAGCTTTTTCAACCGCATCCGCGTCAATCATTGAATTTTCCGCAATATGAAGCATAGAACTCTGGCTCATACTGCCGCCTGTTTTGTGAAGAGAATGAACAACCGCATCCGCACCTAACTGTAAGGCAGGCGTCGGAAGATGTTTGTTAAAATTCCATAAACATGCATGAGCCTCATCAACAATTAACGGAATACCGTGTTGTTTACAAATTACGGAAATAGATTTTATGTCGGAAACCACCCCTTCATAAGTAGGGTTAGTAATCCAAACCATAGATATGTCATCGTGGGTGTTAAGCATTTCTTCAACGCTTTCCGGAGTAACATTACCCCAGATTCCCCAATCTTCAAATCTTTTAGGAATAAGCCATAACGGTTCTGCACCGGAAATTATCATACCAGTCAAAACAGAACGATGACAATTTCTATTTGTTAAAATTTTCTGTCCCTTTTTAGTTAACGCCATTGCAAGAGCAAGGTTTCCGGCAGTTGAACCGTTCAACAGGAAAAAGGTTTTTTTCGCACCGAATGCTTTTGCAGCAAGTTCCTGAGCTTCTTTTATAGGACCTGTTGCAGGATGAAGAGTTCCGAGATTATCAAATTCATCAGTTGTATCTACGCTCAAAGCTTTTCTGCCTATAAGTTTTTTAAATTCAGGCAGAGAACCGCTTCCTTTTGTATGTCCCGGTATATGGAACTGGTAGGTAGGGTTTTCATAAGCTTGTTTCAGGGCTTCGACTATAGGGGCTGTTGTTTTTACGACTTTTGTCGTTTTTGTTACATTTGTCATACCAAAAATATACAATAAAAAAATCATGAAAAGCAAGCTTTTTATGATATAATTAATATTTGTGAACTGTCTTATCAGAATAGCATGTATAGTATTTCTTTTTTCAGCTGCAAATCTTGTTTTTGCAGCTGATATATCCGATAAGGAACAAGAAAACAACAAACAGGATGTTATACACTTACAACTTGATGAAAATGTTCAAAAAAATCCTGTTATTCCTGATGAAAAAGAGGATAAAGCTGCAAAAAATCTTGAGCGGTCTGAAAATAATATTGATACGATTGATGAAGATAATGTTGACCTTCAGGAAGTTGAAGATGAACTGCCGGAAAACAATGCTGAAATGAATAAGGGTTTTCCCATGCAGGGTGGTTTAGATAATATATTTGATAAAAATCGAGATAACAAGATTGATGAAGATACATTATTCGGGAAAATTATGCATAAAGATATTACCCGAACAGATGTTCCGACTTATCTTTTAAGAGAAGAACTTACATTTACGCCTAAAAAAGGTCCTATCGGGAAAGTGCAGTTTTTCGGAGCATATCAGGGCGGAATGATATCAGGCTGGGAAGGTGCGGATTACGATTATAATTATCACTCAGGGTTTGAAGAACTAGGTGTTATCGGAAATTTCAGGCACACAAAAAATGACTTTAAATTGATGGTAAAACCAATACCACAAAGTGATTTAAACTTTTTTCAAAGTTTTATCGGGGATGCTTATATTGTAAACAGCAGTATTCCTCATCACAAAATAGTTATGGGATATTCCAGAAACCAGATTGGTAAGGAAGGCGGTTCAAGTTCATATATTCTGCCTTTTGTAACCCGTTCACAAATTGCAAGAACCTTCGGGAACAACCGAGCATTAGGAGTGCGTCTGGTCGGGAATTATTCTCTTATCGACTATAACTTTGCCCTGAACAGTTCAGACCGATATTTCAGACGCTGGTTTCCGGGTGCGGAATTTACCGGATGGGTTGATGTAAAACCATTTGGCAAAACCGACGGCAGATTCGGCCGTTTAATCATAGGTGGCGGTTTAAACGCAGGACATAATGAAATTGATTATGCTGTAGGAAGTTTTTACGTCGGCTATAAGTATAAAAAATTATGGACAAATTTTGAATATGCTATTGCTGACGGTTACAACGGATTTGAGGTGAGTGCCGATAAGGCTGCAGGTTTTAATTATACTATCGGCTATAAAATTATTCCGCAGCTTCAGCTGATTGCAAGATATGACGTTTTTGACCCTAACAGAGATGTTGCCAACAATCAACGAACCGAATACACTGCAGGGATAAATTATTTTATAAAAGGGCAGGCATTAAGACTGATATTGAACTATGTTTACTGCCAGAATGATGCTATGCCGGACAGCCACAGGATAATCTTTGCAACACAAATTTTAATTTAACAAAAAATTATCCGTTAGAAGGTATTTTGTAGGTTAGAAAACCTCTCATATACATACTTTTATAACGGATAATTTCTCTGCTTTATTGTATATTGAAACTATAACAGTTCTTTCAAATAATTCGGAAGAGCAAATCTTGCATTGTGATAGTCTCTGTTATAAATTTTGCAGGATTTAACAATATCTTCATAACGGTCTTCTGCAAAATATGAAAGCGGTTTAACATCCTTTGAACAAAATGCCCAAGCCCAGTAACCACCCGGGTATGTAGGAATATTTGAGGTATATGTTGAACATACAGGGAAAACCTTTTTCAACAAATTATACATCTTTTTGATTTCTTCTTTATTAGCAACAGGACTTTCAGATTGAGCAGCAACGATACCGCCTTCTTTCAAAGAATTTTTTACATTTGTATAAAATTCTTCCGTAAACAAACCTTCCCCGGGGCCCATAGGGTCTGTAGAATCTATCAGAACAATATCAAATTCATTCTTTTTATCTTTAATATATTCAATAGCATCAGCAACACGGATTTCTACTTTCGGGTTATCAAGCTCGCAGGCAATGGTAGGAAGATATTTTTTACAAGCCTCAATTACCATACCATCAATTTCGCACAAAACAACTCGTTCTACCGTTTTGTGTTTCAAAACTTCTCTCACTGTGCCGCCGTCGCCGCCGCCTATGACAAGAACCGATTTAGGACATTTATGGTGCATCATAGGAATGTGTGCAATCATTTCGTGGTAATGAAACTCATCACCTTCTGTTGTCATCATTAAGTCATCAAGGGTTAAAACTCTGCCTAATTGAGAATCCGTTTCAAAAATTTCAACTTTTTGAAAGTCTGATTTATCAGAAAATAAAACTTTTCCAGCTTTTATAGCAATACCGAAACCGGCAGGTGTAATTTCGTGGTAATATCCGTTTTCAATTCCGTTTTTCATCTATTAATTCCCTTTCTAAAAATAAAGTAAAAACCTCTTACAAATTATACAATAAAAAAGAGAGGAATAAACCTCTCTTTCTTTTTATATGTCATCGAAATCCGGAAGGTTAATCTCTGTACCTGCATCCAGATACATCTCTCCGTTTTCTGTTTTTACGGCATCTGGGTTAAGCTCTCTTAGTGCATTCAGAATTTTTTGGACATTCGCCTTAGATGGAGTGATTCCGTGTTGTGCAATATATCTGTGAGCAAAGGAAATTAAATTTTCTCTTTGTTCTGATGTTAAAGCCGGCCTTGAAGGCTGTTGAGAATTTATGCGTGACAGCAGTGATTGTATTTTTCCGCCGGTGTCATTAGAATTATTTTGATTGCTTTGTGCTTGTTCCTGCGGGTTAAGTTCTATACAGGTAACCAGTGTTGCAGCTTTCTTAAATTCATCTATTGTCATGGTAATATTTGTATCAGGATCCCACGGGTTAGAAAGGACAACTTCATCATCAGTAACTTTTACTATTATAAGAGCATGCCCGCCGCCGCTAATTACCTGACCATTCACTTCCTGTGAAGACACTGTAAATCCTGCGGTGGCCGCATAGTTATCTATTTTACCGTCGCGGGAATCTTCTCTTAAATCAGCAAGCATTCCGTCAACATCATTGTTTGGTTTATTATTAACCATAACAGCCATTGCTTTCTCGTTAAAATCACTGTCAAGATTGCCTGATTCATCAGTAACATGCATATTCATATCTGCATCAATATAACAGGTCGGTGCTTTTTGCGGATGCGGAGGTATATATGTATCGGATTGACGTCCGGTTAATATAAAGGTTGCTTCCGCAGCATTGCCGCCGCTTAATTTATCTTCAGAGGAGACATTCGCAATGCCGAGTCCTGCAATATACTGTGTCTTTCTGGGATTGATATTATTATCCTTTATTGTTTGAGCCACATCTTTTCTGTATTTTTCGTAGGCAATTTCATAAAGAAGAACATCTTTATCTCCTGCGGAATAGTCTTTTCCTGCACGTTTTGCAGCAGCCTCAAGTTCGGCTTCCGTCACTGTATAAGAACCTTGTATATGAACTTTGTCTGCAGGCAGTTTGCCCATATTAACTTCGCCGGTACCGTTAATAAGAGAGTCTCGGGCTATTTCTGCTCCGGGGAAAGTAATTGTATAAACTTTTTCACCGTTTTCGTTAACGGATTCCGTTATATTCTGGCGTAAAATTTCCTGACCTTCTTCGGTCTGGCTTAATGCATTTATTGAGGCAAGAAGATAACAGTCGCCTTTACCTATCTGATATGCGGTATCAAAGTGACCGTCAACTTTTGAGAAGTCATGTTTTTCTATTAAATTACCGTTTTTATCATATTTTTCGCGGCCTATAAGAACTCCGTTTTCGTCAAATTCATTTTTAATTGTTTCTTTAACTGTTTTGCCGTCTTCTTCATAAACAACTCTTGTGGAAGGCAGCCCGCCCTGAGTTCGGTTTGTCAGGTTTTCTCCTTCATAATAATCTTTATGTAAGGCTCCTCTTTTATAATAACTATAAGAACGATTTTTCAAAGTATTTCCGTCTTCTTCATAGTTATTAATTACCTCATATGGATGCCCCTCTATATCTGTTCCTTTTTTGACGGTGGAAGAAAGTTTACCGTTCATATAATTAAAATCTGTTTCAGCTTTACTTTTTAATTTTTTTCCGCCTTTAAAAGTTGTCAGTTCTTCTTTCCGGTGTTGAACTTTGCCGTCAGAACCGTAAAGGTCTTCCTGTGTTCTTATACCACTACTGTTTATGATGGAGGTTTGTGTTTTTTGAAGTTTTCCGCTCTTGTCATATGTGTAAGACGTGGTAGTGTTGTTTATCATTTTACCGTTTTTATTTTTCACCATTGAATTTTTACTTAGAACCTTTCCGCCCGGACCCATTGTGACGGTTTCAGTGATTACGTTGCCGTTTTTGTCGGTTTTCTGTGTAACTTTTGTACCGGAGCCATCAGGATTTATATGGTTTTCTGCAGGTTTATTCAAAGAAGAAATCTCATTATTGCCGTTATTTCTTCGGAATTTTAAAAGTGCATCTTGTATTTTGCCCTTTATAGGGTCGTTGTCTTTAAAAACACTTAAGTTAACTTGCTCGGCTGATTCCGAGATTTTACCGCTCTGTTTGCCGATTGCTGCACTTAATTTATTATACAAATCAGCACTGTTTGAAGAAATTTCGTCACTCATTTTTACTAAAACCTCCGTGACATACTACGAAATATGTAACGGAGGTTTTAAATCTTTTCTTTAGAAAAAATTTTTATAAATTTACATTTCTTTAAATAAAATTACTTTTTCCCCATAACATGAATGTGCAAATGAAAAACTTCCTGACCGGCTTCTTTACCTGTATTAATCTGGGTTCTGTATGATTTTAATCCGGCTGTTTCCGCAGCCTTTTTCACACCTGCAAGAAGTTCTCCCATAAGATTTTTGTCTTCAAGTTCATTTAATGATGCGACGTGAACCCTCGGAACAACAAGCATATGTACCGGAGCTTTCGGATTAATATCATTAAATACAACAAGATGTTCGTTTTCGTAAACAAATTCCGTTCCGAAATCTCCGTTAATTATTTTACAAAAAATGCAGTCTTCACTCATAGTTTACCCCTTTCTTCCACAGGTGCCATTTTATAATACGGGATGTAAAAATGCAATAAAAAATTACCGTATAATACTATCTTATCTTAGACTTAAAGGGGATTATTCGGACTGCAAAAAGACTTACAATCACAATATAAGTTTTGGAGTATTTTTATGTTGACCGGAAATAATTATCACGATTGTAACAGGTACAACCGCCTGGAAATGAAAAATGTAAATAAAGATATTGTTGCATGGCTTGAAGACATCGTAGAAGAAAACAACAGCCGTGTAGAACGCAAGGAATGGAAAAGCAAATACAACAGTTACGTTGTATATGATTACGAACCGTTTTGTACGGACGGTTTTGAGATTAATCTTGTAATAACATCATATGACCAGTCATATTTGGATTTTATAAAATACCTGTATGATGAAAAAGTCAGTACGATTGAATACCTCAACAGCTGCATAAGCCAGTAAAACCGGGAGGCGGGGATTTACCCCCGCCCCGTTTCTGATTTTTAAATAATATTTTTTCTGCTCAATATGGCTATACTTGTTAAAATATTTTTACTACCATAAAAAATATCCTTTCAGGTATCCGTACGCTCGGATGGGTAAAAATAAAATAGAACTATTATAAAATTTATGCAAGCGGAAAATGAAAAACTGTTATCAACAGCTATTGGCAAAGTTCTTAAAAAATTAAGAGAAAAAACCGGTAAGAGTTTAACATTGTTCTGTTATGAATATTCAATTCCGACTTCGTCATTAAACGACATTGAGTCCGGCAAACCGCTGAACCCCAAGTTTACAACTATTACACAAGTATTACGAGCATACGGATTAAATTATTCAGAGTTTTTCAAAATGGTAGAGCAAGAATTACCTGCTGATTTTATGGTTATTAAAGATTAATTGCAATGATTAATTACTACACCAATGTATTTACATTTTATAACTGTATAACATTGTAATTACGTGATATAATATATACAAAGAAAGAGGTTTTATATGTTCAGAATAGGCACGGGGTATGATATTCATAAACTTACGTCAGGCAGAGATTTAATCATCGGCGGGGTTAAAATTACACACGAAAAAGGACTCCTCGGGCATTCCGACGCTGATGTACTGATTCATGCAATTATTGATGCAATGCTCGGAGCTCTGGCTCTGTCCGATATTGGAACACTCTTCCCTGACACTGACAAAAAATATAAAGACATCGACAGTACAGTTTTATTAACTAAAGTTTATGAAAAAATCAAAAATCTCGGCTGGAAAATAGAAAATATTGACAGTAATATTATTGCCCAGAAACCCAAAATGATGCCGTATATTCCGAAAATGAAAGAGGTTCTCTGCCGGATTCTTGAAATAGAACCGGAAAGACTATCTATAAAAGCAAAAACAAAAGAAAACCTTGATGCAGTCGGACAGGAACTTGCCATAGAAGCAAATGCCGTTATTTTACTGGAAAAGGATTAAATGCCATGTCTTACTGTAAAGAAGATATACAGAAAAGACTTTTAAAAGAATCTGATGAAAAATATAAAAAATTTTCATCAGCCCTGCTTCCAACAACAGAACAAGAAAAAATATTAGGTGTAAGACTTCCCGTATTGCGGAAATTTGCAAGAGAAATTTACAAAAACAGCGGAACATTATTTCTTCAGGAAAACAATTTACAATATTTTGAAGAAATAATGCTGCAGGGAATGATTATCGGACTTGTAAAAGATGACGATAAAGTTATAAAAAAATATATAAAAAACTTTATCACGAAAATTGATAACTGGTCCGTTTGTGACAGTTTTTGCTGCGGTTTAAAGTTTGTAAAAGGAAGAGAAGAGAATTTTCTTGAATTTATAAAACCTTATCTGCATTCAAAAAAAGAGTACGAGGTGAGGTTCGCCGTTGTAATTCTGCTTGACTATTACATATGCGATAAATACATTGATACCGTATTAAATCTTCTTGAACAGGTAAAACATGAGGGTTATTACGCAAAAATGGCAACGGCGTGGGCTATATCAATGTGTTACGTGAAATACCCGCAAAAAACTTTTGAATTTTTAAAAAATACTAAACTAAACAGCCAAACAGTAAACAAAGCGGTTCAAAAAATAACGGAATCATTAAAAGTTGATTCCGAAGCAAAGAAAAAAGTTATTTCTTTGAAAAGATTATATTAATTTAAGAAGAATGAGCTTATTCTTGTGCGATTTTACGGTATGCCTGCTTATTGCAAGTTTTTCGGCAATCTCTTTATCTTCCAGCCCCTGTTTCAACAGTTCAAGAATTATTCTTTCATTTTCCGTCAAATTTAATGTTTTGTTTTCCATATTCCTCATATTAACTCCAATAATTACGTTTCTTCTTTTTTCACAAATTATTATTATAACTTAAATCATTTATTAAAGATATTAGACAATCGGGTATATTTTAACTTTACTTTTACTAAAAAAAATGCAATAATATCCGGTATGCAAAAAATACTGGAGAAAAAATTTGCTGCAGGGCTTTCAATTACCTCAAATGCAGTTATAATTGTTCTTAAGTTTATTGCCGGTACTTTATCCGGCAGTATCAGTATTATATCGGAAGCTATACATTCATTAAGCGACTTTTTCGCTTCTATTCTGACTTTTTTTGCGGTCATGAGATCATCAGAGCCCGCCGATAAAGGACATCCTTTCGGACACGGACGATATGAAGACATGTCAGGATTCATAGAGGGCGGTCTGATTATTGCAGCTGCAATGTTTATCATATATGAGTCTTTAAAGAAAATTATTCTGGGTTACGCAATGGAAACAGAATCTGTCTTAGGTATTGCGGTTATGGCGATATCAGTGGTTGCAAATTTTCTGGTAAGTTCATATCTTTTTCATGTAGCTAAAAAGACTGATTCCGTCTCTTTATATGCAGACGGTGAACATTTAAGAACAGATATACTTACTTCTCTGGGTATATTAACCGGTCTTATTGTTATAAAAATTACCGGCATACATATTCTTGACCCGATTATTGCAATAGTTTTTGCACTTATTATATTAAAAACAGGTTTTTCTATCTCGAAAAATACGCTGAATAATCTCCTTGACGGCTCTTTGCCGGAAGATGAATTGAAAAAGATTGAAAATATTATAGCTTCAACCGATAATAATATTTTGGGCTACAAAGATTTGAGAGCAAGGCGTTCGGGACCTGACAGAAAAATTGAGATAACACTTATTTTCCCGAAACAAATGCTTCTGGTTGACTGCCATAATATCTGCGACCGTATTGAAGATAAGATAAAAAATGAACTTCAAAACTGCACCATTTCCATTCATGCGGAACCTGAATGTTCAAACAAAAATTGCAGCTCCGCAGTCTTTTTAAGGAAATAACCAATAATTTAAACTGTTATGGCGTTTTCTTTTTAAACAGATTCATAAACTTATTTATTAAATTTTGTACGGGCTTCAATTTAATAAGCTTGCGGCCTCCAAAAATTAATAAACCGCCGGCAACAACGGCAAATAAAGCTTTTTTCCATAACGGATTCTTTGATTTCAAATCTTGTGCTTCATTATGTGTATAATGCATTTCGTCTTTTTCGGGCTGTTTAAGATTGCTTGTATCAACATCTGACATATCAGGCAGCGGAAGCTGTTGATATGTAGGGTTACCTATATAACGGGGTTTTGTTCCCAGAATAAAGGAGGCCGCATCAAAATCTATAATGCCTTCACGTGCAAGATTATCAAGGTTATTTACAAGTCCCGGTGACAACATAACAATTTCTCCAGCCTTTTACACATGTATATAAAGTTTTTTGCCGGCCATTAATTGCTTTTTGACCGTTTATTTGTTACATTTTATTAATAAAAGAGGGGGATTATGAGAGACTTTTATTTAAAAAATAAACCGCTTATCATTTTGTGGCTGCTTTGTTTTATTGCCCTTATGATATTCACCGGACACTATACAAATATTCTTTTTGATGTCGGAAGAGAGGTTTATTATCCTGAAAGAATTCTGGAAGGAAAAGTTCTTTATAAAGATTTATTCAATATTTACGGACCTTTTTCCTATCTCTTGAATGCATTATTATATAAAATTTTCTCAGTTAATCTTGCTGTTCTTTATTGTTCAGGAGCCGTATGTTCTTTAGGTATAGTAAGCGGAATATATCTTATCGCAAAAAAATTCCTTAATATTCCGTTAAGCTTTGCTATCGCATTTTTTGCTATTGCAACCGGTGTATGTTCCACAAATCTTTTTAATTTCACTTTCCCTTACAGCTGGTCAATGCTTTACGGAACATTAAGCTTTATCTATTCTCTTTACTTCTTAATCCGATACTGTCAAGAAGGCAGGTCTAACTTTTTCTATATATCTTCACTGCTTGCCGGCCTTGCTGTTGCAAACAAATACGAATTTGTAATCTATGCGGGAATATTATTTCTTGTCGCTATATTTTCAAAAAACAAGACTATTATACTTAACTTTATAACATCTTTTCTTATTTTTCCCGTAATCTGCTTCGGAATCTTATTTCTACAGGGTTTAAGAACTGAACATTTAATAACGGCCGTGCAAGAAATAAAAAAACTTATGAATGCGGAAACACTCAAATATTTTTATATGACACAGGGTGTATTTTTCCACCCTAAAGCTCTTCCCGTATGGGGAATAAGTTTATTAAAAACCGGTATTCCTTTCACCGGAATGCTTTTCAGCTACCGACTCTTTGACAAAAATAAAACACTTTCCGTTACTTTGATAACCGTTTTTGCAATAATTGAATATTTCTTATGCGACCCGAAAGTTTTTGTATTTTTAATCCCGCTTACAGTTATACTTGCTGTTTGCGGATTTAAAAAAGTAAAAACTGACATATCACTGATTTTACTAATACTTTCCGCAGTCTCTGTCAGTTTAAAATCTTTCTGGGGATTAACTCCTTTAAATTACGGAAATTTTTACGCACCGGTTATTCTGATTGCTTTCTTTGGAGTTTTATATTCCTTTGTATGCAATAAATACCAGAATATTGCTGCAATTTTTATTTCAGTAATAAGTTTATGTTTTCTAAATTCAAATATTTATCAAAGAACATTTTTAAACGGAAAAATATCCTCCCCGCACGGAACTATTTTCACATACAAACATCAGGCGGAACCCGCAAATCATGTTCTGTCCCTGCTTAATAACTACGAAAAAGGAACACAGGCTCTGATTTATCCGGAAGGTTTATTACTGAACTTTTTATCAAAAAACAATATTAAATCCGACGATTATTACAATTCACTCCTTCCGCTTTATCAGGAATCAATGGGCGAGGAAAATTTTATAAATATTTTGAACAAAGAACAACCGACTCTTGTTATTTTCAATAACCAAAGTACAAAGGATTACTACTTTGAATATATATGTTCAAGCTATGCATTTAATTTTTGCAATACCGTAAAAAAAGATTATAAAGAAATAAATTATATAAAAGGCGGTACATCTTACATGATTTTTCAACGTAAGAAATAGTTTTTATGTTAAAATTTTTGTATAAAGAAAGAGGAATAAGAATGGATAAATTTTACATAACAACAGCGATTGACTACGTAAACGGAGCTCCTCATATCGGACACGCTTACGAAAAAATATTAACAGACATAATTGCAAGACACTATTCACAAAGAACAAACGATATGTACTTTTTGACAGGTACGGATGAACACGGTATAAAAATTCAAAAAACTGCGGCAGCAAAAGGAATTACTCCAAAAGAACTCTGCGACGAAAATGCTCAAAAATTCAAAGATGCTTGGAAGGCTCTTGACATTAACTACAACAAATTTATAAGAACAACGGATGAAGAACACGAAAAAACCGTTCAAAAAATATTCAAAAAACTTGTTGAAAAAGGCGACATTTATAAACATTCATATGAAGGTCTTTACTGTTCGGGTTGTGAATGTTTCCTTAACCCGAAAGATTTAACAGAAGACGGACTTTGTCCTGATCATATGAAAAAACCGGATGTTGTAAAAGAAGAAAACTACTTCTTCAAACTCTCAAAATATAAAGATGCCATTATTAAACACATCAAAGATAACCCTGATTTTATCGTTCCTTCATTCAGAGCAAATGAAGTTTTAAATCAGCTTGAAGACATTCAGGACATTTCCGTTTCCCGTGCAAAAACAAATGTTCAATGGGGCATAGATGTTCTTGACGACCCTGAACAATCAATTTACGTATGGATTGATGCTCTGTCAAATTATATAACAGCTATCGGCTATGATACGGAAACTCCGTCAGAAGCATTCAAAAAATACTGGCCTGCAGATGTACATGTTATAGGGAAAGATATTCTTAAATTCCACAGCATATACTGGCCTGCATTTTTGCTAGCACTGGAACTTCCTTTGCCGAAACATATTTTTGCACACGGCTGGATTACAATTGACGAAACAAAAATGTCAAAATCGCTCGGCAATGTAATTTCTCCTACATCTGTTCTGGAAACTTTTGAACTGAAAGAACCTGATGCTTTCAGATATTATATGGCAACATCAGCACCTTGCGGACGTGACGGCAACTATTCCGATGAAGATTTCAAAGAAAAAGTTAACGCACATCTTGCAAACAGTATGGGGAACCTATTAAACAGAACTTTGTCAATGCTTGTAAAATACTTTGACGGTGTTGTCCAGCCTAAAAATTACGAACTTGTTTCCGGTTCAAAAGAACTTGTGAAAAAAGCCCTCGGAACAGTTAAGATTGTTGAAAACCACTTTAATCATTTTGAAATAGCAGAAGCAGCTCAGGAAATTATGTCGGTCGTTGACCTTACTAACAAATTTGTAACCGACAATGCACCTTGGACTCTGGCTAAAGAAGAAAAAATGGCTGAATGCGGACAGGTACTAACAACCGTTCTGGAAGTTATGTGCATAGTAAGTGCTTTAATTTATCCGTATTGTCCGAATATTGCACAGTCAATGGCAAAACAATTATCGTTTGATTTGAACGTAAAATTAGACGATATAACAGACGAGAATATAAAAGAAGGTAAGCTTATATCAAAAGAAGATATAACACCGGTATTCCTGCGTGTGGATTCCGAACTTGCCGATAAATCCGCTAAAAAATAACTATTAATGAACTATTTAGAAAGATTGAATTTTCTAAAAAATAAGTTATAATATAAATAAGGGCGGAGCAAGTTCCACCTTGCACCATAAAATGCCCGCTTAATGTGATTTTAGAACCAGCAGTATCAATAAGATTATTGCCGGTTCTTCTGTATTAACAATCACATTCTGTCACTTCCTTTTGTGAATGTTCATCCCGCAGTATTGTTGTTTCACTCAAAAGGTAATAAGGGCATACTCCATAATAAGTTTAACAGAACAGGTTAAATGCATCAGTATTTTTCGGGATTATTATTAATAAATCAACTTTCCTGAAATAACTCTGTCTATTCCCGCCAAATCTTTTGTTATTTCTATTTCTTCAAAATTTTTGCTCATCAATTCTTTTACATATTCAGATTGATTTATCCCGAGTTCAAAAAGAAGAAAACCGCCTTTATTCAAAACTTCAGGTGCCCCTGCTATTATTTTTTCATAAAATTCCAAACCTTTTTCGTCTTTCGTAAATAATGCAATTTCAGGGTCAAATGTTACTTCTTTTTGTATATTTGCTTTTTCAGAGGGCGGAATATAAGGGGGATTGGAGACAATTATATCAAAACTTTCTCCGGGTTTTACATTTGAAAAAATATCCGATTTTCTGAAAATAGCTTTGTTAAAAAGGTTAAGCCGCGAAGCATTATCAAGTGCAGTATTTAAAGCATCCGTCGATATATCAAGTCCTATTATCTGACAGTCCGTATTTTTTGCAATCATACACGCAATACATCCGCTGCCTGTTCCTACATCCAGAGCTTTTTTTAAATTGTATTTATTTATCTTTTCTATAGCACATCTTACAAGAAATTCTGTTTCATCCCTCGGAATCAACACAGACGGGTTAACGATAAATTTTTCACCCATAAAATCTGCAAAACCTATTATATGCTGTATCGGCCAATGTGTTTTTGCCCGGAGTTCAGCTTTTTCTCTTACTAAGGCAAGTTTAGCGGAATCAAGTTTTTTACCCATAATAATTTCTTTTACGCCGTATCCGGCAAAATGCTCTATCAGCATTTTTACCTCAACATCAGCTTCCTGCTTTTCTATTCCGCTGTCAGTTAAAATTTTGACAATTTCCTGTATGCTCATTTATTACAATCCTGTTTTATCCGTAACCTTTAAATAATCAATCATTTCATATATAGAAACAATTTCATTTAAAAATGTCATAAACTGTTTTGTATCATCAACAGGCTTAAAAAGAGAACCCAGAGAAAACAAATCTTTATATGTGGAAAGAGCAATCATAATTTGCTGATTCTTAAACGAACATTCTGCATGCTGGGCTCCGAATGCATTTTTTATCCATTTAAACCTTTCCATAAAAGCCGGAGTGAGCAAAACTCTTGATTCTATCTGGTCATTTGAATCAACAAAAAATTGTTTTGAAAATTCAGGATCTTCAAGTTTAACTTCTTCATAAACTTTATCATTAAGCAAAAACCCCCGTCTTCTGACAATGGTATGTCCTGTAAAATTCTTACCAACATCAATAGTAACAATGGCTCCCTTGAATTCGGTATGTTTTTGCCGGCGACCTTTTGAATCTCTTGTATAATAAAACAACTCGACTTCAGAAATTTTCATGGAACAGTTTTTATAAGTTCCGTAAAAATTATCGTCGCTATCATGATATTCCCATCTGGAAAAAATTCTTGATAATCTTATTTCATCGGATTGCACAACCGGAAGCTGTGTCCACTGCAAATTACCAAACGCCCTCAATAATACCGGCAGAATACTTTTTTTCAAATTTTTCTCAAAATCTTTTTGCATCCATCCGAAAACTATCACTACTAAAAATATAATAGCTACGGCAACAAAAATTTTTGCGTCATCAGAAGGAATTAATGTCACAGCTAAAAAAAGTAAAACTCCTGCAACAATTCCTATTGTAGTTAAATTTCTTATAATATCTCTTCGTTTTTTTTCAAACGGAGCAAGAGCCGGAACAACTTCTCCATGATAGACTCTTGTAAAATTTCTTTTAAAATCGTTTACTGAATCAAATTCCATACCAAAACAAACCTTTCGCATCTCTATTCAAAAATATTGTCACTATCGTGTGAATGTTCTTGTATTATTTTATCAATTTCATTACGTGCTTGCAACTTTGAAGTTAAATTTACTCTTTCTATATTATATTTTTTACATAATTTTTCATAATAGTATAGTTGTTTTTTGGTAGGTTCTTCCTTACTCATTTTAACTTCCTGCAAAAACTTTCGTTTCTTTTTTTCAAACTCTTTCTGGGCTTGAATTATAGGTTCCTGCTTTTTTTTATAGTCGTAATATTTCCTGCACTCTTTTATAAACAATTCGGTATCTTTCAAAAATTGATTATCATCAATTATATCTGCAATAAATTCAAATCTGGAGGCATTAATTTCCAGATAGTATCTTTCATCATCAATAAATTTGTCTAGAATTTCTTCACTGCTTAGTTCGGGAGATTTTTTCACCAAGGCCCTCAAAAAATTGCACAATGCAGCTTTTTGGTTCTTTGTCATGTCTAAATAAATCTGTTTTTTTATCTCGTACATATATGATAATTTTACAACCGTTTCATATTTTTGTGAAGAGAAAATATAGTTAATGAATCTAAATCAATAAACTGTAGAAAACTTTGTAGAATACGGTAGAAAACTATTTTGTTTTCTACATTATTTTTTATTTTAAAAATAGTTTTCTACAACAGGTAAAATTTTTCTACTTTTATTTAAAAAGTTTTCTACAGACAAACTTTTTCGAAAACCAGCTTCCTACAATAGTTTCAGAAGTTTTCTACAAATAATTGACTCTTATTATTACTATTATTATTTTTTATATATAAATATATAATATAATAATTAATAAATAGAAAACTTTAAAAAGAAGATTGTTTTATTTAGGTAAATATTTATTCATAAAGTGTCGGGTTTATTTAATCTTTATTATATAATAACTCTTATAGAAGATAATTTAAAAGGAGTTAAGGGATATGAAATTTGTAATAAAAAAAGAGGATTTGTATAACGGTATAAATATTGTTGAAAAAGCTGCCAGTAATAAAGCTTTACAGCCTGTTCTTGCTAACATTTATATTGAAACCATTGATAAAGGTACAATCAAACTAATTGCAACAGATTTGGATTTGACAGTAATAGCTCTTGTTGATGCTCAGGTTGAAGAAGAAGGTAAAATAACACTTCCGTCTTCTACTTTAAAAGAAATTGTTTCTAAACTCGGCAATAAACTGATAACTTTTGAAATGGCTCCTGATACAAATACGGTGAACATAACCTGTCAAAACTCGAAATTTGATATTATCGGTATTTCAGCAAACGAATTTCCTCCTGAAGTATATAATGTAGAAACTGCAGATGCTGATTGCCTGGAAATAGAAATTAAACCATTGACAAAAGCTGTTGAACAGGCTGGTTTTGCAGCTGCTAGTTATGAAACCAGCAATCTTCTTTCAGGGATTGTTTGCGATATTCAAAACGAAGTTCTTGAAATTGCTTCTACAGACGGTAACAGACTTGCCCGTGTCAGAGAAAAAATTAAAAATCCGGAAGGTAAATCTCAACAACTGATTATACCTTCTAAAGCTCTCAATGAATTTATCAGAATAAGCTCTTATATAGAAGAAGATTCCGTTAAAATTTATACTGAAAAAACAAAAATTATATTTAAATCAGAAAAAACTACTACAATTTCAAGACTTTTGGAAGGTCAGTTTCCAAAATATAATCAGCTTATTCCGTCTGAAAGCCCGAAAACAGCTCAGGTTAATGTTTCACAACTTATTTCGGCAATCGAACGTGTTGCTATTATGGTTAATGACAAAACAAGTATTGTGAAACTTGAATTTACTAATAACCTGTTAAAACTGACAGCAGATACTCCTGATTCAGGTAAATCTGAAGAAGAACTTGCTATAAATTATAATTATGAAGATTTGGCTATTGCTTTTAATTACAAGTTTCTTCTCGACGCCTTAAAGAAAATTGACGGAGACGATGTTTGTATCGGACTGAATACAAGTCTTTCAGCTACTGTTTTGAGACCTAACAGTGATGAAGATTTTGTATGCCTGATTATGCCTGTTCAAATCAGATAAGAAAGAATATTATAAAAATGAATACCCTGAAATTATCAAAAGAAGAACTTATTAATCTCTATAATACGGATTTGGATAAGCTTTTAAAAAAAGCTTCCGAATATGTCGGCGATGAGATTGAATTTTGTTCTATTGTAAATGCCAGAAACGGAAAATGTTCACAAAATTGCAAATACTGTGCTCAAAGTTCTTATTATAGAACTGATATAGAAACATATCCTTTGATGCCGGCGGATAAAGTTATTGATGCGGCTATAGAAGCAAAAAGTTTTGGAGCAGACCGCTTTTCAATCGTTACATCCGGTAAAAATCCGGCGGAAGAAGATTTTGATAAAGTTGTTAATCTTATTGAAGAATTAAATAAAGTTGACGGGGTTAAGAGCTGTGCTTCTATCGGAATTCTTGATGAAGAAATGGCTCAAAAACTTGCAAAAAGCGGGCTGAAAAGATTTCATCATAATATTAATACTTGCCGTTCTTACTATCCTGAAGTTTGTACTACTCATACGTACGAGGACAGAATTAATACATGTAAACTTGTAAAAAAATATGGCATGGAACTTTGCTGCGGAGTAATTCTCGGTATGGGCGAAACTGTTGAACAGCGAATTGAAATGGCAATGGAACTCGCGGAAATTGAACCTGACAGTATCCCTATAAATATTCTTATGCCTATTCCGCAGACTCCGTTTGAGAATTATCATGACAAAATTGATGAAGAAAATATTTTGAGAACTCTTGCTGTTTTTAAGATTGCGAATCCAAAAGCTGTTTTGCGTTTTTGTGGCGGAAGGATGAGGTTATCTGAAGAAAATCAGGAAAAAGCTCTTAAAACATGCGTTGAAGGTATTTTGATAGGAAATTATCTTACCACTACCGGTAAATCGCCTGTTGAAGATATTAAAACTGTTAAAAAACTCGGAAAAATTTTAAAAAAATAAAATACTATGAAAAAAGTTTTGTGTTTCGGTGACAGCAATACTTACGGATTTATACCATCCTCCGGCAGAAGGTACGATAAAAATATACGCTGGAGCGGTATTATACAAACACTTGCACAAAATAATTTTGAGGTAATAGAAGCCGGATGTAACAATAGAACAGCCTTTTGTGATAACCCTGCAGGATTTAACGAAACAGGCTATAAAATTCTTCCTTCTTTTCTGACTCCGGATATAAACATCGTTATACTTGCAATAGGTATTAATGATTTGCAATTTGCTTATAACGTTACACTGGATGAATTTGAAGCAGGAATAAATAAACTTGTAAATATAGTTCACTCAAAAATTCCTGATGCAGAAATTTTACTGGTTTCTCCTTCTGTAATAGGTGAAGATATTTTGCACAGCTTTTTTGCTGCAATGTTTGACCATACTTCTATAGAAAAATCAAAACATTTATCTGTAATATATAAAAGAATAGCAGAAAAAGAAAATTGTAAGTTATTGGATTTGAAAGAAATTGCAAGACCGTCGAAAATAGACGGCTTGCATTATGAAGAGGTTGAGCATAAAAAAATTGCTTCTGCTATATTTGATATCCTTAACCGTATAGAATAGTATTCACCTTTGAGTAATTTGTTTCATGCATACTGCATATAATTTCAATAATCGGATAGATTTTATTTAAATCATCCGATTTTTCAAGGTTGTTTTCGCAATAACCTTTTAGAATTTCAATATAGTTTTTTTCTTCTGTGAGCATGTTCATAAGCTCAATTAGTTCCGAAATATTATTTTTAATATCTTCTTTCATAATTCCGCCGCATGTGATTTTAAAAGTTGGTTGTTATAGTAGTACCTGTCGATTTTTTGCCTCATTTTACATTTTGTTTATTGTATTTTAGAAATGCTGTAAATATATCATGACTTTCACTATATAAACCGTAAATTCCAACAAAAAAATTATACATCAAAAAAATAAAAACGGAAATATTATTAATAATTATTGTCGAAAAATATTACGCTTTTATAAGTAATATTATTGCAGTTGATGGTTTTTCAAATATAATAAGGTTATGAAGTATAAAGAGAATGTAAGAAATTTTTGTATAATAGCACATATTGATCACGGAAAATCAACACTTGCCGACAGACTTCTTGAAAAAACGGGAACCGTTGCCCAGCGTGATATGCAGGATCAGATTATGGATTCTATGGACATTGAACGCGAACGCGGGATTACAATTAAGTTAAATTCCGCAAGAATGAATTATAAGGCAAGAAACGGTAAGGATTATATTTTGAATCTTATTGATACTCCCGGGCACGTTGATTTTTCTTATGAAGTATCACGTTCTCTGGCTGCGTGTGAGGGGGCATTGCTGATAGTTGATGCAACTCAGGGTGTTGAGGCACAAACGCTTGCGAATGTTTACCTTGCGGCAGAACAAAATCTTGAGATTATTCCTGTTATAAACAAAATTGATTTGCCATCTGCTGATGTTGAAGCTGTAAAGGCTGAAATAGAAGAAGTTTTAGGGATTGACGCTTCTCTTGCAATTCCTGTCAGTGCAAAGACCGGAGAAGGGATTGAAGATGTTTTGGAAGCTGTTGTCGATTTAATTCCACCGCCTGTTGATACTTCTGATAAACCATTGAGAGCTCTGGTTTTTGACAGTGCATATGATCCGTATCTCGGAACACTCTGTTTCTTCAAAGTTATAGACGGAAAAATAAAACTCGGTGATAAAGTTAAATTTATGGCATCCGGTAAAGAGTATGATGTTATTGAACTTGGTTATCAGACACCAGCAAGGGTTCAGGTTGATGAACTTGTTTGTGGTGATGTTGGATATTTCGCCGGTTCTATAAAAGAATTAACGAGATTTGTCGGAGATACGCTTACGACGGTTGAAAATTCAGCAAAAGAACCTCTTCCGGGTTATAAAGAAGCTTTGCCTATGGTATTTTCAGGAATGTATCCTGTTGATAATGAAGATTATGCGGATTTAAAAGAAGCTCTGGAAAAACTGAAACTAAGCGACAGCAGTATAACATTTGAGCCGGAAACATCCAGTGCTTTAGGTTTCGGATTTAGATGCGGATTTTTAGGGATGCTGCATATGGAAATAGCTCAGGAGCGTCTGGAAAGAGAATATAATCTGGATTTGGTTACAACGGCACCTTCCGTTGTTTACAGGGTTTACAAAACAAACGGTGAGATGGTGGAAATCGATAACCCTGCCAATCTTCCGCCGGCACAGGTCAGAGATTATATTGAAGAACCTTATGTGAAAGTTCAAATAATTACACCTAATGAATACGTAGGAACTTTGATGGAGCTTGCACAGTCAAAACGCGGGATTTTCAAAAATATGGCTTACCTTGATAAAATAAGAGCAAGTCTTGATTATGAGATTCCTTTAAGTGAAGTTATAACAGATTTTTATGATCAGCTTAAATCCCGTTCAAAAGGTTATGCAAGCATGGATTATGAATTCTGTGACTACAAACGTTCAAAACTCGTGAAGCTTGATATAATGCTTGCCGGTGAAGTTGTTGATGCTCTTTCAGTAATTTGCCATGAGGATAATGCTTTTTATATAGGTCAAAAACTTACAACGAAATTAAAAGAAATAATTCCCCGTCAGTTATTTGAAGTTCCTGTTCAGGCTGCCGTTGGCGGAAGAGTTATTGCGAGAACAAATATAAAAGCAATGCGTAAAAACGTACTTGATAAATGTTACGGCGGTGATATTACAAGAAAGCGTAAACTGCTTGAAAAACAGAAAAAAGGTAAAAAACGTATGAAGTCTGTCGGCCGTGTAGAAGTGCCTCAGGAAGCTTTTATGGCAGTTTTGAGTCTTGATGAAGACTAGAGGGGCAATTTTTAATCTTTACATGTTTTATTGATGTCAGATTGTAGTAAGTAAAGGTTAAAAGATGTCAATACAAAATTTAACAAGAAAAATTTTGCCATTACGTTCGATATTAGCAAAAACAAATTCAGAAAATCTTAAATCAATGCCTGAAATGGTTCTTTCAAGGCAGATTGCCCGCGGCAATAAAAGTATTGTTCATGTTGGTATGAATGAGACTAAAACAGCAAGAATTGCTCCTGACGGTGTTAATACCGTTTATACAGACGCTCTTGCCAGCTGTAATTCTGTTGGTGTTGTAATGAAAGACAAAAACGGCAAACCATTAGTTGTTCTTTCGCATTTTCTTCCATATAGTACTGATAGGCAGGCGGTATCTGTCGGAAGTGAAATTCAAAAGAATTTAAATATAATAGATTTAGGTAAAAAAGCGAAAATATTTTATAATGTTCCGGGTTATGAAGACGAAGGAGTCTTAAAACCATGTGTAAATCATATTTTTGAAAAAATTCGTGCGGTTGCTGATAAAATTTTTAATAAGAATTATGAAGAACAGGTTGTTGTCTATAAAAGTAAGAACCGTCCGGCTTATTTTTCTTCTGCAAATATTTTTCAGTTTGATACTGAAAATTTAAATAAATTAAAAGTTACAACTGTTGGAGAACAGGAACATTTTGTGGATTTAAGTATATAGCAGATAATTTTATGACAAGAGACCTTTTTGCTTATCTCTTTGTCAGATATTCTGTTTCAGAGTACATAACCATGTAAAAATCCGGTGCAGTAAGGTTAGGATTTTGTTTCATAAATTTTTTTACATCGAATTTAGCAAGAAATTTGTCGGCTTTTTCAATAACCTTTGGTTCATTTAAGTGTTCGTCTTTAATTTTGTTGATGTAATCCTGCACCATATATTTAATTTCATCTTCCGTAAGGACAGGCCGTCCGCCTATTTTTACTTCATCAGGTTCTTCTTGTTCCAGAAATTTTTTTTCTTTTTGCTCCTGCTGCTGTTCTCTATGCTGTCTGTTGCTGTCAGAGGATGTAGAAGATTCAATTTTTCTCCCGAATGGATTATTGACCGAATTAAACATAAAAAAGACCTTTCTTTATTTTCTTGCATAAAAAAGTACCGATAGTTTATTATCGGCACTTTTTGTAATTTTCTTTAATATTTGGATTATGTTAATTATAAATCAATATTATCGGCATCGCAGTTTTTGTTATATAAGTATGCTGCACCGCCTGTTACAAGGCTTACTCCGGGAATACATGCCGGTAATGTCCAGAGTAACTGTTCGTTTTTAATTTTTTTGATTAACTTTTTATCTTCTTTCGGGTCCAAATCGTATTTTTTTGCAACAGTATTATCGGATCTTAAACCATAGTATAGAACACTTAAAGGTCCAAACCAGAAAGAGTAGCCGGCTGCTTTTGTTCTGGCCTTAAGAATCAGTTCTTTTTTCTCTTCATCAGTTAAATCTTTTCCGCCGGTGAAATTTACCGTATCTTTCTGAGGTTCCTGTTCCAATAAATTTGTGTTAAATGCTGTTTTTTTCGGAGTATTTACGTTAGAAACATTACCGACATTTGATGTTCCTGCAAAAGCAACTTTGTTTACGCTTAATGACATATTAAACCTTTCTGAACTTTCTTACTTCTACCTGATATTTACATAAAAACACATACGAGAAAAATTTTGCTATAAATGTAAAGAAAATTTACAAAGAATAATAATATTCTCTCATCAAAACAGCATCATCTTCTATATTCGGACTTTCACAGACTAAAGCACCTTTGACGTTGAATTCTTTAAGTGCTTTCAGAAGGTCTTTATAATTCATATCTGATTCTTCAAGAATGAGGTGTTTTTTTTCCCCCTTATCTCCGTAATCTATTCCGGCGAGGTGTCCGTGGAAGTTGTCCAAAGCATAGAAGCCGATTTCTTTTCCCAGTTTTTCCAGAATTTTACAAAATTCGTCATAAGTATTATACTGTCCTACTGTTCGAGCATGCAGGTGTGAAAAATCAACACACGGAAGAACATTATTTATTTCCTTGGAAAGCCTGATTATTTCTTCCAAATCGCCCCATTGAGTAGCTTTTCCTGTTGTTTCCGGTCTAATCCAGACATTTATACCTTCGTTTTTAAACTTATCCGAAATAATTTCAACTTTTGATTTTATTTTTTGGTAAACATCTTCCTTATCACTTTTCATATAATATGCGGCGTGAAAAGTGATGCTGAAAGCTCCTGCTGCATGAGCTGCAATACCTGTTTCTATAATCCTTTGTACACTTGCTTCAATTTTTTCTTCTTCCGGAGAATTAAGATTTATATAGAACGGGGCGTGAGCCGTAAGTATTAAATTTTTTTCTTTTCGTTTTGTGTTTACAAGTTTCCTTGTTTCTTCACTCATTCTGACCCCATGGACAAATTCCAGTTCCATCCCGTCAAGATGTAATTCTTCCAAAATATCAAATGCACGTTCATAACTGCCTTTTCCGGTTTTTAGAGGCATTCCTGCAGTGAGGAAATTCAATTTATCAAATACAAAATTTTGCAATATAAGCTCCTGTAATTACTGCTGTCACACATATTATGATACTTATTATTACATATAAAAATGCATTTATAAAGTGTGCATTTTTAATCATTTCGAAAAGTTCAAGAGAAAACGTACTGAATGTTGTTAACCCGCCGCAAAAACCCACAGTTAGTGCTAATTTAATTGCGGGATTAAGCTCTTGTTTTTCAATGAAAAATATATACAAAAATCCAATTAAAAAACTTCCTGCAACGTTTACTATAAAAGTAGCCGGAGGAAGACTTAAATGTGAGTATTTAAGTATTATAAGTCCTGTCAGATATCGTATAACCGCACCAATACCTCCTCCGGTAAAGATTGCAATTATATTAAGCATTGATATTCACCTTAACTAATTCTTCAAGTATTTCTGCACTGTCACCAACCATATTACAGCAGTGTTGTTTTCGTTCAGTTCCTTCTAATCCTGCTGTCAAAACCTTGCAACAAGTAACTTTATGTCTTTTCTTAAATTCTTCAACCATATTTGCTGCTTTTAGTCTTGCTTCAACTTCGTTACCTTTTGAATTATTTTTTCCGTAATTATAACCTATAACGAGCTGGGCTCCCGCAACAGCTCCGCAAAGGCATCCTGAACTCATTCCGCCTGAAAAAGCTGTTGCACATGGCAGCAGACTCCTGTCACATAATCCTGCATCAATCGCAGCCATTACAACGCTTTCCGAACACGAATATCCTTTATTTATGTAATAATCAACAGCTTTATTTTTCATTATTTGCTCCTTTGCCATAATTATAACATAAATGAAACGGCCGGTTTATGTGCCGGCCGTTAAACAATGTGTGAGTAAATGTTTTATTTATAAGACTTAAACAAATAATGCGTTTACAAAAGCAGATTCATTCAGAGCTGCCTGCATAGATTCCAGAGAAGGAGCGTTAACAGGCTGTTTTAATCCTGCCATAGCATATAAAGCCTGTGTATCATCAGCAAGAATATCATCATATGCAAAGTTTGCTGCAGTAGAGATTTCCTGTACTGATTCAGGAGAAGTTGCCGCGACTCGTTTCATTACGGAAGCTCCTACTAAATTGGAGATTTGAGAATTCAAATCAGCTTTCTTTGTGTTGCCGAGGCTTACTCCTAATGAATTGTAGTAAGCTGTAGGGTCTAATAAATCAGTTTTTTCGCCCTGATATTTATTATCAACTTTACCGGCATCTTCAAAAACATTCTTTTGAGCTGCCAAACTTTTTTTACCCTCAGTATCTACAGTCTTTTTGCCGGATACCTGAGCGTTGTTCACATTTCCAAATTTTCCGTTAAATTCGATTGCCATTTTGTCTTTCTCCGTTTTAATTTACTCACATTCTCTTAATCGTCATATTGCTGTTTAATCTTTAATGATTAAGCTGAAATATTCCTGTTTTGTTACAAAAATTTACATCTCATGTGCGTACTTTATCTTTTTCCTATCTCAAATTTTTCTCTTGTATTTATATAAAGTATTTTTGTATTTAAAAATTGCTTAAAGAAGATATAAATTTTACATACTCTTAATATTTGTTTACAAAATAATAAAAACGTAAAGAATAGCAATGCTTTGCATTGCCTTATAGAAAATTCTCTTGCGGAAAACTGTTAAACTTCAGTCTTTTGAAATACAAATTTGTCAACGGCTTTTGCAAAACCGTCATTTTCTACGGTATCAGTTATGTAACATGCATATTTTTTCAAATCATCAGAGGCATTTCCCATTGCTACAGGTACACCGCCGGCTTTTAAAAGTTCTATATCATTGTCCTGATCGCCTATTGTGAGAATTTCATCTTTTTTAATTCCCCATTGGTTTGCGAGGAACTCCACTCCGGCAGATTTTTTTGCCTTGGAACTGCCTATTTCGCAAAAATACGGTGTTGATTTAACTATATAAAGTTCAGGGTGGTTTTTGCGGAGTTCGCAAACCCAGCCCGTAACTCTTTCTGCATCATTAAAATCTATTGCAAGAATTTTGTTTACATTTTCAATTCTTAAATCGTCAAAGCTGCATACTTCATAAGATATAAACTTTCCGTCAGTGTATTTTCTTACAAACTCGTTGTCCTTTTCAACGTATAATTTATCATCAAGATATAAATTTATATGAACATCATTTTTTCTTGCCCATTTTATAATTTTTTTAGCTGTATCCGAATCCAAATTCTGCTGATAAAGAGTTTCTCCGTTTTTATTTTTAATAAGTCCGCCCTGATAAGATACAATAGGTGTTTCCAGACCTAAATCTTTTGCAACACGGGTTGTTGCACAATGCATTCTGCCTGTTACAAGAACAACCTTGACGCCGTCTTCACATAATTTCTTTATACAATTTTTGACACCGTCGCTATATTCACTGCCCCATTTGACGATAGTTCCGTCAATGTCGGTTGCAACCATTTTAATCATATAGACCTCTCATCACGGCACAAATTGTTTTTGCATCATTAATTTCGCCGTTTTTAATCTTTTCTTTTATTTCACTTACAGGATATTCAAAAGCTTTAATAATTTCGCCTTCATCCGGATGTTCGCCGACGAACTCCAAATCTTCGGCACGGTAGAGATAGAGTTTTTCGTCGCTGTAACCCGGGGACGTATAAATATAACCAAGAGCCGTCCATTTATTTGCACGATAGCCGGTTTCTTCTTCCAGTTCTCTTCTGGCGGCAAAATCAGGGTCTTCACCTTTTTCTAACTTACCTGCAGGAAGTTCTAAAAAAGTTTCTTTTATAGGATATCTGAACTGTTTTACCGTCAATATGGTATTTTTATTTGTAACAGCGAGAATTACAACACCGCCGGAATGATGAACAACTTCTCTGAAAGATTTTCTGCCGTTTGCAATTTCAACATTGTCACGGCAGACTGTCATTATTTTCCCGTTATAGACGCATTCGGATTCTAGAGTTTTTTCCTCAAAATTCATAACTTAATTTTAGCATAAAATGTACTAAAAAAGAACCCCTGACAATATGTCGGGAGTTCTTTTTAGTATGTTGTTTTAGAATTAATCAAAAACATAAGGAATGATAGCAGCTTCTCTTGCTTTTTTGATAGCTTTAGCAATCATTCTCTGGTGAGCAGCACAGTTGCCTGTAATTCTGCGAGGAATAATTTTTCCTGCTTCTGTCAGGTATCTTTTTAATTTTGCTGCATCTTTGTAGTCGATTGCTTCTACTTTGTCTGCACAAAGGCTGCAATTTTTACGTTTTTTCTTATCCTGAGCATCTTGTCTTGCCATTGTTTATATTTTACCTTTCTATTTTGCCGGAAAACCGGCTCGACCTTATTTTTATCTGTTTTACTTTTGTCTGTGTTCGCTCACTTTTTACGGGCCTTCTTTTGCCGTCTTCATAAACTTTGTTTATTTCGCCGTCAAGCTTCAGCCCTTAGCTCGCTTACGCTGTTTTGGATTTGTGCTCTATGCTCACAACGTTTCGCAAATAAGCTAAAACGGAATTTCGTCTTCACCTATCAGTTCGTTTGAAAAGTCATCCGATTCGAATTTTACGATTTCATCAGTTCCGTATTTTGAACTTCCTGATGATGCAGAACTTCCGTCAAAACTGCTTTCGCCGATTTTTTCGATTGTATTTGCATCTATTTCGTAAATTCTTTTTTCGGAACCGTCATCCATTTTTACCGCCGCTGTCTGAAGTCTGCCTTCAACAAGAACTCTGTCGCCTTTTTCCAGTGATGAAACGATTTCATCAAGAGCATTTCTTTTTGACAGGACTCTTAAAAGCATTTCTTCTCTGTCGCCTGCGTTCAGAACGAATGCAGACACCGCAACATTATTTTGAGTAAAACGTTTTTCCGGTTGTCTGTAAACAGTTCCTGTTACTACTGATTTAGCTAATGACATCTTTATTCCTTTTCTTTTTAATTTACTGCCGCTCAATCTGAGTTTTGCAAGTGGTGAATTGTTCCGGATTTGTTTTGCCTTTTTCGGCTTCTTCCGTCTGCAAATCCTGTTCGCTCGCATTTAACGGGACTTCATTTGCCGTCTTCATAAACTTTGTTTATT
>CALVBS010000010.1 GCA_944325865.1 Candidatus Gastranaerophilales bacterium | reverse complement strand
TAAATAAACTGCAAAAGTTTTCATATACAATCTTTCCGATAATTGTAATCCCGATTTATATATGCATAATTCTACTTTTTCTTTAGTCTATTTTGATGCTAATTTATCTTTTAAAGAATCCATATATTTCCAGATAGTCTTATAGGCGGATAGTTTTTGTTTTTTGCATCTCCGCTTATAAAGTTTTCTGTTGGCATATCTATACTTTTTTTACTTGGAAAATTGTGACATAGAGTTACTTTTGTACGTATTTCCTTAATTCTATATGTAGGAATACCAAGCATATTTAAAAACAAATTAGGAGAAGGTTCGCCTACAGCATTGTTACAAATCCCAACAAATATAGTATCCTTATCAGTGCCAATTGTTTTAGCCTTAGCCTCTAATCTCTGCAATGCATTTTTAGGTAATAATTGCTGCGGTTTTTTAGATAATAATGTGCCGCCAACAACCTCCAGTTTTGCTTTAAAACTTGTTTTCTGATTATTGCTAATCGGCGAAACCTGCATTAATATATACTCCAACTTACAGGTATATTACTTTTTAATGTATGTATCATAGCATAAAAATATTATTGTAGAACTATACAGGTTAAGCCTCTACATCAAGTGCAAATTTTTCAATATCTTCGACAGTTATGTTACGATTAATATTTTTCCACCATTGATTTTGATAAACAGATTCTGGCATACAAATATCCCCAAGTGCATTACTTTGAAATCCATAAGGTTTCAACTTGTTTTCTTCAAATTTAGGTTTCATAAATAATTCTTCTATAGATTTAACTAAAGGAGAGGTTGTTCTTACAAGTTTTTCATCTTTTTCATTTAATATATAATTATACCAATCAGGATCATGAGGATTATAATATCCTATATATCTATTATTTGTTAATCTTAATTTTGTATCCGGGGCAATTGAATCAATATATTTTAAGCTTGTATATAGCCTTGCAAGTTTTTCTTTCCTTTCTAATTTAGGCATTGTAGATATTTCTGACATAATTCTCTGTAAATCTGCTTTTGGAAATCTTGCTCCGAATTTAGTATTATTGTGAGTATAATAGTTATTTCTTTCAATATGCATTTATTACTCCTTTTTTATTATATTATTATTTCTCATAAAATTTGTAAATACATTTTTTTGCTATTTAAATTAATACAATATTGGTTGTTTTTTAATCATTTCAATCCACTGTGCAAGAGAGGCTTCGTTCAAATACATGTTTGGAGAAAAATCAACTAATGGGGCTCCACCATTTTTGTAATAATCATTCAAAAAGTGTTCCAATGTCGCTGACCAATTGATTACGACTTTTTTGTCATTATCACGTTCGAGAAAGATGTATTTTGAATTATCACGTGGAGATTTTTGATTTAAACTTGAAAATTCTTGTAAAATTTTTGTTGAATCTTCAATAGGTCTTTTCGCATCAGGTAATCTGTATCCCATTGAATAATGGAATGGGAAAGAATTCCCTTCTGCGACAATACAAACATTTCCTAAACCGTTTTGCAACATTCTTTCCACTCTCAATTGGTGCATTCTTGTTCCGATTCCGCTAAAATCCTTGTTCCCCTTTGCATTCATGTATGATAAGACTTTTTCACAAAGTTCCCCGTTAATAAATGCTCCTTCAAATTTTGGACTTATCATTTCCTGTTCTTTATCTATATAAAAATATGTATCACCTATAACTCTATAATTTTTATTTTTAATATTTATTTCCCCGTTTGCATCTGGAACCATAAGATAGTATTTTTCCATATTAGGGATATCTTCATCAACTCTTGCAATATATGCGTTTACAGGTTTATTTGTCTTTTTATCAATCAGAGTTGTTATCCTTAAGCCACTTTCATCTAAGTTAGTTTTAGGTGTGAATTCAGGTGAGAGTAGTTTTTTAAAAGTCTTAGAACTAATTCCTTGAAAATTCTCTTTTAATAAGCTAACTTCAACCGTATCTGCTGCCGGCTGACGTACAAGGTCAACTTTTTTAAAATTGAACATTCTTTTAGTCGCAGGGATAATAATATCTTTAAATATGTTTGTCTTTATTCCGTTTATTTTCATATTTGAATTTTAAAACCTGTAAAATAATAATTTATTTGGAACGCCAAATTTTTTTAAACTTTCAGGAATTTCTTTTCCTTTTGAATCTACTGTATTAAAAAAATCAGCTAACGCATTAATATTTAAATATAAAACCCGTAAATATAAATTTTGCCATTGGTATTAAATTATTTTAACACTGCAAATGCAAATTATTTTTATGTTATGATAATTCAAAATTGAAAGGGATATATTTATGCAAATACAGGCTGTACAAAGCTCAAGTAATAATTTAAATTTTGGAATGGCTCTAAAAATAGATTCTGAAGCTCAGAAATACATTAGAGATAATTTTAGTACAAGACAATTAAAAAAGCTTTCTAAAGTTATTGAGAATCAAAAAAATAATCCATACGATATTTATTTGTCAATAAATACTCAATTGGTAAAAACTGGTATGTCTTCTGATTACAAACCTCTTTATAAAAAAGTGAAACATCTTTATGCAACAGTAAAAGAAAAGACGTTCAATAGTAATATGTTCTTTGATATGCCAATTTTTATGCTAAAAAGAGCTGAAAGATACGCAAATAAACTTGAAAAAGGAAAAATCCCTGACGTTGATAAGGTATTAAGTCAAGCTAAATAATAGGCAACCGCCTGAATTCCAAAGGCTTGTAGGATAATTATTTTTTAATTTGAATTTCGGAAAAATTGATACGAAAGCGACACAATAAGTCGGAAACGGTGTTCCAATCCTTTATCTTCAGAGTTATTGTGTGTGTACCATGAATGAATATATAAGCAAAGCTTCTAGCTCCTCACTCGTTGAAAAAGCAGGTGCAAGCACCGCTTTTAACTCGTTCGTCCCTATTAAAGAAATCGCACAGGCTAAGGGGTTAAAGAGCACTCGTTCAATCCGAATGGAAATCAACTAACCTGAAAGCAAATATTATTTACTATTGACAAGCCGGTTTAAAGAAGTATTATAGTTAAAAAGTTTATAAGGAATTTCTGAAATGCAGGTAAATATAACTTCAAATCAAAATTTCAAGGGTAGTTTTTTACAAACAAAATCATTGAAAACTTTAAGAAAGACTTTGTGTTCTGCTGATAACTCTGTTTTGGATAAACAATTTAAACTGATGGAAAAGGTTAAAGACGGAAAAGTCTTTGGATATGAAACTTTTCCTAAAAATGAAGATGGAAATTCTTCAAGAATATATGAACTGGTAAAATATCATGGAAAAGAGTATAAATTAACAAAATTTAGTGCACCTAAAGAGGATTATCATTTTCTTTTTAATTCCCTTCATAATGAATATAAATATAAACTTGTGACAGGTATACATTTGGATATCAATGGATAATCGGTATCGTAACTAACTGATTCAGAATGTCTTTATAGATGGAAATCTGTAGTTTGAATGTTGGACTTTCTTGAATTGTATCCCAACACAAAGTGTCCCAAAATAATCAAACCATCTGTAACAAGAAATCAAACCATGTGTTCTTTTACATCGGGTCGGAAAAATTAAGTGTTCCAAAAAAATCAAACTGGAAAACTGGACTTTTTCTGGACTGTACGGATAGATTGAGATTTGTATATTATCAGTGAGATACGCACCAAATTTGAACTGTACGGATAATTTGATTATTTCAGAATAGTCCAGTTCCGCAAATTTTTACAAAAATATCATAAGGTTTGAGAATTTGAAACAAGGTCGGGAAAATTTTTCCGACCTTGGGTTGAGCAACTTCATTAGTATAAAATTTTAATTATTGCCTATAAAATCAAGCGTTTCTCCATCATCAGGGATTAACAGATTACCAATATTATTTTTAGTTTTAAATTCTTTTAAATCTTCTCTTGTAACAGAAAGATGGCTGACTGTATCTAAATGACTTGCAATTACTTTTGCGTCAGGCGCAGCATCCAAAACATTTTTTACATCTTCAATATTCATAATTATGCGTTCTCCGTTCAAAAGAGTTGCAGCACAGGCATTTAATACTATAACTTCAGGCTTGTATTTGCCTAAGACATCTTTTACTTCCTCACACCAAATTGTATCGCCTGCAATATACAATGTTTTTTCATTATTTGATTTAAAAACAACACCCATTGCATCATAAGGCAAGCCAACAGAATCGCATAACGGTTTTATTATCTCTCTTTTGCCATGTTGGGTACAGGTTTTGAATAGGGTTATGCCGTTGTATTCCGTTCCTGCATCTTGTATAATCTCAACATTTGTAAATCCTCTTGAAATGACGTAATCTTTATCAACAGAAGATTGTACAAAAACTTTTATATTTTTATCCAGAGCTTTTTCTGCGAATTCATCCCAGTGGTCAGGGTGAATATGGGTAATAATAACTGCATCAACATCGACAATTTTTTCAATTTCAAAAGGCAACTCTACTCTTGGCTGACGAATTTCAGAATTTATTGCCATATCAAACCCGGGCATATAATCTTTGGGCATAAGCCAAGGGTCTATTAAAAATTTTGTATTATTATATTCAACTATAATTGTTGCATTTCTTACTTGTGTAATTTTCATTTAGGTTTCCTCCTTTAATAAAGCAATTTTATACATTTATTATCATTTTGACAAGAATGCACTTTTTTGTATAATACTTACTAAAAAGTAAATTAGGTATTTTAATTATGACAAAGCATAAAAAAGATGAATATAAATGTCCGCTTGAAGCAACAATGGAGATAATCGGCGGGAAATACAAAGGAGTTATAATCGGACACCTTATAAATAAAACATTGAGATATAACGAACTGCAAAAACTAATTTCTCACGCTACACCCAAAATGCTTATTCAGCAGTTAAAAGAACTTGAAGCAGACGGAATAATTAAACGGAAACTTTATCCGATAGTGCCGCCAAAGACTGAATATTCGCTAACAAAAAGAGGTGAAACACTTATTCCGGCAATTATTGAGTTGAACAAGTGGGGTATGAACTATTTAAAAGAAGAAAATATCCCCTGTGCCTACAAAGGTGATATGGATTAATACGTAATCAACCATAAAAAGACCACTTGACAATGGGTGAACGTTTTGAAATTTCAATTTGTTCATTTATTTAAAATTTTAAGTTTATGTTGCCCAAAATAATCAAACCATCTGTAACAAATAATCAAACCATGTGTTCTTTTACAGTTGATTTGTACGGTGTTTTTGTATATTATACTTTAACGTCCAGTTTGTTACACTAATAATAAACTGTCAGTTGGGCATACTTGCCCAACAACACTAAATATTAGCCGTCGGAAGTTGTTTGGTTATACCAAAATCAAACTGGACGAAAACGGACTTTATTAGGACATAAAGTTACAAAGAATATTTTGAAATTAGGCTGAAACTAAACAAAAATCAAAGTTTTATCGTTGGGCTGAAAGCCCAACCTACAGACTACAAATAAATTTTAAAAAAGTGACAAAAAGAATTGAGAAAAATTTGTTCATTTATTTAATATTTTAAATTTATGTTGCCCAAAATAATCAAACCATCTGTAACAAGAAATCAAACCATGTGTTCTTTTACAGTAGGGCTTATGTCTATAAGCTTTGTTGTAAAAATTTTTCACTTTTTGTGCATGCGGTTCCAGCGAACATGTTTTTTGATAAAAGCTTGGAAGTTTTAACACACTTTAATTTGTGGATTTTTATTTTAATATGGTGTATAATATTTATATTGAATTAAAAATAAAAGATATAGTGTATTATTAAAGGCATGTTAGATGGGGGAAAATAAAAATGGTTACTGTAATAAAAATATACCCACATGGGTGATAGATTTATATAAAAATCTAAGCTAAAATACAAAAAGAATTGAGGCTACGGTAAGAAAATATGTAGTTGAAACTCAGACCGTAAGCAAGTATGCAAAATTTTTTTATTTAAATTTAGAAGCAAAAAGATATTCAATTTTAGCAAAATTGAATATCTTGAACAAGTGTATCGTGGAATAGAATAGTATGTTAGAATGAGAAAATGGAGTTTAAAGATAAGGTTAAGGGTGTATGGATTTTATAAATAAGTATGCTCGAAATAGAGCCAAGGAGTCTTTATTTTTTATTAAGAGAAATAAAGATGATAATAATTTATTTAAAGTTCCAAATTATCTCCAACTTAATAACAAAATTAAATTTCTGTTACTGATACTACTTATTATTATTATTTATTTATTTTGTAGCCAACAACATTCAACTAATATTCCTAAAAAAATCGCATATGTATATTTCTTACATTACCATTATGCTGGTGGAAGTGGTTTTATAATTCCTTTTTATTTTCTTTTATTTAATCTAATCTCATTAGTAATAGGTTCTATTTTTGGAATTTTAATTTATTTTAAACGTACTAAAATTCAGCAGATTTTAAATATATGGATTTGTGTTCAATTTATAATAAATCAAATTTGTATTTTCCAATTATATGATTTTGAACCTAAATTTGCTCATACAATCTGGTCATTTTTTGATTCATTAATATATTGGAATATTGTTTTTCTAATATTTGTACCATTTCTAACCATAATATTGATACTGAAAATATTTATAAGATAGGAGTAATAATGTTTAAAGATGAGATTTATTTGAATTTAAGTGAACATGTTTACAGCGGAACTTATACAATAGTAGAAGGTTATCAGCAGGTGATAATACCATTTTTTACAGATGAGAATGGATATTTTATAGAAGATAATTTTGCTTGTGCTGCATATAAAAATGGAAATAAAGTAATAATATCATTTCGCGGAACAAATGATAATGCGGATCTTCTTATCTCCGATTTAGGAATAGTTTTGGATAATATTCCTCTCGTCAGTTTTATGAATGCACAAAAATTTTATTTACAAGTTCAGGAATATTTTAAGGATGAGGATGTCGAGATAGAATTTACAGGCCATTCGTTAGGCGGAGCAATAGCCCAATATGTAGCATCACTAAAACATGTACCTGCAGTAACATTTAATGCTCCCGGAGTAGATGTTCCGTCAGGCGGAACGAGCGAAAATATAATCAATTATGTAAACATGAATGATTTTATAGGGTGCTTAAATAATGAGCATATAGGCGAGACACGATATTATTTACCTGATGGGATGTATGCGGACAGCAAAATTAATTTAAATTCATTAAAGTTAGCGGCATGAAAAAATATAGCCAGTTGGGTAATAGATAAATATAAAGATATAGATTATAATCAGAAAATGTATTAGAAAAATGAGGAATGGAGTGTATGAAAGAGTTGAAAATGGTCTCGAAGAGTGTGTGTGTAGTAGTACTAATATTAGTTCTATTTTCCACATGCGGATTTTTCAATAATAAAGGCCGTTTTGTAACTTTGGATTTGACTTCAACAGATGGAAATCAACCCGTAAAAATTAATAATAACGAAGTTTTTTTTGCTGGTGGGCTAGAAGGGATGGGATTTCACGAACCTATACCCGCAAAAATTTATAACGTAGATACAAAAAGCATGATTTCATTAGGTGTAACAATGAACTATCCACGTTCAGGTTACGGAGCAATCAAATATAATGAGAATAATATCTTAATAGTTGGAGGTTTCTGTGCGTATAATAAATATGGTAAAGATTTAGATTGTTCAAAATTAGCAGAGATCTATGATATAAAAGAAAAAAAATTTACAAGGATATCTGATACAAATTTATCGTACAAATCTAATATAAATACAATATTGTTAAAAGATGGTAGGGTTTTCATTTATTCCGATGGTATGTTTGAAATATTTAAGCCGCAAAATAAAAGTTTTTCATTAATCAGCAAAGTAAAAAAAAGTTTGTATAAATCAACTTCCGGAAATACAATTTTGCAAAATAAATATACTAATAATAAATTTTTAATATCAAGAGCAATATTATTAGATGAAAATGAAATTTTAATATTAGGTGAATTGGCAGGAAATTATGCAACAAAGATGGAAATTTTAAATGTTAATACTGGTGAGATTACAGATATTCCTATTGATAAAGGTTTTCTATCATATAGTGCCGTTAAAATAAGTGATGGATCTGTCTTATCGTTTGGGTTAGGGAAAGATAGAAACCAAATAAATAGATTTGATCCAAAAGAAAGAAAAATTTATTATATGCAACAAGCACCAAAAGCCCTTATTGGGAGTGCTTTATTATTGGATGATGGAACAATTTTTGTGGGGTACGGAACAATAAATAGTGGAGATATATTTTATCCAGGAACATCATTAATTTATGCAATATATGATTATAGGAATAATAAAATTTATAATTATAAGATATCGCATAAAGATTTTTATCGTCCATATTTGATTCCTATGCAAGGAAAATTATTAATAATCGGATATGAAAATACAAAATCGATGCTATATAAATATTAGAAAGGGGTAAAAGATGTCTGCAATTTTAATGGAAGAAAAAAGTCATACATCGACATCATTAAGTGCTGAGTTTTTAGCCGTATTTGCAAAAGCCTGTTACTTAAAAGTATATCACAATGAAACTAATAAATATGAAACGGCTCAAGAAGCTCTAACAAATTGGGCAAGAGAATATGAACAACAAGTAAGCGGCTGGGAAGTAATAAAACTAAATGACAAAGATGTGACGGGAGTAGGCGACGCATGGGCGGGCTTTGCTGCTGTAGCGTATAAGAATGAGGAGACAAAAGAAATAATCGAGAAAAGACAAATAAAGGAGTGAAAAGGACTAAATATGAAAAAGATTAGAAAATTTGTAATCATTTTATTATTATTAATAATAGCGACGTTATCTGTACAGAATAAAGTTCAGGCATCTTTTTCATACCTAAAAGGTAATTTTACTGAAAGTAATCCAATAGTCTTAAATGAAAATGAATTATTATTTTTAAATGGTATAACTTCTCCTACTTCACCGGTAACGACTGCAAAGATATATAATCTCAAGACAAAAAAATTTACGGATACCAATGCTACATTTAATATTCCAAGAACTTCATATTCAGTTGCAAGAATAAATAAGAATCAAATACTAATTATCGGAGGTTTACCAAACGGACATTATCCTATAACTCATACTGCAGAAATTTTTGATTTAACTACAAAAATGTTTCGTTTAATTGGTAAAACAAATTACAACCATATTCATATAAATACAAATATAATTCCATTAGATGATGGAAGAGTATTTATCCTATCTAATTGTTTGCCTGAAATATATGATCCAAAAACAGAAAAGTTTACCAAGGTAGGAGAACGCAAAGAAAAGAAATTTTATCACTGGTTTTTGGGGAGAGATGATGTAGCTGTATATTATACATTGGAGCCCTACAGTGTAACCAAAGCTGTTAAGCTTCAAGATGGACGTATTTTAATAATAGGAGCTGGAGCAATCAAAAAAAGAAAGACCTGGGATATAACATATCAACAGAATGCAGAGATTTTCAATCCAAAGACAAATAAGTTTGAAAAAACTGGGCAAATGGAGCGACAACGATTTTGGCCAACCGTTACATTAATGCAAGATGGTAGGGTATTAGTTACAGGTGGGCTAGTGGAAGGAAACGGTTTTGGGGTTAATACCGCAGAGATATATAATCCGAAAACAGGAGTATTTAGCAGAACCGGTAATTTAAATCAGGCCCGTTATAACCATGGTGCAATACTATTAAGCAATGGAAAAGTCCTTATTGCAAATGGAATATATGCTCATAGTGAACGCCAAAAATATATAAGAATGGCAGAAGTATATAATCCCATATCAGGGAAGTTTAGTAAATTATTTTTAAACTCTAAAAAAAAGAGATTTGAAACAATTTTACAACATTTATCTCAAAATAAAGTATTAGTATCTGATGTAGGTTATAATATAGAAATTTTTAAATATTAAAGGAGTAAAATATGTTAGATGCAAAGACTTATTCATTATTAGCCAAAGCTGCTTATACACCAACTGTTGAAAACGATGACGGCACAAAGAATGCATTAGAAAATTTATATTCTTCTAATTCACTAGAGAATCCAGGCTGGGAAGTATTGGAAGTAAATGGAAAATATTATACGAGTTATGTATCAGGCTTTGACGGAGTGGCGTATGGATTAGATACAAATGACGATGGGATATATGAAGAGGTAGTAGTAGCGTATGCAGGTTCACAAGAATGGTTTCAAGATTGGACAATAAATGATGGAGAAATACTAATAGGACAAGTACCATCACAAAAAACAGATGCGTTAGCATTTTATGCAATGGTGGCAGGAACATACTGTACAAATGAACAGACAAATATAAGTATAACAGGACATTCGTTAGGTGGAGCGTTAGCCCAGCTGGTAGAATGTGATATGGGAGCATATACGGTAACCTTTAATGCCCCCGGCATGGCTGAGCAGGTAGGAAATACAGGAAAGAAGAATGTAATAAATTATGTAAATATGAATGATATAGTAGGGTCATATAGAGCCCATATAGGCGAGACGCGATATTATTTGCCTGATGGAAAATATAATAACGAATATCAACCTCATTCAGACTATGTGAATCAGGATTTTGACAAATACATAACGTTACCTGAGGGATATAGCTGGAATGCGAGTAAGGCGTTAGCGTTGTATTTGTATGATGAAAATAACGACAGCAATTTGGCCGGCGATGTAGTCCAATATTTAAAAACTAAATTTGGTCTAACGAGTAATACATTGAAAGAGGCAGTCGAAACGGTTGAAGCCGTGTTTGGCGAAAGCAACCGATTAGAAGAGGTAAGAAAATATAAGGACGGCGATACAAGTTATATTCTGGGCAGTGGAAGCGATGAAAAGTTGATAGCGGGCACATCAGTATATAATGTAATATACGGAAACGGCGGCAATGATTCAATACAGGGCGGAGTAAATAACGACATTCTCTGGGGCAACCAAGGGAATGACGGATTTCGAGGTCTTGGTGGCGATGACAAAATATATGGCGGGGCAGGAGATGACGTCATAACGGGTGATGCTGGCAATGATTATTTAAATGGCGGCAGCAATTATGATTTTTATTATTTTCATACCGGCGACGGGCATGACATACTGGAAGAAGTGGATGAATGGAGTCTTTCAGCAGTAGGCGTGTATTACTACACCAAACGCGGAGCATTATACGTTGACGGAGTTCGCTTGATGGGCGGCCGCTATAATGAAGCTACCAATACGTATGAAGCATTTCAGTCAGGCATAAGCTATGAGTGGAGCGGGATAAATTATACAGACTTAACAATAAATTATGGAGCTTTTGACAGTATAGTAATAAAGAATTTCAATAACGGGAATTTAGGAATAGTATTTGACAAATCAGTAACAACCAACAGAGCAAATATTCCTAATCAATTAACCCGCAATAAACAGGTGCCGATAGATTTGTTCCGCGATAAGGGCGTGGTAATAGATGATATAGGACTGCAATTCTATGATGTAAATACCCAAAAGACATATGACGTAGTAAACTGCGAAGCAACGGAAAGATTATTAAAATCTTACGGAGAAAATTTCAGCAATGCGGAGCTGGATGAAGCCGGAAACTATATGCTTATAGAAGAGGGTGAGAAGATAAAATTAACGCACAAGCCTGTGGATACGAGTGTTCTGGTGCAGGACATGCAGGATACAATAAGCGGAACAATGAAAGAGCAAACGGATCTTGCAATACAGGATGATATCTATATCCCGACGTCTTCCGCGGAGGGTTCCCCGACCTTGCAGGATGTTTACTACCAATATACGACCAAGCCGAGCGGCGGGGGTATATTGTCCGGGATATTCACGCTTTTGCAGATAGGTGTGTGCCTTGTGACGCAGCAGTGGGGAGCGGCAGTCATGATAGCTCTGGAAACAGGTATCGCAGGCGACAAGGTAGGGAAGATTGCAAGTATCGCAAATTTAGCGTTTAATGCATTAAAAGCCGTGACAAATGTACAGGGTCTTGCGGGAATAATGACGACAGTAACGGGCAAAGAAGCGATAATAAATTCCGGAAGTTCGTTTGTGACAGGCTTTGCTGCGGATGTACAGAAGAGTGCGGCATTGAGTGCGACCTTGACTTACAACAATGTTTCAGCTCCGTCATGGGCATTGAATTCGTTAACGAGCGGCTCTGCGGCAACGGGCATGCTAGCCGGCTCAAGCCTGCTGAATTTTCTGGTAAACACAAATACGGAAAATAGCGGCGATACTGCTAGCGTATATACGGTGAACGCATTCACAGGGAGCATAAGCGGGAATTACGAAATTCCTTCAAGCAACGTAATGGATGCAGATGTATCAACTCCGGAAGCCACGCCAAAAGCCGAAATCTCTATAGACAGGGGCTGCCCTCTGGTTCTGGATTTGACAGGCGACGGAATAAAGACGCTAAACATAGACGATACAAATATTTATTTTAATATTCAAAACTCCGATTTCTCAAATAAAACGGGCTGGATAAGCAAATACGACGCATTCCTTGCTGTTGATAAAGACAATGACGGCAAAATTACACGTCAGGAAGAACTTTTCGGCACCGAAACCCAGAGCGGATTTGAGGTTCTGGCAGACTACGATTCCAACAACGACGGAATTATTAATTCTTCCGATTCCCAATTCAGCAGCCTGAAAATCTGGCAGGATTTGAACGAAAACGGGATTACGGACGATGGCGAATTGAAATCCCTTACGGATGCGGGAATTGCCTCGATTAACCTCAATGCCGTCAAGATTAACGACGAACAAAATAACAATACGATTACGGGCATGTCAACTTTCACCACAACCGACGGAACCATGCTCCACATTTATAACGTAAATCTTGCGTTCAATAAGATTTACACGCAATACAACGGAAGTTATGAATTAAGTGCGGATGTTCTTGATATGGTCTGGCTTAGAGGATACGGACAGGTTGCAGACCTGCAGCTTGCCATGACAAATGACGAAGATTTGAAATCTTTTGTCCGCGAACTTTCACGATATGACGACGCCAAAGCTCTTTACGACAAAATGGATGAATTCCTTGCAAAATGGATCGGATGTGAAGATATTTCCGCTGATGCCGTTCAAAACGGAATTAACAGCCGCGAAATAGAAATTCTCAATAAGTATTTGGGACTTGATTTGCAAGGCGAGATTACCGCTGACAAAAAGGTATTCTTTGATAGTGCTTATCAGTCTTTGAAAAATAAAATCTATACCGAATTCCTTGCTCAAACTCGAATTGGCGATGCGTTTGAAATAAATTACGATTACAAAACGGATTCTATACTCTATAATGATAATACTTATGAAAACTTAATCGAAAACCTCCCGAACCAGAAAAATTTCTTTGCCTCATATATTATTGCTAAAGTTCTGAATGATTCCGACTGTCTTGACGGTAATAAACTTGCATATACTATAACGGAAAAGGGTTACGGGGCATCTTTAATCTCTTATCTTAACAGCGGATTCCAGTTCCTCGAAGACGGAAGCCTTGCAATTCTTAATCCGAATACGCCGATGTATGTTATTGGAACGGATGGGGATGACGTAATTACGGGAACTGATAATGCGGACATAATTTACGGCATGGACGGCGACGATATATTAAACGGCGGAGCCGGTGACGATTATTTGAGCGGAGGCCTCGGCGATGACACCCTTATCGGCGGTGACGGCAACGATACCCTTGACGGCGGTGAAGGCGATGATTCCATGCAGGGCGGCTATGGTAATGATACTTATATTTACGAAGGCGACGGAAAAGATACGGTACTTGATGAACGCTGGATTAAAATTGCAAGACAGGAGTGGTATCAGAGTGGTTTCTGGATTTTCAAAAAATGGAAAAGCCGCTGGGTTTATCAGGATAAACTCGTTGATGCCGGACAGGATACAATTATTTTCGGCGACGGGGTTAAGGCAAAAGATATTTCAATTACAAGAAACGGAAATGATTTAATAATTTCTCTTCTTGGTACTGATAATAAATTAACCGTAAAAAACTGGTATGCGACTTCTGAACAAAGAGTTGAAAATTTCGTATTTGCAGACGGGTTTGTAATAAATTCCGGCCAGATTATGAATATGAAACGCGATACTTCCGCAGCAGATACTCTCTCCGGAAGCAATAATCCTGATTTTATTATAAGTTCTGCAGGCAATGATACGATTACGGCAGGCAAAGGTGATGATGCAATTATAAATTTTGAAGGCGATACTACCTATATATTTAATTCCGGTGACGGTAATGATGTTATTGTTGACTATGCGGGAACAGATAAAATTAAGTTGAATACCGGTATCAACACTGAGGATGTGAAATTCGTCAGAAATAATAAAGATCTTATTGTTAGCATAAAAGATATGACAGATTCTATTACCATAATTAACTGGTTTGAAAATGATGATAATAAGATTGAAACGATTGAATTTTCAGACGGTACTGCCTATACTGCCTCTGACATTTTAAGTCAAATCTCTGTATCTGTTGCAACCGGTTATGATGATGTTATTGTCGGAACGGATGTCGGTAGTACCTTGGACGGTCTTGCCGGAAATGATTATATTCAGGGCGGTGCCGGCAATGACACAATTATTGGCGGGTTAGGGAAAGATATTATGAAAGGCGGAGCCGGTGATGATGTTTACTACGTTGATAATTCCGGCGACAGTGTGGTTGAAAATGAAAATGAGGGTAGTGACACTATTTATTCTTCAATATCTTATCAACTGCCGGATAATGTTGAAAATTTAACATTAATAGGAAGCGGAAATATTAATGCTGTTGGTAACAGCCTTAATAATACTATTACGGGTAATGACTTTGATAATATTATCAATACTGTCAGCGGAACAAATACTGCAATGGGCGGTAAAGGTAATGATACCTATATTATAAGTGATGCTAACAAAAATGATTTAATTGTTGAAAATATTAATGAAGGTATTGATACCATAAAATCTTCCGTTACATATACTCTTGGTGATAATCTGGAAAATTTAGTTCTTGACGGGGAAGATGAAATCAACGGTACGGGTAACTCTTTGGACAACTATCTGGAGGGAAATTCCGCAAATAATACTTTAAACGGCGGGGCAGGTAATGATATTTTATACGGAAATGGCGGAAGTGATATTCTGGCTGGCGGAACCGGTAATGACACATATCTGGTTGACAGTGAAAATGCAACGATAAACGAAAAAACAAACGAAGGAACCGACACGGTTGTTTCTTTAATAGATTATACTCTTGGTGATAATATTGAAAATCTTCAGCTTTCTGGTACTGAAAATTTATCAGGCTCCGGAAATACTCTTAATAATACTATAGAAGGAAATAATGCCGATAATATTTTGAATGGTAAAAAAGGTAACGATACTCTTATTGGCGGAAAAGGAAGTGACACATATATATTTAATACCGGTGACGGACAGGATATAATTATTGAAGATGATCCGTCAAATATTTCTTTGGATACAATAAAATTCGGTGAGGGAATTACACAAGATAATATAATTTTGACTAAAACAGGTTTTGACCTTATTATTACTTTCAAAAATAATTCAGCAGATAAGATTACCATTAAAAATTCAAATATAGATAAAAATTCAAGAATAGAAAAGTTTGAATTTGCTGATGGAACAATTTTTGATGCAAAAGAACTTTATATAAAATATGCAAGCGGTGGTGTTGATAAGCTTTACTCTGATGTAAATTATCTTGATGTGACTTCCGGTGCAAGTGCTATCGACAGAGAGTATGATGATTACGGTAATCTTATAATGGAGAGAACATATGGTGAAAGCGGGTTTGTCTCTAAAGAAACATATTATTATACAAATGGCAGAGAGCAAATTGTAAGAAATTATAATGCCCTGGGGCTGCTTGTTGATGAAACCGAATACTACAGTACAAAATATTTAAAATCTAAAAAAGAATGCGAATACAATTCTCAAAATCAACTTGTTCAGGAAACGAATTATGAAGGAAATACGGATAATGAAGCCATTTTGGATAATATTGTAACTTATTCTTATAATTCAAGGGGACTGTTAAGTCAAAGTGTTGTAAAAGAAAAATATTATGGGAATTTTAGAACTGATAAAACTATAAACTATAGCTATGACTCACAAGACAGAATATCAAAAATAGAAACTTTTAATGGAACTGCATCTGATGCTTTTGATGAGAAAATTTCTTATACTTATAATGCACATGGGGATATTACCAGCATAAAGACTGAAGTTCGTTATAATAAAGTGCTCGGTATTAACTTTGACGGAACTAAAAATACCACACCGGCAATAAGGGTTGATGAAAATATTACATATACCTACAATTCAAATAACCAGATACTAAGTGAAACTGTAACGAGCTGCTATGGAGAAAAGGTTGAAGGTACAACTATCTCCGGGAAAGATTATTCGTATTATAAGTACGAAAAGTCTCGTAAGACAAAAGAAACTATTTATACTTATGACTCTGAGGGTAATCTTACAGGTAAAAATACAACTGTCGGTTACAATCAAGAAAGTGTCGGCTCAGGAGGTGTTGTTACAACATGGGCCTATAGACCGCAGGAACAAATTACTTACACTTATCAAAACGGTAGAATTACAAAAGAGGTTGTCAACAGTTCTTACGGAGAAGAACTCACTAAAAAAGTTGGTACAAGAACTTATCACTATACAGTTTACAATATGCGTAAGACTTCTGAAAAAAGCTATGAATATAATTCTGCCGGTAATTTGACTCACACAAAAGAAGTTATCGGTTATAATAAAGCTGTCCTAAACACTTCCGGAATTGATTATGTTTGGGATTACAGAACAAAGGCAGAACATAACTATACATATAATGCTAACGGGTTGATTGAGTGTGATGCAGTAATTGAAGACTATGGAAAACAGGTTTCGGAAAAAGTTGGAACTAGAAATTATACTTATTACAAGTGGTTTACCGGTAAAACTAAAGAAATTAAATATGTTTATGATGATTATTGCCGTATAACTCAGGAAAATGTTTATAAGTCAACATCAGAATCTATCTGGACTCCGTATTTATATGAACAGACAAAATATACATATGATGCAGACGGCAGAATTACAAAGACAGAGCTTAGCAGAAACGGTAAGCTTGTTGAAGTATATAAATATGACTATACATTTGACGTAAACGGATATCTCTATAAGCAGACAATTTCCAAAGGTGTTATTTCAAATAATTCTGTCACTTCGTATAAACAGATTGATGAGATTTTTATGAATTCTTATTACAACAAGCTTGAGGGAAGTAAGGGAAATAATACATTGACTGGTGGAAGCCAGAATGATGAATTATATGGTAATGACGGAAACGACATACTATATGGTAATACCGGTGACGATATTCTTGACGGTGGTTCCGGCTCGGATGTTATGGTAGGCGGAAAAGGTGATGATACTTATTTTATTGACAGTAGTTACGATAAAATTGTTGAACTGAAAGATGACGGTATTGATACTGTTAATGTTACATACAGCTATACTCTTTCGGACAATTTTGAAAATCTAAATCTGCTTACGGAATCTAATCTTAACGGAACGGGTAATTCTGTTGATAATATTATAAACGGTAATTCCGGCGATAATGTTTTAAAAGGGCTTGCAGGTGATGATATTATTTACGGATCCGGCGGTAATGATTCTTTATATGGAGGAATAGGAGATGATACATATATATTCTCCAGCGGAGACGGTAATGATACCGTAACTGATGATGCAGGTATTGATGATGTTATAAGGTTTGATAATTCGGTTGAATCTTCTAATATCGCTATATTTAAGGATGGTAATGATCTGATTATTGATTACGGTACTGCTTTGGGTGAAGATTCTATTACCGTAAAAAATCAGGAACTTGAAAATAATACTGTCGAGAGAATTCAATTAAGTGACGGTAAATATTTGTCTAATGAGGATATAAATAAAATTATTCAGAATATGACATCTTATGCGGCCAATAACGGTATTGAATTTACTAATATAGAATCAGTTAAAAATAATGAGGATTTGATGAATCTGGTTGCCTCCTCATGGCATATGTAAAGTATTATATTGAGAGAATATAAACAGTGCGGAAATTTAATATTAAATTTCTGTGCTGTTTAATGTTTGTTAATATATATTTAAAGTTAAATAAATATTTTTTATGAATTAGATTATTATTTATTTCTGAAGTATAATTATAAAAAATCATTATGATATGGAGTTAGAGTGATGAAAGAATATAAGAGTAAGTTGACAACAAAACTTTTTTGGACGATTTGTGCTTTTTGCGGTGGTTGGTTTGTTCTTAATTTAACAGCGAAACTTACGCATAATTTCCTTATAGCCGTTGTAGCTGCAATAATAGTTGTTTGTTTGATTTTATATAAAGTTTTTGTCAGTGATAATTTTTCTGTTATTTTAACAGATGATAATAAATTTCTCGTAAAAAGATTTGGTAAAATAATTACCTCTCTTGATATTGATAAATACAGCTGGTCTGAATATTCTCAATATTCAAATACAAAAAATGCCGAAGATCAGGACATTTATTATATAAGTAAAGAAACTGGAAATGAATGTTATTTCGATTGTTCTAATTTTAGCGGAGATGATTATGAACAATTATTGACAGCATTAGGTGCAAGAAATCAAAATAGTGAACCTATAAAAGTGGATACAGTAAAAAAATAAGGAGATTAAAATGAGTCAGTATATTTTTCTTGTAGGCGGTATAATACTTTTGGGTGTGATAATACAGGTAGTTGCCATGTATGTGCACAATATGTCTAAAAAACAGTTTGAAAAAGAGCATCCTGAAGCCTCGGTTATGGTTATAAAAGATTGCCAGTTTCATCCTCTGGGTTTCACTACTACCTTGAACTGTTTGTCAGTTAATGGTGAACCTAAAGAGCAAATCATGGTTGGGTTCGCAAAAAGAGGACATTATTTACTTCCTGGAACAAACGTTCTTGAATTACAATATGAAACTCAAAGACCGGGGATTCTTCATAAGTGGGTTAGAACAACATATGATCCTCAAAAGATTGAAGTTAACGTAGAACCAAATAAAAAATATGAAGTTTCATATGATAAAAGTAAAGGACAGTTTCAATTCGCTGAAGTTGAGTAAGCATATTATGCTGTCAGGTTTATAATAAATCATGATACAATTTTAAAAACTCGTCATAAGCCGGAACTGCAAAGGTAAGGTTGGCATTTTTGTCAAAATCCTTATAGATAATCGTTGCATTATTTTTTGTTCTTGTAAGTCCGGTTTTTTGAGCTGCAATAAAAACTTTTTGAATTATTTTTTTAGAGGCATTGATAAGTTTTTCTTTTCCATTATTTCCCAGTTTTTCATACACTTGATTATGAGTTAGCGGATCGAGCATGAGATTTATCATACTATCCGTGCCGTTAAATGGTGCTGTTGAACCGTTATCACTGTGATGATACCATAAGTCTATTATATTAATTTCCTGTAATTGGTTATTTAATATAAGGTTATTAGGATTCATAATATCTATTTCACAATCTGTATGTTTATTAAGTTTCTGAATTTTCAATGATAGTTCATCAAAACTTTTTTGCGGAAATTCAGATAATTCGGTTATTTTTTTTAAAATGTATTCAGCTTCTTTGTGTGTGAGGGCTGATGAATCGTTTTCAATTCCCTTTATTTTTTCTGACCAATTCGGAAGAGAATGGCTTTCACCAAAAACTTTCTTGGTAATAAAAAATCCATGATTGTTTGTTGCAATGTATTGTCCGAAATTCGGTGCGAGTTCATTCTGGGGTTCTGATATTATCGGGTATTTACTAAAGCTGCCAGGACTGAAATGTTTACGCTCAAGCCTTATAAGATATTTATCCACTCCGGGGATAGAATATACATCGGCTGAAAATCCGCTTCCAACATAATTCTTCTGTTCGCTGATAGCAGAAAGCACTATATTCTTTAAAGATTTATTCTTGTAAACTTTATGCAAAGTCTTAATAAAATCAACATAGTTAAGCTTTTGGCCGAAACTGATATCCTTATATTCCGGAGTATAAACATCTGTTGAATTATAATCTCTTTTATTAATAGACTGATTTAATCCTTTGGGGGCGAGCATAAATTTTGCGGGTGATAATGTATATCCCAAAGATATTGATTGTATTTGCATACTTCTAATTAAAACATATAAATATTTTTTTTCCATAATTCTTATAATATTTGTAATTTTTTATAAATTGGGCTTGCAGAAAAATATTTTTCAATTTATAATATAAGCATATTCAATCCCGAATCGTCTAGTGGCAGGACAGAAGATTCTGGCTCTTCTAACGGTGGTTCGAATCCATCTTCGGGATTTTTTTGTTGTAAACTTTTTCGCAAATAGCTGAAATTTTAAAAATCCCGAAAAGTCTTCGAGCCACGGGAGTTTTTCGTGTAACTCAAAACTCTATGGCTTTACTTATCAAAGTACCCTCATCTGCAAGGCTCGTGTAACTCGCCTGCATCTGAGCTGGAATCCATTTCAGGGATTTTTTGTACAAAATAATGCAAAATTATAAATAATAGAAAATTCTCCAGTTACAACTGGAGAATTTTCTGCATGCCTCCTTTTTAAAGGAGGTGCCGCATCGCGGCGGAGGATTTTTTTATTAATAATTTAGTTGTTATTGTCATTGTCCCATTCTACATTTCTTGTTGAATACATAATCAAGGCCATAATCAGGAACAGCATTAAACTCCCTATTATTAAAGATAAATCCTGAAGGGCAAGCAATACATAAAGGAATATATATAAAATTGCCATTATGCCACATATTAACAGTGAAAATTTTAAATTCTCTTTTTTAGTTATTACAAAATACGTATATAATCCAATTAAGCCTATAGTCATGCCTGCCGCTATAATATATGCACCCCAAAATGCCATAAATTCTGAGATTGAAACAAGAAGCAAATAGAATATAAGCATTGCTCCGCCCATCATTAAATATTGGAGCTGATGTATCGGTTTTGTGTTTTTAGCGGTAATTTCAAAGATAAAGTATGCCAGAAATGTCAATGCCAGAAATAGGAAAGAATATTTAACTGCTCTTGTTGCCATTCTGTAATTGTCAACCGGCATTAAAAAAGATACTCCGGCTTTTTCTATTGTTTGAGATGGAGTATAACCGTAATTTGTGTCTGAATTAGTTTTAAGGTTGGACGGTTCATTATTAAGCGATGCTACGGCTATTGCAGGAATTTTCCATTCTGCTTCAAAATCTTTATCGGTTATTTCTTTTTCCGATGGAAGGAAATCCCCTTCGAAGCTTGGATTGCTCCAGTCCCCTTCAATTTCAATTTCGTTATTTATACCTCCCGGCACAACGTAAATTTCATTTATTCCGCGAATTTGATATGTTATTTCAAACGGTAAACTCTTTTCATTAGTGTTTAATATTTTTGTATATTTTTTAGAACTGTTAGTTACCGGTTTATCACTTAGAAATTTAAATTTAGGTTGAGAGATAAAACCTTTTGAGTCGGTTACATTTATTAAAAGTTCTGATTTTATATTTTTTAAATCTCCATAAGAGTTTAAAAAGTCTCCTTTTAATTCAACGTCAGCAGTATAAACCGGAACCGTAAAAATCCCCTTTTTACGGAGTTCTGTTTTTACCTTTACCTCAGCTTCATAGTTGTTTAATTCAAGTGATTTTGTGACGGTTTCTTTTTTCTCCGGAATAAATATATTTAATTCAGGCGGGCTTATTGTTTGTACATCGGCCCAGGAAACTTTTACTTTGTTAACAGCTTCATCCCGATAATTTTCTCTGTCATTTACAATATTACCGAGAAATAATATGGGTATAAGAAGAATTAGAAGCATTCCCAGAATTATGTAAAACTTTTTCACTTTTTTGTTTGTATTTTTCTTTTGTTCATTCATTTGCAGCCCCCTTTTGGAAATATTTTTTACTAAACTACTATCTTTTTCAACTTATTATTAAAAATATGTAATAATATAGCAAAATTTTTTATTTTTATATTTAGCTATAGATATGAAAGTGAATAATATTATAAATCTGTCATTTAGAAATCATACGAATAACCGTACGCTATCAACAAATTCACAATCAAATATACAGCCTTTGGAAGAAAAGAACGATAAACATTTAAGGACTAAGAAAATTTTACCGTATGCTGCTGGCGGTCTTGGACTAGTTTCTTTGATTGCAATAATAATGCTTAACAGAGGAAGAGTATCCAGAGTAACAAATTCTCCAATCATACAGCCATTACAGAATATTGCAGAAGAAAGTATTAAACCTGAATATTTGTATCATATGACTTCAAAAGAAAATTTTGAGTCAATTTGTGCGGACGGATATATAAAAAAATCGTTTTTCGGAGATGGCGTTTTTCTGTCTGATAAAAATACAATAAAAAATAAGTATGACGATAATACTTTAACAAGGATGGTAAGATGGTATGGCGGATATATGCCGGAGCATGGCGGACCGATATCGCCATCTCACAAAGTTGTTATTTTGAGGGTGCCTGTAAAAGCCGAAGATGAGTCTATGTTTAAATGGAGACCTATAAAATTAATAGGTGCTGATAACAGTGAATTATCAGATGAATGGATAAATTTTACCGATATCGGTAAAGAAGGTTTTAGTTCTTTATGGAATCGTCCTGTTGAGTTTTTATATTGTAATGAGATGCCGGTGGAAAAAGTTGAGAAAATTGCGGAAATCGATTTAACAACATTGCCTCAGGACAATTATATTTCAAAATTTAAAGAATTAACAAATATCTAAATTTAGGGAATTAGCAAAATTTGTAATTCAGCATTGTTATTATAGTATGGTAAAACTAATAAACAAAATTCTGCCTACGGCAAAACTCCCTCTGGATGTATGCAGGGGAACTGTTAAAGAGCGTTATGCTCTGGCACATAAATATACAAAGAAATTCGTAAAAAATCTTGATAAATACTATCCGGATACTGTTCCGTTGTCTGTTGACGGGTACAGAAAATGTCTTGATGAAACGCTTGCTCCTTATAAGATTGATTATTATGTAAAAAAACAGGAAGGAGGAGATTTCGGCGGAACATTGGAACCGGTGTATAAAATAGTTTGTCCTGATGAGGCTGCGGAAATTGCATATGTAGAAAACGGCAGTTTTAATGTTTATTTACAACTGGATAAATCAGGTCATTTTATAAAAAGTAAAAGAACTGCGATTCACGAAACCCGGCATTTTTTTTGATCATATTTGTAATCCGAAAACCAATGCACTTGATGTCAATGAACAATTTAATACTGATGGTGTTGATGATATTTGTACAGGTATTCATGATATGACGTTTGTAAATGATTATTTTGCAAGTCCATATAGTAAGGGGTTTATTGATTTATACAAGCAGAGTATGAATTCTGCACTTGATAAGCTTGAGCCCCGTTTAAAAATTGAAATACTTCAAAAAATAAGATATTCACTTATAACCGAGATTAATGCCTATAATGAAGAAATTAACTATCTTAAAAGAGGCGGCTTAATTAAAAGATTAAAGAATAGTTTAAATATATATTTATATAAAGAGTATGTTAATAATCAGGCACGTTTTGCTGAAAAGCTTGATATTGTAACGGATTTGTTAAAGAATGTTATGAAAAAAGAACGTCAGAATTTAAATATTTAAGTAATATTAATTATGATTTTCAATAATTTAATCAATTTATATCTTTTAAAATACTTTATATATGTATGTAGCGGAAAGGGTAAACAGTTATGGTTAGTATTGGCAATGTTGTAAATTTTTTAGGCTGTAAAGCTGGTTCGCAGTCTGATATTGCCGTGAATGGTTATTCCAGATTAAAAAGACTGTTTACAAGTAATCTTAATTATGAGTCTTACGATAAAATCGTTTTGTCTGCAAAAAATAAAGTTATAGGAAATATCCCTGATGATATGCTGAAAGCAGCCATAAAACTTCCTGAAAAAGCTAAAGTTATTAAGAAGGTCCAGTCCGGATTTGCACAGGCTGCTGATGAGTTGAATATGCAAGATAAAATAATGCTGGACGAGTTGCAAAGAAACGGAATTCCCGATGAAAAAATGGATTTTCTTTTGAAAAAATTAATCACAGGAGAGGTTGAAGAACTTAAAAATACTATGAAAGATATTTTGGATAGTTTTCTTCCTGAAGAAACTATTCAAAAAATACATAAGAATGCCGCAGGAAAAATTAAAGAAGCCATGGCAGATATTTTACCTGAAGATGCCGAGGTAAAATTGTCATTTCTTGGTGGAGGAGCTTTTGGCAGGGGATATAGGCTTGAATTTTTAGATAACAAAGGTAAAAAAATATTTAAAGACAGAGTTATGAAAGTTTATAGAGATTCAGAATTCTTTTCTTATTTGCTTGCGGAAATAGGGTTAAAGCAGATAGAAATGCTTTCACAAATGACTGTGGATGAATTGTATTCATTTTTTATGAAAAATAATTCACTATTCAGGAGAGCTGTTGGAAACGGTAGTGAACAAGAAATTAAAGAATATATTGAAATGTTTAAGACTAGTTGTGAAAATATACCTTCAAAAGACGAATTAAAGAAAGGTTTGCAAATAATATTTGACTGTCAGGATACTCATGGTGTTGCTGCGGAAGCAAATTCGTCTGCCTATATTAGAAATTCTCTTGGGCACTCTTTACATAATACAAATTTGAATAAACAGGATATGTTTGATTTGGGGCATAAATTTAGTATTTCCCCATATTCTGATGATTCATTGCCTGAAATCACAAAGGAAATAGATTTTTCAAAACTCGGTATTATTCCGACGGACATAGAACAAAATGCTTCTAATACTGTTGCCGGCAGAGTTATTGATATAGGAGGAATACAAAAGGAAGTAGAAGAACTTACTGATAAAATAATACGCAGATATTATAAACAAGTTGTTAACAGAAAGACGATGCCTGAAAAGACAGATATTATTACCAGATTGAAACAGCTTTGCGAAAATATAAAAACTCCTCATCGTAATAAAATTCGGCGTGCCGTTGAACTTGCAGAACAAAAAATTATTAATGATAAAGTTTCATAAAAATGATACTCCGGTTAGTTATTGTTTATTTATATCAGCTGTAATAATTTGTGATATATAGCAAAAATTTTTTATTTTTGTTTTATATATTAAAAATAATATAATTGACAGGAATTTTTACAGATGAAAATCAGCAGGTATTCTCCATACATAAATAGTGTTCCGTTTAAAAGTAAATACGAAATTGATGCATCTTTGGCAATTAGTCGTAATCAAATTTTTACTCTCGGTATGCTTATGAACAACTTTTGGATGACCAATCCCAGAGGAACATTTAATCAATTAAAATATAACAGTGTTTACGGGAAAGTCGTTATAAATGTAAAGGTTGATAGGGATAATATTGTTGAGAGTATTCTTAAAAGAAATAACATTGAGTATAAAAAACTTGATGAAAATTTTTGATAATGAACAATTTTCCGAAATAAGTCGTTATAAATTAAAGGCAGAAGGAGTGTATATATGGTGAGACATTTTATAATTACTGTGGCAGTTTTAGCGATAACAATTCTGCCGGGTTATGCCAAAACCGTAAACGGAATTTCTACGGATCCTAATGTTGACAAATATGTTTTGTCGCCTATTACTCCGCTGAAACTTTATAATAACGGTTATAACACTCATTATTACAGAAACGGAATCGGTACAGTCAAGACTGTTGAAGTTGAAGATGACGGAAGGAAAATTATTTATACTGAAACAGTTCCTTATACAACGCGATTTTATGGCGGCGGACCAAGATACGGATCTTACAGATATCAAACAAAACCAATTAGATCTCACCGTTCTGTTGGTGTCGGCAGCGGATTCAAGATTAGATTTTAAATTTCTGTTTTTGCAAAGGTGTGTTTATCTAAAAGTACCATCAAAACCGAAATATCCGCAGGTTTGACTCCGCCTATTCTTGAAGCCTGTGCAAGGGTTTTAGGGCGTATTTTATTCAATTTTTCTTTTGTTTCAGAGGAAATATGTTCAATTTTCATATAGTCTATATTCTCAGGAATCTTGAATTTTTCGAGTCTTCCGGCCTGATTAACCTGTATTTCCTGACGTTTCAGATATCCTTCATATTTTGCTAGGATTTCGACCTGTTCGTAGATATCGCGGCGAAGATTCAATTCTCGTGTTTCGCAGTCTATTTCCTGCAGAATTGAATAGGTTATATTAGGACGTTTTAAGAGTTCTGCAAGCTTGCAGCCTCTTTCTATATGTTCGTTATATTTTGCAAGAATACTATTTACTTCATCCGTTGCGGATACTTTTGCTTCTTTTAATCTTTCAGATTCTTTTGTGATTGCATCCTGTTTATCTCTAAAGTATTTGAATTGTGCATCATCGATTAATCCTATTTTGTGTCCAATAGGAGTCAATCTGGCATCCGCATTGTCCTGTCTTAGTAAAAGCCGGTATTCAGAACGAGAAGTAAGCATTCTGTAAGGGTCATCAATATCTTTTGTGACTAAATCGTCAATAAGTGTTCCTATATAGGAAGAACTTCTTGAAAGTTCAAGCATTTCGGAATTATTCATATAATTCACTGCATTTATGCCTGCAATTAACCCTTGTGCAGCAGCTTCTTCATAACCGCTGGTTCCGTTTATCTGACCAGCAAAGAACAGGCCTTGAATATTTTTTGACATAAGTGAGTGGGTTGTTTGTACGGCAGGAACATAATCGTATTCGACAGCATAAGCCGGTTTAATAATATGAGCTTTTTCCAGGCCTGGTAATGTATGGAGCATTTGTACCTGCACATCCGCCGGCAGGGAACTTGAAAAGCCCTGAATATAAACTTCATAAGTTCCGAGGCCCTCCGGTTCGATGAATATGTGATGGGAAGGGTTCTCGCTGAATCTTACGACTTTATCTTCAATGGAAGGGCAGTATCTCGGACCTACTCCGTGGATTAGACCTTTATACATCGGAGATTTGTCAAGGTTGGCCCTGATGATTTTATGAGTATCTTCATTTGTTCTTGTTAAATAACAAGGATACTGTTGTCTTACCGGTCTGTTCGGTTTAAACGAATAAAAATTCAGAATTTCGTCGCCCGGTTGAACTTTCATTTTTGAATAGTCAATAGTTCTTTTGTCAACACGCGGCGGAGTCCCTGTTTTAAGTTTTTTTATATTAATGCCGAGTTTTATTAAAGATTCTGATAAGCCTGTAGCTGCAGCCTCACCGAGTCGGCCAGCACTGTATGACTTTAGACCTACAAATATTCTTCCGTTTAGGGAAGTTCCTGTTGTAAGGATTATTGCCCGTGCGGAATATTCAATTCCGAATTCATCAATAGCTCCGGTGATTCTTCCGTCTTTTGCTATTAAATCGGTAATACAAGCTTGTCTAAGGAATATATTTTCATTGGATTCCAGAATATTTCGTAAATAATTTGAATATTCTTTTTTATCAGATTGAGCTCTAAGTGCCTGAACGGCAGGCCCTTTTGATGAATTAAGCATTTTCATCTGAATATAAGTAGCATCGGCAGCTTCCCCCATAATTCCGCCGAGGGCATCAATTTCTCGTACAAGTGTCGATTTAGCAGGACCGCCTATTGCCGGATTGCATGGCTGCAATGCGATATTATCCAGATTAAGAGTTGCAAGCAGAACCTTAGCACCGAGTCTGGCACAGGATAATGCTGCCTCACAACCTGCGTGTCCTGCACCTACTACTATTACATCATATTTATTCTGCAAATAATCCATAATTTAATTATATTACAAAAGTCTAAAGTGAAAAGTAAAATGCCAAATAAATCTCTGAATCGAAATTTTAAGGTAGATTTTGCTTATCGGATGTATTGAACGTGCGGAAAAATCTCCTACGATAGTTACCCTTTATAGGATTGCAAAAGCTCTTGGGGTAAGCATTGAAGTGCTTGTAAAAGATATTGATATCATTTAGATAATCCGGTTGCAATTAATTTTGGCAGAATTTCAAAGGCATCGCCAACAATACCGTAGTCAGCAATTTCAAATATCGGTGCGTTTGCATCAGAATTTATTGCAATAATTTTTTCGGATTTATCCATACCGATTGTGTGTTGTATTGCTCCTGAAATTCCACAGGCTATATATAGTTTAGGCGTAACAGTTTTACCTGTTTGTCCTACCTGCATTTCATGAGATGCAAGTCCCATTTCTACCGCAACTCTGCTTGCTCCGACTGCAGCCCCGATTTTATCCGCAAATTCCTTTAAAAGATTAAACCCTGCTTCATTTTTCATTCCGCGTCCGCCGGCAATTATAATTTCGGCACTATCAAGCTCGTTTATTTCCGAGGTAAGTTTTCTTTGAAATTCTAAAAGTTCAACATTTTTAGGTGTATTTTCAAGATTAATTTCTTTGTAAATTATTTCAGCGGGTTTTACAAAATTCTGTTCTGCAGGTTTAAATACTTTCGGCCTGACGGTTGCCATTTGCGGAAGATTTTTGCAAAGGATTGTCGCCATAAGTTGTCCGCCGAAGGTTGGGCGGGTAGCTGCAAGCTGACCTTTTTCGTTTATATCAAGACCTGTACAGTCCGCAGTTAAACCTGTATGCAGAGCTGTTGAAATTCTCGGTGCAAGATCTCTACCCTGATTGGTTGCACCTATAAGTAAAATTTCAGGTTTGATTTCCTGAATGACATCAACTGCAGCTTTAGCAAAATAATCCGTGTTATAAGTTTCAAAATTCTCACCTTCAGCCGTATAAATTTTAGTTATTCCGCTGTTAACAAACGCCTCTCTGTAGTCGGCCGCAAGTCCGCGTTTTGAAATTAAAAGAGCATTAACCTCCGCATTTTCAAGTTTTTCTGCAAGTTCTCTTGCTTTGTTTGCAAGTTCAAAAAAAACGGTATGTATATAATTATCACGTGTTACTTCAGCATAAATAAGGATTTCTTTAGCCATTTAATCCTCCGCAAAGTTTTATTTTTTCAGCCAGTTCTTCAACGGTTGAGCAATACTGGCATTGCGTATCTTTGGCAGCCGGACGGAATGCTTTGCTAACATAAGTCGGTGAGCCTTTTAAGCCGACTTCTTCTGCCGCAAGTCCTAAATCTTCAAACCCGAAAGTTTTTATTTCCGTATTTTGAGCCTTAATAATTCCGTTAATTTTTGCCCGTGTCGGTTCAAAATAATCTTTCAAAACACAAATCAATGCCGGAAGTTTTACTTTGACAATTTCCGTTCCGTCTTCAAGTTCTCTTCTCACCGTTATTGAGTCAGTGTCATAAGAAAGGATTTCCTGAACGTAAGTAACCTGCGAAATATTCAAAGTATTAGCAATGCTTGGACCCGTTTGAGCAGTATCTCCGTCTATTGCAAACTGACCGCAGATAACTAAGTCAAAATCAGGAATTTTAGTTTTTATTGCTGTACCGATAGTTTTTCCTGTTGCATAAGTATCCGCTGCGGCAAATTTTCTGTCCGTAAGCAGAATTGCATTATCAACGCCGACTGATATTGCTTTTTTCAACATGTCTTCAGCCTGAGACGGCCCCATGGTAAGAGCCGTTATCTCAATATTATTATAAGACCTTTTTAATTTTAGTGCAGCTTCCATTGCATAAACATCATAAGGATTTATGATACTTTCCAGTCCTTCACGCTGAATTGTATTATTTTCAGTCCACTTTATGTCTGAAGTATCCGGAACCTGCTTGATGCACAATACTATTTTCATATTAAACTTTCTTTTGAAATTGTTAATTATACAATCCGTTTTTTGGTAATCTGTTTTGAATTAGCTTCCAAAAGAGCATTGTAAGCCATTATGTACATAGAACATTTTTTAATGTTAGGAATATACCATGCACAGCGTTCCTGTGTACAAACCATGTCCACATCTTTGCCTACACTCATTAACGGGCAGTAAGGAATTCCTTTTTTAATATCCGCCATTACTTTTCTCCTTCTTATTTTAAATACCTATCGGGCTTGTTTTAACAAGTTGCAATTTTCGTCGCGTTTTCTTTCTTGATCTTTGTAAATTTTTGTTCTGTTAATAACTTCATCAAAATCAATTTTATGAGCATCGAAATCAGGACCGTCAACGCAGGCGAACTTAACTTCTCCGCCGACAGTTACACGGCAGGCACCGCACATGCCGGTTCCGTCAACCATAATAGGATTCATGCTTGCTTCCGTATAGATACCTTTGTCTCTGGTGAGGTCAGCAACTGCTCTCATCATAGGCATAGGACCTACGGCAATGGCGTAATCTATTTTTTCCTGATTCATCAATCTTTCCATTACCTGAGTTACGAAACCTTTTTCACCCAGTGAACCGTCATCTGTTGTGATAAATAATTCCGAACAAGCATCTTTCATTTTATCTGCCCAGAATATTAAATCTTTGTTTCTGGCACCCATAATCATGTAAACTTTATTCCCGGCTTCTTTGAATGCTTTTGCAATCAAATAGCACGGAGCAGCCCCGTAACCTCCTGCAAGACAAACTACTGTTCCGTATTTTTCAATGTGGGTAGGTTTCCCGAGAGGCCCTACGATATCAGCAATTTCATCCCCGACTCCGAGTGATGCAAGACGTTTTGTTGAATATCCGACTGCCATAAATACCAGAGTTAAAGCTCCGGTTTCTTTGTTAACATCTGCGATAGTAAGCGGCACTCTTTCTCCGTTTTCATCAGCTCTGAAAATAATAAATTGGCCGGCTTTTGCATTTCTTACTACGTAAGGTGCATCTATGGTTATTTCATATTGATTCGGACAAATTTCTTTTTTTGATAAAATTTTATATCCCATTGTTTACCTCTCCTTATTAACCTATGTGAATATTATACACAAAGGTATGTCCATAATCAAGATTTCAAATTTTTTGGAGTTTTGTATGTTTAGAAATGTAAAAACTTTTGTATATTAATGCAATTTTAACTAAAGAATATACTTTATAAAATTACGGGGATTATTTTGGCTTGATGTGTTATCAGTTAAATAATTGTACGGGTAATTGGAAAATTTCTCAAATAAGATATATTATGTAATGGATGTGCAATCTTGACGGCAGGGCAATAAGTTTTAAAATGTCCTGCCGGTTAGATTTATTTAATAGCTTACTTTGTACGGGTAGTCATCAGGAATTTTCCAACCGTTAAGCTGTATATAAGCAGCACAATAGAATCTTCCGCTGTTTACGTTTTCAGATTCATATATCGGCTGATTTTTGTAGCAAGCATTTTTTAATTGTTCTTCTGTTCCGTCCCAGTAATATTTCCAGGGCTCAAAACCTTTGTTGTAGTTGTGTGACCATCGTGGCTGTGTATTTGCAGGATTAAAATTGAAATGAAACAAACAGGTTCCGTAACTGTTTCCGTCAGAGTAATCACATTTTTCAGGATTTCCCCCGGGATAGAATACCCAATCTCTCGTGGTATGTCTGCCGGCTTGTGAAAGTGCACTTCCGTCAGGGAAATACACAATAAAAGCTCCATTCGCTAAAGTGTCGGTTTTTGTTATTTTTAAATATGGTGCTAAATATTTATTAAACCACTTTTCAGCCTCGGAACTTCCGGGCACTGGTTTACCTTCATCATCCAGAGCCGCTCCTTCTACGTCCTGATACCATATTTTTTTATCCCCGTAATCAACTTCAGCCATTTTAACAGCCTGATTAATAGCAGAATAAAATTTCATTAATCGGGTTTCAACTACCTTGTTGTTATTTTTCTGAATAAGAGCGGGCAGTGTTAATGCTGCGACAACACCTATAATTCCAAGCGTAATTAAAACTTCAGCAAGTGTAAAACCTCTGTACTTCTTTTCCATAAATTAACCTTTCTTTACAAAAATAACAATATTTATAATGTAATTACATGAAATATATTGTAATATTGTAACTTTGTCAAGTATAAATCCCAAAAAAAGGTCTTTTCTGTGTAATCTTTTATAATTAAAGAATGGAAGCTAAAACAGCAAGAGAAGTTGTTAAAATATTGTTGATGAAAAGTAATATTTCGTTGAGTAAGCTGGCAAGAATGATGTCAAACGAGAATAAAAAGGTTTACCAGCAATCGCTTTCTGCAAAATTGATTAACGGTACTCTTAAATATAATGAAATGGTTGAAATCTGTGAACTTCTCGGATACGAAATTATTTTTAAGCAGAAATAAGTTTTCGATTTTTTATTATTAATTTACATACTTTATAATTAAATCTTTACAACAGTTCTTGCTTTATCTATAATTTTCGTAAATTGAAATTTAATTACAGGTGAGACATGAGTAAATATTTATTAGAAATAGGAACGGAAGAGTTACCGTACAGATTTATACCGCAGGCTATAGAACAACTGCGTAACGGGTTTGAAGGATTTTTAAACAATAACAAAATAGGTTTTGAAAAAGTTGATGTCTATGCGACGCCGAGACGTCTTGCTGTTATTGTGAGCGGACTTGTTGAAAAGAGTGAAGATGAAGTAAAAATAGTAAAGGGTCCTGTTGCAAATATTGCCTATGACTCAAACTGTAATCTTACAAAAGCCGGTGAAGGTTTTGCTAAGAAAAACGGCGTTAACCCTGAAGATTTGTATGTGGAAGATAATTATGTACATGCAAAAATCGTTGTTAAAGGTAAGTCTATTGTTGAACTTTTAAAAGAAAATGTTCCGGTAATATTCTCTAAATTGCAAGGGGCTCACTTTATGAGATGGGGCTATAACGAGCAGAAATTTTCACGCCCTATTAAATGGATTGTTTCAATTCTGGATAAAGAAGAAGTTAAAATAAAAATTATTGATAAAGAATCTTCAAATGTTTCCCGCGGTCATAGATTTGCTCAGCAGAATGTATATATTAATAATCCGGATGATTACGTTGAAATTATGCGTAATTCCTGTGTAATTGTTGACCAGAATGAGAGAAAACAAATTATTGTTGAAAAGGCAAAAGCAGAAGCGGCCAAGCTTGGTGCAGAACCTTATTATACAGATGATTTGCTTGATGAAGTTACTTTTATTACCGAATATCCTGTTCCGGTTACCTGTGAATTTTCGGAAGAATATTTAAAACTTCCGGAGGAACTTGTAGTAACTGTTATGGCTGTTCATCAAAGATATTTTGCCCTTTATAAAGACGGAAAGTTAATCAACAAATTTATTACAATGACAAATTATATTGGAGATGAATTTGCAAATATAAAGGCCGGTAATGTACGTGTTATTAAAGCCCGTCTTGATGATGCAGTATTCTTCTTTAACGAAGATACCAAAAAACCTTTAGCTGATTATGTGGATGAGTTAAAAGGCGTAACATTCCAAAAGGGTATGGGTTCTGTTTATGACAAAACTCAGAGAATTATTTCTCTGTCAAAAGATATTGCAAGAGAATTAAATGTTCCGTCAAAAGATATTGAAAGAACTGCTCTGCTATGTAAAGCCGATTTAGTAACGCAGCTTGTGTTTGAATTTACAGAACTTCAAGGTTATATTGGTTCAGATTATGCAAGAGTTTCAGGAGAAAATGAAAAGGTTGTTGAAGGAATTAAAGAACATTACTTCCCGCTTAACGCAGAGAGTGAAACTGCAAAAGGAATTGAAGGACAGATTGTAGGAATTGCCGATAAAGTTGATACAATTTGTGCAGTGTTTGCTGACGGTAAAAAACCGACAGGCTCATCAGATCCGCTGGGTGTCCGTCGTGCTGCTCTCGGTATTATAAGGACTATTCTTGATAACAATTTGAAAGTTAATGTTGCGGATTTAATACAAAAAGATATGTTGCTTTTACCTGTTTCTATTGAAACCGATGAAAACAAGAATGCTCTGCAAAAAATTGCAGATTCTGTGAAGAAAAATGTTGCAAGACTTGTTCCGCAGCAATGCCCGCAGGAAATTAACGATTTCTTCGTACAAAGATTGATAATTTTTCTTGCTGACAAATATGCTAAGAATGTTCTTGAGGCCTGTGCTTCCAATAAAAATCCTATGGAAGATTTGGCGGATTATATAGAAAGAGTGAAAGTCGTTTCTAATCTCAACAACCCTGCCTTACTTGAATGTGCAAACAGAGTTATAAGAATTTTGAAAGAGGATTCTAAAATTTCAGTTAATAAAGATTTATTCAAAGAAACTTCAGAGGGCATGCTCTACAGAGAAATTCAAACAGTCGATGAAACTGCCGATTATGTAACCTATTTAAATCAGTTAATTGCGATTAATCCTGCTGTTGAAAAGTTCTTTGAAGATGTTCTTGTCATGGATAAGGATGAGAAAGTTAAGGAAAACAGACTCGCTTTGTTAACAATGTTAAAGAAAAAGTACGAAAAATTAACAGATTTTAGCAAGCTATAATTGCAATTTAGCGGTTTGTAACAATTTCTAAACAATTAATAAAAAAAAGTAAATTATTTTTTTCAGGATACTTTAAAATAGTACAAGAAGGTAACAAATCCGATAATCAAAAGTGTAGAGGTTAATTATGTTAGACCGATTTAAAAATTTAAAAATTGTAAAAAAACTGAATGATTCAATCAGTCCAAAATTACGCTGGTTAAAATTTTCAACAAGCGGAATGGATAAATCCTCTCCTGAATACATAAAAATGATTAGCGGAGTTGAGGACATACAGACAAATTCTGACGAACGCAGGCTGGAAGCAATGGTCAGAGAACAATTAAAGGAAGAGTTCCCAAATATAGAGAACATGAAATCCTATGAACTTCTTGTTGATGCAGTTATGCACAACTTAAAGAAAAAACAGCTTCAAGCCACAGAAGACCTTGATATCGAATAGGTCTAAGGAAAAAGGAGAAATTTCTCCTAATATCATAAGAAAAATAATACCCGAAATGAGGGTGTTATTTTTTTTATTTAGAAATAAATTTGTGATAATTGAACATTAACAATATAAAATATGTTATGGGGACAGAGCCTCCTTTAATAAAGGAGTTGTCACTAAGTGACGGAGGATTTTCTTTAGTTGCTTGGTTGCTTGCTTTATTGTTGTCCATTTTCTCTTTTTGTTGCGAGGCAAAAAGAGAAAATGGACGGAAAAGAGAAAAACCCGCTGTTATTACGGCAATGCTTCGCATTGCAAAATCAAAATGAAGTCGTGAAAAGAAAAAGCTTTTCACCTTTCAGCCTCGCTATAGTGCTAAAGCACACGCTCGGCGACCGGTCGCAGACCGGTTTAGGAAGGTGCGGAAACGTAGTTTCTGCTCACTCGTTCCGTTTGAATGCGGGTTTTTCTTTCTTTGGTTCATTTCTTTCTTTATGCCTCGCAACAAAAAGAAAGAAATGAACATAAAAGGAACCTTTTACATAAAAAAGAAAGGTTCCTATAACATATTTTATGTGTTAATATAATTTGAAAAAGAAAGGAGTTTTATATGACAACTATTATTGGTGTAAAATTAACAGACAGAGCAGAAAGTTCTATTGAATTTCAGCAAATTTTAACGAAGTTTGGCTGTTCCATTCAAACCCGTATAGGATTGCACCATTCACAGAACGGAGTTTGCACAAATACAGGAATTGTGCTTCTTGATGTCGCTGATGATTGTTCAGAACTTATTGAAGAACTCTCTAAGCATTGGGCTGTCCAAACGATGAAATTTGACTAGTATTATTTTATAGTTTATTATTGAACTTATGATGAATGAGTATGAGAGATTGCAGAAAAGGCTGACCTCACAGCCTTTATTGGATATAATTGCTTCAGCAGATAATCTTTACAAAGAGAGCCGATTTGATGAAGCAATTAGCGTGTATAATAATGTTTTAGTTCAATTAGATGAATCTTTTGCATTTGACAGGTGTGAATTATACAGAAAGATAGGCAACTGTTATTATGCACAGCAAAATAAGGACGGAGCAAGGAGAGCGTATGAAAAAACTCTGGACTACTGCACGACTAACGGCAGTATCTATGCTATTCTTGCTTACCTTTATTATTATGTCGATAATGATATTGCAATAGATTACTATACTAAAACTGTTGAAATTACTCCTACTGATGAGGTTTCTTTGTCCAGTAAATGTATTACTATTTTAAAATCTCATAAGTACTCTCAAAAAATGATAAAAGAAACTTTTGAAAAGGATATGGAAAAATTTAAATCAATTATTATGAGAAATGAAACTCCATATTCTCACAGGGACAGAGATTTAAAAAATAAGAAAAAACTTCATATAGGGTATCTATCATCAGATTTTTATTCACATGCAATGATGCAGTTTATTTTGCCTTTATTGGAAAATCATAATTTAGATAAATTTGATTTTACGCTTTATTCAACTACAAAAAAAACTGACCATGTAACTGAAAAAATTAAAAATCTCGGCATGCGTTGGCAGGATTGTCGTGAACTTACCAATAAACAGCTTGCAAAAGTCATTTATGATGACAATGTTGATATTTTGATAGATTTGAGCGGATTTACACATTGCAGGTGTTTTTCTTTATTTTATAAGCCTGCTCCGGTTCAGATGCAGTATCTTGGTTTTGTAAATACAATGGGCATGAAAGATATTGATTATATATTTGCTGATGATTATACAATTCCTAAAGATATGGCTAAATATTATACTGAAAAACCTTTGTATTTGAATACATATATGCAGAGATTTGATTTTAATAAATATGATTCCAAGTGGCCTGCAATAAATGAATTGCCTTATAAGAAAAATGGATATATAACATTCGGAAGTTTTAACTGCCCGTCAAAGATAAATGATTATACGATTGAATTGTGGTCAAAACTTTTGAAAAATGTAGAAAATTCTAAACTTCTCGTTTACAGAACGCAGATGACAAACGATGTAATAGAAAGATTTAAAGGGAAGTTTGCAAAATGCGGTATAGGCATGGACAGATTGATATTTAATAATATGCCGTTTACAGGTCCGCATTTTTATGTCTATCAAATGGCTGATATTGCCCTTGACCCTACACCTTTTAACGGTTTGACCGTAACTCTGGAGTTAATTGCTATGGGCATACCGGTTTTGACACTTGCCGGAAAAAGCATGCAGTCAAGAGGTTGTGCAAGAATTAATAAGGCATTAAAACTGGATGACCTTGTAGCGGAAAATGAAGAACAGTATATCAAAAAGGCTCAACGTCTTGCTAAAAATATTTATAAGCTTGAAAAATATAGAAATACTTTGAGAGATACGCTTGCAAAATCAATACTGGTAACTGATAAAAAAGGTTTTGCAAAACATGTGGAAGATGCTTATTTAAAGGCATGGCAGACTTATTGTAAAACTTTGTAAATAAACTAGCAAAAAAAATTTTTCAGGGTTATTAATGTATAGGGACATTGAGATGATAAATCCTGTAAATACTTCACCGACAAATTTAATAATGCGATTTACGTCGCAAAATAATAAAGGAAGCGAAAAAAAATGCTTGCCGGGTAATCCTAATTACACCCGTACAAGCATTTTTTATGTAAATGATTTTCACGGGAAGGCCCAGAATATGGAAAGGGCAATAACTGCATTAAATGCTTTTAATAGAAAAGTTTCACCTGATACAGATGTTTTAAAACTGTCATCAGGTGATATTATGTTGGGTGAAGACAAAAAAATAAATACTGTTGCAAAATCTTTTCTGAAATTTATCGGTGTAACAGCCTCGGCCGTGGGAAATCATGAGTGTGATATGAAATCGAATGATTTTGCTGAAATATCGCATGATATGACTTATAATCTATTGGCATGTAACTTGAGAACCAAAAAGCCTTCAACACTTACTAATATTGTAAAATCATCGGTTATAGAAGAACAAAACGGTAATAAATACGGTATTATCGGAACAATGCCTTCCGATATTTTATCAAGGATGAAAACGGAGGTCCAGAGTGACTTACAGCTTGAGCCGATGAATATTAGAGAAACAATCAAAAATATCCAAACAGAAGCTGATAAGTTGAAACAGCAGGGTATTAATAAAATAATACTGCTTTCTCACAGCGGATACGGTTACGATAAAAAAATAGCCAAAGAAACTGACGGAATTGACGTAATTCTGGGAGGACATTCTCATAATCTGCTGGAAGGGGTAAAAGAAGGCGAAAACCTGTTTACATCAAAAGCCGGTGAGCCGGTAATAATTACTCAGGCTGGACGCGACGGCAAAAATTTCGGGGTTTTAAATCTGGAATTTGACGAAAACGGTATTATTAAAAAAGTTCAGAATAATGTAGATTCAACACGAAAATTCTGTAGGAATGCCGCTGCAAAATACGTATTTGAAAATATTTTAGGAAAGCCTGAAGTCGTAGGTTTTATAAATACAGCACCGGGTCCGCTGAAAAATGATTTGATTGATCCAAGTCCGCTTGCTAATTTTGCACTCGATGCAATTAAAGAAAAAACCGGTGCAGATATAGCTATGGTTGTTGCGGCAAATATCAGAGGCTATCTGGAAAAGGGTAAAGTTGATACGATGGCAATTTCCGAGTTATCACCGTTTAAAAATAAGCTTATGCTTATAAATTATACTGAAAAAGAAATAGTGGACGCTTTAAAAGCTACTGCAAAATCTCTAAACAATCGCAGCAACAAACCGGGGATAATGCATGTTTCAGGATTAAAGTATGAAATATCCAGAAACGGGCAAATTTATAATTTGAGATTCGTTGACAAATCCGGCAGGGAGTATCATATTGATGTTAATAATCCTAGAACGGATAAAACCTACCTCGTTGCAATAAATGATTTTTATGCTGCAGGTAATGACGATTTGCCTATGTTAAATAAACAGACGGAAGCCGTTCAAAAGTTTGACTATGATTTAAATGACTGTGTTGAATGGTATATAAGAAATCATAAAGAGCCTGTTGATATTGTTGATGACGGAAGGCTGAAAATTATTGATTAAATATAGTTCATAACAGCAGAATTATTTTATGTTATACTAATATTATGGAAACAGAATTAAAGCAGCTTTTAAATAATATTAAACCTCGTATTAAAAGTGCAAAGGAGTGTCTTTGACTTTGAGAGTTTGCCCGCAAAATTAGAAAAACTTGAAACTCAAATGCAGGCTCCTGATGTCTGGTCAGATAAAAACAGAGTTTCAAAACTCGGTGCTGATATTAGAGAGATTAAAGATAATATTGCAAAGATTGAGAACTGGCAAAGTGCGGTAGAAGATGCCGCAGTTGCTGTTGAAATTCAGGATGCGGAGTTAATAAAAGAAAGCTTTTCTATATTAGAAAATGTTGTGCAGGAGCTGGATAAGTTTGAGATACGCCTGATGCTAAGCGGTGAATATGATGAGGCGGATGCAATTTTGACTATAAATGCCGGAGCAGGCGGAACAGATGCTCAGGATTGGGCAAGCATGCTTCTCCGTATGTATATGCGTTGGGCGGAAAACCGCGGCTGGAAAGTTGATTTATTGGATAAACTGGATGGAGATGAAGCAGGAATTAAATCTGCCACGATTAAAATAACCGGCAAATATGCTTTTGGATATGCAAAAGCCGAAAAGGGTGTTCACAGACTTGTGCGAATTTCTCCTTTTAATGCAAACGGGAAACGTCAGACAAGTTTTGCGTCAGTAGAAGTTTCTCCTATTATTGCAGATTTTGAAAAAACTATTACAATTCCGCCTGAAGAACTTGAGATTGACACAATGAGATCGGGTGGAGCCGGCGGTCAGAATGTTAATAAAGTTGAAACTGCTGTCAGAATACTTCATAAACCTACCGGAATTGTTGTCAAATGTCAGCAGGAGCGTTCTCAGCTTCAAAATAAAGAAAATGCAATGCAAATTCTGGCTTCAAAACTTCTTGCAATGCGTCAGGCAGAGCATGAAAAAAAATTAGCGGAATTAAAGGGTGAAAATGTTGATATTAATTTTGGTTCGCAAATTCGTTCCTATGTATTCCATCCATATAAAATGGTAAAAGATCACAGAACCGGTTATGAAGTCGGCAATGTAGATGCCGTAATGGACGGTGATTTGGACGGTTTCATAGAATCTTACTTGAAAAAACGTGAAAATTAGTTTAGAATATAAAAGTATAGGATAAAAAAGGAGGTAAATATGCTAAGATTCAGTTGTAGAGACGCTTTCGGGGGGGGGGGCAAGTAATCTAAGCTCTCCGGCTAAGCTTTTTGATGTTTTATTTAAATCTAACCGTCGTCATGAACGTGTTTATAGTATTAGTTCCCCAAAAACTGCTTTTACGTTAGCTGAGGTTCTTGTTACCTTAGGTATAATTGGTATTGTTGCTGCAATGACACTGCCTGCTGTTATCAATAAATATCAAAAGCAGGAAACCGTTTCACAATTAGCTGCTATATATTCTCTTGTCTCTCAGGCAATTAAACGAGCTGAGGTCGATTACGAATCAATTAATTACTGGGATTTTAACCTTGATTCTCAAGAATTTATCGATAAATATATCAAACCATATTTTCAGGTTATTAAAGAATATAAACAGAATGAAGTTCCTAGAAATATTCATAATTACTGCATTAACGGAACTGTTTGTGATGATTATTTCGGATATTATGATTTACCAAAAATTATTATTAAAAACGGAACCTCTTTAACAATAAGAACTTCTGCAAGCGGTGATGGTACCAGATTCCTAACTTTTATTGTCGATCTAAACGGATTTCGAAAACCTAATATGTATGGCAGGGACATATTTGCTTTTTCTGCATCTGCAGGCGGGAAAATGGTTCCTTACGGAGTCGGAGATGTTCATGGAGGAACTACACATATAGGATATAATAGAGATGAACTTGCCAATGGAAGTGATTACAGAGCTTGTAATAAAAGTAAGGGTGGTGCATTTTGTGCGGCTTTGATAGTTATGGATGGATGGCAAATAAAAGATGATTACCCATGGTAAATTAATCAAAATCAAATAAGTCTCTTGGATGTACGTGCAGTGTATCTGCTATAATTTTGACCTTTGAGACTGTAAGGTCAGTTTTTGCAATTTCTATTAGACTAATCATTGAACGCGATATTTTGTCTGACGCAAGGTCGTCCTGCGTCAGTCCTTTTTCTTTGCGTAATTTTTTTAAATTTTTTGCAAACTTTTGTAAATATCCCTTGTCCATTTTTAAATTGTTAGCTATACTAGCAATTAATACAACTAGTGACACTAGCAAAAATAGGAGAAAATGATGATAGGTAAGGGATCTATGGTAAAGAATTTTTGTTTAAATTTCATTTCAACATGCGGTAAAACAGCATTTACTCTTGCAGAAGTTTTAATAACCTTAGGTATAATCGGAATTGTTGCTGCAATGACATTACCGTCTGTTATAGGAAATTACCAGAAAGTACAAACGATATCACAGCTTAAAAAAGTTTATACAACATTAAACCAGGCATTTAAACGTTCTGAGGCGGATAATGAATCCTCGGTATATTGGAATACAGACAAAGGAATTGATTTTTATTTTAATCAGTATTGGAAACCTTATTTAAATATTTTAGGTTATTGTCGTGGCGGGCAAGGAGATGTTGATTGCAATTATAAGTCTTCCGCCCCATGGAAAAGAGCCAATGGTAAGAATGATGCATATCTGGTTGTAAGGGATAGTGACCGTTCGGCTTTTATTTTATATGACGGAACATATATAAGTATTCTTATGAGTTCAGGATATGGTTCTGCAGAAGGCGGCGAGGACGAAAACGGAAATGTGTTAGGTAATACCGGCGGAGCGGATAGTCGTATAATAGTTGATTTGAATGCATCACGGATTCCAAACCAACTCGGACGGGATACTTTTATTTTTGATAGAGTAGCCGGAAAAGGAGTCATGCCATATGGATATAATCGGGATGAAGAAACAATAAATCAAAATTGTTCCAGAAATGGTTCTGGAATGATGTGTGCCGCAAAATTAATTCGTGATGGCTGGGAGATAAAGGATGATTATCCGTGGTAAACTATTTTAGGTTTATTAAAGAAAAAAGTTTGGATTGCAGTAATGTTTTATAACGTTTCTCCGTGCAGATCCGTACCTCCGGTTTTAATAAGCCCGTATTTGTCGGCAATTTTTTCAATATTATGTGCTGTCGTAAATTTTATTATTCCCCTGTGGCGTTTGTAAGGATAGTAAACTTCAATCCCGTCCAGTCCGTATGAGATTAATTTTTTTACAAATCGGTCATGGCTTAGAGCCCAGCAGCATGCAGGGTGTGCAAGTACTGCAATTCCTCCGGCGTTATGTATAGCCTGAATAAGTTTTTTTATATTTCTGGTTGAAAAAATTCTTATGATATCCAGTTCAGTTTCCCGTTTTGATTTTGCACAGAATTTTTGCAGTTCTCGATTATTTATATCGACACCGTAGCCAAGCAAGTGGAGAAAAACATATCCGCACCAGACATCAAATTCAACAGCAGGTATCAAAATATCATCAATACCGTGTTTTTCATACCCTTTTAAGGTATTGTGATCACATATTGCAATTTTTTTATATCCTTTATCTTTTGCTTGTTTTATTAAATCGCAAAAATCACCCTTCCCGTCAGAATAGGTTGTATGCATGTGCAAATTCACGCGGTCATTTTCGTAATCTTCTTTTGTAAATGTTTTAATTAATTCTTTGTAGTCAGTCATTGTTTTTTTAAATTTATTTGTAATAAAATTATTATACAAAATAAAAAGTTTAACAACTCGATTTATGTCCAATTATCAAGGAGACAATTATGGCAAAAATAAAAGTTGAAAATAAGATTACAAGTGTGTTGTTTGAAAGTATTAAAGTTTATGGTGCAAATATTTGGCCGTTTACTCGTTATATGCTTTTCCCTGTACTGGGGCAGTTAATAGGGCTGGCTTTAATTTTTGGTTTGGCGTCTGTTTATACGGCTAAACTTCCGGAGTTAATTTCTACATACGCATTTTTTAATAGTTTTTCAAGTATAGTTTTGTGTGTTATCTTAATTACTGTCCCGGGAATGTTGATTTTCTTAAAAGCTTTCTGGGATTTTCTTGTTGCATACGGTGCATTAAATTCTATGGCTGAAAGTGCGATAAATACGGGTAAGGTATATGATTTTCCCGCACATAATGCTGTTGTTACAAACAGAACATTTAAATTTATTGCATTGTGGCTTGTCATAAGTATTCTTTCAATGATTGCATTATTTCCCTTAATCTGGTTAATAGGCGGAATTTTGTTTATATATTTTGTTCTGGTTTTTCAGGTATTTATTTTTGAGCCGAATGCCTCAATTTATGATTGCTTTAAACGCAGTATGCTTTTAATTAAAGGAAATTTTGCAAGAACATTTATTATAATGGCAGTTATTGCATTTTTTACGCATTACATTTTTGTTGAAGGGTTTTCTGTATTTTTTGATTTGACAAAACTTTCACAGTTATTGGGCGGTATTTTTGAAAACTGGGTTCAAAATACTATTCCTCTGGATAATTTTAATAATTATATGATTAATATAAATCCTAGATTCGATGTTATAACACCGTCAAAAATTGCAGGTATGTTTGTTTATCAGATAGTATTCTTTATTGTGACAGGGTTAACACTTCCATTAAGAAGTATCTGCTGGACTATATGGTATAAAGTTTTAAGCCGCGATGTAGCTTCGGCCGTTTCTACAAAATCAGTAAATCAGAAAACAAAAAAGTTAGATAAAAATATTATTAAACGTGCAACTCAAAAAGATGAAGACTAAAAATGTTTATATGTAAAAGCTGTAAATCAAAAGACAAATTTGAATTGATGTTTTCTCCGGATTATAGAGGTGAAAGACATTTTGAACAGCGTTACAACGACAAAAACGAAATAGAAATAACTGTTGACGGTTATACTTTTATTCCGGATTTGCAATTTATGAATGAACATGCAGTATGCCGGTATTGCGGACAGATTTATATGTGGGATTACGATTATAAAGGATAATACTATGAGAAAAGACAGAAAAAACAATGAACTGAGAGAAATCAAGTTTACAAAAGATTTTACAAAAAATGCACTGGGGTCTGTGCTGGTAGAATTCGGAGACACGAAAGTTATTACTACAGCTTCTGTAGAAATAGGCAAGCCGAAATGGATGGATAAAGAAGATCCGCGAGGCTGGGTTACTGCAGAATATTCCCTTTTGCCTTCTTCGACCAGTGTCAGATGCCAGAGAGAAAGAACAAAAATTTCCGGCAGAACTCAGGAAATCCAAAGACTTATTGGAAGAAGCCTTAGAGCCTGCGTTGATTTAGAAAAAATGACCGATGTTATAATTACGATTGATGCAGACGTAATTCAGGCAGATGGAGGAACCCGTACAGCAAGTATTTGTGGCGGTTATCTTGCTATGGAAATTGCCGTTGAAAGATTACTGGAGATTGGCAGACTTCGTGAAAATCCTATTATAGAACCTGTAGGGGCAGTCTCTGCAGGAATTGTGAACGGTGAAATTCTCCTTGATTTGTGCTACGAGGAAGATTCAAACGCACAGGTTGACAGTAATATCGTTCTTACCAGAAGCGGTAAGATTATCGAATTTCAAACAACTGCAGAAGGTGAGCCGTACGAATACAAAGATATGCTTGAAATTTTTAATGTTGCCGAAAGCGGTATTAAAAAAATTATTGAAATGTATGATTTTGTTTAGTATAATATATCCATTAAATGAAAGGAGTGTATGTTATGAAAAAAAGTTTAGTTTTATTGATGGCTTTAGGTATTATTTGTGCAGGTTCCGCACAGGCTGCTCAGGGTCCTGTTTCAAAATGGCTCAGTGATACCGCAGATAAAATAGAACAAAAAGAAGATGCCGCATACAAGAAAATGGAAGCAAACAAAAAAGCCTCCGAAGCAAGACAGCAGGAAAGACAAAAAGCTATAGAAGAACAAAAGCAGGCAATCAAAGAACGTCAAGAAGCTAGAGATAAAGCTATAAAGGAACAACAAGAAGCTCTTAAACAAAAACAGGAAGCTCGTCAAGAAGCCAGAGAAGAATATAAAAAACAAATGCAGGCAAAACAAGAGGCAAGACAGAAAAAATTTGAAACTAAAAAACAACAGTGGAAAGATTTATTGTCAGACTAATCAAAAAAAAGACCGAATTGAAAAATTCGGTCTTTTTTTTATTTATGACATATTTTTTCTGATTTTTTCTTTTGCTTTATCAATTTCTTTAATACGTTTTTCTGCATTTTTAACTTCTTTTTTCAACGCAGCTCTTTCAGCTTTAATTGTTTTATATTGTGCATCTACTTCAGAGTATTTTGTCTTGTAGTTAAGCAATTCATTTCTGATATCAACAAGAGCATTGTCTAATTGAATAATGGAACTCTGCATTTTTGTACTGCCAGCACCTTCTGTGGTTGAAGAAGTATATGTGGCGTTAGTGGTTGCACTTCCTGTATAAGTTTTCGTAGCGGATGTAGAAGCAATACTATTTGTGCTTTGATAAGAAGATGTCCCAGGATAACTAACATCATCAAAATTCAGTGGAGTAAAAGCGTTTCCATCTGCAAAAGCCGAGCTTGAGCATGCCAAAATAATTGCACAAGCCGTAAAAAGTAATTTAAAATCTTTAATCATATAACTCTCCTCTCTATATTAGATAGTCATTCAAGTATATAATATGGCAGAAAGTATAAAAAAAACTCATACGAACAAAGGATAAAAAATAAATTTTACGAATTATAAAGAAAACGCTTGACATTAAATTTTTATTATATTAAGATAATAAATGTGCAGAAAATGCATATAGAACTTAAAGAATTAAGAAACGTTAAGAACTTTAACAATAATAAAATTTAAGGCTTGACAATAAAGATTTAAGTAATATGATAATAAATGCCGCGAGATGAGGCGGAACCTGACAAAAGGTCATGGCATAAAGGATTATTTCCTGTTGAAGTTGCCCCAAGCAAATAAAAGCTTGTGTTCTGCAAAGAAAAAAATAAATATTCCTGTTAAAGAACGGGTTTGATTAAAGTCGGCAATCGGCACATTGAAAACAGAATAGCTGAAAAGAACTTGTTAATTCTGAGAGAAAAGACAGACGTGCTAAAGATGTAATGAG
>CALVBS010000009.1 GCA_944325865.1 Candidatus Gastranaerophilales bacterium | reverse complement strand
ACTGAAAGTGATTTGCAGTCAATAAGAGAAGAAAAAGCCAGAATAGCAGAAGAATATGCAAATAATCCGGCCTATGCAGATGCTAAGTTGGAAGAAGATCCTTATTATACACAATTAAATATGCAGGAAGCGACATTGAGTGCTTCAGACAGCACTGAATCAACCGGCGGCACTGGAAGCATGTTTGACACACAAACAGATCTGATAAATAACGGAAATTATTCTGCTGAGGAAAAACAACAAATGTTTGAAGCCAGAGATCAAATCATGAGTATGGAACCAGGTGATATGATTATGGTCGGTGATATGACATACGAAATGGACACTGAAGGTAATATCACTCAAAGAGATTCAGGCGGCAATGTAGTTGGCGAATATCAAGGTGATGAATATGGATTTGGTAAAGAATCAGCTGCAATGAATGCTGCAGATCAGCAGAAAGGTAAAATTGATGCAAGACACCAGAGCGATTTTGAAATGCAAGCTCTACGCTCAGGTGGCGACAACGATGAAGAAAAAGTAAAAAAAATGAAGAAAAAAGGCGACGCTAAATAAAATACAAAAAAATCCCTTAACACAAATTTTAGTTAAGGGATTTTTTAATATTAAATTTAAATAAAGATTGTAAAAAATACACTTGCTTTTTGAATATATTTGCTATAAAATGTAATTGTGAAATAAATCACGAATTGATATTTTGACATTCTCTTGTTAAAATCATGACAATGCGGAATTAATTAAATAGCAATCTATAAGTTACTTAAAGGAGAAAAAACTTATGACAACAAAAAGCAAAAAGACAGTTGAAAGCCTTGAAAAGACTTTAAATAAGTCTAATCTGGTTGACAACGCAGAGCAATTAGAATTGCTTATCGAAAGAGTTAAAAAGGCTCAAAAAATTTATTCTACATTTACTCAGGAACAAGTTGATGCAATCTTCAAAGCTGCTGCTACAGCTGCTGATAAAGCTCGTATCCCTCTTGCAAGAATGGCTGTTGAAGAAACAGGTATGGGCGTGCTTGAAGATAAAATTATTAAAAACCACTTTGCATCAGAATACATTTATAACAAACACAAAAATGTAAAAACTTGCGGAATTATCAAAGAAGACAAAGCAAACGGGATTAAGGTTGTTGCAGAGCCTCTCGGTGTTATTGCAGGTATCGTTCCTACAACTAACCCGACTTCTACAGCAATTTTTAAATCTTTAATTGCTTTGAAAACAAGAAACGCTATTATCTTCTCACCACACCCTAGAGCTACAAAATGTACAATCGAAGCTGCAAAAATCGTTTTGGAAGCTGCGGTTAAAGCAGGTGCTCCTGAAGATATTATCGGCTGGATTGATGTTCCGTCAATCGATTTGTCAAATCAGTTAATGAAACACCGTGATATCGCATGCATTTTAGCAACAGGCGGCCCTGGCATGGTTACGGCAGCTTACTCATCAGGTAACCCTGCATTGGGTGTTGGCCCTGGTAACGCTGCTGCTGTTATCGACGAAACTGCTGATATTAAAATGGCTGTTTCTTCAATTATGATGTCAAAGACTTTTGATAACGGTATGATTTGTGCTTCAGAACAATCTGTTATCGTTGTTGACAGTGTTTATGAAGAAGTTAAAAAAGAATTTATTTACAGAGGTGCATACCTTATCAATGCGGCAGAAGAAAAGAAAATGATAGATCTTCCGTTTATTGATCCAAAACGTGGTACTGCTCATCCGGCAATCGTTGGTCAGCCTGCTCACAAAATTGCAGAACTTGCAGGATTTAAAATTCCTCAAACTGCAAAAATTATCCTTGCCGAAAGACCAAAAGTTGATTGGAACGATCCGTTCTCAAGAGAAAAATTGTCTCCTGTATTGACAATGTATAAAGCAAAAGACTTTGAAGAAGCTACTGAAATGACATATGAGCTTGTTTCTAAAGGCGGTGCAGGTCACTCTGCAGACCTTTATACAGATACCCGCAGCCAGGAAAGAGTTGACAAATTCGCTGAAAAAATGCCGGCATGCCGTGTATTGATTAACTCACCTTCTGCTCAGGGCGGTATCGGTGACTTATATAACTTCAAACTTGAACCGTCACTTTCTCTCGGATGCGGTTCCTGGGGTAAAAACGCTGTTTCTGGTAACATTGGCGTTGAAAACTTATTGAACTACAAGACAGTTGCAGAAAGGAGAGAAAATATGCTCTGGTTTAAAGTTCCGCCTAAAGTTTACTTCAAGAGAGGTGCTGTTGATTTAGCTCTTCGTGAACTTCAAGGCAAAAAACGTGCCTTTATTGTAACTGATAGATTCTTGTTCAATTCAGGTGCAGTTGACAGTATCGTTAATGTATTGGATGAAGTTGGCATTGATCACCAAATTTTCTTTGATGTTAAACCGGATCCTACATTATCAACTATTAATCAGGCTATGGAAATCATCAGACCTTATGAACCTGATGTAATCATTTCATTAGGCGGCGGTTCTCCTATGGATGCTGCAAAAATTATGTGGTTAATGTATGAACAGCCTGATACAGTATTTGAAGATATCTCTATGAGATTTATGGATATCAGAAAGAGAATTTGCAGAATCCCTGAATTAGGTAAGAAAGCAACAATGGTTGCAATTCCTACAACATCAGGTACAGGTTCTGAAGTTACACCGTTTGCTATTATCACAGACGATGAAACTCACGTAAAATATGCTATTGCCGATTATGCATTAACTCCGAATATGGCAATCATCGACCCTAATTTCGTTGACGGTATGCCGAAAGGATTGACTGCTGCATCAGGTATAGATGCACTGGTTCACTCTATCGAAGCTTATGTATCAGCTATGGCTACAAACTTTACAAATTCAAATGCATTAGAAGCTACAAAACTCGTATTCAGATATCTTGAAAGATCTTGGAGCGAAGGTGCAAACGATCCGATTGCGAGAGAAAAAATGCATTATGCTGCAACTATTGCAGGTATGGCATTTGCAAACGCATTCTTAGGTTTGTGCCACTCTATGGCTCACAAATTGGGTGCTATGTTCAACGTACCTCACGGTGTTGCTAACGCATTGTTAATCAGACAGGTAATCAAATACAACGCTGTTGACTGTCCGAAAAAACAATGTATCTTCCCTCAGTACAAGTTCCCTAACGCAAAAGCTAAATATGCTCAGATTGCAGACGAACTTGGCTTAGGCGGTAAGAACGATGATGAAAAAGTCGAATTGTTGATTGAAGCTATCGACAAATTGATGAAAGCCGTAAACCTTCCAAATTCTATCAAAGACTTTGGTGTTAAAGAGGCTGACTTCAATGCTAAATTAGACGAAATGGTTGAATTGGCATTCGACGATCAGTGTACAGGTGCAAACCCGGCTTATCCGTTGATGGAAGATATTAAAGCAATCTACAAAGACGCTTACGAAGGTATTGTAAGAGATTACTACGATACTAAAAAATAGTTTGCGAATCAAATAAAAAGAAGAACCGTCAGAAATGGCGGTTCTTTTTTAATCTTTAGGTTCAAGCATTGTCTGTTTCCAGGGGTAGTCGTCTTTGATTTCCCACCCGTCAACTTCTATCAGGCGAGCACAGGCATGACGTTTATCTGCGATACTTACTTCTGCATTATCCGTGTTTCCATATTTACATTTCTCAAGAAGTTTTTCTCGGCTTGCTGTTTGATATCCTACATTAGATGTCACAAATTTATATTTGTTATTAATTTTCCCTAACATAAACAAAAATGAGTTTTGCCCATCATATCGTTCTCTGCCACAGTATCTTAGTTCTGAGCAGTAGAAGAAATAAATTTCTGATGTCGTTGTAGAATATGTTACAAACCCGCTTCCGTCTGCTAACCCTACTTCATAATATTGAGAGTCCAATGGTTTTTGTGAAATTATTTTAAAACTTTTTGCCAGATATTTATTAAACCATTTTTCAAATTCTGTACTGTTGCGAGCTGCTTCTTTAGAGGGCATCCAGTACTCTATATCACCGTAATCTTTTTCTGATAATTGAACTGCCTGCTGCATAGTTGAATAAAATTTTTTTAATCTTGTAACAGTAACTTTTTTCTTATAATTCCCGACTACGCTTGGTAATGTCATTGCAGCAACAACACCTATAATACCAAGAGTTATAAGAACCTCCGCCAGAGTAAATCCTTTCTTCAAAATACTCTCCTTTCTATTGCGACTTTTGTACTAATTATCACATATATTGCTAATTTTGTCAATATTTTAGTAGTTTTAGAGTAAATTCTCACTATTTTAGTATTTTGAAAATCTTCTTTAAATATAAAATTAAATAAAGGGGTAATATGAATACAAAAGAACTTCTGGGGTTAAAAGTTAAGGAATTCCGCAAGCAGCGTAAAATAACGCAGGAAAAGCTTGCCGAGATTATAGGTGTAGATAACGGCTATATAAGCAAACTTGAGGTCGGGCAGAATTTCCCGTCAATAAGCACTCTTGAAAGAATAGCAGACGCACTTGGTGTTGAATTATACGAGTTATTTCAGTTTACACGCAGAAAAGATAAAGATTTTAAGGATGAGATAATTGCAATTTATGATAATCTAAACAAAGAAAAGCAATACACCCTCTACCGAGTGGCAAAAGCTATGGAATAAAAATCTTCAGAAATGGCGGTTCTTTTTATTAATCTTTAGGTTCAAGTATTGTCTGTTTCCACGGATAGTCGTCTTTTATTTTCCACCCGTCAACTTCTATCAGGCGAGCACAGGCATGACGTTTTCCAGAGATGCTTACATCTGCATTATCAAAGTTTCCGTATTTACATTGCTCAGTAGTTGTTCTCTTGTCTATATTTTTTCAGATAGCAGTTCTTTGTTTAAATCTTCTCTGTTTCATTATTTTGTTTATAACCGCTTTTTGAAATACATAAAATTAAAAATATTCCGAATAATAGCAAGAAACTGATTAATCTTGGAAATAAAATATTTGATAAAGCTACGCTGCTGCAGCCGAATGCAAGAAATCCTGCACTAAGTGCAGCCTTATTGCTTGATGTTTGGAGCCATAAAATGTCAAGAATCCTTTTTTTCGTTACACAAAAATAACAATATAAATATATAATTGAACTTACACAAAATATTGTAATTTCAGCGGGAGTGAAAGAATTTTCAGAACCTCTTACCGCATTATATGCATTATAGCAGACCAGACTTACTACAATCAGATACAGTAAATATAAAATTATACCGGTTACAAGATATGAAATTCTTCCCAAAACACCCTTAAACGAAAACGGATTTTTGTTTATTCTATAGATATAATTCTCCATTTATACCTCCATATGCGGATGTGGAGATTATAATATTCTATATATAAATATTCATCCTTTGTATAAATGAATTTGGAAATTACTTTTCTGTTTGATTTTGAAAAATACCCGACATAACCTTGACATTGTATCATGTCTTTTTTATCATGAAGAAACAGGTTGAGGCGACATGGCCAAGTGGTAAGGCAGGAGCCTGCAAAGCTCTTATCCCCCAGTTCGAATCTGGGTGTCGCCTTTTTTATTAGGAGAAAATTTATGGGTAAAATTTTTGGAATTTCGGACAATCCTGTTTCTACAATAGAATCAGCATTGAGACCTCTTGAATTAAAAGTTGAACCGTCTAATATTTATCCTGTCAGATATTTGAGTAAAAATACGGATACTTCGGATAAATTTATCTCCAAAGAAAAACAAAATAAACCAAATGCATTTATAAAGATGCGTAACGGAATAGGACGATTGATGGCACATTTCAGTCATCCTATAAAAAATTGAGGGCGATTGGCGCAGTGGTAGCGTATCACATTGACATTGTGGGGGTCACGTGTTCGAATCACGTATCGCCCAAATAAGGAGAGGTTTTACAACCTCTCTTTTTTATACATTATAATAACACACAAGGAGCGAGCTTGACCTTGACGGGTGTTTAAGTAAACATTCTGCAGAAGAGTTTTTAATATTTATCTTATTATTGTTTTAGAAGTTTCATAAATTTATTACAAACTAAACAGCGGGTATTTAATACCCGCTGTCATTTTCATAATTTATTTAAATTTTGACCAATAGCTTTTATTTAGAAATTCTGCCAGGCATAACAACTCCGCCTTTCAAATTCTTTTTATAGAATTCTACGTGCGGCTGCAATACGCTGTCAAGAACTTCCGGTAAAGCTTTTCCAGTCATTACACATTGAACAATTTCCTGATAAACAGTTGCAAATGCTCTTAACATGGTCATAGCACCTGCAGCTGCAGGAGTTAATCCCATACCGGAAGTTTCAACATCTTCTCTAAAGAATGCACCTGTTGATTCATAAGATTTTGTCAACGCTCCGATATAAGCTTCTGCATTTTCTCTGCACACACCGTTATCTACAGGAACCGTAAGAGCAAAAACAAGTTTGTTTGCAGGATTGAAGTGAGCTTCAGCACTGTGGTGCATTGCATCAGGAACCTTTGCAACCTGTTTTAAAGTGTCTTTTACTGATTCATTCTGCATTTGAGCGTGCCAGTAAACCGTGTTTTCAAACATTGAACCCATATACTGATGAACAGAAGCTTCAATACCGTTTAACTTGGCATCAGCCCAGAAGATACCTTCTTTCAATGCATCGTTCACTTCCAGATCAGTTGATAATGACTGAGCAGAAACTTCTTGTGCAGCATTTAATAAAGAGATTAAATCTTCTTTTTTCATTCCTGCCCAGATTAATGTAAATATTGCATGGTCATCAAAAGCAGAAAATCTTCCGCCGACGTCATCATGAATAAATAAATCACCAAGCCATCCATCGGAAATAGAAGTTCTTCTTAATTCACTCTTTTCGGCATTAGCATCTGTTACTGCTATAAAATGTTTTGCTGTTGACTTTTTAGCTTCTTCTTCACTCTGTCCTTTTGCTTTATAGGCATCAATGAGCATTTGTTGAACTCTCAAAAAACCGTCTTTTGTTTCAAAAGTCGAACCTGATTTTGAGGCAATCATAAAATTAGATTCGGTAATATCGCCGAGTCTGTATAAAAATCTTTCCAGACTGATTGAATCAACATCAGAATAAAATTCAACACAGTCATGACGAACATTTAGACCGTTGATTCCAAGCATATGTTCAACTGTATGTTTTGAACCTCCGATACCCATAACACTTAATTTTTTTGCATTGGTTTGTTTTTTGAAAGTTTCAACCATTGTATAAAGTTCATCTACTCTTTTTAGCTGTTCCTGCGGCAGGTTAACCCAGTTTAGAAAATGCCCTTTTTGGTTTGCTCTTTTTGAAAATTCTTGTACAAATTCAGATGTTTTGGATGAATATTTAGAAAAATCAACACCTGAAAAACTTGTTTTTACAGCTGAATTTTTTGTTAACATAATTTCTCTCCTTTTTTCCGTAACCTTTAGCTACATTGTAATATAAACATGGTTTTCATACAAAAACATAAGAGATTTTGTAATAAGGAAATTCTATTTCCTTAAAGAGTTTGTGGAGTAAAATTAATATATTGACTTAAATGTCTCTTAGGAAGAAAATATCTATAAAAGAGGGGGATATTTTATGACTAAAGAGACTTTTTTACATGACAAGCATATAAAGCTTGGTGCTAAAATGGTTGATTTTGCAGGCTGGCATATGCCTGTTCAATACACATCAATTATAGAAGAACATAAAACCGTCAGAGAAAATGTCGGACTTTTTGATGTTTCTCATATGGGTGAAGTTTTTGTTTCGGGAAAAGACTCTTTAGCATTTTTACAAAAAATAGTTCCTCAAGATATATCGAAACTTGCTTATGAAAAAGCTGTTTACTGTCAGCTTCCAAACAAAAGCGGCGGATTGATTGATGATTTGATTATTTATAAACTCGGAATTAATTTCTATTTAATTATCTGTAATGCTGCAAGAATTGATGAAGATTTAAATTGGATGGTAAGAAATAAAAAGGGTTTGGATGTGAAAATAGATAACCAATCTCATAATTATTCACTTCTTGCTGTTCAGGGGCCTAAGGCGGATGCCCTGTTGAGAACAATGGGACTTGATACTTTGCAGGAATCGTTTTCTATAAAACCGGCAAGCATATGCGGTAAAAAACTCCTTATTTCCCGTACAGGATATACCGGTGAAGACGGGTATGAACTTCTGGTTGAAAATGAATTTTCGGAAGAATTGTGGGATGAAATACTTGATTACGGAAAAGATTTCGGCATAAAACCTATAGGTCTAGGTGCAAGAGATACCTTGAGACTTGAAGCAGGACTCCATTTATACGGAAATGATTTAAATGAAAATATAACTCCGATAGAGGCAGGTTTATCCTGGTCTGTTCCTAAGGATAAAAAAGAAGATTATAACGGCAAGGATGTGATAATGTCCCAGATTGCAAACGGGGTAACGAAAAGATTAATCGGTTTAAAAATGCTTGATAAATCTATTGCACGTCATGAGTATGAGGTCTATAAAAACGGAGAAAAAATTGGTTTTATAACAAGCGGTGGAATCTCCCCTATATTGAATGCAAATATTGCTATGGCTTATGTAAAAAATGATAAAGATATTTGCATTGGTTCTGTCGTTCAGGTTATGATAAGAGAGAAGTTACACAATGCCGAAGTCGTAAAACGACCTTTTGTAAATAAAAATAACAGAGTAAAAATATAAGGAGAACAGACAAAATGAGTATTACGGAAAAACTTTTGTGTTCAAAATCCCATGAATATCTGCTTTTGAATGACGATAATACTTATACAATCGGTTTGACGGATTATGCAGTTGAACAGCTTGGAGATATCGTATTCATTGAATTGCCTGAAGTTGGAAACGAGTTTAAAAAGGGAGAATCTTTTGGTGCTGTTGAATCTGTTAAGGCAGCCTCGGAAATTTATATGCCAATAAGCGGTAAAGTTATTGAAATAAACGAGTCGCTTGTTGATTCCCCTGAAACATTGAATGATGATGTTTACGAATCCGGATGGCTTATTAAAATTGAAGCTACGGGTGAAGCGTCCGAGCAGGATGATTTGATGGAATACGAAGATTATAAAGAAGATTTGGAATAATGAAAAATTTTTTAGTACATGATGATAGTACCAGAGCGGAAATGCTTGAGAGTATAGGTTTAAGAACCATTGAGGATTTGTTCTGTCAAATTCCCGCAAATGCAAGAATGAGCGGATTAGAGCTGGGAAATCCTCTTAGTGAAATGGAATGTCAAAAACAAATAAAGGCTCTTTCAAAGAAGAATAATACTGATTATGTTAGTTTTGTCGGCGGAGGAATTTATAATAAATTTATTCCTGCTGCAATTTCACAGGTGGCAGGCCGATTTGAGTTTTTAACGGCATATACTCCGTATCAGGCAGAAATCGCTCAGGGTACTTTGCAAATTATGTACGAATTCCAAACGATGATGTGCCGTTTGACCGGAATGGATATTGCAAATGCTACAGTTTACGACGGAGCAAGTGCGTGTGCTGAAGCTATTTTAATGGCGGTCAGGATTGCAAAAAAGAATAGAGTCCTTGTGTCTGAAAAACTTAACCCAGAATATTTGAAGGTAGTTAAGACATATACCTGGGCTAATGGAATTGAGGTTGAATATTTTAATGAAATTCCTCAAAATACTGCTGATTATGCCGCTGTATTAATTCAGACTCCTGATTATTATGGCGAAATAGCAGAAGTTAGTGATGTTGACTGTTTGTTAATAGTGTGCTGTGATATTTCAACCCTTTCTATATTAAAACCGCCTTGTGAATATGGTGCAGATATTGTCGCGGCAGATATTCAGACACTTGGAATGCCGATGAGTTTTGGAGGGCCTCATGCGGGAATTCTGGCATGTAAAGAAAAATATATGCGTCAACTTCCAGGACGTCTTGCTGGCAGAACTGTGGACAAAGACGGGAATCAGGCTTTTACACTGACTATTCAAACCCGTGAGCAACATATTAAACGGGAAAAAGCTACGAGTAATATATGTTCAAATCAAGCATTGATGGGTTTGTGGGCTACATTATATTTGAGTCTGCTTGGTGAAAAAGGTTTTCGGCAGGCCGGATATTTGTCTGCTAAAAATGCCCATAATTTGTCTGCAAAACTTTCTCAAAAAGGCATAAAAACTTTGAATAAAAATTTCTTTAACGAATTTGTTATTGAGGTTACGGATTCTGACAAGTTCCTTTCTAATTTAAAGTCAAGAAATATTTTGGGTGGTATAAAGCTTGACGGTAAAAAAATACTTGTTGCCGCAACTGAGATGAATACGGATGAAGAAATTGACTTATATACCAAAAGCCTCCCGTAAACAGAAGGCTTTTGGTATAGTAATGCTATATATTTCTAGTTAATTACATTGTTTAAGGCCTTAATGCCCAGCCCGCCTAACAAGCCAAATAAAAATGGTGTTTTATCAACTTGCTCTGCAGCATTTTTAACATTTTCTTTTAGTTGTTTCTTATTAGCATCATGTACAGAATTAAATTCTTGCTTTACTTTGTTTCCTGCTTCATAAATATTTTTACCTTCGACTAATTCTTTTGCAAAAATTCCGCCTGCTGTCATAAGCGGTGAAAGTGTCAATGCAACTCTTTTGAGTGTGCTAGGTTGTTGTGCCTGTTGTGTCTTTTGTACTGCTTCAATTCCGTTTCCCATAATTTTTCCTCCTCGTTTTTGTGAAATGAAATTTTGTATCCCCTATAAATTGTTAAAAATATTTTGCACTCAAAAATTGTGTTTTTGGATAGATTATTCTTAATAAATCTTAATAATTTTAGGGCGAAATATAGTTATGATAATGTTTAGCGGTAGTTTTTATTATGGCAGGTATATCTGTTTATTTTTTTGTTGTAAACTGAAATTATGGTAAATAAAGTTACTACTGCAACTGTTATAGGACTGGATTCTTATATTGTGGATGTGGAAACGGATATAATTAATTCTCTTCCTGCGATTGTAATTGTAGGCCTTCCGGATGCCGCAATTAATGAAGCCAGGGCAAGAGTTCGCTCTGCGATTAAAAATTCAAATTATACATTCCCCGATAAAAAGGTTGTTATAAATCTTGCCCCTGCTGATTTAAAAAAAGAGGGGACGAATTTTGACCTGCCTATAGCTGTCGGAATTTTGATTGAAGAATGTGTTATTGAGCCGGAGGTAATTAAGGATTACGCATTTATCGGTGAGTTATCTTTAGATGGGGCTTTGAGAAGTGTGACAGGTGTTTTGCCGCTTGTGCTGGGCTTAAAAAATGCAGGTTTGAAAAATGTTATTGTTCCGGCAGCTAATGCAAAAGAAGCGGCTCTTGTTGACGGTATAAATGTATATGGTGCGGAAACTCTTTCTGATGTGGTAAATCATTTTCTTGAAAATCCTTTATCAGCTACAAAAGTGGATGTAAAACAATATTTGGAAAAATCTTTAGAAGAAGAATTTATTTATGATTTTAAGGATGTAAAAGGTCAGAAAAAGGCTAAAAAAGCTCTTGAAATCGCTGCAGCAGGCGGTCATAACATGCTTATGTCCGGTTCTCCGGGCTCTGGTAAAACCCTTATGGCAAAATGTTTTGCCTCAATTCTTCCGCCGCTTGAACTGTCCGAGGCGATTGAACTTACAAAAATTTACAGTATTTCAGGTTTCTTGTCCAGTGATGAGCCGCTTATGACAAAACGCCCTTTCCGTCCGGTTCATCATACAGCTTCTCCGAACGGGATTATCGGTGGCGGTTCAAATCCAAAACCTGGTGAAATAACGCTTGCTCATAGAGGGGTTTTATTCCTTGATGAAATGGTTGAATTTCCAAGAAATGTTCTTGAGGTTCTGCGTCAACCGCTGGAAGATAATGAGATTGTTATTTCAAGGGCAAAACATTCTATAAAATATCCTGCAAAATTTATACTGTTAGGTGCAATGAATCCTTGTCCGTGCGGATATTTAGGTGATAGAGAAAAACAATGTACATGTTCTGAATACCAGATTACCAGATATCTTGCAAAACTCTCCGGCCCGCTGTTGGATAGAATTGATTTGCAGGTTGAAGTCCCGCGTCTTACGTCAGATGAATTATTGAATAAATCTTCTCAGGAAGAAGCCTCTGCAGAAATTAGAAAAAGAGTTATAAGAGCAAGAAAAATTCAGGCTGAACGATACAGAGATGAAAGTATTCTGACAAATTCCGAGCTTACACCAAAACTTGTCAAAAAATACTGCAAAATTGATAAAGAAGGCGAAGAATTATTCAAAACAGCAATCGTTAAGTATCAGCTTTCCGGGAGACGTTATGACAGAATTTTAAAACTAGCAAGAACTATAGCGGATTTGGATGGTTCTGATGATATAAAACAGCAGCACCTTATGCAGGCACTGCAGTATAGAGTTTCGTTTAACAATCAGGAATCCGTTGTTTAGTGTTACTAAATTGTTAAATCAATGATATTATCATCAAAAACTGTTTCCGGTGTATCCTGTTTGTATGTTACAAAAAGATTATCTTTGCGTAAAGTTCTTGCAATAAATTCATCAGCTTCTCTGTCTTTACCGGCTACAATAAAACCATCTTTTTGCATGCTTATTCCGGCCTGTGAAAGATCAATTTTTTCTCTGATTTTTGCAGGTGAAAGATTGTTTCCGAATCCTTTAACTTCAAAATATTTAGATAATTCTTCAGCAGCTTTTTGCAGAGGTAATTTTGCATGTTTTGGTACAAAAGTAGAGGTAAAATTTGGCTGATTTAAGTTAGTACGATTAATCATATTTTCTCCTGTATTTTCCTGTATTAAAGTTTATCAATATAAAATACAAACAAGTCAGAAATTGCTAATTCAATTAAATTAGTCTTAATAATCCGCAACAAAGTCCTGCTATGGCTGAAATTGCAAGATAAAACAACGGATCTCTTTTTTTGCCAAATCCTATTATAATAAGAAATGCCAGTAAAATTATTCCTTTTAATGTAAAACTGTCTTTTAACATATTAAAAGCTACAGCTGTCAAAAGCCCGCACCCTGCAGGTTTTAGCCCGTATATGGCAGCCTGAACTTTTTTATTTTCTCTGAATTTATTCAATAATCTTGAAATTATGATAATTAAAATATAAGAAGGAAGGATTACCGCAGTTGTTGCTAGCAGCGAACCTAAGATTCCGGTTGTCAAAAATCCGGCATAAGTTGCGACATTTACCCCAACAGGGCCTGGAGTGATTGAGGAAACCGCAATCATATCAGACAGCTGCTGCGGGGTGTACCATTTTTGAACTTCTGCTATGTGAAACAGAAACGGTAATGTTGCATATCCGCCGCCGAATGAAAATAAACCTATTTTAAAGAATTCCCAGAATAATTGCAGATAAATCATAAGCTTTTATCCTCTTTTACAATTACTGTCTTATAAATTATCCCGAAAATAGCAGATGCAATAATCGTAAACATCGGGGAAACTTTTAAGATTGCGGATAAAATAAATGAACCTGCAAAAATAGCAAATGAAAATTTATCAACAATACTTTTATTCCACATTTCTTTTGCTGCAAGAAAAACCAGAAGAACAACACCTATTCCGACACCCCAGAAAATACTTTCAATCATCGGCAGTTCAACCAGTTCCTTTAAAATGTTTGCAATAAGAACAATGGCCAGAAAAGCTGGTGTAACAATTCCTGTGGCGGCAGCAAAGGCACCTCTTTGTCCGAGAAGCTTATGGCCTACAAATATAGACATGTTTGCTGCGATAATCCCTGGGACACTCTGACCCAGAGCATAATATTCACAAACTTCATCATCATTAAGCCACTGCTTTTTTTCAACCATTTCATTCTGCATAAGCGGCAATATTACGTATCCGCCGCCGAGCAGCAATGTTCCGATTTTGAAAAATGTTTTATATATGCTCCAAAAAGTCTTTTCCATAAAATAAATTATACTCTAAACAAGTGAAGATGAAACTATATACAAAAATTTCAATTTTTCTTCATTATTTTTGATAAAATCTATATTTTTATAAATATTGTTGATATAATCTTCTTTGGTAAGATTGTTTTTGAATTTAAATAAATTTTCAATATCCACAGAAAGAGCAAATGCAATTTTTTCCAGTGTTTCAGGCTGAGGATAATTTCTGCCGGTTTCTATTTTGCTGAGGCTTGTAATATCCATACTTATTTTTTCAGCCAATTTTTCCTGCGTCATATTTTGAGCTTTCCTAAGTTCTTGAATTCGCCTGCCTAAATTTTGCTTTAAATTCATTTATCCTCCGTTTCAAAAATATGATAGTAAAATTACCAAAGATTAATAATAGACCATTAATCATATTTACTCTTGATTTTTATGACTAATAAGCTTATAATAATGACAAATGAGCAATATTTTTGGAGGTAATATGACTATTAATACCAGTATAAAATTTAAAGGATTTACACTTGCAGAAGTATTAATTACACTTGGCATTATTGGAATTATTGCAGCAATGACTCTACCAACGGTAATACAAAAATATAGAAAACAAGAAGTTGAAACAAAACTAGCAAAATTTTATTCTGTTATGAATCAAGCATTAAAACTATCAATTTCCGAAAATGGAGAAATTGACTTTGATATATCTGAATTCACAAGCAATAATAATGCAGAATACGTAAAAAAATGGTTTCAAAATAACATTACAAAATACATAAATACCTTAAAAACAGAAGAATATAATGGAACATATTATAAAGTGGTTTTTAAAGATGGCAGTACCTTTAACTCATACTTAAGAATATCATCTGGAGGAACAGATGCGACAGCATTATATATATTTTATTGCATAAACTATTCGCATTGTGAGTATGGAGCATATGATGGCATTAACTCTTTTTTATTTCTTTACCAGCCTAGCAAACAAATAATTGAACCGGATATGACAAAGAGCTCTCATGAAACTAAAATGCAAAGTTGTTCTAATAGCAATACATCATATAGGCATGCATGTGCAGCTCTAATACAAGAAAATGGTTGGAAAATACCGGATGACTACCCTTGGAAGTTTTAAAATTTTACGGCTCTTATTACTCATTCAATGATGCTTTTAATCTTGCCATTGCTCTTGCAAGAGCAGCTTCTGCTCTTTTGGCGTCATTTGAAGCCTGTTTTTCTGCTAATCTTGCTTTGGCTCGTTCCATAGCAGCTTTAGCACGGGCAACATCAATTTCATCTCCGCTTTCTGCCGTATTTGTAAGGATTATGGCTTCATCATCCTTAAACTGAAAAACTCCGCCCATAGTTGTAAAATTTTTAACATCAGAACCCTGTGTAATTCTGGTAACTCCGATATCAAGTGCTGCCATAACCGGAATATGTCCTTTTAATATACCAAATTCTCCGTCAACTCCGCGGGTTCTTATTGAATCCACATTTTCATCAAAAACAACTCTTTCGTGTGTAATTATTTTTAAATGCATAAGTCCCTCAAATTATTTGAAAATAGGAAGATTTTTGCAGCAGTGTTTTATTTTACCGTCAAATCTTCCTATCAGCGTTATAATGTTTTAGCTTTTTCTACAGCTTCTTCGATAGTTCCTACCATATAGAAAGCCTGTTCTGGTAAATCATCATGTTTACCTTCAATAATTTCTTTAAATCCGCGAACAGTATCTTCAAGTTTAACATATTTGCCAGGAATCCCTGAAAATTGTTCCGCAACGAAGAACGGCTGAGACAGGAATCTTTGAATTTTTCTTGCTCTGTTAACAGTTTCTTTATCTTCTTCTGACAATTCATCCATACCGAGAATTGCGATGATATCTTGCAGTTCTTTGTATTTTTGCAGTATTTCAAGAACTTTTCTTGTCACGTTGTAATGTTCTTCGCCGATAATGCTTGGAGCAAGTGCTCTTGAGTTAGATTCAAGCGGATCTACTGCAGGATAAATACCCAAAGATGCGATGTTTCTTGAAAGAACGGTTGACGCATCAAGGTGTGAGAATGTAGTTGCCGGTGCAGGGTCAGTTAAGTCGTCTGCCGGAACATAGATTGCCTGAACAGATGTAATTGAACCGTCTTTTGTTGAAGTAATTCTTTCTTGAAGTTCACCCATTTCGTTTGCAAGTGTCGGTTGATAACCTACAGCTGACGGAACACGTCCGAGCAGTGCTGATACTTCTGAACCTGCCTGAGTAAATCTGAAAATGTTATCGATAAAAAGTAATACATCCTGTTTTGAAAAATCTCTGAAATATTCTGCGGCAGTAAGTGCGGAAAGACCAACTCTCATTCTTGCTCCCGGCGGTTCGTTCATCTGACCGTAAATCAAAGCAACCTTATCAATAACGTTTGATTCTTTCATTTCGTTCCAGAGGTCGTTACCTTCACGGGTTCTTTCACCAACACCGCCGAATACTGAAACACCTGAATGTTCCTGTGCAATGTTGTGAATCAATTCCATAATCAGAACTGTTTTACCAACACCGGCACCACCGAACAAGCCGATTTTTCCACCTTTTTGATATGGCTGGAGAAGGTCAATAGCTTTAATCCCTGTTTCCAGAATTTCAATATCTGTATTCTGATCAACAAGGCTTGGAGATTCTCTGTGAATAGGCAGATAAGTATCTGTTTCTATAGGCCCCATTTCATCAACCGGATTTCCTACTACGTTTAAGATTCTGCCTAAGATAGGTTTGCCTACCGGAATTTTAATAGGTTCATGCGTATTGACAACCTTCATTCCTCTTTTCAAACCGTCGGTTGAAGACATTGCAACCGTTCTTACCCTGTTTGAACCTAACATTTGTTGTACTTCAGCTACTATATAAGAACCGTCTTCTTTATAAATATGTAATGCAGTATAAATCTCAGGTAAATCTTCCTGTTTAAATTCTACGTCAATAACAGGCCCGATAATCTTTGTAATTAGCCCCTCATTTTTGTTTAATGTCTCCATACAAGTCTCTCCTTTAATACTGATATCTTATACCAGTCAAAAATTTTTTTCAATCTTTTTAAAACAATAAAGTTTTTTATATTATAATTTATATCATGAACAAAATTAATAAAATACTGGCTATAAATTTTGGCGGGATTGGTGATGAAATTTTCTTTTTGCCTGCATTAATTTCTTTGAAGAAAGAATTTCCTGAGGCAAAAATTACTCTTGCACTTGAACCGAGGAGTAAAAGTGTTAAAGATTTGACCGATGTTATTGACGATTTATTTTTGATTGACGTAAAAGGAAAAAATAAATATTTTGAACTTTTAAAACTTGTTTTTAAGGCAAGAGCAGGCGGGTTTGATATGGTGGTTTCATCAGGCGGAAATAAACTCATCAGTTTACTTTTATGGATGACCGGCATTAAAACGAGATACGGATATGATACAGGAGCGTTAAGTGAAAAGCTATTGACAAAAGCTGTTCCGTTAAATAAAAATCAATATGCCTGTGATATGTATCATGACTTGGTTACACCTGTTACAAATAATAAAACTATGCTTCCTGAGATTAATATTGCACAGCAGGAAAAAATTAATAATTCTGTGCTTATTCATCCCGGAGTAAGTAAAATGAGTGTTCAAAAAGGCATGATTAAAACAATTCCGGCAAAAGTTTGGGCTGAAGTTATTGATTTATTAATTGAGAACGGAAAACATGTCATTCTTGCAGGCGGGCCTGATGATGCTGAATGTATTGAAACAATCAGGTCTTCCGTTAAAAATAAAAATTTCGAAGATTATTACGGCAGGACAAAAAGTCTAAAAGATTTGGCAGAGCTTATTGCAAAGGCTGAAAAATTTATCTGTTCTGATTCTGCTCCGCTTCATGTTGCAGTTGCCTTGAAAACACGAACCTATGCTATTTTTGGGCCTACCGATGACAAAAAACTAATTCCGCAATCAGAATTAGTGACTGCAATTAAAGCAAACGACAACTGTCCTATTAAGCCTTGTCTTTGGGAGCACAGGCAAACTACATGTGAATCTTTGGATTGTTTAAAGATTTCTGCAGAATATATTGCACATATCGTTTGTGCGTAATAAAATTGTATTTGTACCCCGTAGATTGTTTATAGAAAGGACTATTATAAAATGAAAACACAGAGAATCGATACTCCATCTTTCGGAACATTGCATCCGAGTCAGAATATGTCTAAGTCTTTGTACAAAGCAATAAAAAATTCTCCGGTAATAAAATCTTTCGGCGATAGTTTTAACGGAACAATTTCTTGTGAGCCGTTTTTTAGTTCAAGAAATCCGAATAAAATAAAATATGCTTTAAGAGTTAGTGATTTAGAACCTTTGAAATTTTTGGAAAAATTAAAAAATAAATTTAAATTTCCTCAAAACAAAATTGATACGATGTTGTTGAAAACAGAAGCTGTAAATGAAGAAGAATTTGCAGCAGCCATACAGAAAGAACCGGCAGACAGTCTGTTTAAAATATATAACAGAAAAAAATAAAACTGTTAAAAAACGCTCTTTTAAAAGAGCGTTTTTTGTTAATAACTTACTTTGTACGGATAATCATCAGGAATTTTCCATCCGTTCATTTGAATTATTGCCGTACAGTATTGTCTCCAGCTGCTTCCTCCGGAATTACATCCGTATGAACTGTCATTATACAGCATATCTTTACTGCCGTCCCAGTTAAATTTATAGGGTTCAAAGCCTTTATTATAGTGATATTTCCAGCTTTCCGAATTTATAGAAGGCTGAAAATTAAAAGCAAATGAACACTTTCCTGCGGAATCTCTGAATCCTTCATTTATCTCTTGCCCTTTAAGACATTTATTTATATTTCCCGGGAAAAAGTCCCAATCTCTTGTTGAATCCCGTTTTCTGGTACGTAATGCACTTCCGTCAGAAAAATATACTATCATTGCCCCTGTATTTAAAGTATCTATCTTGGTTATTTTCATGTATGGAGCAAGATATTTTTTAAACCAAGCTTCAGCTTGTGATGAGTTTTCTATAATATTGCCTTCGTCATCAATATCGGCTCCTGCAAGATCCTGATACCAGATTTTTTTATCGCCGTAATCATTTTCGGCAAGCATTATTGCCTGATTTATGGCTGAGTAGAATTTCTTTAACCTTGTTTCCACAACTTTATTATTGTTTTTCTGAATCAATGCCGGCAAAGTCATTGCTGCAACAACCCCTATAATTCCAAGTGTTATGAGAACTTCTGCTAAAGTAAAACCTTGTATTTTCATATTTCTCTCCAATAATAATAGCTATTAACTTACATTTACATGATAATAACTATTAGAAACTGTTTTGTCAATAGGATATACTATCCCATAGTATGGAAAAAAATAAAGATTTGGAAAAACGTTTTGGGGCAAAACTAGCTTATATCCGTAAAGCAAAAAAACTTTCCCAGATGAAATTGGCTGAAAAAGTTGATATGAATTTTAATTATATAGGGCAAATTGAACGCGGTGAAGCTAATGTTACGATAAAAACCATTAAGATACTTGCAGATGCTCTTGATGTTGAAGTGAAAATGTTATTTGATTTTTCGTTTTAAATTTTGTTAATGATATATCTAAAATTCTTGGGATAGATATAAATGATTTATTAAAAAATATTCCCTAAATTCCGACGCTTAGGCCTGCACAGAGATTTATTCCCTGTCCTGTTATTCCTTTGGCGTCATCTGTAATTAAATAACTGCAAAGCTTTGCTACTTCTTCAGGTTTGACAAAACGTTTTTGAGGAATGCATTCTATAATTTCTTCTTTTGAAAATTCGCTTTCTTCAATCGAATCTAAACCGAGTTTTGTTTCAACCCAGCCCGGATTAATTGTATTTACTGTAATATTATATTCGGCCAGCTCCAGTGCAAGAGCTTTTGTTAGTCCGAGCAGACCTGATTTGGTTGAAGAATAAAGGCTTGCATAAGCTTCCCCCATAACTCCGGAAATTGAACCGATGTTTATTATACGTCCCCATTTCTGTTCCTTCATATGAGGAACTGATGCGGAAATAAGTTTTACCGGTGAAATCAAGTTTGTAGAAAATATCCGGTCTATTTCGTCTTGAGTAGCCGAATCTATTGCCCCGTATATGTATTCGCCTGCATTATTGATTAAAATATCAATTTTGTTTTCTTTAATAAATTTAATCAATGCAGTAATGTCTTGTGTGAGGTCGCATATGCAATAGTCTTGTGCTGCAATAGTCTTTAATGCATTTTCGTTTCTTCCGGTGACAAAAAGGTTGCCTTTTTCTTTCATTTCAAGAGCGATTGCTCGTCCTATTCCTTTTGATGCTCCTGTTACAAGTATATTTAAAGTTCTTTCCATTACACCCTGCCTTTTATGATTTCATTTGTTATATAGTATGCCATAAAAATTCCGGCACAGCTTGCAACAAACGGCGTTGATGCAGGTGTAATCTTTGTAAATTCAAATTTTTCACCGTCTTTTGTTGTTATATTTTCTGTTGAAGATATCTTTTCATTGCAATAAGGTTTTTCACGGCTTGCAACTACCGTAATTCCTTTTTCAATACCCCGTTTTTTTAATTGATAAATTATATTTGATATAAATTGGGCATTTTTATTTTCTATTTCATCGATATCAGAAATGTATAGCTGTGTCGGGTCAATTCTGTTTCCTGCTCCCATTGAGCTAATGACCGGAATGCTTTTATTAATGCAGGTTTCCAATAATGTTATTTTAGAACGCATTGTGTCAATGGCGTCTGCAACATAGCCAAAGCCAAGATTGAAAAGTTCGTTAAGGTTTTCCGTATAAAAATCATCAATTACATGAAGTTTTAATTCCGGATTGATGTCTGTCAATCGTTTCTCAAAAAGCTTTGCTTTGTTTTGTCCTATTGTTGAATGCAGTGCTACAATTTGTCTGTTAATATTTGATGAAGAAACTTCATCAAAATCTATGATGGTAAGTTCCCCGATACCTGCTCGGACAAGAGCTTCAGCACAAAAGCCGCCTACACCGCCAAGTCCAAACACCGCAACATGTTGTTGCTGTAATAATTTCTGATTTTCCCTGCCCCAAAATAATTCGTTTCTGGAGAAAATATCTGTGAGAGTTTCATTATCACCCTTCACTTGAAAACCTTCATTTCTGTTATTTTATAATTCCGAATCCCAAAAGGAATGTGGTAAGAACAAAAATTCCCGCAAATACTGCAGTTACTTTATTAAGGCCTTTTTCTGCACTTTTTTGAGAAGTAAAGAGCTGTGAAGCCCCGCCTATCCCCGCAATTCCATCACCTTTCGGCGAGTGAAGTAATACTAATATTATAGAAAAAATTGCGGAAATTATTTGTAAAATCCAGATAAATGTAACCATTTTTTATTTTTTCTCCTTTTTCTTATTCGAAATGAAATGTGCTCTTTTAGAGTTTAGTTGAATATTTTCAAAAGTATAAAGTCTTGCAGGACGTTTTGAAGAGGATTTTGTGTATTCGTCAAGCTCAATAAGTCCCGGTGTAGAAAGAGCTTTTTTTCTGAAATTACGTTTGTCGAGTTTTTTCTCCATAATTAACTCATAAGATTTTTGCATTTCGGTGAGTGTAAATTTTTCATTCAAAAGCTGATATGCAACAGGGCATATTTCTAATCTTTCACGTGTACGTTTAAGAGAATATTCAATAATTTCTCTGTGGTCAAATGCCAGCGGAGGAAGGTTGGAAACTTTATGCCAGCCTAATTCCGGAGAAGATACAATTTTTATATCTTCAGCACGAACGAGAGCAAAATATGCACATGTTATAACTCTTGAGTTAGGGTGACGCAGAGGGTCTCCAAATGTATATAACTGTTCAAGATAAATGTTGTCAACATTTGTTCGTTCTTTCAAAACTCTCAAAGCTGCCTGATCAAGGTTTTCGGACAGTCTTACATATCCTCCGGGGATTGCCCATTTATCCTTGAAAGGTTCATTCATTCTTTTAACAAGCAAAACTTGAATTGCATTGTTGATGATTGTTAATATTACAACGTCAACCGTAATTTCGTGTGTCTTTGTCTCATTAAACATAATATTCTCTTACCCTATATATTAATATACTATAAAAATTTTTTTTTACAGAAGTTAATAATGAATAAATGTTAATAAATTTTTACAACATGAGATGAAAAATGTCAATTTTGTAAAAAAATAATACTTTAAATATATACGGGGAATTTATTTATGTATGATTTTGCAGCATTAAATTTTAATACAAATTATATGCCGGTAAATCCGTTTTTCGGCAGTGCAATGTCATATGGCAATATGTTTCAGAATCCGTTTATCGGTGGCTTTAATTATGGCGGAGATATTGCAAGCCTCGGTATGTATTCGATTTTGAATTGTGCTCCATATTCTTCAAATATGGGTATGCTGTATTTTTTACCGTTTAATTATTTAACAAACTGGGGTTCAACAGGATTGCCGGTTTTCCCGTCTATATCAAATGCATATAATACTTTCCCGTATAATTATTCAAGTTGGACAATGCCGCCTCAGATGAATTATGCAAAGCCTAAGTTTAATTTTTCGGTACCGAAATATAACCCGTCAAGTTCATCATTTGGTAGTTATACATGTCCGTCCGTTTCTGCATTACGTTCATCTTCTGCAGGTTCGGCAGGTAAAAGTTCGGTAAGGACCCAATCTGTAAGCAGAACATCTGTAAGCGGTTTATCAGGTGACTTTGTAGCTAAGGCGAAACAGGTTGCTCAACGGTTAAATTGCAATTATGACGATTTGCTTGCAGTTATGAACTCTGAATCAGGATTGAATCCGCAGGCTGTAAACAGAACTTCCGGAGCTTCGGGTTTAATTCAATTTACAAGTGTTGCCGTAAAAGAAATGAACAAAGTTTACGGTATGAATTTATCTCTTGTAAAAATCAGAAATATGAGTGCCGTTGAACAGCTTGATCTGGTTGAGAAGTATTTTAAGATGACAAAAAACAGAGCATTCTCTTCAAATCATCGTTTATCTGCTGCTGACTTATATTCACTTTGTTTTCTCCCCGGAAGGGCTTCAAGGGATGTGCTTACACAAAGAGGCGAAAATTATTATTCAAGCAACCGCGGTCTTGACGTTAATGGTGACGGGAAGATAACAAAATCTGACCTGGCACAAAGAATTGACAGGAAAAGGGTATCTGTTCTTGCGTAAAGTTACATTACAATTTGCAATATTACGTTGCAGATGAAAATTTTTTTGTGTATCCTGTTGTTATCTAACTGATTTTTTTAGGAAGGAACAGTATGGAAAAGGGATATGTCAAAAACGGCTTTATCGTTGATTTAGCCAATGCAACAAAGACTTCTGAAATAATATATGAACTTAGCCGAATTTTAGATATGCCGGAAGCAAAAAATAAAAAAGTTTGTTTGAAATTAGGTTCGGTAAATCTAAATCCTTCAGAACTCGTAAGTATAAAAGCTTTAATTGAAACGATGGATTCAGAAATTGAATTTATCAGCACTGTTTCAGATGAAACAACACAAGCTGCAAAAGAGCTGGGTATAGAAATTTCAGGGATTGAAAATATTGTACCCGCACTTGATATAAGTGCAACAAAAGAAGTTAATGAAAGTGTTAATACTGAACTGGCTTCCGCTCTTGATAAAATTTTTGGAGAAGGCGATTTTGAAGAACGATATCCGGAGGAAGAATCTGCTGAAGAGAAAGATGTCTCTAAAGAAGAGGAAAGTATAGAGGTAATTGAAACGGAAGATGCCGTTGATGATGAAGAAGTAAAACGCTATAATAAAGAAACGGAAAAACTTCCGACTTTATATATTCATAGAACACTTCGCTCAGGACAGAGCATAACATCTGAAGGTAATATTGTTATTATCGGGGATGTCAATCCGGGAGCTGAAATTGTTGCAAAAGGAGATATAACAGTATGGGGTATTTTAGGCGGAATTGCACATGCAGGTTCCGACGGAAATACTTATTCAAGAATAAGAGCTTTGAAATTAAATGCAATTCAACTGCGAATTGGCGGAATTTTTGCCCGCAGACCGGATACCGTAAATATCCCTTATGTGCAGAAAACGGATACTTTTACTCCGGAGGAAGCACGCGTAAACAGAAAAAACATAGTTATTTATAAATTACATGAATCGTAGAAACTGAATGGAGAAAATATATGGCATGTACAATAGTTAATCCGTCAGGTTCTGACGTAAAAGATAAAAAAGGAGAAACCATGAGCGGCCGAGTTATAGTAATTACATCCGGTAAAGGCGGAGTAGGAAAAACAACTACAAACGCTAACATAGGTACTGCGTTAGCCAGAGCCGGAAAGAAAGTCGTTATGATAGACACCGATTTAGGGCTTAGAAATTTAGATTTGTTATTAGGCCTTGAAAATCGTATCGTTTATACAATAGTTGATGTTGTTGAAGAACGATGCAAATTAAAGCAGGCTCTTGTAAAAGATAAGAAAAATCCGAATTTATGTCTGCTTGCGGCTGCTCAGACAAGAGATAAAACCGCAGTTACGGAAGAACAACTTAAAAATATTTGTGAAGAATTGAAAAAAGATTTTGATTTTATTCTGGTTGATTGTCCGGCAGGTATAGAACAAGGTTTCCAAAATGCTGTTGCCGGAGCGTCTGAAGCAATAGTTGTTACTACTCCTGAAATGTCTGCTGTCAGAGATGCAGATAGAATTATAGGACTTCTGGAGGCAAGAGAAGAAATCAAATCTTACAAACTTCTTTTGAACAGAGTTCGTCCTAATTTGATTAAATCAAACGATATGATGAGTGTGGATGATGTAGTTGAAATTCTTTCAGCACAACTTATCGGTATTATTCCGGAAGATACTGGAATAATAACTTCGACAAATAAAGGCGAACCTATCGTAAATGATGAAAAGTCACTTGCAGGTCAGGCTTATAATAACGTTGCCAAAAGAATTATGGGAGAAGACGTTCCTTTCCTTAATCTGGAAGAAGATAACAGTGTTGTTGCCAAAGTAAAAAGATTTTTTTCACATTTAATCGGTAAGGAGCAGTAAGATGAAAGATATATTTACTGATTTATATAATAAAGTTTTGGGCTTTTTCCGACAAACCGATAAAAAAGAAGATAACGCAAAAGATATAGCCTGCAACAGACTTCGTGTTGTTTTGATGCAGGACAGAACTAATCTTACGCCTGAACTTATGGAAAAAATGCGTCAGGAGTTAATAGATTTACTCTCAAAATATGTTGAGATGGATAAGGAAGCTCTTGAATTAAATTTTGAACAGGAAGGTAATCAAATGGCACTTATGCTTTCAATTCCTGTATTGAGAGCAAAGGATGAAGCTGAAATAGAAAGAGAACTAGCTAAAGAGCAGGCTGAAAAAGAATCCCGTGAAGCTGAAAATTCCGGAGAAAAATCTGAGGAGTCAGAAGATGCGGTGCAGGATAACGGAGTTATTGAAATAGTTGAAGAAACTCCGACCGGTGAAATTGTTTCAACGGAAGAAACAGTTACTGAGTGCATTGAGATTGTAGAACCTGAAAACGAAAAAGAAAAAGTAGAATAAAAAAATAACCGGTTATTACACCGGTTATTTTTTTAATTAAATTAAATTAAATTAAATTAAATTAAGCATTTTCTCCTGTGAGTTTGACATCGACATGTTTTTGACGGACATGGGCTTCCAAATCTTTTCTGCTGATAATCCCGTCTCCGTCATAATCAAGACCTTTATTTTGTTTGTAAGCTTTTGTTCCTTTGACTGCAAGAACTTCCTGCCCGCTTTTTGCCGGCATAAAGACAAGACCGTATAAATCTCCGGCACTTAATTCTTTATCACCTTTTATATGTGCTTTTCTGGCTCGAACCAGAAATTTTTCTACATAATCAAGCTGTTCAAGTGGTGACATTGTTGCAAGTTCTTCAACGCTGGTTCCTAAACTTCTTGCCGTTTCAGGCATAAACTGGATAAGTCCGGTTGCTCCGGTCCAGCGGCTTATGCTGGATGGATTTAATCCTGATTCGGAATTCATTACTGCAAGCAAATCTTCCGGTTTACACTTTATTTTTTCCGCAATATCAATTACCCTGTTATAAAATTCAGGCGTAAGATGTTTTCTTGTATATTTTTTCGGAATAGGAGCTTCTTGGGGCTCAATTTTTATTTTTTCAAGATTTTTAGTCAAGATGTCATGTGTTTTTATCTCAGGGAGTCCTGTACCTTTTGCTTTAATAGTATTAATTTCTGGGCTGTAGTTAATAGTTATGATATCTCCGTTTTTGTTTGCAAATTTTTGGAATTTTTCAAGTGACACTTCTTTGTTTCCAATATAGTATTTGCCTTCATGGAAATTTGCAATTACTTTTCCTTTATTATCTTTAACTAAAGCATAATCCGCATTGTTTTCATCAAGACTGTGATTTTTATTCCATTCTTTTCTGCCGCTTCTGTCCCAATCCAGATCTTCTATTTTTAAATCCAGCGACCGTATTTGTCCGTCGTAGAAAAATTTCATATTATCAGCCTGGTCTAAAAATGAGATGTCCTCATTGTTTCCTGCTGTATCCGCATTTGTTTTTACTCTTTCAGCAGGGAAGACGTCAGGTTTTTGAGGAATTTCTGTTTCTAAAACTTGCGGAGTTGCCGGTGCAGTTAATTTTTCAGCACTTAAATCTGTTGGTACAGCTGCAGACGGTGCGGTTGCTGCCGTAGGAGTTTGTAATCCGGCTGTAGTCGTTGAAGTTGTAGTAATCGTCGGAGCCGTTGCTGTTGTTGGCATTATAGGAGAGGTTACTCCTGTCGGGGTGTTTTCATTTTGAATGACAGGTTGTTCAATTTGTACGGTAGCCGGAGTATTTTTGTCCTGTGCTGCTTGTGCCGGTAGTTCTGCAGGCTGCGATAACGGAGTATTTCTTTCTTTGACTATTTGAGTCGGGTTTTCTGCAGCTTGTGAAGCCGGAGTGTTTGTATCCCGTGCAGTTTGAGCAGGTAAATCCGCAGGTTGTGACAAATTAGCTTCTTTTGCTGTCTGAGGTACTTCAGTATCCAGCGTAGTCGCAAATGTAATAGTTTCTGCAGGAGGGGTTTGTTCTGCCAGTGAACTCAAATCAATTTTGGGCTGTTGTACCGCCACAGTCGGAGTTTGCTGAGGGGCATTCATTTTTTGCGATGAACTTTCTCTTTCTATAGATAATCCCTTTATCGCAAATTTTTCGTCAATAATATCTTTATCAAGTCCCATTTCTTTCAAAATGGAAGCCATTTCTTCATTACTGAATGAAAGTTTTCCTGCCTGTACGACAAAGTTTTTCTTTGTACTGCCAAAGATATTGTTATTTCCATGAAATATTACACTATCTTTACTTCTGTTATTGTTTATTTCATCAATTTTAGTCATAATGCTCTGCCATTGCTTAGCATTAAGTTTTAAAGCTTTTCCGCCGTTTAAATTTTTTGCGTATTCGGCAAGTGCCTGCGATATACCCTGTCCGTTCTTGATATTAATATCAACCATAATACCTCTTTTGTATTTTCAACTTCACATGTATATAAACGGTTATTTTTTATCAAAATTTAAAAACTTAAGAAAATTTTTACATAACTTTATAAAATGATAATTTCTGGCAATTTTAACAAATAAAAATTTTTTATTGAAATATCAGCTGAATATCTTTAACTACAAAATAAACACGAAAGGGGAAAATATGATTGAGACGATTAATGGAATTAAAGAAAATCTGCCAAATGGCAATTCAAATTATTTGAGAAAGATTGATATCAGCTATAACGTTGATGAAGAATTAATTGACATGCTTCTCAGAAGAAACAGAATTACTGCCGTAAAACCGAAAATTAAATCACCTGAACTTGTAGCACCTCAAGATATTGTTGATAAAAAAGGTGTTGTAAGAAAAGGTTATCTTGTAGAAAATGAACCACAGTCATTTATTGATAAGCTTAAAGGCAAAGAGGCAAAACCTCTTGCAAAAGTTAAAGCCGAGCAGGTAACAAAATTTCTGAATAGTATTGCGGCACTTGGGCTTGATATAAAACCGGAAGATGTTATGAGTTCAAATGGTACTTTGAATCCGAACTTTAAAATTGATGAGAACGGCAATATCCGTTTCAGAGATTTAAAGGCCTATATTAATGGTAAAAGTCCTGAATATTTTGAAACACAGACGGGGGGCTGGGCAAGAGCACATTCTGATTTGGCAAAAATTGTTGCACAAAATCCGAAACATCTGCCTGGAAGTGATATAATTTTACCTACCATAGCAGGTCTAGGTATTGAAAAATCTCGTCCTATAATTTTGCCGTATTATCCTGATAGAGAACAGGAACCTCAAAGAGTTGGACCAGGACAATATATAGATCCGTCCGAAGCAGTACATATATTAACAAAAGCATAATTCTAAAAACTTAATAAAATTTTACAAAAAGACCGTTAGCTGTAAACGGTCTTTTTATTTGTAACAAAAATGCAACAAAGGGCAAAATTTTGTGTTGACAGGCATTTATGTTTGTAATAACATCATTTATGCTCGGGTATTCTGATTTACAGTACCGAAATATTGATAAACAGTGGATTCGGGCGATTCGTTCAGATTTCGCAAGAAAATGACGAAAATCGGGGCGGCACAATAGTTTCACCCCAAAAGTGTAGTAATACAACCAAAAAGAAAAGGAATAAAAATGGCTAGCACAAAAAGACAAAGAATCAGAGTTTGTTTAAAAGCTTACGATCATAAATTAATTGACGTATCTTCGGACAAAATCGTTGAAACAGCAAAAAGAACAGACGCTAAAGTTGCAGGCCCGATTCCTTTACCTACTAAAAGACGTATATATTGCGTTCTTCGTTCACCACACGTTGATAAAAAATCTCGTGAACACTTTGAATTAAGAACACATAAACGTATTATTGATATATACGATCCGACTCAACAGACTACTGAAGAGTTAAGCAGATTAGATTTACCTGCCGGCGTTGATATTGAAGTTAAGCTGTAAGCAGCAGCAAAGTATCCAAAGGCAACATTGAAAACTAAATAAGCATTATGCATATAATGTGAACTGCGACCGATTGATACGGTACTATGAAGCAAAGGTTTCAAAATACAGGCAGTCGGAGCAACCGAAAGGTTGCGGGGTGGAAATCCCCGAGAGGTAAAGTAATTAAGCAAGACGTAGCGCTCGCAAGAGAAAATGCAATCCCGAAACAGGGGCGAAGACTGTATTCGCACCAAGTAGGGTGAGCAGGAAAGGTAAAATATGACACTAGGTGTAATAGGTAAAAAATTAGGAATGACTCAAATTTTTGATGAAAATGGTTTGGCTGTTCCTGTAACTGTTATCAAAGTTGATGACATTGTTGTGACTCAGGTTAAAACTGTAGAAACTGACGGTTACAATGCAATTCAGGTAGGCACAATCGCAGCTAAAGAAAAGCATTTAACTAAAGCTGAAATCGGTCATTTCAAAAAGAATAATCTTGAAAACTACAGACATCTTCAAGAGTTCAGAGTTGATAATCCGCAGGATTATAAAGTCGGAGACAAAATTGAATTATCAGTTCTCGATAACGTAGAAAAAGTTGATGTAACAGGTAAGTCAATAGGTAAAGGTTTCCAGGGTACTGTAAAAAGATGGAACTTCGGCAGAGGACCTATGGGTCACGGTTCTAAAAATCACAGAGAACCTGGTTCTATCGGTGCAGGTACAACTCCAAGCCGTGTTATCAAAGGTAAAAGAATGGCAGGTAACATGGGTAATGAAAGAGTTACTATTACTAAATTGAAATTGGTTAAAGTTGATGCTGATAAAAAATTAGTTTTAGTAAAAGGTTCAGTTCCTGGCTGCGAAGGCAGATTGGTAACAATCGTTCCTACAAGAACAAAATGGAATTAATTCAGTAAGGGTTTTGCCCGAACTACACAAAGCATATACATAACTCGCCACATAAAGCTGTTTTTAATTTAAAATCAGCAAGAGGTGAGAAAGGATAAGGAAAAATAAAATGTCAAAAGAAATATTAAGTACAAATGGAGAAAAATTAGGCGAAATTACTTTAAACGAAGCAGTTTTTGGTGTTGAACCTAATTTACACGTAATGCACTTAGCATTAAGAAGACAATTAAATAATGCACGTCAGGGGTCAGCTTGTGCTAAAACAAGAGCTGAAGTATCCGGCGGCGGTAAAAAACCTTGGAAACAGAAAGGTACAGGCAGAGCAAGAGCAGGTTCTCTCCGTTCTCCTTTATTTGCAGGCGGCGGTGTTGTATTCGGACCTAAACCGAGAGATTTCGGTTTCAATATGCCTCAAAAAGCAAGAAAATTGGCTCTTAAATCAGCATTATCAGCAAGACAGGAACAGCTTGTTGTTGTAAAAGATTTTTCAACAATTACTGAACCTAAAACTAAATTAATGGCTGAAGCTTTAAAATCTTTAAAAATCAGTGGTAAAGTTTTGGTGGTTGCTGATACAAAAGCTGCTGAAAATCAGCATTTGGAACTTTCAGCAAGAAATATTCCAAGCGTAAGACTGATTTTACCTTCAAATCTGAATGTAAAAGATTTACTTGAAGCAGATTATGTTGTAATGACTGAAGCTGCTGTTAATGAAGTAACAGAAAGGTTGCAATAATGAGTAAAGAAAGAACAAATACGGAAAAATTATATGATTTGATTAAAAAACCTTTAATCACAGAAAAATCAGTAGGTGCAACAGCTTTAGGTCAATACACTTTTGAAGTAAATAAAGACGCAACAAAAGTTGAAATTGCACAAGCAATCGAATTAGCTTTTCCGGGAAGAAAAGTTAAAAAAGTAAGAACGGTTTACATGCCGTCTCATTCAAAAAGAATGGGTTATAAATTCGGAAGAACCGACAGTTCTAAAAAAGCAATCGTGTCAATCGAAGGCGATCCGATTGAAGAACTTACAGGTGTTTAATCAGGGCGTATGGCATATGTCCTAAAGAAAGTACAAAGCCAATCAAGGAGAAAATAAAATGGCAATTCGTAAAATCAATCCGACGTCTCCGGGACAAAGAGGCATGACAAAAAGTGATTTCCAAGAAGTCACAACTTCAGCTCCTGAAAAATCACTGCTCAGATCATTAAAGAAAACAGCAGGAAGAAATAATACAGGCAGAATTACATGTCGTCATAAAGGCGGCGGTGTAAAAAGAGCTTACCGTGTAATTGATTTCAAACGTGAAAAATTTGGAGTACCTGCAACAGTAAAAACTATTGAGTACGATCCGAACAGAAACGTAAGAATCTCATTGGTATATTATGCTGATGGTGAAAAAAGATATATCCTAACTCCGGAAGGACTTAACGTAGGCGATGTAATCGTTTCCGGTCCTGAAGCTCCGGTTCAGGTAGGTAATGCTCTTCCTCTGGAATTGATTCCGTTAGGTACTATAGTTCATAATATTGAGCTTAACCCTGGTCGTGGCGGAGTTATGGTAAGAGCTGCAGGTAACGCTGCTCAGGTAATGGCTAAAGAAGGCAATTATGTAACAATTAAACTTCCTTCTTCCGAAATGAGAATGGTAAGAAAAGAATGTATGGCAACAGTAGGTACTTTAGGTAACTCAGAATATAAAAACCTCTCACTCGGAAAAGCTGGCAGAAAACGTTATCTCGGTATCAGACCTACTGTCCGCGGTGTTACTATGAACCCTTGCGATCACCCTCACGGTGGTGGTGAAGGTAAAACAGGTCCTGGCGGACATCCTAAAACACCTTGGGGTAAACCGGCTCTCGGCTATAAGACAAGAAAAGCCGGCAAAGCTTCTGACAAATTAATCGTTAGAAGACGTAAAAAATAACAAAGGATTAAAGGGCTGATTGAATACCTTTAAACCTTCAGCCCTATAACCTTTAAATATAATTCTACCAACTAAAACAAGAAAGGTAATAAAATAATGGCACGTTCATTAAAAAAAGGTCCATACGTAGAAGAAGCTCTACAACAAAAAATAGCAAAAATGAATGCTAATTCCGAACATAAAGTTATAAAAACCTGGTCAAGAGCATCAATGATTGTTCCTGACATGTTGGGACATACAATAGCTGTTCATAACGGTAAAACTCACGTACCGGTATATGTTACAGAGCAGATGATCGGACACAAATTAGGTGAATTTGCACCTACAAGATTATTCAAAGGTCACGCAGGTTCTGCTAAGACCGCTAAAGTAAAATAAGCAAAAGATAAGGAAATAAAAAAATGGAAGCTAAAGCAAAACAAACAGATATTAAAATGACAGCAAGAAAATTGCGTCGTGTAATCAATGAAGTACGCGGCAAAAAAGTTCTTGAAGCTCAAGATATGTTACGTTTTATGCCTTATTTTGCTGCAAGAGTGGTTGAAAAGAATTTGAAGGCTGCTGTTGCAAATGCTCAGGAACAATACGGAGTGTCTCCGGAATCATTAAAGATTTCTGAAATCTTTGCTGATGAAAGCCAAACACTCAGACGTGGTAAACCAAGAGCTCAAGGTCGTATTTATAAAAGACTAAAACGTACATCACATTTAACTTTGAAAGTTAGTGATAATTAATTAATGTTAATCGGTTATAAACCGTGAAACAAGTTAGAATGTAAGTATAACAAAATAAAAGGTATAAAAAATGGGACAAAAAACACATCCAACCGGATTTAGAGTAGGTATTATCCAGCCATGGAAAAGTACATGGTATGCTAAATTCAAAGAATATCGTCTTTTTGTTAAAGAAGATGATAAAATCAGAAAATTTATAAAGAAAAAACTGTACGCTGCTGGTATTTCTGATGTAAAAATTGACAGAAAAGCTCAAAATACAACAGTTACCGTTGTTACAGCAAAACCAGGTATCGTTGTAGGTCGCGGCGGACAGGGAATTGAAGAACTTAAACAGGACGTTTCAAAATATATTGGCAAACCGGTAATTATCAATGTTGTTGAAGTTGCAAGAATTGATGCCGATGCTCAGCTGGTTGCTGAAAATATTGCTCAACAGCTTGAAAAACGTGTAGCTTTCAGACGTGCAATGAAACAAGCTATGCAGCGTTCAATGAGAGCCGGAATTCAGGGTATCAAAGTTATGGTATCCGGACGTTTGGGCGGAGCAGAGATTGCTCGTTCAGAATGGGCTAAAGAAGGAAGAATTCCTCTTCAAACACTCAGAGCTGACGTTGATTACGGATTCGCTGAAGCTGATACCGTAATGGGTAAAATCGGTGTTAAGGTTTGGATTTTCAAAGGAAACCTTATGCCTGGAGAAAAAGCCGATCAAAATATCAAAATGAAATCAGGAAAAGATAATTCGGAAAAAGCAGGCAGACGCCCTAGACGCAGAGCTATCGAAACTGAATAGTTCACAATAAAAAACATTACAAGTAAAATTAATTAACAGGAGTAAATAAAATGTTACAGCCTAAAAAGACTAAATACCGCAAAATGATGAAAGGCAGAATGAAAGGTCACGAAACCCGTGGCACTAAGTTTGAATTCGGCAGCTATGCTCTTCAAGCTCTGGAACCGGGTTGGATTACTTCAAGACAAATTGAAGCTGCACGTCGTGCAATGACCAGAGAAATCAAACGTGGCGGTAATGTTTGGATTAAAATATTCCCTGATAAACCTATCACTGCAAAACCTGCAGAAACTCGTATGGGATCAGGTAAAGGTAACTTAGAATACTGGGTAGCTGTTGTAAAACCTAACAGAATTCTATTTGAACTTGAATACTTTGACAGAAATACCGCAGTTAACGCTCTTGAATTAGCTGCACAAAAACTGCCTATTAAAGTTAAAGTTATTGAAAAAGCTAAGATGGAAGCTTAATAACTACCAAGCAAAATAAATAAGGAACATAGAAATGAAATTAAGTGAAATGCGTGAAAAAACAGTTGAAGAGTTACAAAGTGCAATCATAGATTGGAAAAAACAGTTACATGATTGCAAGATGCAGCTTGCAACTCATAAGTTGGAAAATACTGCACTTGTTTCTAAAACGAAACGCTTAATAGCTCAAGCAAAAACTGTAATAAAAGAAAAAGAGGTACAGAATGCCTAAGAAAGAAAAACAAGGAGTAGTAGTCAGCAATAAAATGGATAAAACTATTGTTGTAAGAGTAGCTGATTATGAACCACATCCAAAATACAACAAAATTATTGAATCAAATAAAAACTACAAAGCTCATGACGAAAACAATATCTGCGGTGAAGGCGATATCGTAAGAATTGTTGAATCAAGACCTATTTCAGGCGGAAAACGCTGGACTTTGGGTGAGATTGTAGAAAAAGCCCGTTAATTTTTATATAAAATAAAGACGGGAAATGCAGCATTACCATAGAGTAATGAGAGGCAGACAGTAGAAAAATACTTTAAAATAAAGGAAAGTAAAAATGATACAACAAGAAACCAGATTAGAAGTAGCTGATAACACCGGTGCAAAACAGTTGTTATGTATCCGTGTTATGGGCAGTTCAAATAAAAAATTTGCTGCTGTTGGCGATGAAATCGTTGCATCAGTAAAAGACGCAACTCCAAATATGGCTGTGAAAAAAGGTGAAGTTGTAAAAGCTGTTGTTGTAAGAACCAAAGCTGATATAAAACGTGCAGACGGTTCAGTTATCAGATTTGACGAAAATGCAGCAGTAATTATCAACAAAGACGGCAACCCGAGAGGTACCCGTGTATTCGGACCGGTTGCCCGTGAACTTCGTGACAAAGGCTATATGAAGATTGTTTCTCTTGCTCCTGAAGTTATATAAATCTTGAACTTGTTTCAAGCTTACAATAAAAAGGAACAATAAAGAAACACCGAAACAAAATTATTATAAGGTCGAATTTTGTTTCAAAAGTTACAAAAATGGAGAATTAGAAATGACAGATAAAAATAAAAAAAGCTTGCATGTAAAAAACGGTGACAGAGTTATCGTTATTGCAGGTAAGGACAAAGGAAAAATCGGTAACGTTAAAAAGGTTAACCCTTCAGAAGGCAGAGTTGTCGTAGAAGGTGCTAATATGGTTACCAAAGCCCAAAAACCTCAGCCAATGGCAGGTATTCAGGGCGGCTTAATCAAACTGGAAGCTCCTCTTGATGCTTCAAAGGTTATGATTGTATGTCCGGCTTGCGAAAAACCGACAAGGATCAAACACGATGTCGTTGAAGGCAAAAAAGTTCGTGTTTGTAAAAAATGTGGTGAACAGTTAGATGTTTAATATATAATATTAAATATCCCAGAATTAAGGAAATACGAAAAATGACGAAAACAGAAAGTTTAAAAACAAAATATAATAACGAAGTAAAAGCTGCAATGAAAGAAAAATTCGGCTATAAGAATGATATGCAGATTCCTAAACTTCATAAGATAGTTTTGAATATGGGTGTCGGTGAGGCTTCTCACAACTCTAAAATTGCCGAAGCTATTGAAGCTCAATTAACTAAAATTGCAGGTCAAAAGTGTGTTATAACCAAAGCTAAAAAATCAATCGCTACATATAAATTAAGAGAAGGTATGCCGGTTGGAGCTATGGCAACACTCAGAGGCGAAAGAATGTATGATTTCTTACAGAAATTAATCTGCGTTGTATTCCCTCGTATCCGTGACTTCAGAGGTATTAGTGCTAAATCTTTCGACGGCCGCGGTAACTATACTTTAGGGTTGAAAGAACAGGCTTTATTCCCTGAAATTACATATGAAGAAGTTGATCTTGTAAAAGGTATGAATATTTCAATTATTACTACTGCGGAAACTGATGACGAAGCAAGAGAATTGTTGAGATTATTAGGTATGCCTTTTAAAGGGATGAACAAGTAATTTTTTAGATAAACAAACAGAAAGAACAAAGGAGAAATTCATGGCTAAGAAAGCGATGATAAACAAAGAACTCAGACGTGAAGCACTTGCTGCAAAAGGAAAATATCCGTCAGTAAGATTGCATAACAGATGCAGTATCTGCGGAAGACCTCACGGCTACCACAGAGATTTCGGTCTGTGCAGAATTTGTTTGAGAAAAATGGCACATCAAGGCTTGTTGCCTGGTGTAACAAAAGCTAGCTGGTAAGCTGATTGCTTTTTAATTTTAATATTAAGATTAACGAACAATATTACAATAGTATAAAAAGACCGATTTGCTACCGGTCTTTTTTCTGTGTTTTTCAGTTTGTTAAGTTTTGCCTTTTGGCTTAATTTTTGATTCTAATGTAAAGTAATGTTACAGCGTTTTATTATTCAAGCAATTTTTAAGTTAAAAATTTTTTATTTCATATATAAGAAATTTTTTTAACTTGAAGTACGTAAAGATTTTAAGAAAGAGGTAAATTATGACAATTGACATTACAAAAAATTCTATGGGTCAGAAAATTGGTGTTCCAACTAAGAGAGATAATGATTTAGCTCGGATGAATGAACTTAAGAATAAAACAAATTTGACCCAGGCTGAAAAGGAGGAACTTAATTCATTACTAGTAAAATATGGTGATGGTCCTGAAAGGGCTAAGGCAGCATCCCACTCTGCCGCTCCAAATCTATTTTCAGGACTGCCTAATAATAATAATAATAAGGCACAGGGTTCTATTTTCAATTAATAGCCTGAAATAATAAAAAAAAGCACTTTTGGAATCCCTGAAAGTGCTTTTCTGATTAAATTTTATTAACAAACAGTTGTATTTAAATTATGTTAGTGGTAATTTATACTTACAGTTCCGAACTGTCGGGATGAAGCCTGTGCAGAGGGGTGAGAACTTAAAAGATTTTAGCACTTGAGTCACTGGTGTATAAAGAGTTTTAAGAGAAACTTCTAAAATACAGGCGTATTTTACCCGATAAGCGGTGTAATAGTTAATAGGATACTACCTGATAGAACTGTGCAGGCAAGTCCGGAGGTATTAAATTATGTCAATGACAGATCCTATAGCAGATATGCTGACAAGAATCAGAAACGCAAATATGGTTTCTCATGAAACTGTTGAAATTCCTTCTTCTAAATTAAAAGTTGAATTGGCTAAATTATTGAAAGCAGAAGGATATATTACAGACTACGAAGTAAAAGAAGTAGGTAAATTTAAGGTTTTGGTTATCACATTGAAATATGATGAAAAACATAAACCTGTCATTTCTAAATTGGAAAGAATCTCAAAACCGGGTTTAAGAAACTATTGTAAAGCTAAAAATCTTCCGAAAGTATTGGGAGGTATGGGTGTAGCTATTGTTTCAACAAGCAAAGGTTTGTTAACTGATAGAAAAGCCCGCAAAGAAAACATCGGCGGCGAAGTTCTTTGCTATATTTACTAGTTTTAACAATCACGATAAAAAGAACCTGCTCTTTTTATGGGAGCGGGTTCTTTTTTGTGACAAATATTAAGTTAGCTTAAAATTTTGATTAATAAATATAAGAATATGTTGACAGTGAATTTTCTTTTATATATTCTGTAAATTGGGTGTAATTGGTAGAAAGACCCGGCCGGGATGGCACACAATAAGTTGCCGGTCTTGTATAAGATAAATCCTGTGCGATGTTAGTTAATACCAAAAAAGGAGAATTTTAAAATGTCACGTATTGGTAAATTACCTATTGAAATCCCGCAGGGCGTGGATGTAAAAATTGAAGACCATCAGGTTACTGTTACAGGTCCTAACGGAACTGAAGTTGTTGCAGTAAGACCTGAAATCAATGTTAAAGTTGAAGACAATCATATCGTTGTAACACGTGTTGATGATTCCAGAATTGCACGTTCTTTACACGGTTTGTCAAGAACATTAATTGCTAATGCCGTTCATGGTGTTAAACATGCTTTTGAAAAGAAATTAGAAATTCAAGGCGTTGGTTACCGTGCAGCTATGGAAGGTAAAAATTTGAACCTTTCATTAGGTTATTCTCATCCGGTAATCGTTGAACCGCCTGAAGGTATCACTATTTCTGTTGAAGCAAATACAAAAATCACTGTTAAAGGTGCTAACAAGCAAACTGTAGGCGATGTAGCAGCTTTCATCAGATCTAAACGTCCTCCTGAAGTTTACAAAGGAAAAGGTGTTAGATATGAAGGCGAACACATCAGACGTAAAGCCGGTAAAGCAGGTAAAAAATAGACTTTAAACCTAAGAGGCTGATTTTATGAAAGTAGCTTTTTCAGGAATATATGATGTAAGATTTCCATATGAAACAAGTAACAAGGAAATTGATAAAAAATATAATGATATCAAACAATATGTTCAAAAACAGTATAATTATGATGTATTTGATGTCAGCCTGAAAGATTCTTTTAATGTCCAGAAGACAGATAAAAAATTAGCCGATACAGGAATAAGAATTTCTACATCTGTTGATAATCCATGGATATTGTTTGATATTTTTCAACATATGGATGAAAATCTCGGACAGCAGTTTATAGATAATTCTAAAGTTGAACTAGTACTGGATAAAATAGCATAACAGCCCGCATAAACCCTTGATTTTAAGCTTTATTAAGAAGGTTTGGGTAGAAAGGATGAATAAAAATGATTAAAAGAAAAGAAAGAAAAGCTCAAGTTCAAAAAAGACACAGATCAATCAGAGTTAAAATTTCAGGAACTGCAGAATTTCCTAGATTAGCAGTTTACAGATCTACAAAACATATCTATGCACAGTTGATTGATGATGTTAACAGAGTAACTATTGCATCAGCTTCTTCTATAGATAAAGATTTGAAAGAAAAATTGACTCACGGCGGAAATATTGAAGCTGCAAAAGTTGTTGGTACAGCTATTGCAGAAAAAGCTAAAAAAGCAGGTATCGAATGTGTTGTATTTGACAGAGGCGGATTCTTATATCACGGACGTATTCAGGCACTTGCTGATGCAGCTCGTGAAGCCGGCTTGATGTTCTAATTTATATTAAGTCAAAATACATTTATTCAAAGAACACATCTTTTTAAAGGATGTGTTCTTTGTTACATTTATTAAAATTTAATTTCAGACTAGCAATTTTTTTTTTTCTTGTGTATTATTTCTAACATACTCTAAAAACCGTTAGGGTAAAAAAGGAAAATATGAAATTATTAATAGATAAGGAACTGAATTCAAGCGATAAGATTTTGAAGCCTGATTTTAATTCAAGAACTGGCAGGGAACTGCTGGTGTTCTATCTTCAAACTAAATTCAGACAAATTATGTCTTACGACAGACGATGTTCAACCCCTCTTTTCAGAGAAATAAACCCCGAATTTATAAACAGGTTTTCAAAAAGGTTAATAAATACACCTAACAAGCATCTTTTAATTGGTATAACAGGTGAGTCGGCCTGTGGAAAATCAACGATTTGTAAAGCAATCAAACATGTTATTGAAGAACTTTCAATGCCGGTCTCTGTCTTGAGTACAGATAATTATTTTAATGATATTTCGGCTTTGATAAAAAAATACGGAACTTTTGATAACCTCAGGGATAACGGTTATGATGTTGATGCTCCGGAAAGTTTTCAGCTTGAGATTTTGAAAAAAGATCTGGTTCTTTTATCTGAAGGTTATAATATAAAGGCTCCTATGTATTTGCCAAACGGGACCGGAGTATCCGTTCCTAATGCCCAGGATGTTATTTCCAGAAAAATTATTGTTGTTGAAGGGATTGCAACAATGTATGATGCGGTTAAGGATATTTTTGATGTAAAGATTTATGTTGAAACGGAAAATGATATAAGAAAAAACCGTTTTATGAAAAGGGCATGTGAAGAACGAAACCAAAGTGAAGATAATGCATTAAAACACTGGAATTATATAGTAAACGCAGGCAAAAAATATGTAAAACCATTCAGACGTGAGGCAGATTTGGTCTTAAACGGAAATACCGATTTGAATTATTTTTCTCAAATACTTGAATATATATATACAATAACAAATAACTTCCAATAAATCTTAACATAACTTCATAAAAATACGTTTTTTGCCTTTTTAAAATGTATATGATAAAATTAACACATAAAATTTAGTGAAATTTTTTATAAAATTATAATTAAATACACTAAAAGATTGATACGCAAATAAGATTATTTTTATATAATCAAAATGTAATTAATAAAGAAAAGAGAGTGGAACAGAATACAAGTATGAATAACAAGGGCATTATGCTATTAAAAAAGAAGATTGGAGCCGCATTGACAGCGGTATTGTTAGTTTGTGTAGTATTTTATGCAGCAGGTTGTTCCGGTAAAGATACTGCACAAATAGACGGGAATCAGTTTCCGCAGCAGGTAGAAGGTTCTGTGGATTTTTCGGAAGTCGCATCTGATACGGTTGATGTAGCAAATGCAGCAGGAGAGAATGTTGTGGAAATCTCTGACGAATCAGCAGCCACTTCCTCAGGAGCTGATGATAAGATGGTTACAGTGTCTTTTGAAAATGCAGGCAGGGCAAACCCTTTCCTTCCGGCAGGAGAAGTAAAGAGTGTTTCCAAAAAAGAATTGTTTGATTTTGAGCTTATAGAGCCGCCTGTAACGACAGAAGCAGATAGTCATGCAAGTAAAATTGTCACGACAAAAATTTCAGGTATAATGTTTGATAATGAAAATCCTTCTGCAATTTTAAATATTGAGGGTGAGGATTACTTGGTCAGATCCGGAGATGTGATTAACGGTTATAAAATTTTGGCAATCAGCCCGTCAACAGTAACGGTCCAGCTTGGTTCCAACGTTTATAAAGCCGGAGTTGGCGAAACTGTTGGTAATTACAGTGAAATAAACTTTAATACAATTTCAAATTTATCGAAAAAATTTGGTGGAAATAACAGGTAATAATAAATAAGAAGATAAGCAGGAGCAAAGATGAAAAATACAGTTAAAAAACTTTCTACTACTATGATGTTGTTAGTATTTGCATTGTCAAATTCTCTTACAACTTCTTTTGCGGTAGGTAATTTCGACGATTTATTATCGTTTACAAGTGATCAGGGTTATACGGCTGACAGACCTATTTTAAGAGGTTCTGCACCGAGTACGGTAAGTCTTAAAGGTGAAGTTGCAATTACTCATAAAAATATTCCTATTAATATGAGTATGCGTGATTCGGATGTTAAACAGGTTCTCCGTTTGTTTGCGGATAAGGCCGGTTTGAATATTATCTTTAAGGGTGACATTACAGGAAAAGTTACTATGGATCTTGTAAACATTCCGTTAGATTCTGCTTTTCATATGGTACTTGAAACTTCTGATTTAGATTACACATTGTCGGATGGTACTTTGATTATCACAAAGGGTGATGATGATTCAGGTATATCAAGACAATCCGTAAATATTTTACCTGTAAAATATATTGATGCTCAGTCTATTGCTACCTTTATGAACAAAAATATTTATTATAAAAATAAACCCGGCTTATCAGGTAAAAATTCGGTAACTGTCAATCCATCATCAAATGAACTTATAGTTTTTGGTACTGATAATGACGTTATGCTTGCTCAAAAACTTATTGATAGGTTTGATAAAAAACCTCTTTCGGTTACATTTAAAGTAAACCATACTACTCCGGAAGCTATGGCTACAATGATTTGTGATCAACTTATTCCAAGTCTCGGAGATTATCAGGATTCAGATGCGGATGATTCAGAGGAGCCGGATAGTGATATTGCTATCGGTGTAGGCAGTATTGCTTGTACTGTTGAACCTGAAGATGATGAAGAAGAAGACGGAAGCATGCCTCTCGGACTTGGCAGAATGACGGTTTCTTATTTCACCCAACTGGGTACAATAGGTATTGTTGGGGGATCTGAACAGCAGGTTGAGCTTATAAAAGAATTTATTGATCAGCATGATAAAAAGCAGCCACAGGCTCTTCTTGAGATTTCAATTATTGAGTTGACAGAAGATGGTTCAAGAACCTTGAGTAATCAGTGGACTTTTGCAACAAAACATTTCAGAATTCAGGCTCTTAACCAGGATTCCAGTCCTACTTCTTTAAGTCCTATTTATATTGCTGGACACAATCCGAACAGATATACATCTTCTGATGCTTCACTGGTTTATACATTGAACTATTTAATGTCTAACGGTAAAGCAAGAACGATTTCAAATCCGAAAATTGTTGTTACAAACGGTCAGGAATCTGTTATTGATATGACTTCCGACTATGTAAAAACAGTTACTTCTCAGGTTGTTCAGGGCAGTATGTCTAATTATGCTACAACTCAAAGACAGTATGAAATCGGGGAAGATGAAGGTATCAAAATTACAGTTACACCATTTATCAGCCCTGACGGTTATGTTTATATGAATTTGAATCCGGACTATACTGTTATAGCTGATCAGGTTACTGCTGTTAACGCGGAAGCTACAGCAGCTTTGGAGGGTACAAAAAGAGAGGGTGAGACTGTAGAAGACCTTCAGGCTACTTTGCTTTCCAGAAGAAATATGGAGTTAAAGAATGTCAGAGTCAAGGATGGTGACACTCTTGTTATTGCTGGTATGATGAGAGAATATGAAACCAGAACAGTAAATAAAACTCCTATTCTTGGAGATATTCCATTTATCGGAACTTTCTTCAGAAGTACAAACTCTACTCAACAGAAGTCCGAACTGGTTATTCTCGTAACTCCGAAAATTATTACAGAATCTGATGATGTAGTAATAAATAATAACAATAATTCCCTGTAGTATATAAAAGCGAAACTAAATGAACGAATTACTAAGCAGATTAAAAAATAGTGTCAACAAACAGATACTTAACAAAGTCGATAAATCACTGTTGGAACAATATAAATTTGTTCCAATCAGTGTAAAAGACAAGTACCTGTTTGTTGCTGTCAGCTTAACTTCCGATAAGGATGCAATTAATGAAAAACTCAGACAGAGTTTTCCTTATCAGATTAAGTTTATTGCTGTTGAAGCTGCGGATATAGATCAATTAATTGTAGAATTATATAAAAATTCTGCAGATCCTACCAAAGCAAATGCGGCATCTTCTGCTGTTCCGCAGGGAAAATTAGGTGAACTGTTAATTCAAAAAGGTTATATTACTGATGTTCAATTACTGCAAGCTTTAGCTGAGAGTAAAAGGCAGAAAACCCCTATAGGGTCTATGCTGTTTAAACTTGGTTTTATTACTCTTGATCAATTAAAAGAAATTCTTCATTTACAGACAGGGTATGAAGTAGTTTCTGCGGCTCAGCTTGCAAGTCAGAAACAATACATTAATATCTTACCGGAAGACTTCATTAAAAATAACAAAATTGTTCCTATTTCGTCAGACGGTAAAACATTACTATTAGGTGTTGTTACTCCTGTTAAATCCGAGATTTTGAAACAGGTAATCTTTTTAACAGGACAAAACCCAAAACAGTTATTGATGACGCATTTTGAGTTTGAAAATGCTATGAATACTTTCTTCTCTGAAAGCAAGAAAGAAACTCAGAGTATTATCAAACAGATTGAAAGCGAAGTTGAAACGCTTCAGGTTGAAGAATCGCTTACTGATATGGTTAACAACGAACTTGAGGATTCAAGCGGTTCTATTGCCAAATTCGTAAACCAGATTATTACTACGGCTATTGATTCTCATGTATCAGATATTCACATAGAGCCGCGTCTTTCCGGATATATTGTTCGTTACAGAAAAGACGGTATGCTTTCTAAAGTTCTTGATATTCCTACTAAAGTTGAAACTTCCGTTATTGCACGTTTCAAAGTATTATCAAGAATGAATATCGCCGAACACAGAAGACCTCAGGATGGTACCTTTTCTATTAAATATAAGAACGGGTCTTATGACTTCCGTATTAACACTCTGCCGGTTGCTGGAAAGGAAAAGGTCTGTATCCGTGTACTTGCACCTGCAGTCAGCTTGAATGCCGATGATAAAAATATTAAACTTGTCGGCGGTGCGGAAGACGATATTGCAAAAATTAAAAATATGGTTAGCTGCCCGAACGGAATTATTCTTACATCAGGTCCTACCGGTTCCGGTAAAACCACTACACTTTATTCCGTTTTGAAAAGCTTGAATGATGAAGATGTTAACATTACAACGATTGAAGACCCGATAGAAATTAAGCTTGAAGGTATTAACCAATCACAGGTTAACGTAAAGGCGGGTATTACTTTTGCGGCATGTATGCGTGCTATCTTAAGACAGGACCCTGATATTATTCTGGTCGGTGAAATTCGTGACTATGAAACTCTTGAGATTGCGATTTCGGCCGCATTAACAGGTCACCTTGTATTAAGTACGGTTCACACAAACTCTGCTGCTGCGACAGTTACCCGTATGATTGAAATGGGTGCAAAAGATTATCTGGTTGCATCAACTTTATCCGGAGTAATTGCACAACGTCTTGTAAGAAAACTTTGTGATGATTGTAAGGAAGAGTATTATCCTACTCATGAAGAAGCCAGTCTGATTTGTGCTACGGAAGAAGAAGTTCAAAAATTAATGCAGACTCCTATATACAGATCAAGAGGCTGCAATAAGTGCAACTTTACCGGATATGTAGGTCGTCTCGGTGTATATGAGATTATGACAATCAATAAGGAAATTAAGAAATTAGTAGCCTCAGGTGCTCACGATATTGAAATTGAAGAGGCTGCAATCAAAAACGGTATGAAAACACTTAACCAATCCTGTATGGCACATATTTTGAACGGACAGACAACGATAGACGAATTTGTCCGTGTACTCGGGGTTGTTAATGAATAGGTGATGTATGGCAATTTATAGTTACACAGCATTAAAAAATAATAAAGATATAGTCAAGGGTAAGGTTGAAGCGGAAGATTTACGTGACGCCAGAGCCCAGGTCATGAAACTCGGCTTTATTCCTACTAACGTTTATGAAGAAAATGTTGGTAAAGACAAGGCAAAAGAGGCTGCTACACAAGTTCAGGGCGGTCAGATGAAAACCATGGGGCTTGCGGATAAGATGGAATTTACTTCTACTCTGCAAATTCTGGCTCAATCCGGTATTCCTATGATTGAATCGTTAATGTTTATTGAAAACGATGCTGCAAAACTGAAAATCAGACTTGTTGCTAAAGAACTTAGACGTCAGATTATGGCAGGTGCTACTTTTGCAGATACAATAGCTAAGTATCCGAATCAATTCGGTCAGGTTTATATAGGTCTTTGTAAAGCCGGTGAAGATTCCGGTGAATTGGAAAAGACACTTGAACGTCTTTTGGAATTGCTTACGAAGCAGGCTAACATCAGGGGTAAGGTAATCGGTACATTGATGTATCCTATGTTCGTTATTGTTCTTGCCGTAATCATCGTACTCGTCATGTTGATGTTTGTATTCCCTGTATTTAAAGACATGTTTGACGGTATGGGCAAGGAACTTCCTTGGATTACTGCTACTTTAATGGATGCAGGTTTATTCTTGAAACAATACTGGTATCTTGTTCCGTTGATTCTCGGCGGTGCTGTATTTTCAATCGTTTATCTGTTTAAGTGGGAACCTAGTAAAAGAAGAATTGATAAGTTTGTTCTGGAAGTTCCGTTATTGACAGATTTAATTCAGTTTTCAAATTTTGCGAACTTTATTGCTGTTATGCAGGTTGCATATGATGCGGGTGTTCCTATTGTAGAATGCTTATATCTGTCTAACCTGACCCTTACAAATTTTACATTGAAAGAGAAGATTGAATCGGCAACCGGTATGGTTCAACAGGGTCAGCATTTATCTGTTGCTTTAAGAACGACAGGTGTTATGCCTAAGATGATTCTGTTTATGATTGCAACGGGTGAGCAGTCAGGTCGTCTGGGTGAAATGTTACTGCAGGCAACAAAATATATTGATAAAAAGCTTGACGATATTATTGATACAATGACTAAAATGATTGAACCTTTAATGTTAATTGTAATTGGTTCTATTGTATTGACATTGGCTCTTGCATTGTACTTACCGTTGTTCGGTTCTTATATGGAATAAGTTATGTCAGACACTGCAAAGAAAAAAGTATTTGTTATTACAGGAGCTACTTCCGGAATAGGAAGGGCTCTTGTTAATGAGTTCTCCAAAAACTCAACAGTATTTGCCGGTTACAGAAACCCTAAATATGAAAAAGAATTATCTAAAATGGAAAATGTGATTCCGTTTTTTATTGATATGGAGAAACCTTATACAATAACCGGAGCCGCAGATTTAATCAGAGCAAAGACTGATAGAATTGATGTGTTAATAAACGGGGCAGGGTGTGTTATTGCAGGGCCAATGGAACATATGGAAATAAGCCGTTTAAGAAGACAATTTGAAGTTAATACTTTTTCGCATATTGAATTGACACAAAATCTTTTGCCGCTGCTTGAAGGAGGACGGGTAATTAATATTAGTTCGATGGCAAGTTTCGGCATATTTCCGTTTATTGCACCTTATTGTGCTTCAAAAAGAGCGTTGGATATTTTATTTAATGCAATGGAAGTTGAAATGCGAGGCAAAATTAAGGTCATTTCTATTAAGCCCGGTGTTATAGCTACACCTTTGTGGGAGAAATCCATTAGTTTAAACAAAAAGGCTCTTGAAACTGATGAAAAATATTCTAAAGAAATGAATTTTCTTGCAATGAATGCAGAAAAAAACGGGACTGCCGGACTTTCTGTTGAAAAAGTCGTAAATGTTATCAAAAAAGCTGCAGAGATTAAAAATCCAAAGGTGTCTTATACAATAGGTACTGATGCATTAATTGCACAGCTTGCATCAAGGCTTCCTCTTTCCATTATCAATTCAATTATGAAGCTCGGAATGAAGAAAAAATTCGGCTAAGATTTTTTTTGTAAATAGATGTCGTAACCGAGAATGTCTGCAATTTCTAATAGCTCGGATACTCTGAATGTTTTGTTTCGTAATTTATTACCAAGGTTTCTTATGCTATCGTTTTTTTTATATTTCTCATTAACTCTGTCTTTAAGTTTAAGCATAGTAATACCTTGCATTGCTGCGAGATATTTTATCAATTCTCTTATATTTTCTTGATCTAATTTATAGCCATAAGTCATTGCTCAATGATACTATTTAATGAATAAATGGAAAAATATATTGACTAAATACATTATATAATGTACTATGTAATTATATAATGTATTATTTAAATTGTTGGAAGTTTTGATGAAAATAAAAGGTTTTACTCCGGTGGAAGTCTTTTCAACCAGTTTTGCAGACATTTTTAAACCTGCGTTTACTCTGGCGGAAGTTCTTATAACACTTGGAATAATTGGTATAGTTGCAGCAATGACTCTGCCATCAATTCTTCAGAAACGAGAAAGGCTTTCAATAGTTGTTGCATTGAAGAAATTCTATAGTTCTTTTCAAAATGCTATAAATTTATCCCAGCTTGATCATGGACCGGCTGTTAACTGGGATACAAAGACAGATTACAATGACACGGAAGCAATGTATGCGTGGTTTGACGAATATGTTATTCAGTATATGAAGATACTGGTAAATTGTAATAAAGATAATAATAAGGCTTGTTTTCATAACTACAGCTACTCCACATTTCCGGGTGAGTCAAACATTCCCTCAAGTTCAATGGCTAATACACGTATTATGTACATTTTTCAGGATGGAAGTGCATTTACGGCAATTACCGGTGGCGGTACCGAAAGTATGTCCCGTATTTTCCATAAAATATTTGATACTAACGGGTATCGTAAACCAAATGCCTATGGACAAGATATTTTTTCTTTCCGTTATAATAAGGGTAAAATTTACTGTGATGATCATAAAAGTGTAACAGGTGGGAGTGTGGCAGCATCTGATTCTCGTGATACGTTGCTGGATGCTTGCAAAAACAATCCACAGGTCTGTTCTTGTTTAATTATGCATGACGGCTGGGAGATTAAAGACGATTACCCATGGTAGTTAATTACAAAAGATTTTATTCATGCTAGAGTAAAAAGGCAGGCGGAATTTATGAATTATTAATTCGCCAAACGGAGATATGTATGAATAAAAAAATAGCTTTAATAAACCACGGATGTGCAAAAAATTTGGTTGACTCGGAACTTATGCTGGGACTTTTGGCGGAAAAAGGATATGAGATTACTCTTGATGACCGTGATGCTGATGTTGTTATCGTAAATACATGTTCTTTTATCCATGATGCCGAGCAGGAATCTGTACAATCTATTCTACAAATGATTAATGATGGTAAGAAAGTTATTGTAACCGGATGTCTTCCGCAAAAGCATAAGAATGAGTTGAAAGAAGCTATACCGGAAGTCTGTGCAATGCTTGGAACCTCTGATTTGAAGGAGATTGTTTCTGTTGTTGAGAAGGTTATAAATAAGCAAAACGATGAGTATGTCGCAAAAATTTCAGAAAAACCCGAATATATTTATCCGGAAAATGTAAGACGACAGCAGATAACAATGGGTGCAAGTTCTTATATAAAGGTTGCCGACGGATGCAACTACCATTGCGGATATTGCATTATTCCGCAGTTACGCGGGGCTTATCATTCAAGAACTATTGAAAATATTGTTGAAGAAGCTAAAGAACTGGTTGCCAAAGGTGTAACGGAAATTGTTCTTATTGCACAGGATACAACCAGTTACGGGATTGATATTTACGGAAAGCCTTCGCTTGCAAAATTGCTTGAAGCATTGAATGATATAGAAGGTCTCGGATGGATAAGAATTATGTATGCGTATCCGTCGCAGGTTACGGATGAGCTTATTGAAGCAATGGCGAAACTTGATAAAGTTGTAAAATATCTTGATTTGCCTCTGCAGCATTATGATTCTGAAATTCTGAAAGCTATGAGACGCCCTGATTTTGATTATGCAGAACTGATTCAAAAACTTCGAGACAAAATACCGGGGATTGCAATAAGAACCGCTTTTATTGTGGGTTATCCCGGAGAAACCGATGAGCAATTCAAAAGATTATACGATTTTGTTAAGAAAATGCGTTTTGACAGAATGGGTGTATTTGAATATTCACGTGAAAAAAATACGGTTTCCTATTCTATGGAGCATCAGGTTCCGAAGAAGTTAAAACATAAACGTTATAAGGAACTTATGTCTTTACAGCAGCAAATTTCGTATGAAATCAATCAAACATATATAGGAAAAACCTTGTCTTGTATTGTAGAGGGCATAACTGATGACGGTGTTGTTATAATGCGTTCTCAACATGATGCTCCTGAAATAGACGGACTTGTATATGCAAAATCCGAAAGAGCCGTGGTTCCTGGGGATATTGAGGATGTTTTAATTGATAATGCCGACGAATATGATTTATTTGGTGTTATTAAGTAACGATTGTTAACATGGGTGCCTTATTTGTGAATTTATTGTAAAATAATTCAAAAGGTTTGTAATGGAATTTCTGGAAAATCAAGAAGAAGAAAAGGTTCAATTAAAAGCAATTTTTAGGGATATGTTCAGATATGCCCCGTCAAAGATTTGCGGCACTGTGGGGAATGCAATTATTGTTCCTGTTTATACAAGTCTGTTACCGCCGGAACAGTATGGGTTGTATTCACTGTCTATTGCTTTTCTTTCGTTTCTTTGTATTATATTCTCTGATTGGGTTGGTCTTTCAGGGTTGAGATTCTTTAGGCAGGCACAGCTTGCACAGGATTTGCCAAGATACTTATCAATTCTTGTGACAATTCTCGGTATGAATATCTGTATGATGTTCTTGTTGTCTTTTGTTTTTAGAGATTGGTTTTATTCTTTCTTTAAAATTACGCCTTTGTACTTTTTTAGTATTTTGTTTTTGATAATTCCGGTAGCGATAAGAGCATTGCTTTTTCAGTTATTGAGAGCACAGTTAAAGTCTATTGCATTTACGTTTTCAACAATATTGAATCAGATTTTGACAATAGGATTATCAATTTTTATTATAAAAGTTTTCCATCTTGGTGCATTGTCACTACTTCTTGCTATGGGGATTTCAATTACGTTAATTGATATTCTTTTGATGTACCAGAGTAATATTCTGGCGTATTTCAGGATGCCTAAACTTCATTTGAAAGTATTGCTGCCTATATTCTGGTATGGAGTTCCTATTGCTGCGACATCGTTGAGTGCATGGGTGATAAACCAGAGCAACAAGTTTATTATGAATAATATCAGCGGGTTTACTGAAGTAGGATATGTTGGTGTTGCATATGGTGTTACATTGCCTTTGTTGATGACAATTTTTTCCATTATTACTGTTGCGGCTATCCCGCGTATTATAAGAATGTATGAAGCGAAGATTGATGTGAGGCCGATAATTTCACGTTTTACCGGATATTATATTTTAATATCTCTTCCTGTTGTGTTCATTATGTCACTTTATTCTCAGGATTTTGTAGCAATGCTTTCTCATTCACAATTCCATGAAGCTTACAGATTAATTCCTTATTTTGCATTTGGAACCTTTTTTATGGGGCTCACCGATTATACTACATTGCAATATCATCTGGCTAATAAAACTTATATAGAATTTATTCTGAAACTTATTTCAGGTATTGCGGGTATAATATTGAATATAGTATTTATTCCGAAAGTCGGACTTGCCGGTGTTGGTATCGGAACTCTGGGGGCAAACTTTCTTTATTATTTTCTTAGTGCAATTATTGTACTTCCTGGACTCGGACTTCGTTACCCTATGAAAACTTTCGGATTTATGGCAATTTCTTTTGTTCCGATGGGGTTATTTTATTATTTAATGAAAGACATGTCATTTATTGCTCCGATAATTCAGATGATGATACTAATGGCAGTTTTTTATGCTGTATATTTTCTTTTAAATAACAAAATTTTTAAAACATCCACTGATTAAGACTTTGTAAAAATTTTTTATAAAATAGCAAAAATTTTTATTTACAGTTTTTGTTTGAGTTATAGTTAATAGTACCATGCTCAAATTTTATAATTTAACCTAGGGAATGTTTACAAAGAATCAGAAAGGGACACAATATGTCATCTTATAGGAAGTATGATAAAAGAAGAATGTTAATCGCCGTAATGGCTTTGTCGCTGGTCGCTCAGCCTGTATTGTTTTCTTCACCGGTATTTGCGGAAGGCAGTTCGATTTCAAATGCTGGAGCTGTTACAGGTGACAATGTATCTAATATTAATGGCAACAAGATTTTTGATCTTGCACCATCCGCAGCAAATGGCGATGTAGGTTTCAGACATTATAAAAACTTTAAGCTTGGTGAGGGTGATATTGCAAATCTTCTGTTTAATTATGCAGGCGGAGATATCGAGAAATTTGTAAACTTTGTTGATAATAAAATTGAGATTAACGGTCTTCTTAACACAATGAGAGGTAATAACTTCTATGACGGTGCTGCAATCTTTGTATCTCCGAATGGAATGGTTATTGGTTCAAGCGGAGTTTTGAATGTCGGGTCATTATCGGTTTTAACCCCTTCTCAGCAGTCATATGAAAGATTCAGCGGTATGGGTGATATGGATGCAATGGCTAAATATTCTCCTATTCTTGCTGATGAAAATCATCCGGAATATGCATCTTTAATGGATAACAAAGGTACCGGAACCATTGAAGTTAACGGTAAAATTCTTGCAAGGAACGATGTAAATCTCAGAGCTGCTGATGTTACTGCAGGTACCGGCGGTGCTATTATGGCGGGTATAAAAGGAAATTCCGTTACAACCATACAGGGTGCGGATGATTTATTTAAGTCTCTGGTTAATGTTGATAACTTGAATACCGGTAATTCTTTTAAAAGTGAAAACGGTTCAATTAAGATTACCGCATACGGTTCGGATGGCGGCGTGTTGGCTGACGCATCTTCCGTTATGAAAAACTTCGGCTCCGGTGACGTAACAATTACCGCAGAAGGTTCAAAAGGCGTGAAACTTAACGGGCTTATTGCAAATGCCGACGGTAATACCACAATTACGAGCAACCACGGTATTGAAGTAAACGGAATTGTAAAAAACCAGAATGGAGCAATGGCTCTGGAAAATAAGAAATCTAACGGTATTTTAATTAATGCTAATAATGAAAATACCCTGTATAATAACAATGGCGTTTTGAATATGACCAATGCGGGTTCAGAAGGAATTGTTGTTAAAGGCAATACTTATTCTCACGGAGTAAACATCAATAATAAAAATTCTGATGTTGTAATCGGCAATACAAATAATAAAAATATGGATGATTACATAACATCAAAGGGTGATATTAATATTGATATTAATAACGGAAATCTTCTAAATGCAGGTGTTGCAAAAACTCTTCTTACAACCAAAGACGGCGGTAATTTAAATATTAATGTTGTTGACGGTACAATCGGTAAAGAGGTAGGAAATTGTGAAGGTGATGCCTGTGTTGGTATTGGACCGAATGACAGAGATTTAACAAAGTCAATTAATGCTGATATTGACGGAACCTATACTGCTGTTACTGAAAAGGATAAAAAATCAGAGGATCTTGTTATTAATATAACTGCACTCGATTCTGATATGAATGTTAATAAAATTGATGCTGACGGTAGGGTTATCCTTCTTGCAGATTCAACCAATAGCGGAAAGCAGGCTTATGATATTCTGAACGCAAATACAGAACTTGCACCTGTTCCGAATGTTTCGGGTAAAGGAATTTCTTTGATTGCAAGCGGTAATATTGGTGAAGAAGATAATAAGTTGACTTTTAGACAGGAAGGTTCTGAAAATGTATTTTTCGGAGATAAAGCAACTGAAGCTCATAAACTTCAGCCAAATCCGAATAACAAATACGGTGTTGATATGCTCGCTATAGGCAATATTAACGTAAAAGGCCTTGATTCTGAAAACGGTAAAAAACTTGATACAAATGTATGTTCAATTATTTCCAGAGAAGGCAGTATTAATGCGGAATTTTCGGGTAATACATATATTGGTGAAGTTACGGCCGATAAAAATATTAACTTAACTACCCGCGGTAAAAACCTGTATATTGAAAATTTAGGTACTGTTCCGAATTATCCGCAGGATTATTTTGGTCCGAACAAAAATATTGCTCCTGACAAAGTTAAACTAACAGCTTTGGATTTGGGCAGTTACTGGGATAACTCCGAAGCTCCCGATTACGAACACGCAGCAGATTCAACTGTAGTTGTTAAAAACGGCAGAGTTGAAGGAAAAGGCCAGGGCAGAGGTGAAGAGCAAGATGTCGAAATTGTAGCTGATAATGCGTATATTGACGGTTATTATTTCAATATGGGTAAACATCGCGGTGAAGACGGCAAATCTTCAATCACGCCGGATGATACAACCAATAAATTGACTAATCCAAAAGGTGATGACAAAGATGTTTCAATTAGGGTTGAAGCAGTTAGACCTGACGATGTAACAGATATAGGACAGGATGAAAACGACCGTAATTATTATTACGGAGGCAGCGGTCAGGGGGATGATCCAAATTATGATGTTGATGGAGAAATTATTCCTGATGACGAAAAAGGCGGTGAAGATGATGACGACAACTTAGTTGTTCCAACAGAGCAGCCGACTGAACAACCAACGGAACAGCCGACTGAACAACCAACAGAACAGCCGACTGAACAACCAACAGAACAGCCGACTGAACAACCAACAGAACAGCCGACTGAACAACC
>CALVBS010000008.1 GCA_944325865.1 Candidatus Gastranaerophilales bacterium | reverse complement strand
AAATAACAGTTTGTAGGGGAGTTCTGATACTCCCCTATAAAAATGGCTATTTATCAACTGTTTGTTGTGACATAGCCATATTTTATTTTTTAATTTTTTAACAACTTGACACTTGATATGTCAAACTTATCACAGAAAATTTTCTATGTAAATACTCCGTATAAGCTACAAGTCAAAAAATATATATAATTATCGATTATATAAGTGATTCATACAACTTAAATTTATTATCAAAGTATCATTACTATATTGACAAAAACTATAAATCGTTTTTATGTTTAATAATCTTACCTCCCCCTGATAAACAATAGGGGCAGCAACTGTTTATATAATAAAGGTATTGACCGTTATTTCATAGTTCTGTTATTTCAATTCTCTGTCAATATAACCCTGAAGTGAATTCAAAAATTGTGCGTATTCTTCTTTTGGAAGTTTATCGAGTGGCAGCATACGTGCACCGAATCTGTCAGGTTTTTGCAAGTTACCGTTTGCATCCAGCTCGTAATCAAATCGAATATCATTTATTGTTATTCCCGGAGAATTAAATGCGACATCTTTGAGTTTCCCGTTTGCATCCATAGTTACATATAAATGAGCAACCGTTTTACCAAATCTGTTATCTCCTTCTTTCTTCGTAATATGCAAAGCATTGGCAGATATTCCGAGATACCCTTTTTCTATAAATACACCGTTATCCGGATTTTTCAGTAAATCTGTCCAGTAACTTATTCCTGCTTTACCATGTTCTGCATACAAATCATCAGGTACATCTTCTCTGTGCTTGCTTTTATATACGCTTTTTTCACTATATGAAGCATTTTTATCAGGCGGTAATAATATTTTCTCAAGTTGTGCTGTTGTCCTTTTTACCTGCTCTTCAGGCGAAAGTTTTTGTTGTGCCGACGTTTTTTCTGCAGCTCTGGAGCCGGCTGCCACAGGTAAATAAATAATATCGTTCACCTTGATATTATTTGCTGATTCAAGTGTTTCTTTGTTATTTAGTTTTGCAATCGAATACATCATCTCGGAAATTTCCTGATTTGTGGCATTCTTTTTATTAAGCTGCTTTTTGGCAATATTCCACAAATTGTCGCCCTTACGTATTTTATAAGCAACCTTTTCTCCGGATGCATTAGCTTTACGATACATAGTACTGTAATATGATTGATCTGTCGAACTTGATTCTACCGATAAAAACATAGTTTTCCTCCTAAATTTCCCCTTTTACCGTGTTATAAATTTATAAAAACATGGCGTATGTAAAAATTGCCTTATTATTAAAATTTTTAAACTTTATCTTTTCCGGCAATGTAATATTTGCCTTTTCCTTTTATAACTACCTCGAATACCATTTAATTTTAATGCTTACAATAAATTTTTATGAAAGGAGAATTATGAGTTTTAACGCACTTAAAGAAAAAGGAATATCAATAGAAAAACAATTAAGAACATGGCACGATATCGTAAAAAGGCCGTTTAACAGAGTGGAAGTTGATTGTTATACCAGAACAAGACAAATTCTTATGAACGGAATTGAAGTCGAAGCCTGGAATTTTAAACATCATTTTGCAAGAACCTCTGATGATATTGAATTAAATAAAATTATTGCAAATGTAAGACGCATAGAAGATATGCAGCAAACTACAGTCAACTGGCTGACTCCTTCATGCCAGAGTGTTCTGGATACGACACTCGGATATGAACAGGTTGCCGTTGATTTAACGGCCTGGCTTGCACAAAACGAACCTGACGAATACGTTAAAGAAACATTTGATTTCGGACTTCTTGAAGATTTTGACCATCTTTACAGATACAGCCAATGGGCTTATATGATAGAGGGAAACAATCCTGATGATATCTTGCACGGACAGACTGATGTCGTTATCGGAAGACCTACCCAGAACCATCACAACGATAACGCAATCAGATTAAGAAAACATTACGATAAAAATACTGCATCCCCGCAGACTAAAGTTAATATACTTACTCTGGTTTCAGGTGAACAGCAGACTCATAATTTTTACGCAGAACACGGCTTCATGTATGGAAATGATGATTTGAGAAGAACTTATGCAGAAATTTGCGATGTTGAGGAAGAACATGTTTCTATGTATGAATCTCTGATTGACCCGACAGAAACAATGCTGGAAAAACTTCTTCTACACGAGTTTACGGAAGTTTGCACTTACTATAACTGTTACAAAGATGAGGTTGATACAAGAATCAAACAGGTTTGGGAAGAATTTACAGCAATGGAAATCGGTCATCTGCAAACTGCAGCAGAATTAATTAAAAAATACGAAAAACGTGATCCGGAAGAAATTATAGGAACTGATATCGTGATGCCGTGCCACTTCGAAAGCCAGAAAGAATATGTCACAAACATTCTGGAAAATGAAATTGACAAACGTCTTGACGGTACATCCGATATGAATTACACAATCATTGATAAACTGCCTGAAAACTGGCAAAGTTATGAAGTTCAAGAATCTGTCGGAAATGACGGCTCACCAACCGAACAAACTGTTCAAAATATTAAAGCCGCAATTAACCGCGACATAGTTTGTGCTGACAAAAAATTAATCAAAAAACAACCGGAACTGCTTGAAAAAGGACTTGAACCCGAAGCTCAGGCACCAAATACCGTTTCTATAGACGATTACAAAGATATGACCAATATTGATATATTTGTATTTGATGAAAAACAAAAATAAAAAAGAGGGGTTCTCCCCTCTTTTTACCATTCAAATTCACCGTGTTCATCATAGTCGGTATATACCAGAGGATTTTTCTTACCGGCCAATATATTGTCTAAACTTGAAGTTCCCATTGCAGACCAATAATCTTTTCCGATTTTGTTTTTAAATACATTTATTTGATATGCATCATATCCGAACTGATTCGGCCGCTTTGCACCGTTTACGTCAAATACAACTACTCCGCAGTTGTTTCTGGTCTGTGTCCAGGTTGCGGTTGTTCCGTCCGGATTTTTTTTAATACTTCCATCCGAATTAAAACTGGTTCCGCTTACAACATAGTTTGAACAATCACTATTCCGTGTACTTATCGCTAAAACAGCACCATTGTTCAACACAATTCTCGGATAACCGGTCATATTAGTCATTTGAGCTCCACTCGTTCCGCTTTGCAAAAGTGATGCGTATTTTATTTTATAATTTAAATTCTTACAACCTTCAGCATTTGCACCTGCTTCACAATATCTTGCTCCGTTAAAATACTTGCTTAACTCCTTTGTTATCTCCGCAGAGGTGCGGCCTTTAGCAAACAGTGAACTGTTATCACCGGGTGTTCCGTAATTTGCCTGAACAAGCTCCAATGCCTGTGCTATTGAGGTGTAAGTCTTTTTCACACGTGTTATTATTTCTTGCTCTCTGTATTTGTTTATTAATGCCGGAAGTGTCATTGCTGCAACTATGCCGATTATTCCTAATGTTATTAGAACTTCCGCTAAGGTAAACCCAAATTTGCTTATATCTTTTTTAGGTGCAGATAATTTCTTAACTAATGTAATCCCTTCTATTTGCTTTGATTTAGGCTGCCCCCCCCCCGAAATCCTTACCAGACTTAGCTTTTGCATCTACTACCTCCTTTATACTTAATTATACTATCTAATTATACGTTTTTAGTATAACACAATATTTCATAATATTCAATTATAAACTCTATTGACAAGTCTTAACAATTAGAAATATCAATATCAGCTTCTTAAAGGCCGAGGAGCCACTGATGAACAATTAGAACAGTCTTTTTCCGCATCAAAAATAAAAAGTGATTTCACATCAGGCAGATGTGGAAGTTAGAGATAGCAAAGCAGATAAATTATGTGCATTACTCACTTCTCGTAAGAACCGAAAAACTTCATATATGTAGTTTTTTCCTTTACTTCAGAGAGTGTATTTAAAATTTTCTGCGACCTTATATGACCGTCAAAATTAACAACAAAAATATATTCTCCAAACTTCTGCTTTGATGGTCTTGAAGAAATATAAGTCAAATTAATATTATTTTTGTAAAAAATATTCAATACCTCAAGCAATGCCCCCGGTCTGTTATCAGTTGAAAAGGCTATAGAAGTTTTATCGCGTCCTGTTTTTTCCGTATCATACTCGCCTATCAGGACAAAACGTGTCTGATTAGATTTGTCATCATTTATATTTTCTTTAAGAATATTTAAATTATAAACCTCAGCAGTCTTTTCACTTCCTATTGCCGCATATGTCAAATTATAATTCGCAAGACTCCTTGCAGCCTCAGCTGTACTAGTTGATTCAATAATATTAAGATTTCTGGGAAGTTCATCATGTATAAAATTCTGACACTGTGCAAGTGCCTGCGGATGTGAAATTACACCTGTTATTGAATAAAACTCGGTAGTTCTTGATAATAAACAATGCTTTATCGGCATTATAATCTCCGCAAGAATTTTTATATTCGGATTATCACATAACATAAGAGTATCAAGACTTTCCCGAACAGTTCCCTCTATCGAATTTTCAACCGGTAAAACCCCTATTGTCTCTGGATTTCCTATTACATATTCTATAACCTGCCGTATTGTCTTCTGCGGTCTGGGATACGGATTAATATGATACTTCTCACAAAACTTATCCTTTGCCATCTCGGAAAACGATGCTTCAGGGCCTAAAAATGCAACCTCTTTTATATTATCCAGTTTCAACATTTGCCTAACTCCGTATTTCACTTATAATTATATTAAAAATGAGAAATGAGGGCAAATCTATGGGAATTACATTTGGAACAGACGGCTGGAGAGCTGTTGTTGGGAAAGACTTTAACAAAGATAACGTTACTACAGCTACTAATGCCATTGCAAAGTATATTTTTGACAACTTCGGCATGAATAAAAAAATAATTATCGGCTATGACCCGAGGAATATGGCTGACATTTTTTCTATGCAGTGTGCAGAAATCCTTGCTGATTTCGGTTTCGAAGTTCTCTACAGTAAATCAGTAATCCCGACCCCTGTTCTTGCATATAACGCAAAACATCTCAATGCCTGTGCAATTATGTTTACTGCCTCACACAATCCGCCGGAGTATCTTGGATTAAAGTTTATTCCGGATTATGCCGGTCCTGCGACATCCGATATTACTGATGAAATTATGTATAACCTTGGTGTAAAGTTCAAAGGCTTCGGCAAGAGTGAAATCAGACATTATAACTTTAAACCGGACTATTTTGCCCACATGCAGAAACTTGTAGATTACAAAAAAATCAGAGAATTGAGTGAAAATATAATCTTTGACGGACTGTATTCCGCAAGCATCGGCTACTTTGACAAAATCTTAGAAAATAACGGAATAAAATTTGATACGCTTCACATGCACCACGACCCGAATTTCGGCGGGGGAATGCCTGAACCGAAACCGAAATATCTAAAAGAATTAATAGAAAAAGTTAAATCAGAACCTAATTCAATCGGATTTGCAAATGACGGAGATGCTGACAGGTTCGGAGTGATTAATGAAGACGGAGAATACGTTTCTCCAAACGAAATTATAGCAATTCTCCTTATGCACCTGAAAAAAAATAAACATATGGAAGGACCGCTCGTTAAAACTGTCGGTGCCAGCCTGCTTCTTGATAAAGTAGCTGAAAAACTCGGCGTCGAAGTAATTGAAACCGCGGTAGGCTTTAAACACGTTGGTGAAGCTATGAGAAAATTTAACCCTATAATCGGCGGAGAAGAAAGCGGCGGCTTAAGTATAAAAGGTCATATTCCGGAAAAAGACGGTCTGCTTGCTAATTCACTTATTCTTGAGGCAATGGCTTATGAGAATAAATCCCTGAAACAGCTTCAACATAACCTTTATGAATTTGCCGGCTGCAAATTCTATAACGACAGAATAGACAAAAAACTTGAAAACAAAGATGAAATCAAGCCTCTTCTGGGAAAATACAAAGATTTAAAATCCATCGGAGAATATAACGTTATACGTACCGATACCAGGGATGGAGTTAAATTGTATCTCGAAGATACTACCAGTTGGATACTCGTACGCCCGAGCGGAACAGAGCCTTTGCTTAGGATATATTTTGAAAGTGACAGTACGGACAAAATAGAAAAATTGAAATCAGTGATTATCTAAAAATCATCCACATCAAATCAAATAAATCAAACCTGCGTCCGTATCTTCTGCGGGAATTGAGAATGGAGGCAATCCCTTGCATTGTTTCCAAACGTCGGTTTTCAGCCTGACCTTCCCTGTAAAGTTCGCGGACGAAGTCGTCAGATATTCCGTTTGTAGTATTTTGATTGATATTATTAATATTGTTTTGAGATTTCACATCGTTAATATCTTTAGTTTTAATTCCCTGTCTTATGGCATCGTATTCTCCGTTATCAAGGAATATTCCGCCGCAGGAATAACACGTATCAATCTCAATTCCGATACCTTTAATCGGTGTTTTTACCATAGGTTTTCCGCAAACAGAACAAATTCGCTGTCTGCTTTCATCTACCGGTCGGAAATTACCGGCGTTAATAATATCGCGAATTTCAGATATATCGCCCTGTTTTTGAGTAATTGTCTGCATTTCCTGACTGTCAAAGAATATTCCGCCGCAGCCGTCAGCACATATATCAACACTAACCCCGACAGAGGGGATAAATATTTTTTTCATGGTCTGTCCGCAGGCAGGACAGGTAATTGTTTTATAAGTATCAGCCATTTCTATTCCTTTTGAAAAAGGCTGATTTTAAATCAGCCTTTTCGTATTTTCGCTAACCCATAATCATTTTATTAAACAATTTTTGCATCAAAGATTGTTTTCTGGGTTCTTTATCATATAATTCATTGAGTTTCATTCCGACTTCATCGTAAACAAAACGCATAGTGTCTGCAGTTCTTGCGGTATCATCTTCGTATTCTTGTCTTATTGCGGAAAGTTCACCGTGATCGAGGAATTTCCCGCCGCAGGAATAGCATTCGTCAACGGTAATTGTCTTTTTAATGCTTGAAAAATTCTTTGCCATTTTTGCTCCGCAGGCAGGACAATATCTCGGCAGAGAATCATCCACTTTTTCAAACTGCTTATTTTCTAATGCATTTATAATTGCATCAATATTTTCACTCTGCTCATCGAACATTTTAAACTCTCTGTTATCAAAGAATATTCCGCCACAGCCGTCAACGCAAATATCTACGTTAACTCCTTCTGACGGAACAAAAACCTTCTGCATTTCCTTGCCGCAGGCAGGACATCTTAATGTTTGATGCGAATCAGCCATAATTAACCCTCCAATTAGTAACGGATTTATCTTAACATATCTTAATAATAATGTCAATAAATATCACTTTTAGCGGTTTGCGGGTTTTAGATATAAATAGAAAGGTTAGTTGATTTATGTCTATAACTTCAAAAATGACACCCGAAATTTACCGTTATGTTAAAGCTTGCGGGAAAAGAAGCCTGATTGAGACCAAACCTTCAGTCATTAATAAACATACAAAACTCTCATATTCAAAACAAAGTCAGATACCAAAATATACAAAACAAGAAATTGATGCTGCAAAGAAAAGATATAACCGGTCATCTTATATCAATGATGTTCTGCGAACCGGTAAAATTTATTCTCCTGACACGAATGAGCTTATCTGCACACTTGATTACGGAATACAAACAGCTCCTTTATTAAAAAATACCGTCGTTTATAGAGGCATTACCCCCCCAAAAGGAGGTTTTACTCCCGAAACATTACAAAAATATTTTTACGACAATAACGGTTTTATCTCGACATCACCTTCACAAGACTGTGCAAAACTTTTTAAAGATACTTATAAACATAAAGGGATTCTAATGAAAATTAACATTAAACAAGCTCCCGCACTAAAAGTTTGCGATGCAGAATGGCTGTTCGGGCGAAACTTTCTGAAGAATTTTACTCATAAGAAAATAAATGACGAACTGTACGAGTTTAATCAAATCATTTAAAAACCCGAACCTTTAAGATTCGGGTTTCAATGTTAATTTTCGGAAGATTCCGAAAGATTTTTAAGTATCGTATAAGTTGCGTCCCAGCCTGTTAAACCGCCTGTAGCTTTGTATTTAGCAATATTTGCCGCTCTTTCGGCTTTTGCCTGTGCCTGTTCTTTGTTAAATTTTTCAAGTTTTTTGGCACTTGCGTTTCTTTTTTCAACAATAGGATCTGCATAAGCTAAAAATGCACGATACTCATTACATCCGTAGCCGGCCTTTACTTTTGAAGGATAATTATATGTCAGATAATCATAAACATTCATAGCTCTTTCAGCGTTTGCCGGTTTGCCTGTTAAAATTTCCCAGAAACTGCCCGGATGCTTTGTTATCACAACAATCATAGCAAGAGGGTTATATCCTGCCTGAATCATCATATCAACACCTGTGATATCAGCTTCTTTATTATCTTTTAAGCTTGTTTTGTTTGTTACAAAATCACTGTAGGTCGCTGTCGTAATAATGTTATCATCGCTTAAATTACTTGTAAGTGCAGCCTTTGCAGCTTCTCTCATTTTATTTTTAGCATAATGACCGTTAATAATGTGGCCGAGTTCCGTTGATATTACAGCAGCAACTTCATTGTCATTTCCGGCATATGTCAAATCAGACTCGGATATATAAATAACATTAGTTGTCGCAACATTTGCATTATTTCCGGAACCGCTAACAACTTTAAATGTTGTATTTGAAGGTAAACTATTCTTTTGCAAAAGCTGCTTTCCAACAGCCGGCACTCTGTCCGAGGCATTCCAGTCTGCAGCACAAGCAGGCAAAACCATAGCAACCGCTGCAAATAATGAAATAATAAACTTTTTCATAATCATCTCCTTTCTAATCAACAAATCTGTATTTTATAAGTGCAATTATTGCATGAATACCATCTTTCCAGGTAATTTTTTTACCCTCTGAAAATTCTCTGCCATAATATGAAACAGGCAATTCATACAGTCTTGCTCCGCGTTTCAATATTTTTGCCGTAATCTCAGGTTCAAAATCAAATCTGTTAGATTTAATTTCAATACCTTTAATAAAATCAGCCTTAAATACTTTATAACATGTTTCCATATCAGTAAGAGTCGAACCGTATAGCAAATTTGTCAAAAATGACAAAAACTTATTACCAAGCAAATGTGTAAACATAAATGAGCGGGAAGGTTTACCGCCGGCAAGCCTTGTTCCGTAACACACATCTGCATGTCCGTCAAGAATTAGCTTTACAAGAGGCGGATAGTCAACGGGATCATATTCCAGATCTGCATCCTGAATAAGAACAATATCGCCGGTAGCCTCCTTAAAACCTGTTCTTAACGCCGCACCTTTCCCCTGATTGTAATCATGGTACAAAACTTTATACGGTAAATCCTTATATAAATCTCTTGTACCGTCAGTCGAATAGTCGTCAATAATAATTATTTCTTTTTCCAACCCGCAGATATCGGTTTCTTCAACTTTTTTAATAATTTCTTTAAGAGTTGAAACCTCATTATAGACAGGGATTAAAATAGTAACCTTATTCACCTCTCTGCATCCTTATTTCAGTTTTGTAATATTACAAAAAATATTGTATAATAAAATCAGGTAAAAGTAAAAGGATAGCATTACAGGATGAAACATTCTCCAACAATTCCGAAAGCTCAAAACGAAAAAGGTGCAGAGTTAATAAAAGAATGCCTTTTGTCATTACAAGAGCAGAATTTTAAGGAAGCAAAAGAACATATCATAAAAGCTGAAAAAATTTACAGAAAATATAATACCCTCAAACAAACATCAATCTGTCTGAGTATTCGCGGTCTGATTGAATATATGCTTGATAAAAACAATATGCAATATGCCCTGTCACTTCTCGAAGACGGACATCATATGGCAGATATGAGCGGAGAATCTACAGCTAAATTATTTTATGAATTCTGCTGCGGAAGCATTGATTACTGTGAAAACAATAAGGATGTTGCTCTTTTACATTATCAGAATGCAAGAAGTTATGCAATGAAATCCGACGGTTTTGCTCTTTTAGGCTACATAACCGCACGAATTAATCAGCTGCAGAGCGGTGTAGATTTTTCATACCCTATACAAAGCGACCCTCTTGTTTCTCTGGTTAAAATAGGCCGTTCGATTAATGTGTTGACAGATTTGAATGTTCTGCTAAAAGTTATTGCTGAAGAAACCAAAATAGCAATGCATGCTGACCGCTGTACAGTATTTTTATACGATAAAGAGAAAAATGAAATCTGGTCAAAAGTTGCTTTAGGAATGGAATCTCAGGAAATAAGATTTCCTGCTGATAAAGGTCTTGCAGGTTACGTTGTAAAGACAGGAGAAACTGTTAATATTCAAGATGCCTATACTGACCCGAGATTTAATCCTGAAGTTGATAAACAGACAGGTTATAAAACAAAAAATGTACTTTGTATGCCTATAAAAAATAATAATCAGGAAATTATCGGTGCGTTTCAAGTTTTAAACAAAACCCGCGGAGTTTTTTCAAAATCTGATGAGGATTTGCTTGAAGCAATCGGAGGAAGTGCAAGTATTACACTGGAAAATGCACAACTATTCAAGCAGCAGCAGGAATTATACAAAGAACAAAAATTACTGTTCGAAAGTTTTATTAATACTCTTGCCGCCTCTATTGATGCCCGTGACAAAATTACTGCAGGTCATTCAGACAGAGTCCGACTTTATGCAATGCTGATTGTTGATGCTCTCGGACTCGACGAAAAAAACAAAGAAATTATAGAAAAAGCCGCTATTCTTCATGACATAGGAAAAATCGGAATACGAGATTCTGTTCTCCAAAAAGAAGGTAAACTAACTCCTGAAGAATATAAACATATACAGGAACACGTTCAGATTACACATAATATTTTGGAAAAAATTTATAAAACAGAAGATTTTAAACAGATTGACGAAATTGCGTGTTCTCATCACGAAAAATACGACGGAACAGGATATTTCAGACATCTTAAGGGTGAAGAAATTCCTTACGGAGGACGAATCCTTGCTGTATCCGATGTTTTTGATGCAATTACTTCCCGGAGACACTACCGTGACAAAATGCCTATCGCCAATGTAGTTAATATACTTATCAACGATTCCGGAACTCACTTTGATAAAAGTATCGTAGATGTATTTCTAAATAACATATCAGTTGACAAAATTGTTAAAGTGTTTTTAACTGAAAATCACAGCAGTTTTAAACCGGAAGATCAAAAAATTCTTGAAAAATACAAACTAATCGATATATATAATTATATCAATAAAGAAAAACCAACAAAAAAAGAACAACAGGCTGTAGATTTATTCAACAGCTATTATTCAAAACATACTGACAACAACGGGGATTCATAGTCTTAATGATAAAAAAAAGAAGTATTATAACGGCATTTATATTATTAAGTACGTCAATGAACGTATTTGCTGCAGGATTTGAGGACATCAAACCCGCTGACCCGTTTGCAGATAATCAGCCTGAACAAAATGAAGTCCAGATGAATATCCCGAAAAAAGCAACATTAACAAAAAATGATGTCCATAACCACTATGCAATCGCCCTTGAAAGGTTTATCCAGTGCAATGTCAAATCCTCTTATATGGATTTTAGAATTTTAATACAAACAATAGCGTCAAACGACTATGCATATATGCTAATGGCGGATAAAATGGCTGATCTTGGTTTCTTCAGTCTGTCAGATTTAGCTCTTTCTAAAATATCCGATGAAGATATATCCTACGTAACTGCAGACGATATAAAAAGATTTTATTATCCTGCAGTAAAATTAAATCCTAAAGACGAAATTTATCTTGCTGAAATGTTTTCCAATATCATATATAATGCTCAAAGCAAAGAGGCTACTGCAGAACTAATTAAAAACGAAGGACTTTTGAAGACATCAGATTATGCTAATTATCTGGTTGCACTGGGGGCTTTAAAATCGGGAAACAGCAAAGAGGCCTCAAAATATATTGATAATGCCATCGAAAAAAATCCGCAAAATATTAATTATAAAAAATTAAAAGCCGAAATAGCAATACAGAATGATAAATTTGGCACAGCTCTAAAGCTTATCGAAGAAATTAAAGCCGCTCCACTCGTAACGGCAAATTACAAAAATAAAGTTAATTCCCTTGAGCAATACGTGCTTTATAAAACCGAGAAACAGGATTACATGAAAAAATACCACCTTGCATACTACTATTACTATGAAGGTGAGTTGACTAAATCTGTAAGAACTCTTCAGAACACAGTTTCTACCAAAAAGAAACATAACAAAATGATATACGCCCTGCTTGCAAGAGTTTATTATGATACAAAAGAGTACGAAAAAGCGGAAAGTTTTGCTCAAAAAGCTTATAACCTTGATAAGGGCAACCCTATAGCCCTGACGGTTCTGGGGGATCTGGCAAGCCGGAACGGAGATTACGATACGGCAGCAAAGTATTACGAAAAAGCCGCATCTAACGATAAAAAATCAACTTCTGCACTTATAAAAGTCGCTGAAGCTTACCGCAAACTGGATAAAAATAACAAAGCCGATGAAATTTATACGAAAATATTAAAAGAACATTCGGATTGTCCTATGGCTTACTACAATGTTGCACTCAAAGATTCTTCCAGAAAAACTGAATATCTGAAAAAAGCAGTGGCCCTTGATATTTCATTCACTGATGGCTGGCTGGAACTTGCAAAAACCGCTCTGGACAAAAGTTTGTTTGATACCGCAAAAAAATATCTTGCAATAGCAAAATATATTGACGAAAATAATTTTAAATACTATTATTATCAAGGATTGCTTTGCAAAGCTCAGGGTCTTTCACAGGATGCATATTTCAACTTCAAAAAAACTATTACCCTGAATCCTGATTTTAAGCCTGCCAAAGAGGAATTAAGCATATGAAGAAAAACATTTTAATAGTTGAAGACCACGAATTAACAAGATTCGGATTAAAAACGGCTTTTGAAGGCGTTGATTTTGTAGGTGAATTATATGAAGCAGAATCTGCGGAAAAAGCTTTGGAAATTTTTAATGACCATCCGATTGACGTTGTCATTATGGATTTGGGTCTCCCTGTTATGAACGGGATTGATGCTACAAAGAGAATACGTTCTTCAAATAAAGATGTTAAAGTTATAATACTTACCTCGCATAACGATGAAAAAGAAGTTCTAAATAGTCTTAGAGCTGGTGCTAATGCATATTGTTCAAAAGAAATTAACCCGCAAAGACTTATACAGGTGGTGCAATCAGTTGCAGACGGTGCAGCCTGGTTTGACCCGAGTATTGCTCACATTGTTCTTAAAGCAACTACTAATTCGCCTGTCATTGACAGTGAAAATAACAGTAAAGCGTATGACCTGACGTCAAGAGAAACTCAGATTCTCAAACTTATGACTGAAGGTTACAGTAATATGGAAATTGCACAAATACTTGTTATCAGTATAAATACTACAAAAGCCCACGTTGCAAATATTCTGCAAAAATTGGAAGTTGATGACAGACTACAGGCAGCGTTAAAAGCGTTAAAGTACAAAATTGTATAAAATAAGGAAAGTTGAATGTCAGAATCGGCAAATATTTTGTTAGTTGATGACAATCCTAAATACCTTAAAGATGCACTTCCTTTCTACGGTTATAATGTAGATACAGCCCAAAACGGAGTGCAGGCTTTAAATATGCTGGAAAAAACTCCCGAGAAATACGATTTGGTTTTGCTTGACGTAATGATGCCGGAAATGAACGGCTGGGAAACTTTAAAATTTATAAGAAAAAATAAAGACACAAAATATATTCCTGTTATAATGATTACAGCTGTTAATGAAGAACAGAAAATGATAACTGGTTTAAAAACCGGTGCCGATGATTATATAGTAAAGCCGTTTATTTTACCGAACCTTCTTGCACGCATGGAAGCAATATTAAGACGGGTTTCATGGCAAAAAGAAACGAAACAGCCAATAGAACTTTCTTTAAAAAGCAAAACAGCAATCCGCCCTCTGACCTCAAGAGAAAAAGAAGTGCTGGCACTCGCTGCAGAAGGTGCAAATAATAAAGAAATTGCAGAAAAACTTGTGCTTAGAGAAGTCACTGTAAAAAGCCATTTGAATAATATATTTAAAAAATTGAATGTTACAAACAGAACCCAGGCAGTATTGCTTGCAATGCAGACAAATTTGATTAAATAATATATATAATTAATTTCTAAAAGGAGAATAAAATGATTGACTATACAAAAGAAGAACTTGTTGAAATATTGAGAAAACACCCCGAAAAATTCAACGAATGGAAACTGGAGCAGGAAGAAGTTGATTTAAGTGAAGTGGATTTTTCAGGTATAAATCTTTCCGAAATAGACTTTTCAAATGCTGATTTAAATTCAAGTTCTTTTGCCGACTGTACATTATCATTTATTAATTTTACAAATGCTGATTTAACATCAGTTGATTTTACAAGAGCAAAAGTTATTGAATGTGATTTCACGGAAAGCCTCTTGACAGGAGCGGACTGCAGCTATGCGGAAATGACATACTGTAACTTTACAGATGCGGATTTGGCAGGCTGTATATTTTCCGAAAGTGATTTGACAAGTTCTGATTTCACTGCATCATATAATCTTCATGCCTGCAGATTTGACAGTGATACAATCTGGCCGGATCAGGAATTGCTGCCTGACGGATTTGATGCCTGCTATAAAGATGATTTATCTTCACTTAAAGATGATGATGATTATGCACAAAGCAGTGATTACTAGATTAAAAAAGCTGTTCAAAAGAACAGCTTTTTTAATATGTTGAAATTATTTTCCCGCTTATTTCATAAATAGTCTATGAATTTTTCAATGAAGTATTTTTTAATTTTTCCGTAAGTTTCTGAATTATTTCTTCTTTGTCAGAAAAATCATCCCGTTTAAATATTGAATATCTCAAATAAATGTATGCTTATTAGAATCCTTTTAGTCTGGTAACAACACAAGATAATTATTCTTATATTCAGCGGATTTATTTCAACTTTTTCAATGAGGATAAGAAATTATTGTGCTGGACGTCACCATCAACTTTTGTCAGGAATATCTGGCAATCTTTTTCCTCGGCATCAAGCGGAGGAAGCTGTTCAAGCTCTGCAGCATAATACTGGGCATCACTTCTGCTGCTCAATGGGATTCTGTTAGCGAGACTGTTTAATGAGAAGTTTCTCAAAAATCCGGCAAAGCCTTTATTCTTATTACTGAATTTTGTATAAATTCTTAAAATAGCATCGCCGTTTTCAAGATTGTAACGCCCTACAATAAACGAACTTAACTGAGGAGCGGAAGATTTAATCTTCAACATTTCAACAACATTATCTTTCAGCACCATATCACCGGTAATCTTATCAAAATTACCTTCCGGAATATTAACCATATCAGAAATAGTGGAAGGACTAATCATAGCAATCGGATTTCTAAAAAGTGCTGCAAATTTAAGTACATATTCAACAAGTCCGACTTTTTGAATAGTACCGTTATTAACTACAAATTTAATAATACCGTTTAATTTCAAAGAATCATCAGTATTCAAATCAATAATACCGCTTGCTTTACCGGAAATTTCCCGGGGTAAATTAAGAAGTGCCGTTGACATAGTATCAGAATTTACATCCTTAATACCAAGTGTAATATTATACAAATGTTTTCTCAAATCACATCGAACTTTTACCGATGAAATACCATCAGCTATATCAAATCTGTTTGAGTGAAGTTCAAGGATATTGTTTTCGTTCAATGTAAGATTGGCTGCGATATTACCAAAATTAATATCTTTATACTTGCCCTCTTTCAACCTCAAAATACATCTTTTTATAATAATATTATTAACATCAAAAACTACAGCGTCATCATCTGCCCCTTCTACATAGTCAGAATCTGCAACTTCTTGAGGCTTAGAAGGAACTGCCGCAGTGTTCTGTTGATTAAACGACTGCATTACACGTTCAATATCAATTTTATCAAGAGAGAAATCCACATTGTTTACAACAATAGGGAACATAATTGCATTTTCTATATTACCTGAAAAATCAAATTGAGAACGTTTGTAACGACCTTTTGCTTTAACATTAACAGTTTCTCTATCAGTTATAAGCTCACCTGATTTAAGGGTAACTCTCTGGGAAGGAATTCTTATATCAGAAGCATACATTCTGCCCCATACTTTCGGATAAGTTCCGTTATTTACCATGTATAAATCACCGTAGAATTTACCGCCTTTTAAAATTCTCTGCCCTATCAGCACATTCAAAAATTCACTAGGCAAAGGGTTCGGAATTGTAAATCCGATAGCGTTTACAAACGGTACAGGCTTAGAACAATCAAGTCTGCCTCTAACTGACAAAACAGGCTTAACTTTTACGCCTTTTTTAAGCTCGGATGCAATATAATAATCCACTGATTTAATATCCAGTATATTATTTTCAAAATGCAAATCAGCCTTTACAGCTCTATCATAGCCTATAGGAGTCAAAGAAGCTCCGTCAACCAGAATATCATGCCCTTTAGCAAGCTTTGACATGACCGTGACATCAATTTTATTATAAATAGACTTAACGATAATTCTTGTTCCGGCTTTGCCTATAATTTCCATAGGGATTCCGACAAGTTTTGACAGATAATCACGTGAAAAATCATTCATAGCAACTGTATCAACAGTGACTTCCGTATCACAAGATTTTGTATAATCCTTTATTAAACCGTTTATTTTAACATTATTAATTTTTCTGTTTCCATGATAACCTTCTATATCTTTAAAAATTATGTCATTATTGGTTATCAAGGCGGTACCTTTGTTGAAATACAACGGAAGATTATTAACAGGAACAAGCTTTAATTTTAAATCATTAAGAGTAACTTTACCTGTCAAATTTTTTCTTTTCAAATTTATATCAAAGTTAAAAGTTCCGTCCATATCTTTAAAAAACGAAAGAACTTCATTTCCGTTATTGATAAGAATATTAGAACCCACAATATCAGTAACATCTTTTATTTTAAATTTCTTTGACCACAAAGTAACATTCAGCCCGTCTTTTCTGGAAGCCAATGCGTCAATATGAACATTTGAGTTGTTAATATCAAGGACACAGTCATCAACATGAATTGCCTTATCTTTTATAAATACCCGATTTTTGTCAGCTATGGCAAAATGTAAAACTTTATCAGCTTTCTTTACATCAGTGTTAATAACAAAACGTAAATGTTTTTCTTTTTTCTGTGTATTATCAATAAGCATTTTATCGGCTTGAACTTTTACATACACATCGGGTTCAAGCTTATATAAAATAACACTTTTCTTTAATGCAAGTATGGAATCAAACAAATCAATATCCCACTCGCTTTTAGTTTGGTCTTTTTTCTTTTCTTGTTGCGGAACAAGAGACATCAGTTTATTAACATCAGCGAAAACATAATCTAATGCCAGCTTATTTACAATAATTCTTTTTTTGAAAATTTCATTAAAAGAGAATTTGGTATCTAAGTTTTGCACTTCAAGAAGTTTTTCACCGTTTTTGGAAACATCAATTTCACCTACTTTAAATACAATTACGGGAGAAAATGATGTCTGTAGAACAGGGTTTTCAATATTTACATCAATTTTTGCAAATTTGTTAACATTTTTTTCAACAAAATTAATAAATTTTTGACTTGAAATTGCAGCAGGTAAAACTTTTAGATACGCAAAAACAGGAATACTTACTACTGCTGACAGAATTATGACTGAACCAACTATAATTAAAGATTTTTTCTTCATAACATCACCGATAATAAAATTATACCATAAGAAATTTTATGCTATTATTATATTATGAAAAAGTTTTTAATTTTATCCGTTTTAGTTTTATCTCTGCAGTGCAGTTCTTATGCCGTAACTACCGGACAGGTAAGTACATTTAAACCTTCTGAAGTTCAGACATTTTCAAATGAAGAGAATCTTTTCGGGCTGAAAACAAAAGATGAAACTGTTCTTGTTGAACCTATGTACAAAAAACTTATCCGTCTCGGGGATTCGTCATGGATTGTACAAAAAAATACAAAATTCGGTTTGATTGATTATAACGGAAATATACTTGTACCAATAAAATACAGTCATGTAGAACGAGTTCTGGGGAAATATTTAAAAATAGGCAACGGCAGTAAATATGCTCTATATGATGAACATGGAAAAGAAATTTTGCCAAGAGAATATTCCTCTATTGACCTGCTTTTCGGCGGAATGCTTTTAACATGCAAAGATTTCAAATACGGTATTGTTGATATGGAAGGCAACACTATACTTGAAAACAAATTTGATGATATTTATATGCCTCAGCCGAATATCATGCGTATAAATTACAACGGACAATGGTACGAAATTGAACAGGCAAAAGGAGAAACTCTTGCACTTCCGCAAAATATTAAAGATATAAAAGGAGATGAAAATTTCAAAATATCGGAGCTTATTGCAAAGCCAGGTACAGCAACAGGTTATTCCGTGGTAACATTTACAGACTATTTTCTTAAAATTTTCTCCTCAATCTCGCCTGCACATGAAAAGACGATTGATGAACTTATGCTTTCTCAAGGTGCAGATACCGTGTCAATATTTATGAAACTCGGATGGATACCAAAATATCCGTTTACATACGCAAGGAACTATTATTACACAGTAAGAACTCCGAATAACGGGCCATTGTCAGAAGTTAAATATGAATTAAAAAGAAGATTACAGTAATCAAATTGAGGCTTAAATTATTTCCGGACTACGAATATTGTATTTGTAAAATAAATTAAATATTTGTTTACAATTTGGACAAATTTTTTCATGTTTGTGGTTTATTGTATAAAAAACCGATTTTTCAGAAACGGAAAAGCAATAATAAGGATTTATAAAATTGCAAAATACAATTACAAAAAGTATAAATTCTCCAAAAGTTGGATTTAACAAACCTAATAATAGTAATCTTCTCTTTTTTCAATCAATAGAAAAAAGATTAAATAGAATTTTTCAGGATGAATTAAATTCATCAGATTCAATATTTAAATATGTTTCAGATAGTGCCATTCATAAAATGGCATTATTTTTATCAGGAAATAAAACCCGTGCCTGCTCTATAGGTATTGCAGGAGAAACAGCAAGCGGCAAATCAACCATTGCATTTGATATTATTGATACACTGGAAACTTTTGCTCAGGAATTCTTTATAGAAAATCTAATTACAAGAATCAATACTGATGACTATTACTATGACCGTTCTGATATGGTTAAAAAAGCAGGAAGTTTCGCAGAATTTGCAAAACACTATGATTTAGATGTTCCGGAAGCTCTTGAGCTTGAATTAATGAAAAAACATATTAAAGCTCTACAAAACGGACAAACGGTATATCTGCCTAAATATGATATGTCCGGAACCGCCAAAAGAGAAGATAATGTAACAAAAACAGAACCTGCTAAAATAATAATTTCAGAAGGGTTGTTTACATTAACAGATAAAGTTATTGATGCTTTTGATTTTAAAATTTATGTCGATGTATCCTGTGCTGTTCAAAAAGAAAGATTTTACAGACGTGCTGCTGAAAGAGACTTAGGCTCTTCTGCCGACGATGTTTATATGAATGCGGCAAGCAAAGCAAAAATCCATATTCATCCGACTAAAGAAAAAGCTGATATTATTCTTTCAGGTGAAGCGGACAGAGAAGCTTATAAAATATTCATTAAAAAAGTTCTCTCTTTAGTAAAAGATGTGCATTTTAACAGTATTTTAATGTATTCTTAAACATTTGTATTAAATATAAGGGAAGTATTAATACCGCCAAAAGCAAAATTGTTCGACATAACAAGAGGGGATTTTAGTTCTCTGCCGTCATGCATTATGTAATCAAGCTTTCCGCAGTTTTCGTCAACATTTTCAAGATTAATGGTAGGGCAAAACCACCCTTTTCGAGCCATATCCACGGTCAATATCGCTTCTATTGCCCCGCATGCTCCTAACGTATGTCCTGTATAGCTCTTTATTGTACTAATCGGAACAGAACGTTTAAATACATTATATGTAGCATTTGATTCGGCTATATCACCCTGAATGGTTGCCGTACCATGAGCATTTACATACCCTATTTCATCAGCTGAAAGCTCTGCATCCTTAAGTGCAAGTTCCAGTGCTTTTTGCATAGTCTCGCTGTTAGGATTTGTAATGTGCGTACCATCAGTACAGGTTCCGAATCCTAAAATTTCAGCATAAATTTTTGCCCCGCGTTTTTTAGCATGCTCATATTCTTCAAGAATAACTGTTCCGGCACCTTCACCTATAACAAGTCCGTCACGATCTTTATCAAAAGGCTTAGGAGTAAGTTCAGGAGTAGAATTTTGAAGACTTGTAGCATAAAGTGTATCAAAAACCGCAATATGTGTAGGATGAAATTCTTCCGCCCCACCTGCAATCATTACGGTTTGATATCCGTCTTTGACAGCCTCATATGCATAACCAATTCCCATTGAACCCGATGTGCATGCGGATGATGTCGGAATAACTCTTCCGGTAGTTTTAAAATATAGTGAAATATTAACAGATGCTGTCTGGCTCATCATTTTTACATAAGATCCTGAATTAACGCCTTTAACTTCAAAATCTTTCATCATAGAATAAAATTCCAGAACACTGTCCAGTGAACCTGTTGAAGAACCGTAACTTACGCCGGTCTGACCGTTTGTAATAATTTCATCTCCAAGAAGACCCGCATCGGCAAGAGCTTCTTCTGCCGTTGCGACACTCATTATGGAAATTCTTCCCATAGTACGAAGTACTTTTCGATTATAATGTGACGGAATTTCGAAATCAGTAACAGGAGCGGCAAGTTTTGAGTTTAAACGTTCAAATTTTTCAAGCTCGGGAAGATATCTGACACAATTTTTCTTTTCAAGAAGTTTTTGAAAAGCTTTTTCTCTTGAACATCCAAGAGGACTGGCCAGAGCCATACCTGTAATTACAACTCTTTTTCCCATCAGCACAAACCTCCGTTTACGGAAATAACCTGTCCTGTGATATAACCCGCATCCTCACTCATCAGGTAATTCACAAGGCTTGCAACCTCCTCAGGTCTGCCGCAGCGTTTCATCGGAATCATTTTCTTAACTTCTTCAACAGGCAAATCCTGAATCATATCAGTTTCTATTACCCCGGGTGCAACACAGTTTACTGTAATCTTTCTTTTAGCAAGTTCAAGACTCAAAGCCTTAACAGCACCGATAATTCCAGCTTTTGAAGCACTGTAATTTACCTGACCCCTGTTCCCTTTAATTCCGGAAACAGAAGACATTGCAATAATTCTTCCTTTAACTCTGCCTTCTATCATAGGCATAACAACAGGTTTCAAAACATTATAAAACCCGCCGAGATTTGTATTCAAAACATCATCCCATTCATTTTCTTCCATTGCCGGAAATACGTTATCCCGGGCAATTCCCGCATTCAGGACCACACCGTAATAAACGCCGTATTTTTCAATATCTTTTGAAATAACTTCACGACAGACATCTCTGTCTTTTACATCAAACTGTAAAATTCTGCCGTTTACACCGGTTTCTTCTACACGTGATAAAACATCCTGTGCTTTTGTAATATTTTTATTGCAATGTAATACTATATCATATCCGTTTTTTGCCAGATACAAGGCACAGGCCTCGCCTATACCTCTGCTTGAACCGGTGATTAAAACCTGTTTATTATTCATTCTTAAATCCTGCTTTCAAAAATTCCTCTGCATTATCAGGCTGATATGCATTTACTACAGCATTTGCAACAGCCTTATTTTCATTATAAATAAAACACTCAAACGAGACAAGTTCACTGTCACTATACAACTCTTTAGCCCTGATTAAATATGTTTTACCTTGTTCAAACCTCTCAATATCACATTTGTATGCACGTGTTCCCAGTAAAAAGCCTATTTTAGGCGACTTTTGCCCGAACTTAAAGTATGAAAAACAGGCAATAGTTTGTGCCATAAATTCAATACCGACATAGGCATCAATACCCTGTATAGTATTATCGTAAAAAATCTTATCAGTGGTAATTGTTACACTTGCACTTACAAAACCTTCCTCAAGATTGACTTCTTCCAGTTTGTCAATCAATATCATAGGGTGATTATGAGGCAGTATTTTTTCCAAATTATATTCCATAAAATTATTTTCCTAATATAATTACGGCATTTGTCCCGCCAAAGCCGAAAGCATTACACATAACTTTTTCAAGTCTTTTAACACATTCCCCTTTTCGGGCAAGTCTGATTTTCGGTAACGTTTCATCATATTGCCCGTCGTAAATATGCGGAAGTAAAAACTTTTCCGGATTATCAGAAAGCAATGAACAGCAAAGGGCTGTTTCTATACTGGCCGCAGCACCAAGGCAATGTCCTGTAAGCGGTTTGGTTGCACTAACCGGAACTTTATTTGAAAAAACTTTATATACAGCGTTTGCCTCCATTAAATCATTTGCTTTCGTTCCCGTACCGTGAAGATTCACATAATCTATATCTTCAGGCAAAAGTCCTGCCGATTCCAGTGCTGATTCCATTGCTCTGGCAGCTTCGGTTCCCTCCGGTTCCGGAGTCGAGGCATGATATGCATCTGATGTCTCACCTAATGCCAGAACTTTTATACCTTCACCGTCTTTTTCAAGAATAAACAATGCTCCAGCTTCAGAAATATTCATACCTGAACGGTTTTTACTAAAAGGATTAGAGCGGGTTTGTGATACAACTTCAAGAGAAGAAAATCCTGCTATCGGAAGCTTTGATAATCCGTCACAGCCTCCTGCTATCACAGCATCACAAACATTATTCTTTAAAAGTCTTTCTGCAGTTGAAAACACTTTTATACCGGAAGAACAAGCTGTTGAAACCGCACAAGAAAAATTTTTCAGTCCGAGTAAATTTTTAAGGAATTCAGCAGGGTTTCCGATTTTTACATGCTCCGGATTATCAGAGTCTTCAAACTCATCAATCCCTGTATTTGCATCTGCAATAACAATACCAATACGAGAATGTCCGTATTTTTGAATTAATAAGTTTATTTTATCTCTTAACTGATTAACACAATGCAACAAAATTCTATTGCATCGGAGATTATAATTTTCATCCGTAATTTCCGGCAATTCAGTATCAATTTTAAAATCATATAATATACCATCACGGGCATTTGTAAATATTTCTTCCCGCGATTCTCCGAGATTACATATAGCCGAAAAATCAGTTATAATCATCACTCTTCCTCTCTGTTGCAGAATTTTTCTGACAACATTATACTATATATTATCATGAAAGAGCTAAAATTTGACATAATAAAATTTTCACATGTAGAAAATGAAACACCGGATGTTTCTTTCATCCCCATGCTTTTGCGAAGAAAACTGGACAGTTTCGGTCGTGCAGCATTGTTCACTTTGTATAAAACTTATGAAAAGGAAAATGTAAATCTTGTGTTTTCATCTGATTATGGAGACTTTGAAAGAGTAAAAAAACTTGTTGCCCAGCGTAAGGATGAAGGTGAAATTTCTCCTACCGGGTTTAGCTTTTCCGTCCACAACGCTTCAATCGGTCTGTTTTCTCTTTTAAAACAAATTAAAAACGGTTACAATTCTCTCTCGGCAGGTAAAAAATCACTGCCTTACGGATTTTTAGAAGGCATTTTGAGCAGCGACAAAGTGCCATGCCAGTATTGCTATACGGAAAGTCTTGACGGATTAAAAAGTGTTTCCTTGTTAATTTCACAAACCCAGCATGGAAAATATTTATTAACAGAAAATAATAATAAAAACGCAAAAGATACATTTGAGGATTTTATAAAATTTCTGGAAGGAGAAAATCAATGCTATTGCAGTGATTTATACTCCGTAAAAAGGATTTAGACAATGAAAATTTTAAAAATCTTTCTTGTAATAATTGAGATGACAATATTTGCAACCGGTGCATTAATAATCGGCTGCATAATATTCCCTGTATTAGGAATATTTATAAAAAGCTCCAAAAGACGCCAAGTTTTTGCTGAAATTATCCAAAAATCCTGGGCTTTTTTTATACACGTTATGGTATCAACAAAAATGATATCAATTCATATTAACGGAGATTTAAAAAACATAAAAAATAAAATTATTGTAGCCTCTCACCCGAGCCTAATAGATATTGTAATCTTAATCGGTACAATTCCGCATTCACTCTGCCTTGCAAAAAAAGAATTACTTCATAATCCTTTTATGAAAAATATTGTTAAATCACTCTATATTATCAATGATGTTGAACCGGAGATTTTTAAACAATCAGCAAAAGAAGTTTTGCAGGAAGGATACAATATCATTATCTTCCCGACCGGAACTAGAACATTGCCGGATGAAAAAATAAAAATCCATAAAGGAGCAGCCCAGCTTGCAATAGACAATGACATTAATATCATTCCTATAAATATCAAGACAGATTTTCCTTTCCTTGCAAAACATAAAAATCCGCTAAATGTTACATTACAACCTGTGAATTATTATTTCAGCCGCATGCCTGAAATTGTTATTGCAAAGTTTAAAAAAGAAGAGTCGGACCATATAAAATTAAGGAAACATATATCAGATAAAATTAAAGATTCCATAAATTGACTTTAACATATAGTTGGGTTATATATTTATTATAGGAAATAAAAATTATGACGCTGGAAAAAGAAATAAAAGAATTAATAATAAAATCTCTTGATTTAGAAGATATTTCGGTATCTGACATTAATGATGACGATCCGTTATTTGAAGACGGTCTGGGGCTTGATTCCATTGATGCACTTGAACTCGGTATGGCTTTGAAAAAGCAATATAATATTGTAATGTCTGATGATAAAGATGAAAATTCAAAATATTTTTATTCAGTAAAAACCATTGCAGATTTTATCAGGAGTAATAAAGTTGACTAAACAATTTACACGGGAAGAAATTTTCAATAAATTAAAAGAAATTCTCGTTGGTGATTTTGAAATCAATGAAGATTTAATCACACCGGAGGCTAATCTTTTTGACGATTTAGAACTTGATAGCATTGATGCCGTTGATTTGGCAGTTAAAGTTCAGTACTTTACCGGTGAGAAAATTCCTCCGGAAAATTTCAAAAAAATTCGTACTATCTCTGATGTGATTGATACGATTGAAGAATTAATCAAATGAAATTGAAATTTATAGTTCCTTTCCTTATAACTATTTGTGTTATTGTGATTTTTCATTACACAAATATTTTTGCAGTAAAACTTTATCCTGTTTGTGCAAATTTTACAATGTTTCTGGTATTTTTTATGTCATCATTTTCTAAAGAAACAGTTATACAAAAGTTTGCCAAAGCTTTGGAAGGCGGAGTTTTGGATGAATTTACAGCAACTTATACAAGAAAACTCACTTATTGCTGGGCGGTATTTACATTTTTAAACTTTATCGCATCTGTTGTAACACTCTACCTGACTGAAAAATGGTGGGCTTTATATAATGGATTTATCTCTTATGCTTTAATCGGAACTTTTTTTGCGGTTGAATATATAATAAGAATAGTTTTGAGGAAAAAGTACAGAAAATGATTATAAAAAGATTTTTTACCGACAGGTATGATACAGACCTTATCTTTGTAAGAAAAGATGTAACGTTTGGAGAATTCAAGGATTATGTATTTGCTCAAAAAAAAGAATTTGAAAAATCTGATATAAATGAAATTGCACTGTTATGTGAAAATTATTTTGACTTTGCAGTGAATTTTTTTGCTGCAATTTTTGCCGGAAAAAATATCAATCTTGTAACCGACAAAAGCAGATTAAAACTGCTCAACAAAACATACATGCTGCCGGAAAAACCGGTAAAAAAATTAAAATGGCAAATGTTTGAGAACATTTATAATCCCAAAGATATCAAGATAAACTTTTTTACTTCAGGTTCAACAGGAGTACCTCAATCAATAATAAAAACACTTTATAACGTTCAAATGGAAGCACAGGCAACTGTAGAAGGATTTAACCTCAAAGGTGATTTGACTCTTTGTGCGACAACCCTGAACACTCACAGTTACGGATTAACATTTGACTTTATCATGGCATTTGACACAAATTTCAAAATTTACCAGACAAGAATTGAATTTCCGGAACAGCTCCCGAAAGATTTGGATTATATTTTAATTTCAACACCGTCATTTATGGAAAAACTTACAAAATATAATTATGAATTTCCAAATCCGCCTGAATTAATTTTCCTTGCAGGAGCAAAACTTGATGACAGGGTTTATAATTATATCAGTAAATTTTCTGATGTAGTTGATATTTACGGAAGTACTGAAACCGGTAATATTGCATACAAACGAGGCGGCAATATTTTTACGGTATTCCATAATGTCGATGTAGGCATGGATGAAGAAAATAAAATTATTGTCAAATCAGATTTTTTTACGGGTAAACAGGCGGTATTGAATGATATAATAGAAAATCTTGAGAATAGAAAGTTCACTCTCAAAAAGCGTTCTGACCGAATAGTAAAAGTTCTGGAAAAAAGGATTTCTCTCACAGAAATGGAAAATCTCTTGAAACAACGCAGCGACATAGAAGATGCATACTGTTTCAAATACGGTGATACCCTTGCTGCCGCCGTTGTAACAAAAAATTATGAACTTACCGGTACTGACTTAAAAAAATATCTGACAAATTTCATTGAAGTTACACCTAAAAAATGGCGTTTTCTTGACGAAATTCCAAGAAATATTTCAGGGAAAATTGATTATGAAAAAATTAAACATTTGTTTGATCTGAATCTTTCATTGCCTTTTGTGATAAATAAAAAATTTGATAATACGAATGGAGAAATTAAATTAAAATTCAAAAAAAGTTCAAACTTCCTCAACGGACATTTTGATATTAAACCTATTATCCCGGGAGTAGTCCAGATGTTCTATGCAAAATATTTTGCAAAAGAAGTCTTCAATTTGCCGGAATTAAAAAACGACATAAAAAAAGTTAAATTTTCAAATATAATAAATCCGGATGAGGAAATCACCCTTAAACTTACAAACAAAGAAGATTCCGTAACAATTACCTACATGTCCGATGACAAAATATTTTCTTCGGGTATATTAATAAAATAATGAGGATTAAAAATGTTATTTGAAAATGAAACAAATCTTACCGTACAATTTTATGATTTAGATCCGTTGAATGTCGTATGGCACGGGAACTACATTAAATATCTCGAAACAGCAAGATGTGAACTTCTTGATAAACTGGGGTACGATTATGAGGACATGAAACGCGATAATGTCGCATATCCTGTTGCAACAATGGATTTAAAATTTATAAAACCATGCGTATTTAATCAAAAACTTAAAATTATAACATCCGTTGAAGAAATTGAGCCGTCTCTGATTATGAAATATACAATTTATGATGCAGAAACTGGCGACAAACTGTTCAAAGCCAGAAGCATGCAGATTTGTATTGACAAAACAACAAATGAAAGTATTTATTCAGCACCTGAAGGTTTGAAAGAAAAGCTTGCTTGTTGTAATGTATAATTATGAAAAAAATCTTTATAATTGTCATATTAATTTTATCCGGAGCAGGTTGTGCATTCGCAGAAATATTTTCACATCCGGCAAAAGTTGAAACAATTCAGATTCCCCGGTTTCAAAATGTATCATGCAAATTTTCCCAAACAAAAACAATTCCTGATTCCAACGTACAAATTCAATCAGGAGGGGATTTTCAATATATTAAAGATAAAGGCGTAATCTTTGAAACAAAATTTCCGGTTCAAATGACAACGAATTACACGACAGCGGAAAACAAACGTATGAGCAGCATAATCTCTGCAATTAACAATAAAGATTATTCATACCTTAACAAGAATTTTGATGTTTTTTATGAAAAAGATGCCCAAAATTGGACTGTCGCCTTAAAACCTAAAGCCGATTCAAAAATTAATCCCCATATTGCGTCTATCATAATACAGGGGCAGAAGTATATTAACAAATTGGATATAAATACGATAAAAAATGGAAGTACAAAAATTAATTTCACAGAATGCAAATAATATAAAAAACCTTTTCAGAGTTTTATTTGTTTTATTTTTTCTGATTGCAGGTGTTTTTGTAATTATACATCCTGCCAAAACAGAAACAAATATTCTCAATGCTGTATTTTCAAATGACAGCGGAGATAAAACAATCGTAAAATTAAGCGGAAGATATTCCTCTAAAATAAATGTCATTGCAGAATCAGATGATGCAGATAAAAGTTCTCAAGCCATTGAAAAGTTTTACGAAATGACAAATAAATCGGTATTCAAGCAAAAAGAGCTTAACGTTAATAAGATGCTTGATAATTACAAAAAATATCAGTATAATCTGCTGTCTTCAAAAAATATCAAACGACTGGAAAACAATTACTACGAAGCTGTAACTGCAGAAAGCCTCGAAAACTTGTATAATCCTCTCGGAATAATGCTTTTACCGCTTGATGACGATCCTTTTATGCTCTTTACAGATTACATTAAATCGCTTTCATCAGGAACCGGGGATTATTCTTCAATAAATTATAACGATAAGTATTACAGTATAATTACCATTGAAATAAATCCGGATTTAGCTCTTTCTCCTACTAAAATAAACGGAGAGATAAAAAAACTTACACAGCAGCAAAATAAATTATCTGTTGACGGGGTGAAGATTTATCTTACCGGTACACCAATCCATTCATATTATGCAAGTTCTCGTTCTATGCTGGAAATAAATCTGATATGTATTTTGTCTGTGATATTTCTTTTAGGATTATTCAAGTACTATTTTTCTGATCTGAGACTTTTAATTCCAACATTGACAAGTATAGGACTCGGGATGCTGCTCGGCTATATTGTTTGTACACTTATATTTCCGTCAATTCATGTTTTAACCTTTGTATTTTCCACAACTTTAATCGGGATATGTATTGACTATTCACTCCATTATTTTATAGAAAAAGATTTATCCAAAATATTCAAAAGTTTAACAGTAAGCATGCTTACAACAGTCAGTGCATTTGCAGTTCTTTTATTTTCCGGAGTAGAACTTTTGAAACAAATAGCTGTATTCACAATGACAGGACTTTTCAGTGTATATCTTATGGTTGTTCTTTTTTATCCGTTATTGAAAATAGATACAAAACAAAGAACCATAGGTTTTTCTCTTTCTGAAAAAACAAAAAAGATTCTGCTTTATTCGGTTGCAGCAGTTGCATTCTGCGGGTTATTCTTTATTCAGTTTAATGATGATATCAAAGACATGTATGTCCCGTCAAAAAAACTTGCCGGTGCTGAAAAGTTATACAAAGAAGTCACAGATAACAATTCAAAAATAACTTTTGCTATTGTCAGAGGAAATAATCTGCAAGATATACTGGAAAAAGAAGAAGCTCTTATAAAAGAAGTGAATTTCACTAAAATTCAGGCCTTGAGCAAATATCTTCCGTCACATAAGCAACAGGCAAAAAACAGAGAATTAAGGAAAAATTTATATAATCATTCATTAAAAAATTACGCAACATTTCTATCCTCAGAACAGGTAAATAAACTTTTAAAAGAAGAATATCCTGCTGATTATCTGGATATGGACAAGAATTCCATATTTTCGGAGTTTCTTATTGATAAAAATACATCGCTTGTTATGCTTTATGATATTAAAGACCCTCAGGTAATAATTGACAACGGATATGAATATATTGATGTACAGCAAAGTATTTCCGACAGGATAAAAAATTGCAGAATAAATTGTCTTGTAATGCTTTTACCTGTATTTGTAATATTATTTATTCTGCTTTCGGTAATCTATAAACCTAAAAATACATTGAAAATTCTGACACCATCAATACTTGCTACAACATTTTCTATCGGAGTATTGAGTATTTTTAATGTTGAGATAAATTTGTTCCATGTCCTCGCAATATTTTTGATAATAGGCTTCGGACTGGATTATTCGGTATTCAAAGCAGGCGGAATAAAAGGTTCTAAAGATGCGGTGCTATTGTCATGCTTGACAACGGTATTTTCATTCCTGCTCCTTGCGTTGACGAATTTCAAACTCATAAGCTCACTTGGTTTAATACTTAGTATCGGATTAAGTGTTTCGTATCTTACAAGTCTGATTTTCGAGTATGAAAATAAGGAGCAGGTAAAATGAAATGGCATCAGGTAAAAGAACAGGCCGCAGGAATAAAGAGACTGTTCCTTTTATATTACATACATAAGCTTTTCGGACGAAAAACCGTAAAAATTTTAATATATTTTATTACACTGTTTGCATTCTTCGGGGCAAAAAATATCAGGAAATGTTCAGAAAAATATCTTTCCGTAGTCGGCATAAAACCATCGTTAATAAACCAATACAGACATTTTTTGGAATATTCACTTTCGCTTCTTGACAGAATGGAAGTATTTTCAGGCAGATTTGATAACTCCAGAATTTCGTTTGCCGATGAAAACGCAAAACAAGAACTTGATGCGGATTATGATAAAGGAATCTTTTTCATATGTTCACATCTTGGAAATATAGATGTGATGCGTTCACTATTGAAAGATGATCCTGACAAAAAAATAAATGTGTTTCTTGCAAAAAATCAATGTAAAATATTTAACGATTTTATACGTGCGATAAGTGCCAAAACAACAGTTACAACATATCCCGTAGAAGATATAGGTATGGATACATCTATTGAAATTAAAGACAAACTGACTCACGGACAAATTGTTGTTATCGCCGGCGACAGAACAAGCAAAACCTCAAACAATTTCAAAACAAAACTTTTTAACAGAACAGTTGAAATGCCGCTTGGAGCTTTTAAGTTTGCACAGCTTATGGAAACACCGGTTTACTTTGTATGCCTGATAAAATCTCCTGATGAAACATATAAAATTCACCTTAAAAAATTTATCCCCGACGATAACAGTGAAAAAACTCTGGCAAAGATGCAAAAAGAATATGTGGAATTTCTGGAAGAAAAAACATTATCAGCCCCGTTCCAATTTTTCCATTTTTACGATATGTTTGACTAAAGTAAAATTTTGTAAATATCTTTGTTAAAATCTAACAAAAAATTATTTTACGATTTTTAAAGCAAAAAACGGGAATGGATGGATTATGAAAATAAATTTTTACGGGTTTCAAACAGCCTTCAAAGGCAGAAGAGAAGACCGAAATACGGCTTCTCAACTTAGAAATAATAATAACTACGCACTGAATGAACCTAATCAAAGAAAAATTAATCAGGCAATCGAGAATCTGTCAAATTATTCAGGAGAAGAAAATGTTGAGTTTCTTCTGGATTTGGCAGACAATCTGAAGTACGGCACTAATATAGATAACGGAAAACCCGTAAAAAATGACTGGAAAAATAAACTGAAAGATGCCGCCGAAAAATCACTTGCACATTCAAATCCTATCCTGCAAGAAAAATATCAACCTCAGATAGATAAAATTTTTAATAATCCAAAACCTCTTACTGATGAAGAAAAACAAATTCTTGCATATAAAGATTCTCTCATTAATAGAGCAGATTTAGAATCCCTAAAAAACAACCACGATGAAAATACACGTTCACTTGCAAGAAATCTTGATTATTTTGTTGCTTCCACAGAAATTCCGATAAGCCAGAAACTTTATGTTTTAAAGCGTTTGGACTACTTTATGAGTCCTGACTACAATATCAATCCGCAGCTTAAAGATAAGAAGACTCAAATTCTCGCGGAAATGATGAATGACCTTACGGTCAACACTAAAGAATCAAAGGTTCCTAATATCAAAGCCATTAACCAAAAATCACACGGGATGTGTGCTGCAATTTCAATTACAAGAAAAGCTATTGCATATGAAGATAAGCCTAATTATGTTGATGCACTGCTTTCGGAACTTGATGCAACAGATAAAGTAATGGTTTATGATAGGTTTAATCTTGGCTCTGGCAAACGTATTCCGGTACAAAAAGTTCCTCTTGATTTTGATTATGCACTTTCAAAAGGTTATCGTATAGTTGACGCTTCCGCGACACAGTGGATGAATATTGCGGATATGTACGGCATAAATAACGAAAACATGGAAGAGTACAACCCTTTTGACAAACTTAACTTTGATGCTTTTCAGGATGTACACTTCAATCAAAATTTTGAAAATAAAATGCTGATGAGAAAGCAATGCGTTTATCAAGCTCTTTCAAAAGCTCAGGATGAACTCGGCTCTTACAAATCTATGCTTCTGAAAAAAGCAACGTCAGAAAACGAAAATCATCAGAATTTATTCAAAAATATTGAATTATCATCAAAATACAACGGGTTAATAAGAACAAACCTGAATAAGGTTCTGCCCGATTTAGATAAATCACAGACTAATTCACTTGTTTCTAAATTAATAACACTTGAAAAACCTGTATCGGAAAAAATAAAGAAAGAAACTGCAGACATACAGCAATATTGCTTTATCCCTAACGAAGAATCCTCACAAAAAGCTAAAAAGGTAAAACAATTCCTTATTGATAAGTATAATGCTGATAACACTGCAGAACTTTCAAAAGCTGCACAAAATATCGCGGAATCAATAGAGCAAATAAACGATTTAGGTGAAAAAATCAATCCTACGCATACTCTTGCTAAAAATATCGCATTAGCAAGAAGAGCCTATGAGACTGAAGCCGCATATAGAGCAAGTGTGCTTATAAGTCTGCAGGAACCTGATATTTTGACGGATAAACTGATTAAATATAACATTCCGGATAGAGAAACCAGAATTTCAAACGGACTTGAAAAACTTATTAACTTACTGGAAAACACAAATAATCCGGCACTTGAACAACATCTGGCAAATTTATTCCAAATTGACAGTGCTAATAAAAATGAACTTATAAACGGCGTCAAAGCAATAAAAGCAAATTTTGACGACAACATGACTTATCTTCTGGATGAATTATACCGCAGAATAGGTCTGGGCAGCAGAAGAGAAACTCTTCTTTCAGAAGTCATTGAAAACAAAGAAGAAGTGAAATCCGGTAGTAAAGCAGAGCAAGCAAGACTGGCAGAATGTCTTCAAATCAAGGATTCAAAGAAAGAAGTGCTCTCTGCTCTGGAAAAATTTGAAAAACAATTATCCTCTCCTGACTGTGATGACAAAACATATAACAAAATTTTGAATAAACTCGGATATAAAAATCAGGCTGAACTTTATACCGAAAGATTTCAGCATGTTTTATCAATTATTACAGATGTCAATTCTCTTGATTTTGATGAAAATAACAGAATTTTAAAACAGATAAACGGACTGGATGAAAATGCCACACTAGAAGATTTATTGAATGTGTTCAGAACAATCGGCAACACTTTCAACAACATATCACAGGACATTGAAATTGCGGCAAATGTTATAAACACATGTGCAAATCCGGATATGAGTTTAATTATGGCAAAAGGCGGTAAAAATACCATTTCGTCCATCAATGATACTTATATGGTTATTAATGAAATGGAAAAACGTGGAGAACTCGTTCCTGCCAAAGATATGAAAAAATTGCAGAACAGATTTAACCAAATTGATAAAATTCGCTCACAGGACGAATTTTCAAGCCGTCAGGGCAAAATATCCAAACCTGAACTATATAAACTTTCTCAAAGTGAAAAAGATGCCATAAAACTTATTAACCAAAAATTGAATAAAACTTATGCGGAAGTTTCCAGAGCACTAAATTATCAGTATAAAGAAATAAAACCGCAGCTAGAAGAACTGAACCGTTATATAGGCACAAATGAAGGTAAATACTGGATGATAGCAGAAGGCCACAGCGGTTTATACAGTTCTCAGCAGGTAAAAATATTTGAACAAATAACTGATAGACCATATTACAAAGAAGAAAGCATTGATACCGCAGTTGACATTATTTTGAACGGAGCATACTCCGGAGTATCGGCAACCAGTGTATTCCATGACCGAATGGGTGCCCATACACAGTATGTTGCAGATATAAAAAAAATAGGACCAAATCAAAAATATGCACTGTTTCACGATAATACATGGGGAGCTTCTGAACATGAAAATACATGGGTTGATTCTGAAGGCATCACCAGAACCGACTACAGCGACAGACGCGGCGGAGAAACGGGCTATATAACTGACGAAACCTGGAAAAACGGTAACTATATTGAAGAATTGCTTAACAAAAAAGGAAAAATTTCACCGGAAATTATTAACAACAAAGTTTATAAAAAAATAAATCCGACTGACAATTCAGAATACAATTTCTCATTGATAAGTGATATTATCATTAACGGCAAAAACCCTGCCTACAAAACAATAGCAGGCGGAATTAAAGATACAATTTATATCCCTGATTCAAACTGGATTTCTTCTTTCGAAAAAATTCTCTCAGGTATGACTAAAGGACAAATCGAAAGAGCTAATCTCGGACTGGAAGCAGCAAGAACAAACTATCAAAAACAATATAAAGAGATAATGAAACGGATTGAAAAAACTACGTTCAATTCCGGAATAAACTCGCGTGAGGATTATAACAAACTTGCAGATAATGATATTATAAAAATAACCTTTGAAAAAATTGCCACTCAACTGGCAAATCCGAACTTCTATATGTCAGAAGAACTTGCAAATGCAAAATCATTATCAGACATCAAAAAAATTAAAGACAAGTTAAAAGTAAACGCAAAAAATGATTTCTACTATGCTTTCGGAAAAGATAAAGATATTTTGCTTTACTATGCTTACGAACATAGCAGAAATGTATCAAAATCTCTCATTGATATCCTTAATAAAAATAATGTCAAATATGAGTATGATATTATACCTAAAATTTTTAACAGTACAGCAGCCTATACAAAAGAAGAAGAATCTCAATTCACAGGAAGCATAAAAGATTCAATCAATTTTGTTATCAATAAAACAATGAAACAATTTGATGAAAATATACCTCCAACCGAAGAAAGTCTAAAAGCTAGAGAAGAATTCAAAACATATTTAACAGACTTCCTGAATGAAATTATGTACTTCAATACCGATGACTTGAAGTCCATGAAGTTCAGGGCTCAGGCTGTACGTAAATGGATTGATAAGACTTTCGACCCTGTAAGCGACGAAAAATTCGTTGAAATTTACAGAAAACTTCAGGATATGACAACGGAAGAATTCAATAAGTACACATCAAACCTGTCAGATGAAGATTTGGGGATAAAGCAGATAAGCGGATATGATGTACTTGCCAGCGTTAAAGCTGCTAATGATAAAGCCGAAACAGCACTTCAGAACAGACTGTTTATGGATGAATACGTCAAACAGATCAAATTAAGTAAAACAAAACCTGCATATAAGTATCAAAAGAACCAAAAGAGTCTCCGCGGAGCATTCTATACCGGAAACAGGACTTTTGACGATATTTATATAACCTTCCTCAATTCAATGAAATCTCTTGAGTATGAGAAAATGTTCAATCCTTATAAAGATATTAATTACAGAAAATATAAAGCAATGCCGGCATATCCGAAAGTTGAACTTGTCAGGGAATATGCCCTTGACAGTAAAATTCAGGATATTAATAAAATTACAACAGAAACCCTGTATGGAATCAAATCGCGTAAAAGTATTCTGAACACTATAAATACAATAGAAAAACTTAGTGAATACATCGGAAAAATTCCTGATAACAAAACTTTATCAAAAAAAGAATTTAATATCCTTAATACGCTGGCAGGAGAATACATAACGAACAATTACACCGATCCTGATGCACAGGATGCATTGAATGCAGCTTATCAGATACTTCAGGCTGACAAAACGACACCTGCCGGAGAATTTAAAAAATTAATAGATATAATCTCTGAAGAATACAGGGCAGTTACAAAAACTAATGAAGATCACCCGTTTGAAAAGACAAATAAAGAGAATATTCAATCGTTGAAAGAATACTTCAATGAGCTGTTAAATTACAATATACCTTCCCGTTACCAGAGAATACTACGCGAAGATTTACAAAACTGGATACGCGAAGAATTTAAGAAAAAAGACAGAACTCTCGGAAATAGAACAGGAGCATTTGAACTTCGAAGCAAGCTTGATGAATACGGTATAAAAAATAACACAAGAGGAAAACTGGAAAACTTTATAAAATTACAAAATGCAATATACAGCGTAAAGCTTCTCAAAGACTCCGAAAACACGGATAAGTCAGAACTGGAACTGATGCAGGCTGAAATAAATAATGCAGCCGAAGAATATATCAAAAAATATGTCAAACCCGAATACCAATCTCATGCACACAGGCTTATAAAAAATTGGATTAACAATGAATTAAGAGGAAAAATCAAATCAGGTTACAATCCTCAGATGTGTGAAGCAGCAAAAAATAAATTTGCGGAAGATTTCAAGAAATATCATTATTCAAAACAGCCGGTAGAAGTCTTTAAAGACTACCTTATGGCTGCGGCAAAAGATTCACCGACTGCTAAATACAAAGATTCATACAAAAGATTTTTGGAAAATCATCTCACTACAGCAATGCTGATAGATATTCAGGATTTATTAATGGAAGCTGTACAAACAGGAAACGCAGCAGAAGTCAAGAACTATTTTAAAGACTATTATGTAAACCCGTATAACAATCCGTTCCCGTTAACAATGGATTCTGAAGAGTCATTAAGTTATATGACCAGAGCATTACTCGTAAACAACAATTTTGAAACCGCAAAAATGTTTGTTGAAAAACTCGGACTTGCTGAAAAAGTTATTGATTTTGAAACAAAAGAATTTGACCATTATGATGCCGACAAAATTATCAAAAAAATAATTAATATTGTCACGGCAACACAGACAAATTTAAAAGCTGCAAGAACAGAGTTTGACAAACTTGTCCAAATCATTGATACGTCAGAAGATTTTGAAAAACTTATTGATGAAGCAAAAGCAAACATAATAAAACAAACCAAGAGAAACAGCCGACAAAACGAAATAAAAACCTATCTTGAAGCTCTTGATAATGCAAAAAAAGAAATACTGGAAGGTACAGACTATAAAAAATCATTCATTCTTCAACAGCATATGGATGATGCCATTCAAAATGTTATTCAAAAAACCAATGCTGATTCAGTCGAACACCAGCAGTATTTAAATATGTTGATTCAACTATATTCGTTCTTCGGGGAATTAAGCCTGCCTGAATATTCAGAAGCTTACAAAAAACAACAAATCCTTGTTGAAAAATTCGAAAAGTTTAGAAACAATTACGAAAATTCATTGAGAAAACTTCAGCAGATTTGTTCAAATGTTCAGGTTACCGGTATATAATTCTAAATTTCTATGAATGCACAAATTCTTCACTACCGCAAATTATAGCGGTTAAAACAGCATTTTTATATTTTCCGCAGCCGGTGTCAATGCATATTTTGTCATCCTGTACAAGCGGTTCATCAAATTCCGTATGCCCGAATATAATCTTTTTAGCTAAATCGTGTTTGTGATAAATAAAATCCCCGCGAATATAATAAAAATCAACCTCATTCTGTTTTTCCAGAGGGATTCCCGGACGAAGCCCCGCATGGATAAAAAAGTATTTGTCCGTTTCGTAATAAGGCCGCAGGCTGTCTAAAAACTTACCATGAACTTTATAAATATTTTCAAAACTGCCGTAACTTTCAACGGTCTGTATTCCTCCATAGTTCCAGAAAAGATATTTATAATACTCATCCCCTTTTCTTGCATTTAAATAAGCATATTCATGTGACCCCTTAAGATAAGTACATTTACAAACATCAGACATAGAAATTATTCTATCAATAACACCTTTTGAATCAGGACCCCTGTCTATGTAATCTCCAAGGAATACAAGTTCATCGCTAGATGTAATATTTAATTTATTTAACAAACTGTCCAACTTTGCTAATTCGCCGTGGATATCAGTCATTGCAATTAATCTGCCGGACTTCATACCATAATTATACCCCAAAAATCTTGTAAATCTTATTCATATATGATATTATTAATGTTGTTTATAAAGAAGGGTCTGATATGAAAAAAATTTTGTTAGTTTTATCTTTGATGTTTTTTGCAAATTATGCTCAGGCATATGAATATCCTGAGTCAATAACAGGTTATCTGGATGTAAACCAGAAAGTAACATACAGTAACTCAACAAAAACCTGGTCAAGACTACCTCAGAATAATGCCATAACCTTTACCAAACATATGACGGTAGGAACAGGCAGTTTTTCTGAATTTTTAAACCAGAAAAAATATTACAATACAAACACAACCATGGAATTTTTTGACGGCAATAAATTGATTGGCTATAATCAGCACCTTCTGAAATTCTTTGAACTCGGTTTTGACGGAAATAAGATTACACATAGAGAACTTTCCGTTCCTGAAATTCAAAAATTATTCCCTGATACAGAAATTGTCAAAGTTTCAGATTTTAAAAATGATAAAATAACTCTTAAAAAACCATTTAGAAAAACAAAAACTTTTCTGCTTATAAATGATACCAACAGGGATTTCTATAAATATTCATACGAAAAACACGGTAATGGTACAGAATTAATAAAATCAATTTTAGAAGTTAAAAAGCCTAAAAAAATTGTATTTTCACATTTCGGAAGCAGAGATGAACTGTTTCCCATACTGACAATTCGTGTCAGAAACAGTTTTTTCTGTAAAAAATAGCATTATGAAAAAAGGTTTAATACTTATTTTAATATTACTGATTGCCCCTGTATGTTATTCATACAGTTTAAACGGTTTTTCTGAACAGTTTGCAAGAAAATTCAAAAACTGTGAACCTTTTAATGAAGAAATAAGTTTTAATGCAAACGGAACTGTTTATCATGACAAAAAACAGATTATGGGCTGGTTTGGAGATTTTTGCGGTTACAGACAGACTGTCAGAACTTCGGGAGCAACACTTTATGCAGCCTGTGCTTTTACAAAACAGCAGGTAAACATTTTACACAATGCACTGCTTATTCAGCCTAAAAGCTTAGGTGGCAATAACCCTACTCAAGATATATGGGACAAATATGTGCTTAATCCGCAAAATTGTAAACTGTCAAGCAAAAATATATTTAAAGAAAATTCCAAAGTTGATAAACGGTATCTGCCAAACTTTTAAATAAAGTTTTGTAAATGTTATACAAATTTCCCTAAAGATTTTCACAAAACATCCGATGTATTGAGAGTGAAGTTTTTTAAGGAGTAAGATTTATGTACAATTACGAAAAATTACAGGAAAACATTAAATCCAGAAAAGAAGAAGAGTTCAAAGCTTTAAAATCTGAAATTAACAGCCTTGAAGCATTTTTTGAGAAATATTTAAAGATATTTTTTGAATCATCTTCAGCAAAAGCAGAACGGGATTTTAATGTAACATCACTTTAACACCGGAAGCCGGAACCATTTCCGGCTTCTTTAGATACTATTTTATATATAATTTAATGAGACCGTCCTGTACGATAACCTCACCTCTAATAGGTTCACCCAAATAATCAGAAGGAGGAATTCTATGTCCATCAGTATTTTTCAACATATTTACGATAATATTATTAAATTCATTACTGCCGGTATCTTTAAAAATTTTGCGGTTTACGAGCTTGCCGTCTGCCGTGACAGTGAATTCGATTTCACAGTGTCCTGAACCGTTAAATTGTTTCGGTTGAATATTTGAATTTAACATATTCTGTAGTGATTTTTTATAAACATCAATAGTGGTACCGCCCTCCTCAACAGGAGTATAAGCAGGAGTATCGTTCCAGATTGAATCAATATCAGGAATATTTGATATCTCAGCAGACACTGAAGGTTTTGGTTTTGCCTGATGCTGTCTGCGGGATTTTACAGGATTATAAAAGAAAAGTATTAAAATTGATAAAATTATACATAAAATGAATATTAACAATGATACAAAATCCGTCAATGACACTTTCCTTGAATTTTGTACAGGAATATTCTCATTCTCAAAAACGAATTCATCATTTCCGCAATCACAATATTTAACTTTAGTTGTATATAGTCTTTGACAAACAGTACATCTGAACATACAAAAATTCTACTAAAGAAAATATTGCTTGAAATCCTCTCATTAAAGGATGATTTAACTTTACTTAATAAGACGAAGAATAACCGTCTTATTAATCACAGGCTTTGCAACATATGCAAATGCAGTTACAATAATAGATGCTGTCATTAATATAAGTAAAAATACAATCACACTCTGCTTATTCATAATATTGTATCCTTTCAAAATCGTTATAATTGTCAGGTGTGGCAAAAGTATTCTCAATCCATATCATATAAGAGCCGTCAAATCTGACAGAACGACGTTTGGTTTTTTTAGGGAATTTAAGAAAAGATTTGCCGCTATAACTTTCTATAACAGGAAGAATTGTTTCAACTGCCTCCTTTTGATAAAACGGATTAGAACACAAAACACTTATATTTGAAACACGCTGTTTGTCATCAACGTTAAAAGAAAAGAAGAAAATCGTACCGAGAGGTGCCGGAACAGTTGCATCTTCCATAATTTTGTTTTGAAGATCACTTCGCCATTTATTCCAGGCGATAGTTTCCTCTCTTTTTTGTAAAATTCTACCTTTTATAGAATTGTCAATAGGTTCAGAAACTTCAAATTCTTCTTCCGGTTGTTCTTCAGGATTTTCAACATTTTGAGGAAGATTTTGCTGCGGGGGAGTAATAAAATCTTCTATAGAATATTTAGGAGGCGGAGTTTGAGACATCTGCTGCTGTTGTTTTTTTTGACCGCTTGCCATTTGATAAAATTCTGACGGTTCAATATGGACAGGTGTCTTTATAATTCCTGATTCCTCCGGAACCTGTGCTATAATTTTCTTATTTTCAACCTGCGATTCTCCCATCCTTAAGAGTTTTAATGTTTGCAAACTTGCCGGCTCTTGAGAGTACTGAGTCATTTTAAAATCTTGTTTTACCAGTACAAAAGGCTTATGCAACTTTGGTCCGCAGGCCCAAACAACCAGCGTAAGCACCATTGCGGCAATAAACATTAAAATCTTATATAGCTTCATAATTAATCTTTATCTATTTTTGCAATTAATTCATCACAAGCATACATATCAAAACAGGTTTGACTCAACATTAGAGTTTCTGCAATCAACAGAGCTGTAGGTACCAGTGCCGCAATAATAGATAATCCGATACCTTTTAAGTCACCGCCGATTTCCGTCATAAAATATGATACGTTCATTGTAAATTCAATACAAATAATTGTTACGGCTATAGCGAGGAATTTATTTTTATCGGCATTCAATTTTCTAACACCCTCAATACCGAAAATATTGACACCATGCTGTCTGTAGTCGCTAAAGCCATCCTGTTTAATAACTTCTGAACCCTGAATTTTCTTAGACGCAGTAAATGCCCCGACAAAAGCAAAAAATGCAAAAATAATCAAGAAAGTTGCAAGAACGAGAAACACAGGACTGAATCTCAAACCTGAAATTCTGACCCATCCCGCAGCTTCAGGGAAACACATTGCAAGAGTGTTAGATACACCATATGCCAGAAACGGAGCTGTTAAAATACCGATAACAACTTCCCCGCAGGCTTTAAGCTGCAAATTAAACAATCTGTCTTTTATATTTTGCAGTTTTGTTCTGCTCAAACTGTTAATATATCTGTCAATCCAGAGTCTGTAAGCCTTTAAAACCGCTTCAAAATCTTCTCTGAATTCATACTTATTCAATGTAGCACTCCATTCAAGGCTGTTACATTTAAAATATCCGCAGCTTATGGCAAGACAAGTCATTATACCTACAAAGAACAAAGATATAAATATTGCAAAAGTTAAAAAGTTATTGATATTTACAAAATAAATAAGATTCACAGCATAAATACCAAGAATAAATATTGTTGACACAAACATCATAAAATTCTGTGCAAAATGCGATGTCTTAACATGTTCTTTTACTGCATTATTTTGCAATGATAAATATACACCCTGTTTCAACATTAAACAAATTCCGGAAACTATTACTGCATAAATCCCCCAAGCTTTAATATTCGTAGGGAGATACAGATATCGCTCCGCTTCTTCAATGGTAAGCCCCATAAGGTAATTTGCAACTGCAAAAGAACTAACTATGGCACTTGCAAACATTGCAATATGCAAAAATATATTTGTTCTCGTATTAGCAGCAATTTTATTTTTTAATTCATTAATTGAAAAGGCAACCTGTTTAATAATAGCAACACGGGCTTTTTCAATAGGTTCACGCTGTTTTTCTATTTTCACTCTTGTAATTGTTGCCTGATCATTACCGTAAATACGTTTTAAATCGTCTTCGGTTAGTTCTTCACTTTCAATGGAAGTTACAGTCTTATGTCCTGCATCGACTTTTACGCTGAGGAATTCGTTAGTTCCGGCAAAAACAATTTTACAAATATTTGTAACCTCAATTTTTCCCAGAGGATTACCCTTAAACAGAATCCTTTCATTCTTAAAATTATTTGCTACAAAGCATTTACCGGTAACTTTATCAAATTGTACCGTCAATAAAACATCGTAACCGACATTAATTTGAAAGTCACATTTAGGGTTATTTCCTATATTAATTAAATTCTTATCTTCAAAAACTTTTTCCTGAGTGGAAGAAGAAATTATAACTGCCATAATTTACCTCATATTTATCTGTCCAGGGCATGAACAAATCTTTGAATTGCTTTATCAGTATTTTGTTCAGGAGAGACAATCAACTTTTTCTCACCCAGAACAGGATTTAATTTTTCTTTTACTAAATCAAGTTTTTCCGGATGAGCGTATAAAAACATCATAGCCAAATCCGGAGCATATTTTTGAACATTTTTCACATTCTGCGGCAAAGTTTCCCAGTTAATTTGTTTTTCTATTGCTCCTTCGTTTTCTAAATCACCGAGCACAACAACAGCAGGAAGATAACCATTCTTTTTCATTTCAAGACAATGTGAAAAAGCTTTTTTCAGCCCAAGCCCGTAAGCTGTTCCGAAATCCTTTTTATCATACTGTGTAAATGCATCCATTGCTTTTTCAATACCGGAACCGTTAAAAGGAGCACCTTCATATATTAAATAGGAATCTTCTGATACTTTGAGAATTTTTACCTGATCTTCAGGATCAAGAATATTGCAAATCTGTCGCAGAGATTTTTTTTGAGCATCTAAACCCTTCTGGTTTGAAGCAGATGAATCCACTACAAATATAACTGCAGCAGGTTTAAAGTCATCTACCTTAATACTTCTTAAACCGCTCCACACAAGCTTCCCTATAATAGAAAGCCCCAAGATTATTAAACCTACCGTAATTAGTCTTTTGTTCATATTGCCAACTCTCTTATCAAATAATAGCATACTTTACCTCTGAAATCAATATTGCCACATTTAAAATGCCCGTGGTATAATCAAAGATACATTAACAGAAGGAGAGAGTATGGAAAAATTAATTGAATTAATAATTATTTTTATAACATCTTATCTCATAGGTTCAATACCAACGGGATATATTATCGTAAAAATGTTCACCGGTCAGGATATAAGAAAAGTAGGTTCAGGCTCAACCGGAGCCACTAACGTAAAAAGAGTTATGGGTAAAAAATGGTTCTTCACGGTAATGATTCTTGATGCATTAAAAGGAGCACTGCCGGTGATTCTTGCAAGCCTCTTTGCTTCATCTTTCAAAGGGATAGGTTTGCTTCCGGTAGTTGCTGCTGTTGCTGTTATTATCGGACACAGCAAATCAATTTTCCTTAACTTTACTGGCGGAAAATCAGTTGCATCAGGTGTTGGAACCATTCTTGCATTAAATTGGCAGGTAGGATTAATGATTGCTCTTATCTGGGCTATTATCACTTATGCTTCAAAATATGTATCACTCGGTTCAATAATTGCACTTGCAGTATCACCGGTTTTAATGTGGTGGTGCAAGGCTCCTGTTGCTTACATATGGTATTGTGCACTGGGTGCTGTTTATATAATCTGGCTTCACAGATCCAATATAAAAAGACTTATTAAAGGTGAAGAAAACAAAGTGAGGGAATAAAATGGATTTTACTGCAATATTAATAGGACTTGGAATAATAATTGCACTTGTAATCATAGGAAAGATTTTTGCAATTCTTACGAGAATATTTTTTATAATAATCCTTGTTGCAGCAATCGCTGTCGGAGCTTTTTTCTGGTTCAACAACAATAAGAACACGGAACCTGCCCAAAACCGGACAGGATGTATAATTGAACAAATTTTAATTTCCGGATAAGTTAAAACTTTTCTGTATTAAGATTTAAACAGGCAATGTAATAAAAAATTATATTGCCTGTTTTCTTTTATATCTATTAATTACTTTCCTTTAATCATCCTATTCAAAACATTGTTACTGCTGAAATTTATGTTATTAACATCAGCTTTCATATCAGCAGAAATATTAGCTGCAGTTTGAACAGACTGTTGCTGTTTATTATCAACTTCATAAGATTTAATCGAGCGTTTACCTGTTAATCTTTGCATAAAGTTATAGTAACCTTTCAGCATGCCTGTTGCATTATTTTGTTCCTCTTCAAGAGCAATAAGTTCATCTCTTGTATGCATACCTACAGGAACTCCGACTGATTTTCTTGTCAGCCATTCTCCGATTGTTGTATTTGTCAGTGTAATCCAGCTCATACCAAGCAGTGAGTTGTTATATTGCGTTCTAAAGGTAGAGTTAAACAAGTCAATCAATAATGTTTGATAGAATAATCTTGAACATTCCTGAACAAAACGTTCTTTAAATTTCGTATCTGCACCTTCAACATCATTACCGTTTGACTTCAGCATAACCATATTATAGTTATCAGTCATAAGGAACCATAATGTTGCAGCTGTTGCGGCAGTTTTTGCAAGATTTGAAAGATCACTGTTTGAAATATTCGACATACTGTCAACGTTAAAACCTTTCATCATTGAATCCATCACAAAGTCTTTTAATTCTTTAGGAGTTTTCTTACCTTTTAATGCCACATCGCCGATTCTGTCAAGAGCATACTGAAGAGATTGAATATCTTTTTCTTTTCGTTTTTTAGCAGCTTCTTTAGCGGCTTTGGCTGCCTCTTCCGCGGTAAGTGTCTTAGGATTTACCTTGGCAAACCAGCCCGAAACCATTTTTACAGCTTTATTAGCTATTGTATAAGGGAATGTAACTGTATTCCATGCAAATCTAAACGGAGTGATAACAAAATCTGCAGCAATTTTAGCTTTTTTATCTTTCGGTCCGAGATTAATATATTCAACTTCCCGTCCCAATTTCTCATCAAATTCTTTAACTTTAATTGATTCAACAAGTTTTGTAAATTCTTCCGCCTGATCGCCTAATTCAGCTTCTTTTAATTTTGCCATAATTTTTTCAAATTTTTCTACAGGCATTTTGTAATTTGGATTTACTGAAATTTTGTTATATAAATCAGAAAACGGTTTAAATGACTTTTTAATCAAATTATCAAGAGCCGGTACAAAGTGTCTGGCCCCTTTCAACGCAAACCCTGAGGCTATAACAACTCCGGAAGCTTTCAATAAAGTATCGAATGAAAGCAGAGGTTTTTGCTGTTCTTTAGCTGTTGAGGCCTGATTGTTATTAGCTCCTTTAAAGGCCTGTGTAGGTTTTATATCTTTTTCCGGAGCATTATTTTTAAGGTTTTCAGCCCTTGCCTGTTCCGGAGTAAGTCTTGTAATATGTTTTCCGTTTGATAAACGTGAGAACATCTCGGTTACAAGAACGGTCGAACCTGTCATCAGCATAATACCGAGTTTGGAATTATTAATATATTTCTGCAACGCACCAAGAGTAACAAGCGTTAAGTAACCGCTTGTAAGAATACGTGCAGTTTCCTGTTTAAATCTGGTTTTCTTTTCTTTTTTAGCCTGTTCAGGATCATCATCCATCATCCTTGACAGGTTATATGCATCATTTGCAAGAAATATTGCCGGCGGAAGTCCTGAAACCAATCTATTTAAGGCTCTTTCGTGTTTTGTATCATAATTTCCGGATTTCGGACTGAATGTTTTCAATTTAAACTGATGAATAGCAGATCTGATTTGATCATCAGGAAGTCCTTTATCATAATAATTCTTTTTAACTTCAAACAACCCTCTTAGAGCATTCATTTCTGCATCATGTTTTGAACGGTGTCTGATATTTTTAAAGAAAGGTTTTTGCAATGTTTTTTGAGCCCAGCCTTTTAGCGGTTTTATTTTTGCAAGCATTTCAACTGTACCATTCAGCATATCTGCAGGCAAGATTTTTACCGGATAAATTAAACCATCCCAGATTAAATGAGGGATGGTCTTTTTATGGAAAATAATATTTCCTTCCTTATCAACATTCATCATTTTGTCTGACAATGGAGACTTTTCCAAGTGCTCATATAAATTTCTGGCACTTTTTATATATTTATCAGCAAAATCAAAAAAGTCAGCTTTATTGTAAGCTATGTCATTAACCTGCTTATATTTAATATTATGAATTAATTTAGATACAGAAAGACCTTTAAATGATAAATTCTCTGAATTTCGATTTAAAGGTCTCTTAATATCCGAATTATTTAATTGTGACATGTATTCCGCTGAAGGGGATAATGGTACCTGCTTTGGAGATACTGCCCCGTAATCCTTTTGCTTAGGCCGTATTAAATACTGAGTTCTTCCTACTAACATTTTCCTAACTTTGTCCTTCCCGCATGTATTTTTACGTGAAAAGGACTTTTTGACAAGTCCATGAGTAAAAAAAATTTACGATAATTTACAATTCAAATATTATATTAACCAAACAGCCCGCCTATAATGTCACCAGCCTTAGAAAGCCAGTTACCTCCCGAACTTCCCTCGGAAGCACCCGATTCGGAAGAACCTTTGCCGAACAATTCACCAAGCCCGCCGGTTATAGTTGAAACGGCATCCCCGATATTAAATCCGCCGCCACCGCCGGAAGCTGCAGCCTGAGTAGTACTGCCACCCTGCATATTCGCATATGCCATTTGTTGTGTCTGCTGCATATACATCATATTCATGGCATTTTCAATTTTTGATTTTTCAGCGGAATTTATATTTCCGTCACCATTTGAGTCATACATCGCGGCAAGCTGATTCAAATCAACATTAAGCCCCATCATTGCAGCAGTTTGTGCAAGTTCGGCCATATTTGCCTGCGTATTTTCAGCCGCTCTTGTCTGCCTGAAAATAGACGATGCTTCCCTGCCTGCAGCCTGAAATGAATTTCTGTCACCAATAGCTCCGGACTGAGTTTTATAACTTTGCAAACCAATCTGCATTTGTTTGCTCAACTGCGTACTATACATGTTTTGCATGTTATTGTTTCCGCTGACACCCATAAACGTATTCCTTTATTATATACTCTATATATATATTTTAACGTATTTTTCGTTGATTTATTGCTAAGGAATACAATTAAATTTAAACAAGTATTGATATAAGCGGGTTTCAGCCATTCATAAATCTTAACAATTAATAAATTTGAAAGTTATAAACTTTGAATAATTTTCACGACCAGCTTTTTAAACTTTTCTTTTGCCTTATTGGTTGTGTCAATAACCTCTTCGTGAGAAAGTTTTTCTCCGTCATGAGCAGATGCAGCATTTGAAATACAGCTTATCCCAAGGACATTCATTCCGCAGTAATTAGCAACAATAGCCTCCGGAACAGTTGACATTCCTACAGCATCAGCACCGAGAAGTCTTGCCATGTGGATTTCTGAAGGGGTTTCATAACTCGGTCCTGAATTCGCAAAATAAACACCCTCTTTCAACTCCAGACCGAGATTTTTTGCACAATCTTTCGCAAGTGCTATTAAATCTTTTTTATAAATTTCGGTCATATCCGGAAATCTTTCGCCCAGCTCAGGGTCATTCGGTCCTACAAGCGGATTAGCCCCCATAAAATTAATATGGTCTTTAATAAGCATTAAATCCGATGGTACAAAAGTTTCATTGACGGCACCGGCAGCATTTGTCAGTATAACAGTTTTCACGCCGAGTTTCTTCATAACCTTTACCGGATAGGTTATTTCCTGCATGGTATGCCCTTCGTAAAAATGATTACGCCCCTGCATCATGACAACATTTTTTCCGCCGATACAAGCAAAAACCAATCTGCCTTTATGTCCCTGCACAGTTGATTTTATAAAATGAGGTATATCTGAATATGGAATGGCTATATCAGAGTATTCATCAGCAAGTTCACCCAGACCAGAGCCAAGTATTACAGCTATTTCAGGTCTAAAAGTTCCGATTTTTTCCTCAATAAACTTTATTGTATCTTCCATATAAACACCCCTTCTTAATACACAAAAAACCACAGGAATACATACTCCTGCGGTTCTTCACAAAAATAAATTAACCTACCAAACGGTTATCATCGGCTTCCGATGCTTTAACCATTATGGCATGTTCAACAGGATTTTCTCTTGTATATCCCGTATCGTAATTTTCTTCAAAAGCAAATTCATCATGGGCCTTTTTAGCCTGATTTTCATCAACAAGTTTTTTGGCAAGTTCAGCTATTTCATAAACAAGCTGATATCTGTTGTCGGTATTTTCATTCAAATCCCATGCTACTTTTATAATCTGCTCCATTGTAAACCTCACATTTCTATATCATTAGTTATCTATAATGATATAATATAAAAAAAAATTTCGCAAGTAGTAAAAAATTTCGAATTTATGTATAATGAAAAGTATGAATATCAAAGACAAATTTAAAATATTTCAGTGGTTGGAAGTTTTAATATGGATAATTATTTTAAGTATTGTACTTCTCGGGGTTAAACATTATAACTTTAAAAAGCATAACGAATTAAAAAGATATCAAATATTTTTACCTGATGTTGACGGACTGATTTCTGGTTCTTCTGTCAGAATGATGGGCGTTCAGATAGGATATGTTGAAAATGTCCAGATTGTTGATGACAGAGTTTATGTAAAATTTGTTCTTACAGTACCTGATGTAACGTTACCCAAAGGGGTTATCGCAACAGTTGAATTTAATGGAATGGCAGGGTCAAAATCTCTTGAAATATACCCGCCTGACAGCACCAGTCTTGCAAGTAATAAACTTATTCTTACTCAAGCTCCGAAAAGATTAAATTCAGCACTGGGCTTGCTTTGTGATATGTTCAATCAACTCGGGGCTATGATTCAAAAAGGCGTATATTTTTCGGAGGAGGTTGCGAAGTTCATGCCCGAACCGAAGCCAGTATCTCTGGACGAAAATGAAGAAATGATTAAAGAGGTTGATAATTTGCTTGACGATTTATCCCAAAAACGAATAGAATTTAAAGAAAAAACAAAAGAGAGGATAAAATATGAAGACAGAAAAAGTGAATATCATCAGCAATCCGGTAGTTCTGGAGAACTTACGGATAATGAGGGACAAAAACACAAGCAGTCAGGGGGTTAGAATTGCTACGAGAAAAATTACAAGATGTCTTCTATACGAAGCGTCCAGAAATCTTCCTCTGGTAAATCAGGCAGTTACAACTCCGCTGACAACATTTACAGCTAAAGTTATTGATCCTGACATAAAAATTATTATATCTCCGATATTGAGAGCCGGATTAATTTTTACGGATGAAGCAATCGATATTCTTCCACAGGCCTGTATCAGACACATCGGGATGTACAGAGATGAAAAGACATTAAAACCTATATGGTACTATAATAAAGTCCCGATGGAAGCCCCTAATCCTGAAAAATTTTATATTTATCTTACCGATCCTATGCTTGCAACCGGCAACACACTTCTTGAAGCTATTAAACTCTATGCTGACAAAGGAATCCCTATTGATAATATAAAAATTATTTGTATAATTGCAGCACCCGAAGGAATAGAAAATATTCAAAAACATTATCCTGACATAGAAATAACAACCGCAGCGGTTGACGATCATTTGAATGAAAAAGGATATATTGTTCCTGGAATGGGTGATGCAGGAGACAGAATTTTCAATACATAAAAAATTTTAATCTTTTACTCTGCAAATAAGAAACTAACCTAACTTAATACCATTAAGCTGACAGAAAGATTTCAAAACATTTTTTGCTTTTTCAATTTCAATATGAACCGTGTTATTTCTTGTCAATTTAACAAGTTCGGTTGCTTTTGAATACATTCTGACAGCTCCGTTCAGATACTCACCTTGCATATCAGATTCAACAAGTCCGGCTTCCTGAAAATATTTGCCGTACATCAAATACAGACGTGAAAGTAAATCGTTCATATTATAAGTTTTTGCTGTTTCAATAGCCGTTTCTATATACATTTTAGCTGTATCCAGGTCAGATAATGTGATAGCAGCTTTTGCAATCACCATTTTCAAAAGAACTGCAAAGAAATAATTATCAATCTTAGGATTTTCAGCAACTTCAAGAGCCTGCATAGCAATTTCCTGAGCGGCATAAGGTCCGTCTGTAATTAATGTTGCATCAGATATTAAATACCAGTTCAATAAAGCTCCGAGTGCCATTTTTTCTTTTGAAAAATATGTAATCTGGTCGTTATAAATTTCAAGAGCCTGTCTTGTCTGGCTGTTATCTTTGAATATTTTACCAAGTAAAGATTTCAGAATATTTTTTGTAAAATTATCGTCGTTATTATTTGCAAATGTTACTATCTGGAATAAATCTTCCTGCAAACCGTCATAGTTTTTCCTGAAGAAATTATTGATAATATTAATTAAATTCCATCGTAAAACAGCCTCATTATCCATAGAAAGTTTATATTCCTTCAGAATTTCTTCAAGCAATTTTTCAGAAGAATTGAAGTCACCTTTCATAGTATTTGCAAATGCAAGTGCGAGTTTACATTTACCGACAAAATTTTCGTCACTGACGGAATTTCTTTCAATGACGTCAAACAAGATTGTCAAAATTTCAAAAGAACGGTCATTACCCTGCATAATCAATGCATTTGTTAATATAAGATAAGTCTTAAGCCAGCTTTCAAAAACCAGATCAAGAGGAATATTAAACTTTGTATAAGTTTTTCCGAGATATTTATCAAAAACAGGCATAATCTCGTTATCAACCATATTAACTATCTGACCGCAATTCCCGATAGCAAGCAGAGCCGGCAATTCTTCACACTTAACCATAGCAATTTCCAAATCCATTTCAGGATTAGTCTTTTGAAGAACCGCATCAACACATTCCACATTTCCGAAATAATTTCCTGTCTTAAGACAGCAGCTTGCCATATAACCCAGAAGTTCAATTTCTTTCGGTACATCACCCGCTTTTTGAGCATTATCAATAGCATCAGGCAAATAATCCATTGCCTCTGACGGATTGTAGTCCGAAAGAAGCTTACCGAGTCTTTCCGATATATTATATCTTATTTTCAAAGTCTCACTGTCATCAAGTTCATTAATCAGTGCGAGACACTGTTTCTGTGATATTGCATAAAGATTTGCATCACCTATGTATGCCGCAAGACGGGTATTTCTGGTCCAAATATCCAGAGCTAACTGCGGATGTTTCAAATTCTGTGCCATAACACCAAAAATAGCGTTGGAATTTAGTGTAAAATTACCGAGAGAATTGCAAATTTTTGTATTAATATCGACAAATCTTGCATCAGCCTTTGCAGCCTTCATAATAGTTTCCCACAGCAGCAAATCTTTAAACCGGTAAAAAATATCATTCAAAGGTGCGACAAAACTTAATTTTTCAAGATATTCAATAATCTCCTCAAACTGATTATCCGTAAACTCAAAAATCTGCTTAATTAAATTAAGATTAATTTTATCACCCAGAACCGCCGAAGCAATAAGTGTAACATAAGCTGTTTTGTGAGCTTCTTTCAATATATCAAGCCGTGCCGCTATAAGATCTGAATAATTTCTGGGCGGCACAAAATCAACCCCATTCTCACTACAATCTAATTTCAAAGCAAGAGCCTGTTCAAGGTATGCAGGATTTCCTTTACAATTTACAAACATTGCACGATTTTCAGGCTCTGTAAATTTAGGGAAATTCTCTGTCTCACTTTTCTTTCTGTGAACAAATTCTATCATTTCTTCAGGTTCAAAAGGAGCAAGGCTTACATCAAGATAAATGTTTTTAGTTGCATCATTAAAATTAAAAAAACCTTTAGCAGGTTTTGCTTCGTTATATATTAATAAAAGCTTAAGATTATCCCAAATATTATCTTTTTTGATAAAATTATTCAAAAATTCGTAAGAAAATCCGTCAACATTATCAAAGTTATCAATAACAAATACGAATTTGCTGTTGTAAACAATATTATCGAAAATTTTATTCAAAAAAGAGTAAGTCTTATTTTTGTTAACCACCAAATCTTCAAATACACCGAATTTTGCAGGATATAAAAAATTCAAAAAATCCAAAACTTCACTATATGAGAGATAAGGAAATTCATTTTGAAAAAATCTGGTTGCATCTTTTTTAAATTTTAAACTGTTAATACAAAAATTAGGCAGATTAAATAAATTAAATAAAATATCCTGAATTAATCCGCCCGGAGTAAGCTGAGTAATAGGAGTGCATTTGCCGTATAACCATATAAACTGACTATCCTTTAATTCAGCCATTATTTGAGAAACAACGACACTCTTTCCCAGCCCTCTTGCTCCGCTTAATGAAAAAATCTTTTTATTGGACAAAAGCCCTCTCTCCAGCATACCTTTTGCAGCCTTTTGAGATACAAATTTAGCAGGATATTCCAATGGTTCCAAAGATTCAGGCGTAACCGCCCTGACTTTTATCGGTTCATTAAACGTAAATCCGCAATTTCTGCATTTTTTTGCATTTGGAAAATTGACACAACTACATTCAGGACAAAGCTTTAGGATTTCTTCACCGCATTTCCTGCACACGATATCAAAAATAGTATTTACAGTATGACAATTTTTACAGATTAAACCGGTTCTGGTTTTGCAATATGGACATTTAAGCGTATTGTCCGGAATTGTCTTTTTACAAATTGGACACTTCATTATTAGAATCCCGATTAGTTAAACGCTTTTTTCACCTTTTCCATCAATTTAAACAATCTTTTAGATATTTCCGCCTGAGAAAGATTCAACTCCTGAGCAATTTCCTTTTGAGTCATACCTTCATCATATCTTAATTTATAAATTCTCAAATATTGTTTATCCGGCTCAGCGTTATTTACAGAGTATAGAGCATCAATAACTTTTTGCAAGATTTCATTTTTTACCGCTATATCTTCCGGATTACTTTCAAAATCAATAATATTATATTGGATTTTTGCATTGGAATAATTTACGGAAGTTTCGCTTTCTTCATTGTTAAGCGGAATATTTTTAACGGACGAATACCCTTCACGGGTTCTTCTCAATCTGCCGGAATCTTTCAGAACATTAATAATACTTGTTGTGGCGATTTTTCTCAAATAAGCTTCTAACGTTGCATCCGAAGTTATTGTATTCACAATCGGCATGGAACGTTTGCACATTTCATTGAAAAAATCTTCATACAAATCCTCGTTATTAACGAACTTTCTGTCATTCCTGATTAGTTTTTCAATCAGCTCTATTTTATCCTGAGTCAATTCCACGTATTCATTTCCTTATCTTACAGCATTATAACATAGTTAGAAATTAATTATAAGTCCCAGATTAAAATCAGGTGTTGGAACCTCTCCCTGAGCGGGTTTTACTACATTTAATGTTTGTTTAACAGTTTGTAACACAATATCATCAATTTCTTTTGAACCGCTTGAGGTTATTATCTTAGAATCCATTATACTGCCGTCTTTTGACAATTTCAGGGAAACTTTTACCTGATTTGAATATGCATATTCCGAGGCAAGAAGTAAATCACTTGTCAACGTAAGTTTTATACTTCTTCCTGCAGTTTGAAGATATTTTTTCATCTCCTGACTGTATGAAAGATAGTCAGGAAGTTCCCATGACAATTTTTTAACAGACATAACCGCACCATCAGGATTAACCGGTTTTGCTCCGGTAACTTTTGCATCTTTTGATGCATCTTTTTTTACATTTGTAGGCTCTGCCTGATTTTGAGGCATGTCAATAACTTCAGGAGCATTAGCCATCAAATTTGTATTATCTTCCTGAGCCGTAGTCTCAGAAGTTCCAGGTACAGGCGGTAATCCTGTATTATTTTGAGCAGCTTCATTATTCTCCGGAACCGGTTGTGAAATGGCCTCAACATCGGCAAGTTCATTTTTATTTTTCATACTCAGACCAAAAAACGTACCGGCCGCAAGCAATGCCACAAAGATAACCGCACCAATAATTTTACCCTTACCGGCGGATTGTCTTTCCGGAAGGTGAGGCAATGATGGTACAAATCCACTCGTCTCAACAGGAGTATAATTTTCATCTACAAAGTCATCAGACATACCGCTATTAAGCGAATCATTAAATAATGTTCCTAAATTAGAATTATTGCTGTCATTTAATCCGGAATTAGCCGGTGATACCGCACTTAATGCATCCAGTTCGTCCAGACTTCCCGTAAGGGCAGAAGAAGCTGCAGCTGCAGATTGAGCTGATACAGGAGCTGCCGGAGAATCCTGCAGAGGTTCATTAGAATCCAGACCATCAGTAAGTTGTGATAAATCATCAAGCGATATATCTTCAAAAGACATATCATCAGCAGAAGCTTCGGAAGCAGTTTCCGTTGCCGAACTGTTTGTACCCTCTGCCATTTGGGTATCCTGTGCAACATCCATATCAACAGCTTTTGAAATTAAATCAACATCTACATTTGACTCTTCAGGAGAATCGATAATATCATCCACACTCAAAGAGTCAACAGAATCAAGAGAATCCAAAGATTCTAATCCATCTAAAGAAACAGAAGATTCGTCATTGCTTTCAGCTTGAGCCTGAACCTCATTTTGAATTGAAACATCAGTTGCAGGAGCTTCTGCAACAGGAGTTTCCTGCTTTGGAGTTGCTGGTGCCGTATCAAAATCAAACGATAACATTTCCGGTTCCCCTGGCGGCTGTTCAGCCAGACTTCCTTTAGGAGTATGCGGTGTAGTATTATCAACAACAGCAGTATCTTTTTCAGGTTGCGTCTGCATAGTCTTTGGAGCAGCTTCAAAATCAGGAATTGAATCCAAACTGCTCATATCTAAATCACCTAATAAAGCTTTTGCCAGATCTTCCTCTTCTTTTTCTATCGGAATGCTAGTATCTTTCTGAGCCTCTGCAAGCGGAACATATGAGAAAGACTCCATATCAAGCGACTGGAAACCGCTTAAATCAACATCCATAGGAGTTGCCGGCTTTTTCTGTGCCGATGCATTATTCGCAGCAGGAGCAGGTTTAGTATCCATTGATAAATCCATATTATCCAAATCATCAATAAACAAACTATCATTAGCTCCATCCAGCGGTTCAAGTGTTCCGAATGCATCAAGACTTGCGGTTGGTGCTGTTTTTTGTTTGTGTGTTTGATTTTCGCAAGAATTATTCACAGGTCTAATATTATTAAACTCAATGGTCTCACTAATATTATCACCGAGATTATTAGGTTTTGTTTCAACATCTGAAATATCAAGAACTTCATCTTCGCTCAAAGAGACTTCTTCCAGACGGACTTCAGGTGCAATAGCATCAAAACCTGATATATCTACTGTTTCAAAACCTGTTTTCAAGTCTGCTTCATTAACCTGAGGAACAGCTTCAACTTTAGAAAAATCCAAACTGCTTTCAAGAATTGATTCATCATCAATAGAAGGTAATAACCCTTTCTGACGTGCTGTTTCTTCCTGAAGACTTTCAATACTGCTCAACTCTTCCGAATCAGAACCGGTATCATCCGCCATTAAGTCATCCAAAGATGCTTCTGAGAAATTGCCTGCACTAGCTTTTGCAGTAAGTTGATCCAAATCAGCCATGCCGGTCTCTTCATCCGAAAAATCTGATACGTTACCTGTCATCATACCATCGCCAGCAGTCGAATTACCGGCATCTTCAATATTATCAAAAGAGTCCGGCATAGAATCCAGCTCAGGCAGATTGTCCATAGCCAACTCCTCCCCTGAAGACGCCATATCTAATGACGGCAAATCATCAATACTTGCATTCAGCAACTCGTCTTGAGATTCAGTTTCAACATTTTGAGCCACATCCTCATTATTTTTATTTTCAGCAACAGCACTCTGCACTGTTTCAACAGCTGTATCCGCAACTATTTCGGCTGTCTCGGCAAGAGCACCTGCAGCAGCGGCACCTGCCGCAAGAGCAATAGAATCTTCTGCTGCGGCAACAGATTCTGCGATTTCAGCAGAACTTTCTACAGCATTTAATGCATCTACTGCAGATTCAAGATTTGAGACATCGGAATTTTCGTCAAGCCCTTCTGCATCAACTTCTCCAAGTTCCAAATCTTCAACAGCCTGCTCTCCGTTAAGTTCATTGACTTCACCTGTCATTAACTCTTCGTCTTCAATACTTCCTTTCAATTCATCAATAGTTGTGTCAATAACTTCATCATTTTCTGATGTTTCAGGAATTTTCACATACGGAGAATGCTCTGCTTTATATGCAAGCAATTCGAAATTTTCAAATTCAATAAATTTATCTCTTAAATCTGCACTTTTTTGTAATAATTTTAATAATTCTTTTATTTCAGCCGAAGATATATTCTGATCTGCCATAGACACCATCAAAATTTCAGCTTTTTCATTTTCGGTATCTGATAAAGAGTTAGTGGTATTGCCCTTAAAATTTTCAATATAAGTTTTTAAATTTGAAGGAGGCGTCAATTTTTCTTTTTCAATAAAGTAATAATCTTTATTCTGATTATTTTTATTAATTAATTTTGGTTCAAAGAAACCTAAAAAAGAAGCATGAGAATGATCTTCCGCGAGTAAAAGCACAAAATAAACATCAGGAAGAATATCGTATTCAAAATGAGATTTCGGAACAAATATATAGTTTTCATCAAAAACTACACGAACATCAATATGAATATTATTAAGCATAATATCGGATATATCAAATTCCTCAAGAATTTTATGGACTGAATGCATATTATAAATTCTTGAATTATTTATATTTTCTAAAGCCAGATATTTCATACCGAGTTCAGCCCCGAGAGCATTTATATATGCCCTGCTTTTTGTTTCCTTTTTGGCAAAGCTCTGTGAAAGTATCCTTGCTTCTGCTTTATCATTCTCTTCTACATAAATTAAAGTTTCTTGTTCCATGCTCATTTTATCTCCTCCTGACAATATAGATTACACATGTTTTTAAAATATTCCAAAATTTTTGTAAATTTTTGTAAAGATTATTGTAAAAATAACGGGTTGGTGACAAAATTAAATTGTCAGTCGTTTTATATAGGTATAAGTTTTAGTGTGAAGTAAAAGGAGGTCATCTCATGTTAAGTGCAGTATCAGGTGTAAGTTTCAGAGGCCAACAGCAGGCAGCTGTACAGGCCGGAAACTCCGCTGAAGATTTTCAAAAATTAATTCAAAGTGAAGGTAAATTTACAACAAAACCCAATACAGAGAATGCAGGAATTCAGCCTGCTGCGGATGCACCTGCTAAAAAAGGAAAAGCAGGCAAAATTATCGGTGGAATTATCGGGGCTATTGTTGTAGCAGGACTTGCTTTGTTCGGCTTGAAAAAAGGAAATGTTTTAAAAATTGATCCCGAAGCTAAAGGGGTTGGAAAATTCACAAGTAAACTTGCCGAAATCGGTAACTGGATTGACGAAAAAATGGTTACACCTGTTTTAAATTTATTCAAAGGTAAAGGAGCTAAAGACGTTGCAGATGCCGCAACTGACGCAGCTGCAGATACAGCTAAAGCCGGAGAACAAGCCGCTGAAGACACTGCAAAAGCAATTTTTGCTTAAAAATAACATGACTCTTTTCTATATAAATATAAAAGCCTTATGTAATAAAACATGAGGCTTTTTAATTTAAAAATTCAGAAAGAATTGTATTACTGATAAGGATACCTTCATTTGATAGTTTATAGCCTGATAACGTTTTCAAAAGATAACCATATTCGGTATATTTCGCTAAAATATCAGAATACTTATTTTCAAAATTAATGCCGAACTTATGATTTATATTATTAATATCCAATCCATCCATTTTGCGGAAACCAAGGAAGATTTCCTCTTCAAGTTTTTCTTGCAAAGATACAACATGTTCTTCGGCATGCCTGAACGGATTTTCAAAATAATTTTCAAAATTTTTAGAATTTGCATACCTTTTATCGTTAACATACCCGTGTGCAGCCATTCCGAATCCGTAATAATAATTATTATCCCAGTAATTCAAGTTATGACGGGAAGAAAAGTCATTCTTCGCGAAATTACTTATTTCATAATGCTTAAACCCGAAAGGTTCAAGAATTTCTATAGCTTTCAAATACATATCAGCCTGCATATCCTCATCAGGTAAATTTTCCGGTTTATGCGTATAAAAATAACAACCTTTTTCAATTTTAAGCCCGTACAATGAAATATGCTGAACACCGAGTGAAACTGCAATATTTAAGTCTGACACAAAATCATCCGGACTTTGCGATGGAAGTCCGTATATAAAATCAAGGCTAATATTATCAAATCCGCAATTTTGAGCTGCTTTAACCGCATTTTTAACCTGAGAAGAATCATGCCGCCGTGCAATGTATTTCAAAATTTCATCGTTAAAAGTCTGACAGCCTATGCTTATACGATTAACCCCCGCACCTTTTAATCCTTTAAAGTAAGCTTCATCAAGATTTTCCGGATTTAATTCCACCGTAATTTCCGGTGCAGTATCAAAAGAAAAAAGATTTACGATACTGTCAATATCTTCAACAGACAATATAGAAGGAGTACCGCCGCCGAGATATAATGTTCTCAAATTTTCTTTTTCGTAATAGAAATCAATCTCTTTTTTTAAAGCACTCAAATATCTTTCTTTCAAGTCCAAATCCGGATAAGAAACAAATGAGCAGTAATTGCATTTTGACTTACAAAAAGGGATATGAATATATGCACTCTTAACCATATTTATAAATTACCATATAAATAATAATATTATAGGAACCATAGTCTCGTTTTATAAAGAGTGCTAGCGTTCTTATTAATATTTTTATGCAAAAATTGTTTATATTATAATAGTTAAACAGAAAGGATTTCTATATGAAAATAGCAATATATCCGGGCAGTTTTGACCCGATTACAAAAGGACATCTGGATATTCTCAAAACAGGAGCTGGCATTTTTGATAAAGTAATCATTGCTGTCGCAAGAAATTCCGAAAAAAAAGGATTTTTATCTGTTGACGAGCGTGTAAAACTAATTAGGGAAAGTGTAAAAGATATTGAAAATGTTGAGGTTGACAGTTTTGAAGGCCTTACCATCGAATATGCAAAAAGAAAAAACGCCCAAATACTAATAAGAGGGCTGCGTGCAGTTTCAGACTTTGAATATGAACTTCAGCTTTCTCAAGCAAACAGTGCCCTGTGCAGTGATATTAAAACAGTATTTCTGACAACAAAACCTAAATACAACTTTATATCTTCCAGTACTATTAAAGAAATCTTTATAAATAACGGAGATATATCAAAATTTGTTCCGGAACCGGTATTTGAATTCTTAAAAACGCGTAATGTATCTTAAAATAAAAGATAATTATTTGACAAACATTTTACGCTTATGTAGAATGATATTATTAAGAAAGGTATATGTAGAACCATGCAGCAAAATGGAGTATTTGATTTATTAAAAATGCTGGAATTGTCGATAGACGAAAGTTTTCCGATAATTCCCGGAAGATATGTAGTTGTAAAACCTAAAGAAATAGAAACTTTGATTGACAGAATATATGCATCTTTACCTGTGGAAGTTCAGGAAGCAAGAGCTTTCCTCAGACGCAGAGATGAATTACAGATGGAAGCACAGCAGAAAGCAGAAAAAATTGTTGCAGATGCTCAAGCAGAAGCTGACAGAAAACTTTCTGAAGCAGATTTCATTAAAGCAGTAGAACGAGAAGGTATCAGAATCAGAAATCAGGTTCAGGAAGAATGCGAAGAATTGAAAAGAAAAGCACTTGAAGATGCTGATAATATCAGAATGCAGGCTGCTCAAGATGCCTTAAAAACTAAAGAAGGTGCAGAATTATATGCAGAACAAGTTCTTACAAATCTTGAAAAAAATCTTGCCCAGCAGCAGCAAATTGTTAAAAACGGGCAGGTTTATATGGAACAGCTCAGGACATCTTCATACAGTGATTATGATTCAGCCTACGCTTCAAGTTCAAATTACAGTATGAAATAAATTTTTATCAAATACTAAAAAGGCCATCTTTCAGATGGTCTTTTTTAATGCAAATTCTTATTGTTTGTTTACAATTTATTTGCTTTTTATTTTGTTTGAGGTATTATAAAAACATAAGCCGATTCAGATAGAATGTGTAACGTTATCACATTCTATTTTAGAAAGGACAAAATAAAGTAAAAATCAATAAAAACAATAAAGGAAATACAGAAAATGGGTATCAAAGGAAAAAATGACAGAATGGTAGTTCTTGCTTGTGAAGACTGCAAAGAAAGAAACTACACTACAGTAAAAAACAAGAAAAACATTAAGGAAAGACTTGAATTAAGCAAGTATTGCCCTAAATGTAAAAAACACACCAACCACAAGGAAACAAAATAAAGAAGTCCGGATGTCAAAAGGTCAAGAGGCCATGTATTTTAATTAGCTTGTCTTCTTGCCTTCTGTCAGCCGAACATCTTATTTGCGTCCTTAGTTCAGTTGGTAGAACGTCGGTCTCCAAAACCGGATGTCGAGGGTTCGAGTCCTTCAGGGCGCGATTTTATAACAATAAAAGGAAATAAAAAACATGGATCCGAAAGTACAGCAAATAGTAAATTCAATACAAACTTACTTCAGAGGTGTAAGAACTGAATGGGGTAAGATTAACTGGCCTGAAAGAAAACAAGTAATAACAGAAACCGTTTTTGTTATTATTATTGTATTTGTATTTACGGTTGCAGTATATTTAATGGATATAATCTTTAAAAGTATATTTGGTTTAATCAAATAACCGCAAACCCCGACATTTGCAGGAAAAATAAAAGATAAGGTGGCTTATGACTAAAAAAGAAAAATCAATGGAAGAACAGCTGAACGAAGATATTCAGGCAGAAAAAGACGCTGCAGCTGAAGAAGAACAGGCTAAAGAAGAGGCTAAAAAAGCAAAGAAAAATCAAAAACGCTGGTACATTGTTCACACATACTCCGGTCACGAAAATAAAGTAAAAGTGAACCTTGAAAAACGTATTGAATATATGAATATGGGTGAAAAAATCTTCCGTGTTGAAGTTCCTCAAAAAACAGTCACCCAGATGAAAGGCGGGAAAAAACAGGAACGTGAAGAAAAAATCTTCCCTGGCTATGTTCTTGTTGAAATGATTATGGATGAAGACAGCTGGTATGTAGTAAGACACACTGCCGGAGTCACTAAATTCGTCGGTTCTGCTAAACGTCCGATTCCTGCAAAAGACAGTGAAATTAAGAAAATTATTAACCGCTCAACTTCAACCACTCAGAAAATTGAACTTGATGTTAAAGCAGGCGACAAAGTCAGAATTATCTCCGGACCATTCGCAGACTTTATCGCAGACATTATTGAAGTTTATCCTGATAAGTCTAAACTTCGTGCAAATGTTTCAATCTTCGGACGTGAAACTCCGGTTGAATTGGAATACAAACAAATTAACAAATTATAATTCAGTCAGGTGAAAATAAATTCACCAAAATAGTACAAGAAAGGTGGAAGGATTTTTGCCAGAGCCGGCAAAAACCGTTAGTACCACAAAAGGAGAAAAAAATGGCTAAAAAAGTAGTAGGAAAAATCAAGCTTCAAATTGAAGCAGGAAAAGCAAATCCGTCACCACCGGTTGGTCCGGCACTGGGTCAGCATGGTGTTAATATCATGGATTTCTGCAAACAATTCAATGCAAAAACCGAATCTCAAGCAGGATATATTATCCCGGTTATCATTGATGTTTACGAAGACAGAAGTTTCTCATTCGTAACAAAATCACCACCGGCACCTGTATTGATTAAAAAAGCTTTGAATCTTTCTAAAGGTTCAGCAGCCCCTAACAAAGATAAAGTTGCTGAAATCACAAGAGAACAGCTTGAAGAAATCGCAAAAATAAAAATGAACGACCTTAACGCAACCACAATGGAAGCTGCAGTGAAAATGATTGCAGGTTCTTGCAGAGCAATGGGCGTTACAGTAAAAGAATAGTAAATGGAAGGAGTTAAAAACTCCGCTAACACCATGAAAGGAAATTTAAAAATGTCAAAATTAACTAAAAAACAGAAAAAAGTGCAGGAAATGCTTGCAGACTTTACACAGCCTGCAACTGCAGTGGATGCATTGAAAAAATTACAGGAAATATCAAAAGAAACATCAAAATTTAACGAAACGGTAGAATGCCATATGAGATTAGGTATTGATGTTCGTCAGGCTGACCAGCAGATCAGATCTACAGTTGTATTACCTGCAGGTTTGGGTAAAACTGTCAGAGTATGTGTTATTGCAAAAGGTGCAAAAGCAACTGAAGCAAAAGATGCAGGTGCTGATTATGCAGGAGCTGAAGAAATTATCGATAAAATTTCAGGCGGCTGGTTTGAATTTGATACACTTATTGCAACACCTGATTGTATGGGTATGCTCGGTAAATTAGGACGTGTATTAGGTCCTAAAGGCTTGATGCCAAACCCTAAAACAGGAACAGTTACAATGGATGTAGCAAAAGCTGTTAAAGATGCAAAAGCCGGTAAAGTTGAATTCAGAGCTGATAAACAGGGTATGATTCACTGTCCTATCGGAAAAGTTGATTTTTCTAACGAAGATCTCGTTAAGAACTATGCAACTTTAGCTGATGCAATTTTAAGAGCAAAACCGTCTGCAGCAAAAGGTACATTTGTAAAATCAGTTTACCTTGCAACAACAATGGGCCCTGGTATCAAATTGGATCCGAAAGTATTTGCTGCTGAAGTTAAAGAATTGGTTTAAGATTTAAAAACCGAATTAAAAAACAAAAGAGTTTGGAAAAAAATTCCAAGCTCTTTTTTATTTTACAAGCACAGCTGGCATCAAGCTGCAGCTTTCAATAGAAAACAAGAAAACAATTAATGGACAGCTATTTAAGATAATACTGATAATACAGATATATATTAACAGGGCAGACGTCATGCTTGCACAAGATTAATTGAATATGTCGGCTGGGAGATGAAAGCGGATTATCCATGGTTTCAGGCAAAACAACCGGAGGAAGATGATTAATAAATTGACCGCTCAGGCTGTTAATGCTTTAATTGGTATATGAATTACATATTCTATTTTTTAATTGTAATATCAATTATTGCAGGAGCGATAAACGGGAGATTGCCAAATGTCGTCAATGCAATACTATCCGGTGCGGAATTATCGGTAAAAGTTGCATTTTCGCTTATCGGAATAATGGCATTCTGGCTCGGTATGATGAAGATTGCAAAACAATGCGGACTTATTGAAATAATAGCAAAACTCATAAAACCGGTAACGAAACGTTTATTCAATGAAATTCCGGAAGATTCACCGGCAATCGGAGATATTGCAATGAGCTTTTCCGCAAATGCATTCGGGCTTACCAATGCCGCAACCCCAATCGGAATAAAAGCAATGGAGGAACTGCAGAAACATAACAAGGATAAAACATCTGCCTCAAATGCTATGTGTATGTTTCTTGCAATGAATACCGCCGGATTTCAGCTTGTGCCTGCAACCGTGATTGCAATTTTAATAGGTATAGGTTATAAAAATCCGACATCAATTATTGCACCGACATTACTGGTTACCGCAATAGCATTTATCAGTGCAATAATTCTTGCAAAAATTTTCCAAAAATTCTGGAAACCTCAATATATCAAATCTCACTGCTCTATGGAGCGAGAAGAACCTATTGGTAAACAATCCGGATATAAAAATTCTGAGGAGGATAGCGACTGATGTTTCACTCCGTAATGAATTTTATATCACTCTGGGCATTGCCTTTTATAATAATACTAATTTTAACAATGGGACTAATCAAAAAGGTTCCTATATATGAAGTCTTTACAGACGGAGCAAAAGAGGGCTTCAAAGTTTCAGTTAATATAATACCATATCTGGTGGCAATTATTGTGGCAATATCAATGCTGAGGGCCTCCGGAATAATTGAGTTAGCCGGAGAAACATTCGCCCCGTTACTTGCCCATTTTAATATACCGGCTGATATAATTCCGATAATGATAGTCAGACCGCTATCAGGTTCAGCAGCACTTGGAATATTTTCCGATATTGCCCATACTCTGGGGCCAGACAATTATGCAACCACTCTATCTGCGGTTATGGTCGGAAGCAGCGAAACAACATTTTATATTTTAGCAGTATATTTTGGAGCTGTAGGAATAAAGAAACTACGCTATGCACTTCTTGTCGGGCTGCTTGCCGATGTAATCAGCATAATTGCAGCAGTAACCGTATGTAATTTTATGTACTAGCCCCTAATCAACTTTGGTGCTGTATAAATATGTCTTTCAGTCCAGCTTTGAGTCACTTCATCAAAATGAGGTTTTACCGGAACTTTTACCAGCACTGCATAATTTATATCCACAAAATTTATCTTATCAACCTGTTCAATAATAAATCTATGAACACCGCAGTTATGGCAATAATGCTCATCCGGAACAATATTTCCATTTTTAATCACGGCTTTCAATTTTATTCCGCAGCATGCACATCTTGTTATATACCAGCGATTTTCTATTAATTCCCCGCAATCAGGACAGTAACAGATATCTTTGTCAGGAGTAACCTTTGTATGCTTACATTCTTTATTCCGTTTAAATAACTCCAAAATAAACATATTTCATGTATAACAATAAGAGTAAAAAAGTCAAACTAATAAGCTTTAATAAGAAATATTTTTATACCGTTATCCAATCTTTCAACTCTTTTTACATACTTATAATCTTCTAGCTGGGTTAATATCAGAGTAACAGCAGGTTTTTTCCCGGTCATTTTTGCATAGTAGAGTGCTTGTCCGATACTTTCAGCCCATTTTTTTGCGAAATCAAATTCAATGGCGTAATCTTTAGTTAAACAGTCAACTCTTGTATTATCCCACAAAACAAATTCACGCTTACCAAAATCATCACGGCACCACTGACTTACATAATAAGCTTCTTTCATTCCTGAACGCATATCCTGCGTCTCATAAAGTTTTTGCGGAACATAGTTAAGCGTAACATAAAAAATGCCGCTAGCTATAAGCAAAACTGAAAAAATAAATGCGATAAACTTATTTCTGTAAGTATGAATATTTTTTTTAGCTTTTCTTCCCATAAAAATATTATACAAAAAAATAGCCGGTTGGGTAATTGTAAAGGTCGAACTTCTTTATTTAAATAAAAGTATTGAATGTGAAAATCTTTTTCATACTTCCAGCTATTCTTAATTCCAAAGAGTCTTTCTAAGACTCTTTTTTTTACCAAACGGCAGAGTATATATCTCTGCCGCTTATGTATTTTTATTTGCTTTTCTTCCTGTCAACACCTATATCATCTGAATTTTTTAACTCTATATCAGCATCCTTATCCGCTATTATAGAACCAGTAGATAACAATATCTTGTGTTCCCCCTTTAATTCGCTTCCCTTTACCTCATTTCCATTCGTTTTCAAGACATCAATTCGAGAATCCCGTATCTCAACAGTTCCGCCTTTTCCATTTGCACTGGATATCTTTCCGCTTAAACCACTTGCAAAACGTCCGGATGCACCCTGAATCTCTACCGACTCATCCCTGTCTATGGTAATATGCCCCTTGTGAAAATTTCTCAGCATGTTTTCTTTCAATCGTAAATTTTCTTTATTTTCCTCACCTCTCTCATTCCATCCGACTAGAACTTTTTTGTACTTGTAATTTTCCAGGCCGTATTCCTCATCATATTTCAACGTCAAACTGCGTTTCTCTTCATCTGAATTATCATATATTGTTAATTCTTCTTTGGTTAATTTTAATGTTGAATTATTGAATAATTTTGCCTCCTTGCTGCTAAATTTACCGTCTCCGTCCGCATCAAAAATACTGGCTGCAGCTCGCTGTGCTGTGTTACCGTTAGCTTTTAATGATTCTACAGTATCACCAGCATTTACAGGCATTTTCTTTTCCACTATTAGCTTATCCCTATTCCCAAACTCAGTTGAATTAGATTGCGACTCCGGCAATACTAATTTCTCGTTCTCAAATATGGTGTTACCATCCCTAATCCCAGGATTTAATTTCATTAATGTCTCCACACTGGTCCCATATTGTTTTGCAATCTTTGAAAGAGTATCGCCACGCTTAATAACATAATCTGACATATCATTCTCCTTTCTTATATGTATTTAAATATTTGTAATTTATATATTTATAATATATACAAAAAATATACCTTCAAAAGATTGCTATTCGCCATCCCATCCTATCCTATCCTATCCTATGAGGCATTATAAGCTGGTTTCAACCATTTTAATTCTAACTTAATAAATTTTAACAAAATAAAAAAAGCAGAGATTTAATTCAAATCTCTGCTTTCTAAATTAGGTGCTGGCATCGGGTTATCTTCCCAGGCGGTGGC
>CALVBS010000007.1 GCA_944325865.1 Candidatus Gastranaerophilales bacterium | reverse complement strand
CGCCGTCAAGCCTCCGCCCTCAGCTCGCTTACGCTACACAGAAGCTTTTGCAGAAACTTCCATAAACATTGTTCTGATAATGTTGTCGCTTAATCTCAACTGTCTTTTGAATTCTGCAACTTTATCAGCAGGCAATGCCAGTACCATAGTCACGAAAAATCCGTCTCTGAAATTCTGGATATCGTATGCTAATTTTTTTCTTCCGATTTTGTCAGTAGAATCAACTTTTCCGCCAAATTCAACAATGGTATCGTTGATTTTTGCGATTAATTTATCTACTTCTTCTGCATCTAAGTTAGGCTTAAATACAGTTAAAAGTTCATAAGTTTTCATTTATTTATTTCTCCTTTTTCTAGTGTATGTTTTGATATTATCATGAATATATTTATTTTTACAACATGTATTCGGCTGTGAAACTGTAATTTGCAGGACCTATGAGGAAAATATTTTTTGCAGGTTCTGCCGGACTTCCTTGCCATTCCACAAATACGGGCCCGCCGAGAAGATTTACTTTGACAGTTTGTTCTGTTAAGTTATTTAAAACACATGCCACAACGGATGCACACGCCCCTGTTCCGCAGGCTAAAGTTATTCCGCAGCCTCTTTCATAAACCCGCATATCAATTTCGGTTCCGGAGATTATTTTTACAAATTCAGTGTTGGTTTTTTCCGGGAAATATTCGTGCTTTTCAATTATCGGACCATATTTCAGAGCCATTTCCATAGGGTCGTCCTCTTCGATTATTACACAATGCGGATTACCCATTGAAACAGGTGTTATGTCAAATTCTCTGTCAAGTGCCTTTAATTTTCTTTCTCCTTTAAATGGAATTTTTGCATCTTCAAGAACCGGAATTCCCATATCAACTCTGACATTTCCGTCATCCAAAATCTTCGGTTTTATAATTCCGGCCCCTGTCATTACTGAAAATTCTTTTTTATTTACAAGTCCTTTGTCATAAACATATTTTGCAAAACATCTCATACCGTTTCCGCACATCTGTGCGATTGAACCGTCAGAGTTGTAGAAATACCAGCCGATATCAGCCTTTTGTGAATCACCTTCCGCCTGTACACCGTTAAGGTTCGGGATAATCATTCCGTCGGCTCCGACTCCGAAATGCCTGTCACATACCTTTTTAGCCAATTCATCCATTGGCATTGCAGTCTTTTGGTATTCAGAATAGTCAATTATTACAAAGTCATTTCCGCAGCCCTGCATTTTTGTAAGTTTTATTGTTACCATAAAAACCTCTTTTTGAAATTATTATACCACAAAACGCCCCGGGTTAGATTTATAAATAAAAAAACAGGTATAAGTTTATACCTGTTAATTAAAATTAGAAAAAGGAGTTCTATGCCAAATTGTTTCGGGGTTTGCCAGCTATATTAATTAAAATTTCGATTACTTTGGGCATCTGGCAGACAAAAGAATAATTACCTTTTGCCAGAGAACATTTTTTACAGTCACATCCGATTGAATAGCATTCAAGTGCCTGCTCTGTCCAGCTTTGAGTTATGGAAGATGAAATTTCACCGTTTGTCATCGGATAAACTGTTTTTTCCTGAGAATAATCCATAATTACTCTCCTCCCCAAAAGTTTATTCTACACCCATTCTTATTTTAGCGTCTGAAAACTTGATTTTAATCCTCTAAATAAATGATTTTTACAAATAAATTTTGTTCTACTGCTTAAAAAGGTCTTTTACGGAAAATTTTTTAACTTTGCTGTTGTGAAATTCCAGCAGTTTTTTTGTAATAGGGTTTGTTTGACGGAGTTTGTCAGCCTTTTTTTCAACCTTTTCTTCCGTTTTTGTATTTTCTATTACAGTTAGATTTCTCTCTTTTTTATCATCCATAAAGACATTATACCTCGTTATTTATATAAAAAACAGCTTGACAAAAAAATTGCCCCGGAAAGTATATAAAACAGATATAACTTTACAATGCTTAATATAATTACGCTCTTGGATGCGTTTCATTGTAAACTTCTTTTAAGTGTTGAGATGATACGTGAGTGTAAATTTGAGTATTTGAAATACTTGCGTGACCGAGAAGTTCCTGTACTATTCTTAAATCAGCACCGTTTTCAATTAAGTGAGTGGCAAAGCTGTGGCGGAAAACGTGCGGTGTTACGTGTTTCGGAAGTTGAATTCTTTCAACAACATCGTTTATTACGTTTCTGATAGTGCGTGTTTGCAGCCTGTAGCCGGTATTGTTTATAAAGACAGGTGAATCCTCATTTTCATCGACTCTGTAACCTTTTGCTACAAGAGGTCTTGCGGTTTTTATATATCTTTCCAGAAAAGATTTTGCTCTGTCGGAAACAAGAATTATACGCTCTTTTGCCCCTTTTCCGAATACTCTTATTTCATTATTTGAGAGATTTAAATCTTCAAAATTCAATCCGCTTAGTTCGGAAACACGCATTCCGGTTGCCCAGAGAAGTTCCAGTATAGCTTTATTTCTGAATCCGGCAGGTGTTTCTATTTTTATGTTGTTAAGAATTTGTTCAACTTCAAACGGCGTCAAAAATTTTGGCAGAGTTTTCGGACGTTTAGGAGCAGTAAGATTCATTGCCGGATTTGTTTCAATCTTTCTTTCCCGATACAAAAATTTATAAAAAGTTCTGAGTGAGGCAATTTTTCTTGCTATTGTGTTTTTTTTATAATTGAATTTCTGAATAAAATGCAGATATTCACGAACCTTTGAAAATGTAACCTCGCAGGCTTCAATATCGCCAATCCAAAGCAAAAAGTCTAAAACATCCGAACAGTAAGCTTTTGCGGTATGTTTGGAAAAATTTCTCTCCACAAGAATGTATGTTCGAAAATCCTCTAAATCATGTTTTGAACTTGAATTTAAACCCATCATTTGCCTTATTGATTTTTTGCCGTAACTATTATACAATATTTTTATAAGAATTAAAATATTAAAATTTAATAATATCCCAGGAGATAACATGAATTGTAAAAAATTATTAATAGCTTCATTAATTTTCGCAAACATCCTAAGCGTTCAGTGTGCTTTTTCTACGGAACTACAGGCTAAGGTAGCTAAGGGAAGCACTGTTTACAAAAAATATGCCTCTGTTGATAAAATGATTGAATACAACAATTATCGCGAGGCTGATGCTGCATTAAAAGATATTTTGAATAAATATCCGAATGATTTGGAAGCTAAATCTTTGAGAATTATCTGGATGGCTCAGCAGCAAAAATTGGCTCCGGCTCAGAAAGAATTGGATACTTTGTTAAAAGAACATCCAGATTATGCACCTTTGCATTACGCTCAGGGGCTTGTTTATATGAAAAGAAGAACTTCTTCCGATGTAACTTATATTCGTGATACAAAAAATCTTCTTGATGAGGCAATTAAAGAATTTGTAAAAGCCGTTAATATTGATAACAATTATTATCAAGCTTATAATGCTATGGGTGTCGCTACTCTTCAGCTTGGAAACAGAAATGATGCAAAAGATTTATTTGAAACAGCTATTAAAATAAATCCACAGTTTGCAACTGCTTACGATAACCTCGGAAATCTTGAGTTGATTAACGGTAACCTTACTGCAGCTGAAGATTATTTGATGAAATCTTTAAAATACAATTCTCATAACCCTACAGCAATGTACCATTTGGCTCAGGTTGCGGTCAGACAGAAGGATTACAACAAAGCATTAACTTGGTTGAACCACTCTTTGCATATTAATCCGAATTCTTCTCCTGCCTTGACCTTGCAGGGTGAATGTTATCTGGTTCAGGGTAACCAGGCAGCTGCAATAAATTCATTTAAAAAAGCTGTAACTGTAAAGCCTGAAAACTCCCGTCCTTACATAAATCTGGCAAATATTTACGAAAAACGTTCCGACGCTGAATTTGCTATGGAACAGTTGAAGACAGTGCTTGCTATTAACCCTCATTATAACGATGCAATTATGAGAGTTGCGGATTTATCTCTGGAAACCAGAAAATATAATCAGGCTCTTGATTATTACTCAAAACTTATTGATGATGCTCAATATGGAAATGATGCCATTATCGGGCTTGCAAATACATATTACGAAATGTCTAAAGATCGCGGTGACAGCGGTGATATGACTACTAATAAAGAATTATATCTTGCATATGACTATATTAATCAGGCTATCGAAAGAGTTCCTGACAGATTGGATTTGCATCTTGCAAAAATTAAACTGGCAAAACTTACGCACCAGCTGCCTATGACTAAAGACAGTCTTAATTATATTGTTCAGTCGGCTTCAAATAACCTTATGGATAATGTAATTAAAGGTGAAGCGTATCTGGCTCTCGGCAGAGAACAGGATGCGGTTTATACATTTGAAAATGCCATTAATTTTGCAAATAATGTCGATGACGAGTTATATCTTGCAGAAATTCTTGTTCATAACAAACAATTCAGAACTGCACGTGTTGCTTTGAAAAAAGTTTTGATGCAGGAACCTGATAATATTATTGCTAAAAACGGAATTGCATATATTGACTTGTGTGAAACAAAATCTAACGAATTCTTTGATGTTGCTCAAAGACAATTTGCTGAAAAGAATTATGCTTCAACAATCGAATACTGCAACCGTGCTATCGACTTTTACCACAACAGCCCGGGTATTGCCAAGCTGAAGGCTATGGCGTTTGAAAAAGAATACAACTATCAGGGTGCTGTTAAATATTACACCCAGTATCTTTCTATGAACCCTAACGCTTTGGACAGGGCTGATATTTTAAGAAAAATCGAACAATATAAAAAGAAAATATAATAGCACTGTATGAAAAATGAAAAAATTTGATATCAGAAAGACTTTTGAAGTATTCTGGAAAGAACCTTTAAGTATTCTTAAAGTCGGATTATTTCAAATAGTACACATTCAATCCAATATATTTAACCAGAAGCCCTCCGTAAATATAGATTTTATGGATAACAAGACCCAAATTACGGTTGTTGACAGCGATAAAATGTACAATTTGTTTCAGACGGTATTGTTTAAACAAAAACTGAAAGAACAGCAAAAGAAAGCATTATCGGCAAAATGAAAGGCAAAAAATACATAAATGCAAAATTTGTTATAAGTGCGGAAAAACTTAGTCAGTGTCCGCACTTTGATTTACCCGAGTATCCGCTTCTCGGCCGTTCAAATGTCGGAAAATCATCTTTTATAAATGCACTTGCCAATCATAAAAAGCTTGCCAAAACATCAAATACTCCCGGGAAAACAAGATTGATAAACTTTTTTGATTTTTCAAATTTGTTTACGATTGCGGATTTGCCGGGGTATGGTTATGCAAAGGTGTCCAAGGAGGCTCAAAATCGCTGGCAGAAATATTTGGAAGAATATCTTTTGAAAAGAGAGCAGATAAGGTGTCTTATTCAGCTTATTGACGGACGTCATGAAATTCAAAAAAATGATTATCAGATGCGGGAATGGGTTCTGGCCTATAACCTGCCGATAATTACGGTTGTTACAAAGATGGACTATGTGCCGAGGAATAAAGCCTTGAATGTTATCAAAGCTGTTGAAAAAGAATTTGGCGGATTGGTTTTACCTTTCAGTGCTGTTGATAACAGATATAACGAGAGGATTATTGAGTTTTTGACTCAGAGCGGCGAGTTTCATGCTGAATTTGTGGAAAAACAACATGACTTGTCAGATGATTAATTTTTAAGACTTGTTTTTATTTACATAACAAAAAACTCCCGAATTTCGGGAGTTTTTTGTTATTCATTAATCTTTTTAGTAATTTGCTATAGAAGAACGATTTGTAACTTTTTGCATTACTTCTATTGCTTTTTTCAACTGAACGTCATCTTTATTTTTAACGTTTTCTTCCGTAAGTTTGACCTCTATATCAGGAGTAATGCCCTTTTTATTAATATCTGTACCGTTCGGGGTTAAGTATTTTTGAATGGTGATATTAATTCCTGATTCGTAAGGCAGTCTGTTGATTTCCTGTACAAGTCCTTTTCCGAAAGATTGTTCCCCTATAATTATTGCTCTGCCGTTATCTTTCATTGCACCGGAGAAGATTTCGCTTGCTGATGCTGAACCTTTGTTAATCAGTACAATTACGGGTTTGTTTGTAATAATACCTTTAGTTGCTCTCTGAGTTTCTTTGTAACCGTCACGGTCAACTGTACTTACAATTACTCCGCCGTCAAGAAACATATCAGAGATATAAATAGCATTGCTTAACAATCCGCCCGGATTTGAACGCAGGTCTATAATAAATCCTTTTTTATCATAACCCTGTTCAAGTATGGTTTTGAACTCGGTTGCAGCGTTTCTGCTTATGAAAGAACTAAGTCTTATGTATCCGATATCATTCGGCATTACAATGTTTTCAGGTAATTTTTGCGAAATAGATTTTATTTCTATATTTGCACGTGTAACCGTATAGAGTTTAGGTTCAACACCTTTTCTTTTGATTAACAGTGTAACGGTCGTACCTTCTTTGCCTCTGATTTGGTCGGCAGCTTTGTCAACGGTAATACCTTTTGTACTTTTTCCGTCGATTTCAAGAATTTCATCATCCGCTTTGATACCTGCTTTTTCTGCAGGAGTATCTTCAATCGGGGCAATTACGGTTAACTTTCCGTCTTTTACCGCAATCTGGATACCGATACCTTTGAGAGAACCTTTGATAGAACTTGTTTCTTCCGCAAATTCTTTAGGATCCAAAAATTTTGTATAAGGGTCATTTAAACTTGCAATCATTGTGTTGATTGCAACATAAGCATCTTCATTTGTCATGATTTTGTCGTCGTACTTGTGACGCCATTTTGACCAATCCTGAAGGTTGTTTGTCTGATCTACAAACTTGGCGTTTACCAGTCTCCAAACCTGATCATAAAGGTCTGTCGGACCGTATGCCATTACGTTATTGCGGATTATACATCCGAATAAAAAGATAAATACGGCTAAAAAAATAATGCTTTTTCTCATAAATTTTCTCATTCTTGTACTTATTTCCTCCAATTAATCCTAAATCCGATTTTCAGCTCAAGCCTTTTTTATATAAGATGTATTTTTGAGAAAAAAGTTTCATGATTCAGGAATCTTGTTATTTTTATAATAGCACAATAAGAAAAAATGTGAATAATAGCGTTTATAAATCGTAGTCATACCTGTCGTTATCAAAAGGTTTGCAGCGATCTTTGCCGCTCCAGGCAAGTCCTCCGCAGTGCAGGTAGTCCATATTTGATTTGAATATTGCCCATGCCGTGCAGCCGTAGCCTAAATTATCTGGATTGCAATTATCTTCAAAGCTGTATTGAGTATCTTCGGCTAAACCATAAGGGTGAATACCGTATTTTGTAATATAAAACTTAAACACATCGTATCCGTATTGGTTTGGAAATTTTTTGCCGTTTACATCTACAGTAAATGTTGCACATACATTCTGCAAACCTCTTGTTGTTCCGAATACCCCTTTACATTCCGGTTCTTCAACGTTAAATGCAAACTGGACTCCGTCAACTGTTGAGAATGTAGAAAAGGACGAATCTGTTCCTAAATTCGGACCTGATTTATCCTTATTTATACCCATAATAACACCATCATACCAGCATCCGCCGTTTGTGTGGCAGTTTTCCGTAACATTAAAATACGGGGAAAGGATTTTATTAATATTTTCGGCACCTTCTGGGCTGTTTTGTTCGGTCATGCCCCAGGCTTCAGGGCTGCCAAACTCTGTAGTTGCACGTGTATATGCTTGTGTAATTGTACTGTAAACAGTCTTCAATTTAGTTACATTCTCACGTTCTCTGTGTTGTACAAGAAGATTAGGTATAGTCATCGCAGCAACTATTCCGATAACGCCAATAGTGATAAGCACTTCAGATAATGTGAACGCACCATGTTTATATAAAATTTTTTTCATCAAACCCAAAACCTCGCCAATTATTAATTAAATATATATTATTCTAACATATTTTTAATTAACATACAATATATATATTGAAAATTTACAGTTTTTGGGTGATAAGAGCGTAGATATCATTAAATACAACAAATATCATAAGCAATATCAAAAACATGAATCCGACAGTGCCGATTTTATCAACAGTTTCTTCATCAAGAGGTTTTCCTCTTAATTTTTCTATGATTAAAAACAGGACATGGCCGCCGTCAAGTGCCGGTATCGGAAGGAAGTTTACAATAGCCAGATCAAGAGAGATTATTGCCGTTAACAGAAGGCCTGAGAAAAATCCGTTCTGTTCTATGACATCTCCGCCCACTTTTGTTATGGCAACAATTCCATGCAAATCTTTGAGCGGTATTTTACCCGTAAATATCTGGTAAAGTCCGTATAATAACATACTGGTTTGATCCCAGAGGTATTTTGAACTTGTTACAATAATTGATTTGGCATCTTTTGTAGGAATAACTACTTCACGGATTTCCATTTGAATGCCCATGATTCCGTCTTTGTTCGGATAAATTGAACCGGTTTCAACTTCTTTATTATCCCTAATTACGGTGAGTTTTACCGGATGTATGCTGTCAGAGATTGCGTAGGCAACATCATTAAGTGAAATTGTTCCGTCAGAGATAATGTATGTTTTTTCTTTTAACTTATCTCTGAGAGTTTTTTGAGCGTCATTAAGCAAGAGTTGCCTGTCATTGTATTTTTCCAATCCTTTCAACATATTTTCCGTCATCACAACGGCAGGCTCGGATTTTATTTCAGGCAGTTTTATTAAAACGTCATTTGGAATAATTTCTTCTCTGGAAAACGCAGGATTGAGTTTTTTCAAACTTGTAAAGTTACTGTCAATAAAACTCTCATCTGCCTTACCGTCATAGGCTTTGCTTTGTTGTGACACCATTATTAAAGCAGAGCTGAAGTTTACCGGTGTGCCGTTTACTTTTATGATTTTGTCGCCTTTTTGAAGTCCTGACTGCCAGATAGCTTCATCTTTTGCCGCAACAATATCTTTTACATAAATATCATATTTTCCTGATGGCATCTGTCCCCATATCATTGCGGTTAAAAGTACAAAAATAAATGCACAAACAATGTTTGCAAAGACTCCGGCCGACACAACTACCAGACGCTGATAAATTGGTCTGTTCATAAATCTGTCAGGCGAATCCGGGGGAAGGTTTAATTCTTTGTCATCATCGGGAAATGCAACGTATCCGCCAAGTAAAAATGCGTGTACAAGCACTTTGACATCTCCGACCTGTTTTTCCCATAGCGTAGGGCCGATAGGAAGACCGAATCCGAATCTTGCAACTTTCATTTTAAACATTTTTGCCGCAAGAAAGTGCCCTGCTTCGTGAACAAGGATTAATACGCTTAATAACAAAATCATTATAATAACAGACATCACATTCCCCTTAAATAATCTCTCTTTGTAGTTGAATTATATCATAAATATTTTTTCTATAAAAAGTTATTTTTGCGGAGCTGAAAGTTCTCGCTGCCAGATAACATAGAAATAAACGGCAAGAATAAAATAAACAAGCCATACAATCACGGCCCCGTAGGCTTTTCTACCCTTTAAAATAATATCAATCCACATCAAAACGGAAAGTCCGTTCACAAACATCCAGATAATCCATTGTTCAATACAGCGTCTTACAGTCAGGTACATGCCGGCAATCGACAAAATTGTTGTAATCCCGTCAAATAAAGGACTTTTATCTCCTACATTGTAAAGAAAACCAGTGAAGACAGCACTGCCGGCAGTACAAAAAGCCGCCAGAAGAATTCGTTCCTTAATAGTTAAGCGTGTTTTTATAATTTCTTTTGTTTCAGGTTTTAAATGTTTTCTCCATTTCACAATACCAAGAATTTCCATAGGAAGATAATAACAAAGATTAAGAAGTAAATTTCCCCATAAAGCACTGCCAAATGCCAGTATGCCGTAACAAACAGAGCTGACAATCCCGAAAAAATAACAGGAAATCTTTCCCTTACCGGCAATTATTGTGTATAAAATTCCGCACACCGCATAAATCACGGCAATCAGACTGTCCTTTTTTAATAAGGCAATAAAAAAAATTATTGCAAAAACAATAAAAAGTCCTATTGTTTCAGACTTTTTCCACCCGCTAAGTTCTGATTTTACAAACTCTTTTATACTCAAAATACCAATTTCCCGATAAATTCATTTTAGAAAAAACAAAAAAATCATGTCAATAGAAATTTACTTTTTAACATGTATTATAAGAAAAGATGAAAGTGAAGGTAAATAACAGTATTCCCCAAACCTCATTTACAGGGATATATAACAGTAAAATGCTCAAAAAGGGACTGGAATTTGCAGCAAAGAACAGTTCGCTTTTTACGGCAACAGTATCACTGGGTTTTTCAACGGCAGCCCGTCCGGCGGCCATACTTCTAACGCCCGATACAGATAAAGAAAATAAAAAATATGCTTGTGCAAAATCCCTTTCATCAAGTGCCGCTGGCTATCTTCTTATGCTTCTGGGATCGGTTCCGGTTGCCAAAGCTGTAGAAAATATTGACAAAAACCCCGCTAAATATCTCAAAAATAAGACAATAGAAAATCTGAAGCAGGGAGAAAAAATTCTTTCTCATTCAAAGAAATACAAATTTGCCACACAGTTGTTTAAATTAGGATTAGGTTTTGTAATAGCCGTACCGAAATCTATCCTGACCTGTGCTTTAATTCCGCCGATTATGGCAGGAATTTTCCACAAAAAAACACCGGATAAAAATCGTAATGATAACCACAATATAACATTTGAAGGTTCCTACTCTAAAGGAACACAGCTTCTTTCAAAAGGTTTTGGCAAAATAATGGATACAGAATTTATTCAAAAAATGTCAGATAAATTTTATAAAACCAACTTTGAACAACATATAATTTCACTGACGGATGTATTACTGACCGGAACATTTATCAAGCAGACAAAAGACAGTAAAAAAATCGAAGATTCCAGAAAAAAAGCCCTTATGTATAATGCCGGAATTTCAACGGGATTGAGTATTGCAGGCGGTTATGCCATCAACAGGCTTTTGAAAAAACCGACAGAAAATTTTATAAAGAAATTTTCTCAAATCAATAAACATGATGCCAAACTTGACAAATATCTGGAAGGTATCAGAATAGCAAAACCTGCATTAATACTCGGAACTTTGTATTATATAATTATTCCTTTGATATCAACATTTGCCGCAGACAGATTTGATGACAGACGAAAAAAACTGTGTTAAGTTAACAGCTCAATTTTGCAATTTTGACATCAAAAACCGATTCAATATCAACGCCTGCAAGAATATATGCAATCATATCCTCGGGCTTTAGCCGCGTAAATGAAGGTATGTGCGGAATTATCCCCAGAACCCTCACCCCCGCATGCTGTTCTATTAAATGCGGCAGACTGTTTATGTTTATATCATCCGACTCAAAAGGACAATCATTCAGTATTATTCCGCGTAAATTGATATTTTTTGTTCGGGCATGTTCTATTGTCATTAAAATATCACTCAGCGACGATTTTATGGGTGATGCTACAAGCAGCAATGGCAGATTTAGTATCTGTATTATATTTTCTTCGTAAAAATCTTTGCCGTAAGGGATTGAAAGCCCGTCAACTCCGTTTACCAGAAGACATTCAAACTCATCCATTATACTGTAATAGTCCTGAAAAATTACATCCTTATTAATTTCTTTATTTTCTTCCTGTGCCGCAAAACATGGGAGATTACAGCTTTTGAACAGATAACTACAGTATGTGGTAATATTTTTATCTGCACTCCTGACATATACTAAATCCGGAGCAAGAATGTAGCCGTCTTTTTCCAGAGCACCGGTTTCAACAGGCTTATAAACACAGGTAGAATATCCGAGACTTTGCATAGTTGCCGCAAGCCCCGTTGTTACAAAGGTTTTACCGGAATTTGGTCTTACGCCTGTCAAAAATAGTCCTAACATAGCCTCATCCTATCATGTCAACCGTTTATTGCAAAGTAAACTTCTTTTAAGCGTTTCTTGCTTACATGAGTATATAACTGGGTTGTAGAAACATTACTGTGACCGAGAAGTTCCTGCACAATCCTTAAATCTGCACCGTTTTCAAGCAAATGAGTGGCAAAGCTGTGACGTAGTGTATGAGGTGAGATGTGTTTGTGGATTTTTTTCCCCTGTTCGCTGATAAAAGTATAAACATCCTGACGTGTAAGCTGTCTGCCTTCATCATTTACAAGAAGATTTTTTGTTTTAAGATTATACTTCTGCAGGGCAAAATCTCTTCTGGGCAAAAATTTTTTTAATGCGGCAACAGCTTTTTTACCAATGGGAACAATCCGTTCTTTTGAACCTTTACCGGTACATTGAAGATATTTAGATTTAATATCAATATCGGAAACCCTTAGATTTACAAGTTCAGAAACCCTGAGCCCGCAGCCGTAGAGTAATTCAAGAATTACTGATTGAATTTCCGTAAGATTCTGGCTTAAAATTTGGTTTATTTCTTCAACTGTCATAACCTTTGGCAGACGTTTCGGAAGTTTTGGCTGTTCAATAGTAAGTGCCGGATTTGAAGTTATAATATCATTTGCGTTCATCCACTTAAAAAAGCCCCGCAGCGACGCAATCTTCCGCATAACAGATGCCGGTGAATAGTTTTTGTCATGCATTTGCAGAATATAAGCATTCAAATGGCTTCTTTTAACACTTTCAAAATCTTCCAGTTTCCTCCGGCGGCAAAATTCAATAAACTCCTCTAAATCACATTTATAAGCATCAAGAGTATTTCGGGCCAAACCCTTCTCTACTTCCAAAAACTCTATATATTCAGCTAATATCTGTATATCCATACTTTTTTATTATAAACGGTTATGTTTCCTTTTTAATGCATTATTTGAATTAATTTTACTTAGGTAATGTGAAGACAAATCTTACATAATCCTTTTGTCTGGTATCAATATTTATTGAGCCGTTGTGTGCATCAACAATTCGTTTTGCTATATACAAACCAAGACCGGAACCGACTTTTTTATGTTTATTAGCATATGAAACAAACTTGTTAAAAATATCATCGGGATTTTCAATCGGGATACCTTTATTTTTATTTTTTATGGAAAAAATAAAGAATTTTTTATTTTCCGAAAGTTCTATCATTATCTTAGAATTCTTCGGAGAATATTCAATAGCGTTCATCAACAGGTTATGTACAACCCTTTTAATCTCAAGATAGTCAATCATAGCGGAACTTTTTCTTGTTTTATTGGAATAATCAAAAGTTAAACCTTTATCTTTCATAAGATATTTGGTTTCCTCAACACTCTCCATAATAAGAGTATCCAGCACATGCTTTTCTTTATTTAAAAGAACTTCATTGTTGTCAAACGAATATTTGTTTAACACATTGTCAATCAAATTCTTCATATACTTAGATGCACCAAGCAAATCTCCGACAATTTCTTTTTCAAACTCGTTTGCCGACTGCATATAGTTCTGTGCAAGCATTTCAAGAGCTGCAATTTCCGCATTAACAGGAGCTTTCAAATCATGAGTGACCATTGCAATAAACGATTCTTTTTTGTTGTTCATTGCATTCTGCAGCTGTTTTGTTTTAAGAGTATTAATAATCTGCGAGCGGACTACATTAATATCAAAAGGTTTCTCTATGTAAGCACAGGAGCCGATATTGTAGCCCATAATTTTATTTTCCGAGTCCGAAAGTGCTGAAATAAACATAATAGGAGTATCTTCATTAAGTTCGGTCTCTTTTATAACTTTCGCCAGCTCAAAGCCGGACATATCAGGCATCATAACATCAAGCAAAAATAAATCAAACTTTTCTTTTCCTGCGGCAATTCCTGCATCCAGCGGTTTTAAGAAAGTAGAAATATGTAAACCTGACATCGCAAGAGTTTCTGCAAGGAGTTCTACATTCATCGGATTATCATCGACAATCATTACTTTTTGCCCTTTAAGCCATGCCAGATTTTCCGGAATACACTCCGCAGGCTCATCTTTAGCTTTATTTTTGAAAAAGTCGTTAACTATCTTCATATCAAACGGATATGGAATAATATTTTTAATTCCGTAATTATTGGCAAGAATAATATTCTTTCTGGAAATTTCAGCTGCTGAAAGCCAGATTTCAAGATTAGGATACTTCTGCCGTAAAGCTTTAAGTCCGTGTAAGTCTTTAAAATTTGTTTTTATAATACAAAGTTTCTTTTCTTCCAAATTTTGTGCGGAATGTAACAGATTAATATTTTCAACAAATATTACTTTCTTATTATCGGTTTGTTTTATTAAATTTATCATCACAAATCAATTTTATGATTAAAATCACTTTTGACAATTACCTGACAGGGTATATTTTTTTTCAATGATTTGTATATATAAAAATTGCCCTCAAAAACACCCATTATAAATAATTTAGCAAAAATACAACACCGTAAAACAAAAGAACCGGCATGTTTTGCTAATAATTTTATTAATGCTAAAATATAATTAATCGGTGGATTTATGGCAAAAACAATAGAAGAATTAGTCGCTCAAATCAAAGACAGACTTGATATTGTAGATGTTGTGTCAGAACAGGTTATCCTGAAAAAAAACGGCGGACACTACTGGGGTTTATGTCCTTTTCATAAGGAAAAAACTCCGTCTTTTTCAGTTAATCCGCAGCTTGGAATTTACAAATGTTTCGGATGCGGTGCCGGCGGGGATGCTCTTTCTTTTATTATGAATACAAAAGGAATTGAATTTATTGACTTAATCAAAGATTTGGCTGCAAAATTCGGTCTTGAAATGCCTGAAACATTTAAAAGAAATGAAGCTTCCAAAGGTCTAAAAGAAGAAATGATGGCGGCCTCGCAAAAAGCTGCCGAATTTTACAACGATTTGCTTTTGAACAAACAATCCAAAGAAGCCGATGAGGCTCTTGAATATCTCACCTCACGAAGTATTTCAAGAGATATTATCAAGAAATTTTCCCTCGGAATTGCTCCCAGAGCTTATTCTACACTTTATGAACTTCTTAAAAAAGATTTTTCAAATGACGTTCTGGAAAAAGCCGGACTGATTCTTGAAGGTAAAAGCGGAGGCTATATAGACCGTTTTAGAAACCGTGTTATCATTCCAATTCAAAATGAAACAGGCGAATATGTCGCCTTTGGAGCAAGAGCACTGGAAAAAGAGCAAAGTCCAAAATACTTAAATTCCTCGGATTCTTTGATATATAACAAAAGCAAACTTCTGTACGGTCTTTATACTGCAAAAGATGCAATAAAGAGTGAAGACGGCGTAATTCTCATGGAAGGATATTTCGACGTAATTTCCGCACAGGCTCACGGTATAGAAAATGCTGTCGCATCATGCGGAACAGCCCTCACACCTGAGCACGTAAAACTTTTGTCCAGATATACTAAATCCAGAAGAATTTATCTGTCTTTTGATACGGATTCCGCAGGACAAAAAGCAACAGACAGAGGTGCAGAAATCATCAGAGAAGCCTTTGAAGGACTCGGAAACATTAAACAGTTTGATGAAAGCTATCTTTCAGCGTCAGACGACAAATATTCATGCGAAATCAGAGTTATCGCACCGCCTGAGGGCAAAGATCCTGACGAATTTATCAGAACCGTAGGTGCAGAAACTTTTAAAGATATAGTAAAACATGCACCGCTGTTGATTGATTACCAGATAAACAGTTTCCTGAAAGAAAAACACAAGTACAAAACCCCTCAGGAAAAAACACGTTACATAAAATCATTTATTCCCGTTTTAATGGAAATTAACAATGAAATTATCCGCTCCGAATATGTAAAAATGGTAGCCGATGCAATAGGAATTAACGAAAATGCACTGGAAACAGAAATACGTAAACTCAAATTCAGCAGCGGCTTTGAAACAAATACTGAAAAAGATATAAAAAAATTTGTAACAAAAAGCTTAACAATTTCCGAAAAAGTGCAAAAAAATTTATTGAGCGTTTTTTTTGTACCCGACAGTCATTTTACATTTGCCCGGATAAATGAAATGATTGATAATTCGTACTTTACAAATGAAACGTTAATAAATGTAAAATCTACAATTGACAAATTAATACTTACCGTAAATAATGTAAAGGAATTAATTGAACAGTTGTACACGGAATATATTGAAAAGCCTGAAATGCAGAAGGTTTTGACAGACTTAATAAGTATATCCGAAACGTTTACAAACCTGAAACCCGAAGACTTTGAATGTGCAATACGGGAAAATATTGCCCGTATTAAGCGTTGTCAATGGGAAGAAGAAAAAGAAAACTTACGAAAATTATATAAAAATGCAGATGAAGACGAAACAGAAGCCCTAAAAATTCAAATGCAGCTTAGAGATAAGATAAATAATAAATTAAAATTGGAGAAAATAAATGACTAAAAAAAGACAACCAAACTCCTCTATTATAAGCGTTCTCGAAGATGAGAATTTGGATTTACACGATATTGATGAGGATGGACAATTAGAAGGTGATGATGACAGCGTAAATTACATGAATATGGATATCAGCACCGACAACATTGAAGATATTGTTACCGAAAAAATGGGTAATAAAATGAACCTTGATGATATCTATATGATGAATTCCACGGAAGAAGAATCCGCTAATGATATGGAATTACCAAAGGGTATTGCGGTTGATGATCCGGTAAGACTCTATTTGAGAGAAATCGGAAGAATTAAGTTATTATCTGCAAATGAAGAAATTGAACTTGCAAGAAAAATTCTTGAAGGCGGCACCCCTGGAGCCATTGCCAAAAGAAAACTTGTTCAGGCTAACTTACGCTTGGTTGTAAGTATTGCAAAAAAATATGTCGGACGCGGAATGTTATTCCTCGACCTAATTCAGGAAGGCAATCTGGGTTTAATCCGTGCCGCTGAAAAATTTGACCACGAAAGAGGATTCAAATTTTCAACCTATGCAACATGGTGGATTAGACAGGCTATTACAAGAGCAATCGCCGATCAGGCCCGTACAATCCGTATTCCGGTTCATATGGTTGAAACTATCAATAAATTGAAAAAAGTTACAAGAAGACTTGCTCAGGAACTTTCAAGAAAACCTACAGAAGATGAACTTGCAATCGAAATGAATGTTTCTATTCCGAAACTTCGCGAAATTATTAAGATTGCACAAGAACCACTCTCTCTTGAAACTCCTATCGGAAAAGAAGAAGATTCCCGTCTTGGCGACTTTATTGAAGATAAAGAAGCTGATGCACCTATTAAAACAGTAGCATCGGAATTGTTAAGAGAAGATTTGGCAGAAGTTCTCTGTACATTATCACCAAGAGAACGCGATGTTTTGAGACTTCGTTTCGGAATGGATGACGGACGCCAGAGAACTCTGGAAGAAGTCGGACAGTTGTTCGGAGTTACCCGTGAACGTATCAGACAGATTGAAGCAAAAGCTCTGAGAAAATTACGCCACCCGAACAGAAGTAAACGTTTAAGAGAATATGTTGAAAGCTAATTGTCAAAGCTCCCGAAAATCGGGAGCTTTTTTTGTTTTATTAAATTATAAATCAACAAATAAATTATTATATACAGATACTAATCTGTTGTGAGACTATTTTTTTTATGTTTGTGGAATAATATAAAAAAGTATGCAAAGGGATGAAGTCATGAAAAAATTTTTAATTATATTTTTAAGTTTATTTATTTTTGCAGGCAGTTGTTTGGCGGAAACGGTTGTTTTTAATGTTAAGACATTGAAATATCACAAACCTTCATGCCAGCATGCGGCAAAATGTACAAAAAATTGTATTAAGATAGAGAAAAATGAGGCTAAGGCTCGCGGCGGTGTTCCGTGTAAAACCTGCGGAGGATAAACAACGGTGTTTGATATTGACAAATGGCTTTCCGAAATTGTGTTAAAAATAAAGAACGAGTTTAAGGAAAGAGTTATGTTTATTGGTTATCAAGGAAGTTATGCCCGTCAGGAAGCGACTGATAGAAGTGATGTAGATATGGTTGTTATTCTTGATAAATTAAGCACCGATGATTTAAAACTTTACAGAGGTATTGTAAAATCAATGCCTTTTAGTGACAAAGCATGCGGGTTTATATGCGGGCTTCCCGAATTTCAAAAGTGGTCCCGTCGTGAACTTTTCGGATTATATAATGATACACGGCCTATTATCGGGGATATGCAGGCATTTCTTCCCGAATTTACCCGTCAGGATGCGGATGATTCTGTTAAATGCGGGGCTGAAGCTGTTTTTCATGCTGCAATACATAATTTTTTATACACTAATAACTCGGCAGCAATATTAGCAGGTCTTTATAAATCGATATTTTTTGTTCTGCGTAATGAATATTATCTTGAAACCGGTGAGTTTATACACGGGAAAAAAGAACTGTTAAATAAACTTTCAGGTCCGGCAGAAGAAATTCTTAAATTTTCTGTGAACACTGATGATATAGTAAATTTCTCGGACTTTGAACGTGAACATCTTTTTACTATATTGACGGAATATTGCAAAAGTTTGATTAAATAATTTTATAAATCAGGTAATAAATTACCGAAGAAATAATCATGCAGGCCGGAATTGTGAGAACCCAGGCTACTACGATATTTCCTACAATTCTCCATTTGACGGCATGTGCATGCAGGGTTGAACCGACGCCCATAATTGCAGTTGATATAACGTGTGTCGTACTCAGAGGAATACCAAAGTGCGATGCCGTTAAAATTAATCCGGCTGCTGATGTTTCAGCGGCAAAACCGTGGATTGGTTTCAGTTTAATAATTTTATGCCCCATTGTTTTAATAATTTTCCAGCCGCCGTTCATTGTTCCTGCTGCCATTGTAATTGCACAGGCAAGAATAACATAAATCGGAATTTCAAAATCTCCTGACGGACTTTTGTGCAGGACTCCGCCTGCAAGAAGAGCAAGAGTAATTATACCCATGGTTTTCTGTGCATCATTTGAACCATGGCTTAATGCCATTAAACCTGATGATATCAGCTGCAATTTTCTGAATCTTTTATTAACTGTGCCGGGATGAGCACGTGTAATTAATATTATCCATGCCAGTAAAAGCATAAGCGTAAACCCGACACAGAATCCCAGAACCGGTGATGTAAACATAGGAATTATGACTTTATCGATTAGTGTATGAAAATGTACAACATCTAGACCTGCTTTTACGATTGCAGCCCCCAGAAGTCCGCCGATTAGTGCATGTGAAGAACTTGACGGAAGTCCGAGCAGCCATGTAAATAAATTCCAGATAACAGCAGAAAGTAATGCACAAAAAATTACAGTCAATGTAATCATGTCGGCATTAACGATTCCGCCTCCGATAGTTTTTGCAACGTGTGTTCCGGTTAAAGCTCCAATAAATTCAAGACTTGCTCCAAACAGAACAGCCTGTTTGGGAGAAAGAACTTTTGTTGAAACTACCGTTGCGATTGCGTTTGCACAATCATGAAATCCGTTTATAAATTCAAATACAAGTGCTATTAATATTACCGCGAATAAAAGTAAAATTGTGATTGTCATAATTATCCTTAAGATTGTTTTAATACAACATTTAATATGGTGTCAGTGACATAGAAACAAGCATCAAATGCATTTTCAATTTCTTTATACATATCTCTCAATTTTATAACATCAAGAGCCTCATACTGTCCTGAAAATAAGTTTCTCATTGCACGACGGTGAATTTCGTCTCCGTGAGCTTCAATCTCTTTCATTTCAATATTCAATTCGGTAATTTCTTCCACATCTGAAACTTTTTTGAATTTTTTTACAATTTCACCGAGTTTTTCGGTTGCATTAACCAGTGTTAAAGCCTGCTCTTTCATTTCCGGAGTGTAGTTGTCTAATCTGTAAACTTCCAAATTCAGGCAGGCTTTTGTAATTTTTTTATTAATCTTATTTAATTGAACTGCAATAGTCTGTATATCTTCACGCTCTATAGGAGTTATAAAACTTTTGTTCAACTGCTTAAGAATTGCTTTATATGAAAGTTTGCCTTTCTTTTTATATTTTAAAGCTTTTTCTTTATATTCGTCAGTTAATTTGTTATGCATTATTTCATCATAAAGTTTTGCTGATTTTAGGCAAATTTCAGCACTGTCCTGAAAGTAAATAAAAAACATTTTATCTTCCGGAGGCATTATGTAGGACATCAAATTGAATTTAGGCATGATTTTTCTCCTTTTTCATACACATGCCCAGCATACTTAAAAAACACTTTTTATAAAAGTATATGTTTACAAAATTTATTATATGAACTTTTACATTGTTGTCAGATAAAAAATTTTATATTAGAGTTCTAATAAATGAGGCTGGATATGTATGTATAAGAAAATTATTGTTTTAATGGCGTTTTTTGCGATAGTAACGCCTGCATTCGGATATGATGAGAGTGTTCTGGCAAAAGAAAATTCTATTCAGACACGTATTGATGCAGTTGGTACAAATTTATTGAATTACAACAAAATTCCTAAAAGGATTGTATTTACATATGATAAATCAGAGAAAAAGAAACTTGTTTCTACTGACAAGTCTCTGACTAAAAGACAGGTGATAGTCTATGACGGTTTGTATCAATCCGTGCAGACGGATGACGAACTTGCCGCAATGCTTGCAAGAGAAATTGCAACAGTAATGAAATCATACAGCGGGCTGTGGGGCGGAATGCTGGATTCCTTGCAGGTGGCACTCGGTTCAAAGAAATTTGAGATGGTGTCAGATAAAAGAGCCGTTGATTATATGGTTAGTGCGGGGTACAATCCGCTTGCTCTGATTGTTTATATAAATAAAACCTGTCCGCAGAAACGTTTTGATAAAATTTCGCGTCACAATCTGACATCAAGAAGACTTGCACATATATATGAATATATTACTTACAAATACCCGCAATATCTGGAGAATAACGAATATATCAACAATCCGTATTACCAGAATTTTTTACTGACGTCGGTTGATAACAGACGCAAACTGGAAGAAAAAATTAAAAACAAATCTTCAAAGGAAGTTGACTATGAATAAGTTTTTGTCGGTTTTATTTTTGACATTGTTTTTAATGTTCGGATATCAGTTACGGGGTTTTTGCAATGAAGAAGTTCAGCCGCGTGAAATTACTCCTGAGGTTCGTGTCAATCCTGCAGAACTTCCTTATGATTATTCAAGTACGGTGAGGGTACCAATTTATCTTTCCATAACAAAACAAATTTCTACAAAAGATGATTTACATGAAGGAGAGAAGCTGGATTTTAGGGTGATAAAGGATGTTGTCTATAAAGATACCGTTATTTTAAAATCCGGCGATATTGTAACCGGAACACTGGAAACTATTATTACGAGCGGAATGAACGGTTTTCCTGCAGAGGTTATAATAGATGATTTTAATATTCCGAATGTTAAGCCGTCACAGCTAATAAGTACTTATAATAAAAGAGGGCAGAACCGTTGTTTCTGGGTTTATCCTCTTAAATGGTCACTAACGCTGATACCTTTTGTCGGTTCGCTGACAAATTTTATAATGGGGGGCGAAGCAAAAGTTAAAACTTCTGACATTATTACTATTTATTATTATCCTGAATGGAAATAGAATGATGATGTTGACTTTTTATTTAATTTGACAATACGTTTGATTGTTGTTAATGCTTTCCATATAGGTATTTTCAGGCGATTCTGTATTAAAATCACCTTTTTCCAGTGCGGTAACGCCTTTTAAGGCTGCTGATGCATATTGTTTTGCAATATCCGCAGGAACTGTACAATCCTGATTTGCATATACAAAGTGACATTCTTTTGTTGCACGATTATACCCATATACTTTAAGTATGCCGTCACCTGTTTGGGACGGAGAACAGGTCAGCAGGTCTTCCCATACCGGTTTATAGATTGCGGCCTGTTCTTTTGCCTTTGATATCGCAGCTTCGGCGAAAGCATTCGCAAAATCTTTGTCGGATACATCCTCTGCCGGAACTGCAAAAGCAACATTGCCGCATAAACAAACTGCCAACAATATTACCTGATATTTCATATCAATTCTCCTTAATTTAATAAACACCTGTTATTTGCATAATACAACCAATATTTTTTTTGTCAAAAAAAAGCTATGTACTTTGAGGTGCATAGCTGTTGATTAGGGATATGTGTATCTTAGTCTCTAAGGAGTATGGTTTTATATTAGCAGAGGACTCTGGAATTGAAATCATTCATTTTTATGATGTTTTTGTAAATGTGAAATATATTTTTCAGGCATGTAAAATTATGTAAAATTTTATGTTACATGGATAGCAAAAATTTTTATTTAGAGTTTATAATTCAGTAAACAAAAGGAAAATTACGTAAAATGAAAGTAAGTTCGATTCAAAATTATACATCTGCTCACAATTTGTCATGCAAACCGAAACCTAATCATGTAAGTTTCGGATTTGGTGAAGATTACGGTCCTGACCCTAACGAACAAGAATATAACAGAAATGCCAAGGATCCAAGCACCCTGAAATCTCTGTGGCTGATGGTAGAAATTCCTGCCGTAATTATTAAAGATGCAATTAAGGACGCCATAGAAGTTCATAAGGAAACACAAAAGTACAAAGCTAAATTTAAAGAACAGGACAGGTTAAAAAAAGAACAGGAAAAGAATAATCCTCCTGCTGATAAATTTGTAATTGATCCTGACGATATTGATTCTATGGCTGTATAACCGGAACAGGTAAATACAGGGGCATATATAAAAGCTAAAAATAAAAATAATATTTAGAAATTTATATTCTAAATATTTATTTCAGATATGGAACGAACGAGATGAAGGGCTATTTCTCTCTGTTTTGGTGTTAAATCTTTAAAAGCTTGAACTAATACAAATTGAAGTTCTTTATCCTCTGTATTCCGGAATTCACAATTTCCTATTAACAGTTGTGCAGGATGGACTTGTAATGCATTAGAGAGTCTAATAAGTTTATTATATGTCGGAAAATGTCTTGCGTTTTCAATACTGGATATGGTTTGTATAGAAACATCAGCTTTATTTGCTAATTCTTCCTGACTCATAGCCAATTTTTTTCTCTGCTTTTTTACGTTTGTTGCAAAATCATTTATAACTTCAAGCATAACTTTAAGATACACAAAAACATATTATAAAATAATATATTTATATTGGAATATCCTATATAACTTTAATAAATTAAACTTTAATTTATATTAAAGAAACATTTCTCAAACTCCAATCTTCATTTAAAATCTAGTTTGTGCTATACTAATAGCAGAGATATGTTTGACAGCTTAAGTGACAGATTACAAAATATAATAAGTAAAACACGCACTCAAGAGCTTACACAGGAAAATATGCAGGAAGCTTTGCGTGAAATTCGTCGTGCATTGCTTGAAGCTGACGTTAACCTTCGTGTTGTAAAATCGTTCATTTCAAATATTAAAGACAAAGCAGAAGGCGAAAATGTTGTTCAGGGTGTTGATCCTTCCCAGCAGCTTGTAAAAATCGTTCATGATGAACTTATTAATCTTCTCGGGAAAGAAAAACATCCGCTTAAACTTGACGGTCATCCGACATTGATTATGATGCTCGGGCTTCAGGGTTCCGGTAAAACTACATCAAGTGCCAAGCTTGCTGTTAAATTGAAAAAAGAAGGAAAAAATCCTCTCCTTGTCGCATGCGATGTTTATCGTCCTGCTGCAATTACACAGCTGCAAACTCTCGGAAAAGATATTGAGACCGAAGTTTTTACAATTCCTGATTGCAAAGATGTTCGTCACATAGTTCAAAGTGCTATTGATTATGCTAAAGAAAAAGGTTTTAATGTACTTATTCTTGATACTGCCGGACGTTTACAGATAGATGTTGATATGATGGCAGAACTTCTTCTTATAGACAGAATGTTTAATCCTCATGAAAAACTGCTTGTAATAGATGCAATGACAGGTCAGGAAGCTGTTAATGTTGCAGAGAATTTTGATGCACAACTCGGGTTAACCGGACTTGTTCTCACAAAACTTGACGGTGATTCAAGAGGCGGTGCCGCATTGAGTGTAGCTTATTGTACGGGAAAACCGATAAAATTAACCGGTACCGGCGAAAAACTTAATGCTCTTGAAGACTTTTATCCTGAAAGAATGGCAACAAGAATTCTGGGTATGGGTGATATTGTTTCTCTTGTTGAAAGAGCTCAGGAAGTTTTCGATGAAAAACAGGCAAGAGAACTTGAAGAAAAAATGAGGAAGTCTGAATTTTCATTTAATGATTTTATTAAAATGCAAAAACAAATGAAAATGTTCGGCTCGGTTGATCAGCTTCTCGGTATGTTGCCGGGGATTAAAATTAATAAAGATGACAGACAAAAACTTTCCCATGAAAGTGATAAGCAGTTCAAACGTATTGAAGTTTTTACACAGAGTATGACACCAGAAGAACGTTCAAATCCGGACTTGATTAATACGAGCCGTAAAAAACGTATTGCAAAAGGCTGCGGCATGAGTCTTGCCGAAGTTAATCAGATTATCACACAATTCCAGCAGATGCGTATGATGATGAAGGGAATGAGTGATATGAAAGAGATGATGTCTAAATCAGGCGGTATGCCGAATTTTGGCGGAAAAATGGGAAAGCATGCACTTAATAAAGCCATGTCAATGATGAGAAGATTTAAATAGCAAAAAAATTTATTTACGTATTTTATATTTTTAACGTACATAAATAATTGGAGGATTTGATATGTCTGATTTTATGGAAGGCGGCAATCGTTTTAGCAGAATTAACTATAATGCATACTGGGCAAATGCACATCTTGATACAAGATTTCACATTAATAAAGATGCTGTTGATGAGAATTATAAACATCTGAGGGATTGCATTAATCACCCGACTACAGGTCTTCTCGCCGGCAAAAAACACCAGACATTAAATTATGAATGGTATTATTACAGAAATTTGAGAGATTTATTAAAAATTCCTGAAATTCAGCAATCTGTTGATACTTTCAATACAAAATTTGAAAAACTTTATCCTAAAACAGGCAAAGCAAGGTTATATCTAATCAATACTGAGAGTACTGTTTTGAATTATGTAAAACCTATAAAGAAAACATTTCGCAGAATGTTCTTTAAGTTGATGAATATCTAATATCCGGTGGCTAATGGAGATATTTTATATAAAGATAAGCGGAACTTAGTGCCAGTGAAATAAATGTTGTTAAAGCCCCGTATTTCATGAACCTCATAAATGTAATGGGATATCCCTTAACAGCAGCTGTTTCTGATACAAGAACATTTGCTGCAGCCCCGATGATTGTAAGGTTACCTCCAAGACACGCTCCCAGAGCCAGTGCCCACCAGAGCGGATGATGCCCTGTTCCCGCATAAGGGATTGTATGCTGAACCTGAGCGATTAAAGGTGCCATTGTTGCTGTGTAAGGTATGTTATCAACAATTCCGGATAAAATACCCGAACCCCACAGAATTAACATTGATGCGGCATGGAGACTTCCGCCTGTCAACTCAATCAGCTTATCCGCAAGGAAGGTAATCCCGCCATTGGCTTCAAATCCGCCAATAATTATAAATAATCCTACAAAAAAGAAAATGGTGAGCCACTCAACATCTTTATAAATTTCTTTCGGTTCTTCAAACAACAATAGGAATGAAGCTCCTGCAACAGCGAATACATATGCATCAATATGTGTAATATCATGGCTTATAAAGCCCAGAATTACAAGGACAAGCGTAATCATTGACCGTATCATTAAATTTCTGTCTGTAATTGTTTGTGAATTGTCAATATTTGCCACATGTGCCATTTTTTCCGGTGTTGCAGTTAAGTTTTTTCTGAACATAAAAATTAAAACGGCTGTTACAACGGCAAAAATTATTGTAACGATAAGCGTTAATTCATTTACAAAATCCATAAAGCTTAAACCTGCTTTTGCTCCAATAATTATATTCGGAGGGTCACCTATTAAAGTTGCAGTTCCACCGATATTAGAGGCAAGAACTTCCGTAATCAGAAACGGAACCGGATCGGTATCAAATTCTTTTGCGATGACAAAAGTTACCGGCATCATAAGAACAACGGTTGTAACATTATCCAAAAATGCCGATGCAACTGCCGTGAAGGCTGCAAGCGTAAACAAAACAAGTTTTGGATGACCTTTTGTCAATTTTAAAAGTTCTATTGCCATCCACTTAAAAACACCGCTTTTTCCGGCAATATGAACAATAATCATCATGCCTATAAGCAGAAAAATTACATTAAACTCAATATATTCAAATACCGAACCGATATAAGTCTGGCTCACAGTGTCATAATATCCGTGAAAAGGTAAAAGTCCCAAAAGCATTGTCATAGATGCTCCGACAAGTGCTACTACTGATTTTTGAATTTTTTCGGCAGCAATAAAGATATAAGCAATTAAAAGGATTGCTCCTGAAATAATCATTCCGTGAGAGGAAATAAATTCTCCTAACATTTTTCTCTCCAAGTTTTAAATAGTTATAATCCTTTAAATCTTAACATAAATAATCGTTAATTTAAAGAATAAATTAAACAGGTAAGCCTAAGCGTTTCAGCGGAATATAGTTAAAATAATAGTCACATCCAACACTATGAATATATGCCAAAACATCTTTATATTCAGGCTTTTTAAACCAATCATTTAGTATATAAATATATTCAACTTCAAAATTCAAAGAAGCTAACAGCCTTTTATATTGTTTCTTTTTAAAATCGCAAGTTTGTAATTTTTCATCAACGGAGCCGCCTACTTGTTGATATTTGCATTCAATAACAAAAAATGTATTGTTTAAAATCACATAAATTGAATCATCAGGAAGTAATTTTTTTGACAGATAATCCTGCCATTTTACTCCATTTTTTTCCAAAAATCTGTATAAATCATGTTTTACAAAGATCATGCCTACGAGCTTATCTTTAAAAAATACATTGTTCTCTTCATCAACTCTATAATTAGTTATGCTATTTAATAAAGTTTTTAAATCTGCTTTTGTTTCAAATACTAAACCTGTTGTGGTATTTCCACCGCCTATACCGTCTTTAATCATTAATAATTCCTCACTAAAACTTCTGTTATCTTGCCTCTGCCATTACCATTGGCATTTATAGCTCTAGAGGCAAAAACTTTTTTGATTTCATAACTTGAATACAATTCATTTACAAGTTTTGTATCCGAGTTAGAAAGCATAAACATTACACCCATAGAATCCAATTCATCACAAACTTCTCTTAGCTTAAATTGCATATCAAGGTCAAAACCGTCTTTTGTATAAGATGTGAAACTGGATGTTTCATTTAGCGGTACATAAGGCGGATCAAAGTAAACAAAATCGCCTTTTTGCACTTTATTTAGAATTTCTGAGAAATCCGCACAACATATTTCTGTATTTTTCAATAATTTAGAACAATTCATTAGGTTTTCAGCATCAACTATTCTTGGATTCTTGTAGTTTCCGAACGGCACATTAAACTGCCCTTGAGAATTTACACGATACATCCCATTAAAACAAGTTCTGTTCAAATAAATAAACCTGCTGGCTTTCTTTACATTTGACAAACTATTGTATTTTTCTGTCCTGTCAAGGTTTCTTATTTTAAGAAAATACTCTTTTGAAATCTCATGCTTATTTAGGTCATCAATAAGTTCATAAACATTATCCCTAACAACAGTGTATAAATTTATTAACTCTTCGTTCATATCAGAGATATAACCGTTTTGCGGCTGTAATTCAAAAAATAACGCACCACCGCCGATAAACGGTTCAAAGTATCTATTATATGATTTTGGCATATTTTTGAGAAGTTCAAACATAAGCTGACGTTTCCCGCCAACCCATTTTACTATGGGATATGTTTCCTCTTTTAATCTCTCTAAAACTACTGCCATACTTTTTCTTTCTTTGATAGTACTTGCTCAAACCTTTTGATTGAAAGGTCTAAATACTCCTGTTCCAAGTCTATACCAATAAACTTTCTTCCTAATTCTAATGCAATTATACCAGTTGTGGAGCTTCCTGTGAATGGGTCAAGAATTAAATCGCCTTTATTCGTAGAGGCAAGGATTATCCGCCTTAACAATTCTAAAGGTTTTTGAGTTGGATGCTTGCCGAAAATTTTTTCTGATGGTTTTGGAGTTCCTATTGCCCATACAGAACGCATTTGTTTAGCAGGCTTTTTTATGAAATCATCACCCCAGTTGCCATTTTTCATTGCTTCATAGTTAAAGGTATGTTTTGAATTATTATCTTTCTTTGCCCATAAAAGCGTTTCATGGCTTGCTGTAAAATACCTGCAAGACATATTAGGCGACGCATTTGGCTTAAACCAACAAATATCATTTAAGATTTTAAACCCTGCCGTCTGTAAAGCAAAGCCACAAGCATAAATAGAATGATAAGTTCCTGAAATCCATATCGTTCCGTTAGGCTTTAAAACTCTTTTACAAGCATTAATCCAAGCCTGATGAAATTTGAAATCTTCTTCAATTCCCTTACTTTCATCCCATTTGCCTTTATTTACTGACACAACCTTACCCGCATGGCAGGTTATTCCACCATTAGATAACATATAAGGCGGATCTGCAAAAATCATATCCACAGATTCGGGAGTTGCTTTATTTAAAATTTCAATACAATCACCTAAGTATAATTTTATATCATTATCAGTATAAAATATGCTCATATATTTATTATTATAATAAACAAAGTAAGTTAGCTATAAAATAATAATTTTATTACAATATCCTTTAAACTTCATTATAAGTTTTGAAATGGGTTTTGCATACTTCTTTAAGTTTATCTTTGCCGAATTTTGTAATAAATTCACCGGCACAATCTTTTACCTGAGAAGCACATCCTTTCGGAAACATTATGCCGTAATCTTTCTGCATTTGTTCGACTTTATGTACAAATGCTGCCCTTGCAAGTACTGAGGCTGCGGCAACCGCAATGTCGCTTTCGCCTCTTACCATCTGGTCAAGTCTTATCTCCCGTCCTTTTTTCATTAATGCATCCTGTATAAAATGGTCGTTTCCGAATTTGTCAGAAATTGCATAGGTACATTCATTTTTTTCAAGTATATTTTCAATGACTCTTGCATGTCCCCATGCAAGTAGTTTGTTCAAATTTTTTATACTTGCATACATCTCGTTGTATCTTCCGTTTGAAATTGCAACAATGGAATGAGGTGCATTTTCTTTTATAATAGGTTCAAGTGTTAGGATTTTTTTATCGGTAATTTTTTTACTGTCTTTAATCCCGAGTGCGGAGAATTTTTCTGCGGTTTTTTCATCAACAAGCACACCCGCAATTACAAGCGGGCCAAAAAAGTCTCCTTTACCCGATTCATCAACACCGATATGCGGAATAAAAATCTCGCTCACTAGTTCATACCCTCCGGAACTGCCATAGGAATAGGGGTCGGTGCAGGAGTTGATACCGGCTGCTGGTGAACAGGTGCAGGTGCTGGTGTTACCGGCTGAGGTGCCGCAACAGGTACAGGTGCCTGAACAGAATTTTTCTTTTTGAAATTTTCAACAGCTTCGGCAGGTGTGGTCGCAGGAGGAGTTTCCGTTACATTTTGCTGTTCCGGATTTTCTTCCTGTTCTTTTTCTTCTTCTTTATAAACTTTTATACTGCCTGGTTTTAATTGAAATCCTTTAAGTTCAATTTCAGGATAGTTAAAATCGGTATTTCCGTAAGGTTCTGTTGCAACCTTCATTACATCACGCCAGATAAGTGCCGGCACTGTACCGCCCTGAATGGATCTCATATCTGAGTTGTCATCGTTACCTACCCATACGCCTGTTACGACATTAGGGGTATAGCCTACAAAGCTTGCATCTTTATAATCGTCGGTGGTACCTGTTTTTCCGGCTGCAGGCTTGCCGATTTTTGCGGCAGCACCTGTACCGCGTTCAATTACGGTTTTCATCATTGCCGTCATTTCTGCTGCTGTTTTAAGGCTTATCTGACGGGATATACGTGTTTTTGGAGCTCTATAAACAACTTTTCCATGGGAAGTTTCTATTTTTTCAATAGCATAAGGCTGAACCACATATCCGCCGTTTGCAAATGCTCCGTATGCTCTGGTAAGTTCAAAAAGTTTAACTCCGTTTGAGCCGAGTGCGATTGTATAATCATATTCAAGCGGGGTTGAAATTCCGAGAGTTCTGGCAACCTGAATTACCGCACGGATACCTACTTCTTGAATAAGTCTTACTGCACAAACATTGGATGATACCATTAATGCCGAATAAACAGGAATTTTTCCTCTGTATTTCGAGGCATAATTTCTCGGAGCCCAGTCGCCTATTTTAATAGGTGCATCTTCAATCATATCGTTAGGAGTAATACCTTTTTCCATAGCTGCTGTATAAACAAACGGTTTAAATGCAGAGCCTGAAGGTCTGATTGCTTGAACACGGTCAAACTGGCTGTAAGTATAATCTTTACCTCCTGCATATGCAAGAATTCTGCCGTCAATAGGAGAGAATGTGAACACGGCTGCCTGCTGGTTAGGTTTTGTAAGACCGTAATTTCTCAAATTTTTCAATATTGCATTGTTAACGGCATCCTGAGTTTTATAATCAAGTGTGGTTGTAACTTTGTAACCGCCCTGCGAAATATCTGTTTCGTCAAAGCCAAGTTTTTCCAGTTCTTTTAGTACGTAATCACAGAAGTAAGGGGCTTTGTTTGTAGTATAGAATCTTGGAACTCCGGTTAATTTAACTTTTGCGGCTTTAGCATTTTCATATTGTTCTTTTGTAATGTATCTCGTTTTGTACATTCTGGTAAGAACCTGATTGCGTCTTTGTATTGCCAAATCCATATTGTTAAACGGAGAATATACGCTCGGAGCCTGAGGCAGTCCTGCAATCAGTGCAAGTTCAGGTAATGAAAGCTGGCTTAAGTGTTTATTAAAATAAGTTTGAGCCGCGGCTTCGACACCATAGGCACCGGAACCGAGATAAACATTATTAACATACATTTCAAGGATTTTGTCTTTTGAAATTGATTTTTCAATTCTTGCAGCAACAACGAGTTCTCTTATTTTTCGGTCAAAAGTTCTTTCATTGGAGAGGAACAATATTCTTGCAAGCTGTTGTGTTATAGTACTTGCACCCTGCACTACACGTCCTGCAATAATATTTTGGATTGTGGAACGGACAAGGCCTGTCAAATCATAGCCTTCATGTTTATAGAAGTTTTTGTCTTCCGTTGCAATTAATGCGTGTATAAAATCTTCCGGAACATCTTGAATATCGATTTTTCTGTAAGTATAAGCAGTGAATGTTTTAATAATTTCACCGTCTGCAGAATAGAACTGAGTTACTATATTAGGTTTAAAGCCGTCGAGGTTTTTAATCGGAGGAAGCGAAGAAAGATAAACTTTAAACGCAACCAATCCTGCCAGTACACATGCAATAAGGAAGATTATTAAATTTCTTAAATTATTCCAAAAGGCATTTTTACGTCTTGCAAGATTTCTTTTTGCCAGACTTTTGGCTGACGCTTCTCTTTCAGTTCTTCGAATCCTAACCATAAAATAATCCCCTCTTTATCTCTTAATATTCTATTATAAAGTTGATATATTGGCAAATCGTTTATAAAATATAAATATGCTGGATTTTTTGTTTTGTATAATTAATGAAATTCGTTCATATTTTGTACCAGAACAGATTGTGTATGAGGTTACGGGAGAGTGCAAAAAATGCGGTAAATGCTGTAATTATATGTACAGTGTTGACACATATACGGAAAAAGAATTTAAGATTATGCAGTTTTTATTCCCTGCATACAGGCGATTTTATATTAAGGGAAAAGACGCCGAGGGAAATTTCATATTTGCCTGTAAACTTGTAACACCTGAGGGGTTATGTTCGGATTACAAGCACCGCCCGAGGATGTGCAGAAACTACCCTGCAAAGAGAGTAGCTTATAAAGCACAACTGCATGAAGGCTGTGGATACAAAGTCAATATTAAGACTTTTGATGATTATTTGAAAGAAGATTGATATTTATTAATAGTATTTTAATGCGAGAAATTAATATTTTTAAAATAATCCGGATCAGAAAGTGCTTTTACAGTACATCCTATACCGGCTTCTAAGTTACTCTCCTTTTAAATCAGTAAGTCTTAATTTACCATATAATTATATATTAATTGTGAGGCCTTCACAATAAAGTCTTTGCCGGCAGGTGAATTGTATGGTCTGTTCGCAAGGATTACGACAATATATTTTTTGCCGTTCGGTGCAAATACGATACCGGCATCACCGAGCATTTTGCCTATATCGCCCGTTTTGTGAATTAATGATGCTCCCGGACCGAGACCGGCTGCTATTAGTCTGTTATTTTTTACATGTCCCATGTAGTCAAAGATTTTTTCTCTTGATGACATACTTAAAAATTTGGGGTTTTCAATGTTGTAAAGCATTACTGCCAAATCTCTGGCGGTAGTATAATTTGTCCCCTGCATATCAGGAAGCCATGTATGAACATGAGTATGTTTCAGGCCCCAGTCTCTTATGCCCTGATTTACGTCAGTCATTGAGCCTATTTTTGACATAAGCATATTTGTTGCCGAATTGTCGGAATCCGTAATCATTATTCGTGCAAGGTGGTCTATTGAATATTTGGAATTTTCCGCCTTGAATTGTAAATTGCCGGAACCTTCCGCTCTGTAATAATTTGTCAGAGTCATTTCGTCGTATAGTGAAACCTGATTCATTTCTATTGAACGGAAAAGCTGTAATAAAACCGGTATCTTTATGATACTTGCAGCGGAATAAGGTACTGATGCGTTAACATCTGCAAAATGCCCTGTATTATAATCCCATACAAATACAGAAGGTTTAATTGTCGGATATTGTGCCGCAAGATTTTTAATACCTTGTTCTATTCCGACCAGATGAGCGTTTGTCTCCAGCGGTGTCATAAGAGGTTTTTTTGTTTCGGCCCCGCGAAGTGATAATTCGTTCATGAATAAATGATTGTATAGATAATTTGATGTTGGTTTTACAAGCTGTTTGTAATCAACTTTAATTTCAGGATGTGCAGATTTTGTAAACAGTTGTTTTGTAATCTTGTTATATGCGTGCGGAAGAATTCCGAATGCTAGTACTGCTGCAAAGGTTAATGAAATAATCCTGTGAATATTATTATATTTATTAACTTTTTTCTGATTCGGCTGTGGTTTTCTTCTTACGGTATGCTGAGGGTAAATCTGCTGTGTTGATCTGTACGGATTCAAATGTTGTACAGCAGGACGGGTAGTCTGTATATCGCCGTAGTAATATCTTTCACGGCTCTCGTATTTTCTTGCTAATTCCGGCATTAAGCCAATCCTCCCAAATTTCTGTTAATAAATATTGTATATTAATTTTTTTTGAAAGGCAAACTAGTTACATAAATTTTTACAAAAATACGCCATACGGCTATATTATGGGATTATAAAAAACGAAGAGGAGGTTAGACACTTAACCTCCTCTTCATGCGGTGAAAATAAATTCTAACCGATAACAGGTGCAACAAATGTTCTTGCTGCCAATTCTTTATCAAGCATTAATAATGCTTTTTTATCATCTCCTATGAGTTTTAATGTTGCAAGAACACCGCCTACGTTTGATTCTTCTTCAACCTGTTCTTTCAAATACCAGTCTAAGAAAGAAAGTGCGGCACGGTCTTTTACATCTTCCGCAACATCCATTAATGCATTAATCTTTGATGTTACCAGTTCTTCATGTTTTAACACATGTTCAAACACTTCTAACGGTGATGCCCATTTGGTTTCTGGTTTTGCAATGGCTTCAAGTTCAACTTTGCCGCCGCGTTCGTGAACGTAATTAAACATACCCATTGCATGGGCGTGTTCTTCCTGAACCTGAACAGTCATCCAGTTTACAAACCCTTTTAAGTTTAAACTTTCAAAATATGACTGCATTGATAAATATAAATATTCAGAGTATAATTCAGCATTAATCTGTTCATTAAATGCTTTTTCCATTTTTTCACTAATCATGTTTACTTCCCTTTCTACTAAACTTTTTTACACTATCAAGTCTATCATTGAACATAATAATTAATTGAAAAATTAATCAAATATTAACATTTGTCTAAGTAGTGCATTTTATATGCAATTAAAATATGACGGACAATTTTGTCCGTCATATTTGTTGATTATTAATAGAAAACGTTATTCTTCGCCTTCATCTTCATCATCGGCATTGGTCTTAATTTTATCAACGACCATTTTTGCCATTTCTTTTGCAATTATTCTCTGTGTTGCTTCAGGACAATTCTGGAGCATGTTCATTGCGGTTCTTACTGTTGAATCAATATCATACCAGCGTCCGCGTCTGTTTTCTTCAACTCCTGAGCCTACAGCGTTAATAATATCTTCAACTGCTTCGTATTTTTCATCTTCGATATTGTGTTCGATAATAATTTTAATTAAATTTAATGCTATTCTGATCTGGGTTTCATCGTCGCTTTGTTCCAGTGTTGAGATTGCCTGTGATAATACAGGGTCTTTATCATACCAGCGGCGTTGTCTGTTGCTGTATTCTTCTTTCATAATCTTCTCCTTTACTTATTATCCTCTTTTAAAAATTACTCCTTTGGTGCCTTTAGGATATTCCCATTTAAGGCATTTTTTTTCACAAGCGATTCTGCAGGCTCCGCATTCAAGGCAATTCTCGTATTTGACGAGCAGTTTTTCCTCTTCTTCCATCCACTCGTAAACTCCTGCAGGACAAACTCTTGTACAAATCTTGGATTCACAGGTTTTACACTGTTCAAAATCCGGATTTAAATGTAAATTTGTATCAGGTTCGTATTTAATTGTAGAAAGTTTGTCGTCTATTGTCATTTAATCATAATGCTCCATAGTAATTTAATTATGGCCCATGCGTCTTTAAAAAGTTCTTTCAGGCTTCTGTCTTTGAAAAAGTTTTTTATAAAATTCCAGTAAAGTGTACGTTTTGGAACACTATTTACCGATGTAAACATTTCAAAGAAAGAATTCACCTTCTGCAAATAATATTTCAGGAAGGATTCTTTTCTTGTGTGGATAATATCCATCAATTCTCTGTATGTTTTCAAATCCTTCATTACAAAACTGTTTTCAAGTTCTTCAGTGTATCTGTTCAGGGCATTTTCACTAAAATCGCCTTTGGAAAGAGCTACAACGGCCGTTTCTCCTGCAAGTTTTCCGCTAATCATAGCAAGGTTTGTACCTTCCCAGTGCAGGTTATTGACAAGCATTGCGGCATCTCCGACAATCATTACTCCCGCTCCGCAAAGTGTAGGAATTTTCTTAAATCCGCCCTCCGGAATCAAATGTGCCGAATATTCAAGTAACTCCCCGTCTTTAATCAAAGGTGCAATTACGGGATGTTTTTTCAATTTGTCAAGATATTCATAAGGTTTGGTTTCATCTTCTTCAAATTCGTCAAGAGTAATTCCAAGTCCTATGCTGACAGACTCTTTATTTGTATAAATAAATCCGAGTCCTAATTTCCCCAGCATAGAACCGCCGAACAATTCATAAATACAGCCTTCATCGTCGTTCACAAGAAATCTGTCATTTATTTTGTTTTTATCGAGTTTATACACCTCTTTAACACTGACAGCAACATCTTTCGGTTCAATATCCCCTCTGAGGCCTATTTGTTTTGCAAGAAGTGAATTTACCCCGTCTGCAAGTACGACAATATCAGCATAATAATCTTCCAGTTCAGTCTTAACCCCGACGACGGTTTCATTTTCAACTATTAATTCTCTGACAACGGTTTCTTCAACAAGAGTAACACCTTCTTTTTTAGCTTCTTCCGCCATCCAGCGGTCAAACTTGCCGCGGCATACAGTATAGCTTACGGGAAGTTCATGTCTGTTTTGATACGAAATAACCGTTCCGTCGGTTTCGCCTAATATTGCGTATTTATGTTCAATATTTTTTCTTTCTAGCGGAGCGTTTTTTTCAAAATCTGGAAAAATTTCCCGTGTCGGTTTTGCATAAATTGCCCCGCCGAACATATTTTTACTGCCCGCAAATCTTCCGCGTTCAATCAGAACTACTTTATGACCGGCTCTTGCAACTGTAATCGCACACGCAATACCTGCAGGACCGGCACCAACGACTATAACTTCTGTTTTATTCTCTCTGAGATTTGACATATCACTCCCTTGTGGCAATATTATACACTAAATTTTGTTCATTGTAAAATAGTTACATGAATATAACAGCAGGCATATTTAAAGGACAAAAGGTTGTTGCACCGGATGAAAAGATTACACGTCCGACTCTATCTAAAGTCAGAATGGGTATTTTCAATACATTACAGGCCATGATTGATTTTGAAGGTAAAAGTTTCCTTGATATGTTTGCAGGTTCCGGAATTATGGGTCTTGAAGCAATATCAAGAGGTTTTTCAAATGTTTGTGCCATAGAAAAGAACCCCGGAGCGTTTCATATAATAAAAAATAATTTTTCTAAATTTAATCCTTCCCCTGTCCTTTTGAGGGGTGACTGCCTTAAACTTGCACCGAAACTTGGAGAAAGGTTTGACGTAATTTACATTGACCCGCCTTATTTTTCCGGAATTTATGAAGCAAGTCTGCAGGCCGTAAAGACGATAGCCGACAATTTTGTTATTCTGGAACATGTTACGGATGTTGATTTTTCGGGTTTTGAAGTTCTCAAACAAAAAAGTTACGGCGATAAAACAATTACTTTTTTAAAATTGAACTTATCCGATTAATTTTTGAAAATTTGGGATAAAATAGAATTATGTTTGACAGAAATCTTATAAAACTTACTGACATTTTAAAGCAGCGACAACTTACTGCGGCAACTGCCGAATCCTGTACCGGCGGACTTTTAAGTTCCAGACTGACAGATATTTCGGGAAGTTCCGAATTTGTAAAGCTTAATTTCGTTACATATGCATATGAAGCTAAAGAAGAAATGCTTTATATAGATAAAGAATTCTTGGAAAAATATACTGCAGTTAGTTATGAATGTGCAAAAGCTATGGCCGAAGGCTTGCATAAACGTACAAACTGTGATTTAGCAATTTGCACAACGGGAATTGCCGGCCCTACAGGAGGTTCAAAAACAAAACCGGTAGGACTGGTTTATGTTTCAGCTCTTTATGAGGGCAAATTATTAGTAAAAGAATTTCGGCTCCCGAAATTTTTACCGAGAAAATTAATGAAATTCTGTTTTACGCAAAAAGCAATAGATACAGCTCTGGAACTTATCTTGCAATAATCTGAGCAAGAATTTCAGGACATCTGCTGATTAACAAATCAGCAAAATCTCTTGCATCAATCTGGGTTATTACGATTGAAAGCAGGTCATTAGGAAGTTCTTTAAGCATTTTAATTTTTTGGTCTTCCTCAATAACGTCCATAGCTTTTACCAGTTCAGGCTGTTGTTTGTAAGTATTAATCATATTTGTATATGCTCTTGCGTCAAACAACTGAAACAGTTTGGTATCTTCTTTTGCAAGCCCCAGTGTAAGCTGCTGCTTTGCTACAGGCTGCATTGATAAAAGTGCATTTTGAAATTCCAGCGGATTAAATCCGTTTATCTGTTCAAGCATTTTATCATTATTTAATTCTTCAACAGGCTGGCCGGTTACGGCTTCTATCATCTGGGCAATAAATTCCGGCGGAATCTGTTTCATATGTTCCATAATCTTGTCTTTATCCATATCAGTGCTTGTTAAAAACTTATTAAGCTGGTCTTCAGGCATGTGCTGAATAATTTCTTCCTGAGAAAAAAGTTCAAATACAGTATTTACAAGCTGTTCCGGAGGAATACTCTCAAGCATTGCAAGTAATTTATCCTGAGTAAAATATTTCAATCCTTCTGTTAAATCTGATTCTTCCATTTCGGGAAGGAAAAGAGCAAGCTGCTGAGCAGTCATTTCTTCAAGAATTTCGAGTTTATTTTTTGGGTCAGCCAGTTTAAAGATTTTGACAAGCTGATCCGGATTGGTAAATAATTCTCTTGCATAAGCTACGGCTTCCTGATTTCCTGCAGCGGCTTCGGCCTCGACGATGTCTTCAACGGACATCATAGAGTATTCCTGCATTTTGGAAGCAGAGATATTAAGCTTTTGCATTAGGGTTGTCAGGTCGGTATCAATAATAATCATAAAAACAGCCTCTCTTAAATATAATAACGTCATACGAAGATAGAAAATTCAATAAAATTAAAATTTGTAACAGTTGTTAATAATTCAAAGTAATAAAAGGTCTTGATTTTAAAAAATGTTTATAGTACATTAAAACTTGCGAGTGGGACCCCAGTATAAAGGTGTTCTGACAAATGCGGGCTGCTAGCTCAGGTGGTTAGAGCGCACCCCTGATAAGGGTGAGGTCGGTGGTTCGAGTCCACTGCGGCCCATATAAAAGAGAGGACTGGTTTTCAGCCCTCTTTTTTATTGCCAAAATTTGATAATTTTTTAGCTAATAGGTTTCTGGGACATTGAGTAATAGGTTTCTGGGACATTGAGACAGAGAAAATTTAATAAAAAATCAAACAGACAGCCGATTTGAGGCTGTTTTTTAGTATTGAGATGTACCGGTCTTTTCTTGCACTTAACTACTCATTTCTTGCACTCTTTTGCACTCCATTTGCAAATTTTTAAAAGCACATTAGGCTCAAATCGCCTTGGTGTTTAAAGTTAAGCCCAGTGCAATAAAGTGCAAAAAAGTGCAATTTTATTTTTACTTGCAAATTGGGATACCCAAAATTATCAATGAGATTGAAATAATTCCAAAAATTATATATACTGTAAAAATAGTAGAAATTTATAAGACTTAAAGTAATTATGATTGAAATTACGTTAGATTTATTAATAAAATATTTAGGTCCACCAGAAAGAAAAAAGGGATCCCAATATGTATGGCAATGCCCGTACTGTTTAGATAGTCATAAAGACAATTTGACATATAATGCTCAAAAAGGTATTGTGTATTGTTTTGCTAGCGAAGGGGAACATTCTAGACAACTAATTAAGAATATTATAAGCAATGAATCAAAAAATAATCCGAATGCTTGGAAAGAGTTTTTAGAAAACAAATATCAGAATATAAAAAAAATATCAAAAGAAAAAGAAGAAAAAGCTTCAATTATATATGAAGATGAAAAACAATTAGAATTTGTTAATTATGCCGCCATAAATATGATAAGTTTAATGGGAAACCTAGAAGCCTTAACTGTATTATTAGAAAAAAGAGGAATAACCAAAGAAACTGCTATGAATGTTGTTCTAGGTTATGACACACAAAAAAGGCGGTGGGTAATACCTACAATAAAATATTCAACTGAATATACAGCATATTTAATTGGTTTTGAATATCGTCCTCTTGATTTTAGCAAAGATGGTATATCTAGAGAGAAAGGAACGCCAACTGGTCTTGCTCAAATTAATGCTTTCAATGATCAAAAAAATTTGATTATTGTAGAAGGTTACTTTGACGGTTATGTTCTTTACCAACACTTAACTGAGCAAAATAAAATAAATGAATATCACATTGTTACATGTAGTAATGGTGTTAGTGGGCTTTTAAATCAACTATCTGTTATAAATTTTGATAAATATGAAAAGTGCTATTTACTAATAGATAATGATGAAACTTCCATCCCAATAGCAACAAAAATATGTAATAAATATCCTAAAATAATAAACTTATCTACAAAAATGTTTAAAAATTGCGGATGTAAAGATTTTAATGAACATTATTTAAAATGTATTTATAATAAAAGAATTTCTTCTCGTTATAACTTAGATGATATAAAGAAGATTAAAAACATAAATGAATTAATAAATTATGTAAAAGATAAAGAAGCTACAATATACCCAGAAAAAATAAATAAAGGATATAGTTTAGAAAAAGCTGGCAATATGGAAAAAATAATCCTTGAATGTATAAATAATTTTAATGGTGAATTTAATAAATCTGTACTAGCTAAAATATTATCTGGTGAATTAGGTGTATCTCGAATTGCAAGGTATGGTAAAAAAGTAACTGATTCAAAATTTTATGGAGTGTATAGCCCTGAAGAATATTATAATATTAGAAAAGAAATTGACAAGCTATTACATGCTCAAGTTATCTTTTCAGAAAATAACCGAAAATGGGGTAAAATATATATTAGAAAATAATTAAATTTTTAACACTTGACTTCTGTCTCAAAAAGAGTGATGAATGTGTTGCACAAAGCATTACAAGGATTTTGAGACAATGGAAAACCACGTTGAGACAATCAAATACACCCCTGAGAAGGCAAAACAAAATGCTCTTGCAAAACTTGATTTAATCCGCAAATGGCAAGAATTTCGCCGTAAAGCTGTCAATAAACTACAAGCCGACTATGATTTTGTCAAACTGCATAACAGTTCAAATTCCTACCTTTTCACTGTTTTAGGTAAAATCTCACGAGGAAGCCTGCATCGTTGGAAAGCAAGTTTAGACGGGACAGAAGATTATACAAAGTTAATCCCCAATTACAAATATGTTTCTGTAAACGAATACAGAACCTGCCTGACAGATGAAGAAATCAAAATATTTATGGGCTTACTTTTGCACCCCAACAGAATTTGTATCGGCAAAGCAATCGCACTTACAAAATACAAGCTCAAAGAACAAGGTCAAAGTTTCATCCCTGCAGATATTACATTTAGACGCTATGCAAAATGGTTTAAGGATAACAATTATGACAAATGGGTGCTTGCTCGAGACGGCGAAAAAGCACTTTCAGATAAAGTCGAGCCTTATATTAAAAGAGATGCGAGCCTGCTTGATGTCGGGGATATTTTAGTCGCAGACGGGCACAAATTGGCGTTTCAAGTGATTAATCCGTTTACGGGCAAGCCTTGTCGAGCAACTTTAGTCGGATTTTTGGACTGGAAATCAACAGCACTGGTCGGGTATGAAATTATGCTTGAAGAAAACACCCAATGCATTGCAAGTGCCCTAAGAAACGCAATAATAAACCTTGATATGATACCTAAAATTGTCTATCAAGATAACGGCAGAGCATTTAGAGCAAAATACTTTACAGATGATAAAGGATTCGGAGAATTAGGCTTTTATGGACTCTATGCAAAACTTGGGATTGAAACGGTATTTGCAAGACCATATAATGCAAGGTCAAAGGTTATTGAGAGGTTCTTCAAAGAATTTCAAGAAGGCTTTGAAAAGCTAATGCCAAGTTATGTCGGCTCATCAATTATCAACAAACCTGCATACTTGAAACGAAACGAAAAATTCCATTCTAACCTGCATAATGATTACATTCCAACTATAGAAGAAACAATCAAAATGATTGATATGTGGCTTAAGTTCAAAAACTCTCAGCCCTGCACAAATGCACCGAATATGACAATTGCAGAGGTTTTAGAAAATCGAAATAAACAGAATATTGATAAAAGCTTGCTTGACGACTTGATGATGGCAACTGAAGTCAAAACAATTCAGCGAAACGGTGTAAGGTTCCTAAACTGCGATTACTTTGACGAAAGACTATACGGGCTGAGAGGAAAAGTTTTAGTAAAATACAACCTATTTGATCTAACTAGTGTAAAAGTTTTTACCCCGAAAGGTGAATACTTATGCACAGCAGAGCGAGTAACCGAAACCCACCCGATGGCAAAGATTTTAGGAACGGTTGAGGATCTAGAGGATTATAAACAAAAAATCCAAAAGCAGCAAAAGCTAAGACGAAAAACTATAAATTCCGTAAAGCAATATTTAAGTAATGAAGAAGTTAAGGTTATCGAGCAGAAAATGGATGAATCCAAAGAAGTTGAATTTAAACCGCATTCAAATAGCCTTCAAACCCTGTTCAAAAACAATTCAGAAAAATATGAATATTTGATAAAAAATGACCCTGATAATCCTTGGATAAGTGAATTTAAAAAGACAAAGGAGTATGAATTGCTTTATGCGTAAAATCTTTGTGAAAACAAATAACGTCAAAAATTTTATCGGACTTGTAGAAAATTTGCAAAATAAACCAAAAAATATCCCTAAAATGGGACTTGTATATGGCGAACCGGGGCTTGGAAAATCACAAACGGCTTTGTGGCTTGCCTGCAAGTATGACGGAATTTACATTCGAGCCTCAAACCTTATGACAAGCAGATGGCTTATTGAAGAAATCGTTAGGGAAATGGACGAACTTCCTCGATATTTGACTTCGGACAATTTCAATGTTGTGATTAGCAGACTGAGCCAAAAGCCAAAAATTATTTTTGTAGATGAAATTGACTACCTGATGAACAATTACAAAAGCGTCGAAACCCTAAGAGATATCCATGACAAAACCAATTGCCCGATAGTCTTTGTCGGAATGGGCTTGGCTCACAGAAAACTTGAAAGATACAAGCACCTGTATGACAGATTTAGTGAGATTGTGAAATTTGAAACCTTTGAAATAGAAGATTTGAGTCAGATTTTTAGCCAACTCTCTGAAATACCTTTTACCCCTGATTCGATAGAATATATCCACAAAAAATACAACAGATTCAGACAAATAGTACAGCTTATAAGCAAACTTGAAACTATTGCAAAAGAAAATGGTCTAACAGAAATTACATTTGAAATTATAAAGGAACTAGTATGAATATAGAAAAATTAGCTAAGAGATTAAAAGAATTTACCCTTGATGATATTGAATTGATAGCAGAATGTGATTGTAAAACAGAGCTTGAACAGCTTTTGAACAGCAATAAAATACTTTTTGAAAACGGATTTTATAAATACAATGATAAACCCAAGGCGGGGGAAAATTATGAAATATTCTGCCCGCAAAAGAATAAGCACCTAAAAATCAGTATTGAAGATGCAAAAGAATACTTTATGAAAAATTATGTCAAAAAGTATTGCAAATTCGAGACTTACAGAAATTATAATGCGATTTTTAATTTTAATATCCTGCCGTTTTTGAATTGCTATTACCTGCACGAAATTGATATGGAATCGATAAAAGAGTTGTTTAAAATCTGCGAATTAAGACGCCTAAAGCCTCGCAGAATTAAAAATACAATGGCACTTCTAAACCAGTTACTAAAGTATTTTCAACACCTTGGAGTGATTGACAGAACTTGCGTTTATCAGGTTAAAAAAGTGCGGGATAAAAACCATTTTGGAATAGAAAACTTGATTTTTGAGGGTTTTTAATGAGTAAAATGAAATTATTTAAACAAGCCGAACAAATGTATCTAAAGGGATTATCAGTTAATGAAATCTCTTTGCAATTAGGTATTGCTAAAAGAACATTGTTTTATTGGAAAAAGAAATATGATTGGGATAAAAAACGGCAAGAAGCTATGTATGACAAAACTCAATTTAAAGAGGCTTTGCAAAAATTTGCTCAAAAACTTATGGCTAGGATTGCAAACAGCAAACAACAAGAAATCCCAATAAGCCAAGCTGAATATTATTCGCTAGTGAATATCTTGAAATTATTCCCGGAATTGAAAGAGCATGAAACGCAAAACAAAACACCCCAAGTCAAAAAAGAACTTTCTCTGGACTTCATCCGCCAAATCGAGCGTGAAATTTTAGGTATAGAATAACTCCTGCAAATTTTTGTGCTATCCTTGTAGAAAAGGAGTGAAGTATGGTTGATGAAAAAGACCTTAGAAGAGGATTTAAAGATTATTTAAATGATAAAGTAAGTAATGGTAAACTTAGTGTAATTGATGCCAATACGCAGTATTCAGATGCAGACTATCCCAGAAAACATGCTCAAGAATTAGGTTTAGATTATTTTGAAATGTTTAAAACCGATAAAGATTTTGAACAAGCCTTAGATTTAATTAAATTAAACTTTGAAAAAAATGGCAAAAAGAATACAACTTTTTTGGCATATAAAAGAGCATTATTATCATTTAGAGATTTTTATTTAGAATATTTGAAAAATCATACAAAAAAATTATCAGTTAAAGCTTGGTTTATAAGATCGAATAATGGAGAATTTGTACAAGATTTTCTAGAAAAACAAGTTGTTGGTATCGGCTGGTTACGCGAAACCTATGAAGGAAAATCCCGAGAAGCGATAAAAAACTGCATTTTAAAAGAATGCCCTAATGAAAAGCAAGGAACAATTGATCAATGGGCAGGTTGCTGTTGGAGATTTGCGTGTGAAATAAAAGTAAATGATTATGTAATAACTAATAATAATGATGGAACATTACATATCGGGAAAATCATAGGGGAATATGAATATTCTCCAGATTTTTATAAAGAAAATCCACATATAAGATCTGTTAAGTGGATTGAAAAAATAGAACGAAAAACATTACCAGCAAAGATTCAAAGTTATTTAAAGTCCAGTTTAACAGTAACTGGTTTTGATGATTCAGAGGCAATAAAATGCTTAGAAGAGATTTGTAAACAAAATTCAAATAAGGAGCAAGATATGACCAAAATTCCGCTTAATCAAATTTTATACGGTCCTCCGGGAACAGGAAAAACTTATAATACAGTTATTAAAGCTATGGAAATCATTGGAATAAAAGAAGTATTTTATAATTGGTATTGCAAAAATTCAAATGCAATGAATAAAGATAAAACGTTCAAAGATTACGATGCTGCAATTGAAGTAATTAAACAGAGTTTTAATATTAATCTCTACAGCATTATTGATAAAGATGAATTTGGGGCGATAAAATCAAATATAGTAAATAGCATTGAATTTCAAAAAGAATTAAAACATGCTAAAACTTCCCAAGGAACTTCATATTATGAATCTGCTCTAAACCAATATGAAAAATTTTTGTGTTCAGTAAAATATGTCGACTTTAAAGAATATTTTAATAAACTAAAACAACAAGGTCAGATTGAATTTGTAACCTTCCACCAATCTTATTCTTACGAAGAATTTGTTGAAGGTATTAAACCTGATTTAGAAAATGGAAAAGAACTAAGATATAAATTACAAAATGGTATTTTTAAGACTATATGTAATAATGCAAAGGAATTACTTGAAACAAAAGTAAAATATAATTTTAATAAAGACAATATCAGTGTGTATAAAATATTAATTCCTGATGAATCATTATTTGCATATTGTATAGAAAATGACTGTGTTGCAATAAATTGGGGAAATGATATTGATATTTCTAATTGTGATAGTCAAGAAGAAATAATAGCTAAAATCCCAGAAGATTTTGAAAGTCGAAAACAGTGTATATCTCAATTGAATTTATTTAAATTATGGATAGACAATGATTTGAAAAGTGGTAAAGATGTTATTGTTGTAATTCCAGGATCTATGAATACAATAAAAGGTATAGCAAAAATAACGGGTGATTATTTCTATAACTCTGACATTGAAAATGGACATCAACAAAGAAAGGTAGATTGGATTAGAAAAAATATAAATATTTCATCAGATAATATTTACAATTCAAAATTTGTGTCTCCGACTATTACAGGAATGTTTAATGATAAAATAAATTGGGATACATTTTTAAATTTAATAAATAATAAAAATAATTCAAAATCATCTAATGCAGTTCTTGTTATTGATGAAATTAACAGGGGTGATGTTTCAAAAATATTTGGTGAGCTTATAACCCTTATTGAAGAAGATAAGCGTATTGGCAAAGAACATCAAATGACAGTTACTCTTCCTTATTCAAGAGAACCTTTTGGAGTTCCTAATAACCTATATATTATTGGAACTATGAATACAGCGGATCGTTCTATTGCTCTTTTAGATACTGCTTTAAGACGTCGTTTTGATTTTGAGGAAATGATGCCAAAACCTGAGCTTCTAAGAGGAAAAGATATTGAAGGTGTTGACTTAGAACAATTATTAACTAAAATTAATGACCGAATTAAAAATGAGTATGATAGAGATCATCAAATTGGTCATTCATACTTAATGGAAGTTGAAAATAAAGAGCAACTTGAAAGAGCTTATAAAAATAGAATATTACCACTATTAAATGAATATTTCTATAATGACATTGACTCAGTTGCAAAAATTTTAAATTGTAAACCTAATGACATTAGTTCAAAAGAAAACTGGTTTAATGTATTGAAAGAAGCTCAGAAACCTACTAAAAAAGAAAATGACTAATAATTCAATAATTGTTTACGAAAATAAGAATATTTATTCCTGCAAGGAAGAATGTAACAGTTGTAATTATCAAGATGGCGATAATTTGTGTTGTGTAAATTATTGCAAACCTGATTATTTTAGAGAATTAAAACAATACTGTTTGCTAGAGAATCAAAATTGCGGGCTAGATTATTCTGCAAAAGATAATTGTATCAGTATAAATAAATACACTGGAATTATACAATTAAAAGATGGAACTTATTTGGAGATTTTACCAAAGCTTAGCGGTAATACAATAGGTGACAGTCGTAAAATTTTTGAAAACCTTGTTTTGGCATCTAAAAATTTAACCCGAGAGTATAAACACAATAAGGATGTTGTTTCACAGACTAAAAAAAATAAACACATTGTGGAAATACTTATATCAGTATTTTGTGATGATTTATGTGAAATCTTAAAAAAAGGTCTTAAAAAAGCTTACATTAGAAAATCAGAAAATTTAAGTAAATATAAAGGTAAATTAAATTTTGCAGAACACACAAAACATAATCTTGTAAATCAAAGCAGATTTTTTGTTAATTACAGTGAGCTTTGTTTAGATATTGCAGAAAATAAAATTTTAAAAACAGCTTGTTTATACCTAGTTAAACAAACAAAAAGCGATAATAATAAAAAGATTTTGCGAAGATTTTTAGTGGAGTTGGATGATGTTTCTGTTTCAACAAATCTTGAAAAAGATTTGCAGGAAGTAAATATTAACAGATTAAATTCCTACTATGAAAGACCATTATTATATGCAGAATTTTTCTTGAGAAAGCAAGTCTTTTTCCCTAAAAAGGGTCGGTCAAAGCTACCAGCACTGCTATTCCCCTTAGAAAAAATGTTTGAAGATTATATAGAATCAATTTTAAAATCCGCAAACATTTCTTATAATTCGCAATATTGCCATCATTATCTTCTTAAAAATAATCTTTTTCAGACTAAGATGGATTTTGTTATTTTTAAAGATAATAAAGCTATCATACTTGATGCAAAATGGAAAGAATTAGATTCAACCTCTGACAAATTTGATGTAGCACAAGCTGACTTATATCAACTATTTGCGTATTCTGAATTAATAAAAAATAAAGAAACAGAAGTTGAAGAGGTTGAAATAATGCTTCTTTACCCTGAATCAAATAAATTTAAAGAAGTAACAAAATGGGAATATTTTAATAATACCCCAGTAAGTATTGTGCCTATTAATGTTGTTGAGAAAGAAAATAATCAGTTGCTATTAAAAGAATTTAACTGTAACTATTAAATTTTTCTTAAAATATAAATATAAAGTTAAAAATAGGTATATTATTAAATTATGGAAAAGCTAATGGAATTATCAAAAAGAAACTCTGTTGCTGATGAATTTTTGTTAATTATGAAACAAAAACTTGATATGGAACCAAGGATTCCATATTTTGATTTTAAATTTCAAGGTAGCGGAGAATATGCCGGACAATCGATTTCTAAAAATCCTGAAGGTATTTATTTAACACAATTAAAAGAGAAAACTTTTATTACTGATGAAGAGTTTAAAATAGTTCTAAATTATTGCTATTCTCAGAAATATATTATTGGTACCCAACAATATATTCGCATAACATACAAAGGAATGGATCGAGCAAATCAAGTAGAAAATGAACTTATAAAACAGCAAATTGATGCAAAAAAAGAATCTTTAACATATAAAGATGTAAAAAATAAAATTGCTAAATTTGAGATTCAAGAAAAGAAAATTTTAGAAAAATTTTTTGAAATGGAGTCTGGTTATGTCTTAAATTTTTCAAATAGAACATTTCATGAATTTTTCTGGGAGAATTTTGGTATAAATATATATGATGAAAAATATTCTGACAATGGAGAATCTAAAGCAAAAAGACTAAGATCTTTTTGGGCAAAAGAATCTTGTGAACTTGTTGCAAATTCAATTGATAAAATGATTGATTATTGGGAAGCTGATAGATTAATTAATAAAGAATCTATTGATAATGATAAAACCGAATTAGCTGAACGTTGTAAAGAAATTGCTAATAGTTTAAGAAAAAGAGTGGAAACAAATATACAAAAGGAAGAAGATGAATTTTTAAAAATAGATTTTAAATCTGTAGATATTAAATCTCTTAAACTAACAACAAATATGGAAACTGTAATACAACAGCGGTTGAATGAAATAAAATGTTGTTTAAATAATGATATTGCTCTAGGTGCAATATTTCTTATTGGTAGCACTTTAGAAGGTTTATTAATAGATTTTGCAAAACAAAATCTTGCAAAATTTAATAAAGCAAATGCAGCTCCCAAAGATAGTAACGGGAAAATAAAAAAACTTAGAGATTGGACATTAAGTTCATTAATAGATGTTGCTTATGAAATAGGTTATATAAATTTAGATATTAAAAAATTTAGCCATAATTTAAGAGATTTTAGAAATTATATTCATCCAGAAGAACAAGTAACGCAAAATTTTAATCCTGATAAACATACTGCAAAAATAGCATATCAAGTATTATTAGCTGCAATTGATAATTTAAAAAACAAATAAACCATAATAATTAACAAAATCAAATAAATGATAAAATTCTAAAAAATGCCGTATTTAAAAATGATTAAATTAATATTTTTTAAAGAAATAAAATATATTTCTTGTTATAAATTTTCAATATACCAATTGGAATTTCCAAAGTGATTGAAGTTCCATTGTAATTGGAAGTAGAAATTATATTCCATTGAGTTGTCATCTTTAAAGTTATAAGAATACTTATTCAATTGTGTTCTGCGATAACTTTCAAATGCTACTTGTAGTTCCTTTGCAAACTTTTTTCTAAATTCAGTATATGATATTTCTAAGGTTTCTCTTGTTAGTTTATTTTTCAAAATCATCTTCAAACCCTCTTATATTATCAAGTTCTATATTGTATCTTTTGCCTTGCTTATCAACGCAAGTCGCATAATCTATCTCTGCATCGGCAAACTTGTTTTTCCAAATACAAATAAGCAAACCGATTTCTTGTGTTTTTAAATTCAAAATTTTTGTGCCATAAAGTGCATAGTCTTTTTCTGTCATTATTCTTTCCTTTCTAGTATCAAATCTGAATAGATATCATCAGGCTTTTGTGGGTCTATTAAAAACTCCTTCATAAATACAAATCTTTCTCCGTAGGAGTTTTCACAAATTACAGTGTCGAAGTTATAGAATCCAATTACTTTGTAATACTCATTATCAGAGTTTTTAAAGCCTTTAATCTTTTTAAGTTTGTATTTTTTGCCTAATTCAATCATTGCTACCTCTTATCAGCAATGACATTCATCACTCTTAATGAGTAAAATATCAAGCAAACTCTTTCTAAATGTATCATTCAGACACAATCTATTTTTGAACACTTTTTGAACGGTATTAAAACAGGTTTTAAATACCATTTAAAAATTCTTGTTGTCAGGATAATTTATAAAATATGCGTTTACAGTATCAGAATCTCGCCTTAAATTTTCTACAATTGGGGTAAGATTATACAGCTCTTCAATCTCTTGTTGCGTCCTGCAAAAATAGTCCATAACAGTGGCTGTGTTGTAGATCCGCTCTGCTAGTTTTTCTAACTTCCTAAAATCTTTTTGCTTAATCTTGTATTTCTTACTTTTACTCATACGACCTCCTTTTTTAGGTGTCGTATTCATCACTCAAGACAAAAGAAAATCAAGTTAAAATTCATATAAACGATGGTTTAAAACTTTTGTATAATAATTATAATTATTATATTATGGCAGAAAAGTCAAAAATTGAATGGACGGAATCAACTTGGAATCCTGTAACAGGGTGTACAAAAATTAGTGAGGGTTGTAAACACTGCTATGCAGAAAGAATGGCTCGGCGTTTACATGCAATGGGACAAAAAAAATATAAAAATTGTTTTCAAGTTACTATGCATGAAGATTGTCTTAATGAACCATTAACTTGGAAAAAGCCTCAAATAATTTTTGTTTGTTCCATGAGTGATTTATTTCATAAAAATGTTCCTGATGAATTTATAATAAAAGTCTTTGATGTAATGAACAAAGCACATTGGCATACTTTTCAGGTTCTTACCAAAAGAGCAGAAAGGTTGGAACTCATAGCTCCAAAACTTAAATGGACACAAAATATATGGCTAGGAGTAACAGTTGAATCTGATAAACAAAAAAAACGTATTCCTTATTTGATAAATACACCAGCACATATCAAATATTTGTCTATAGAACCTATGATAACAGAAATTAAAGATTTATCATTAGAAAATATTAATTGGGTTATAGTTGGAGGGGAAAGTGGACCAGGGGCTCGTCCAATACAAGAAAGCTGGGTGACGTCCATAAGGGATAATTGCGTGGAACATAATATACCATTCTTTTTTAAACAATGGGGTGGGATTAATAAAAAAGTTTCAGGATGTACTCTTCAAGGTCGTCAATGGAAAGAATTACCTGTATGAGCCCAGTATAATGCTTTTCGCATCATCTTTTGTATTTAATGCTTGAAATAATAATTTATTTGTTCTCTTGCTTATACAACCTTTATTTGATTGCTTTGCATTAATTATAATAATTTTTTTATCAGATATTAAGTTATTCAAAGCACTTAAAAGTGCTTGTCTGTGTGGAATTTCTGTGCCATCAGAATCCTTCCAAGATAAAAACACATTGTACATTTTTTTAGATAATTCAAATAAAGTAATATCCTCTTTTTTTATTATATTTTGTATTTTTTCTTGCAGAGATATATATTTTGTTATTGGAGATGTACTTAATAAACTTAATTGCATGTTATTTTTATTTAATGTTTTATCTTCTAATTCTTCTGCGTATTTTTCTAAAAAACTATTTGCAACACCTATAGAACTTGTTATTAGACATAAATAAAATCTATTAGAGTCTTCCAGTTTGCCATTTCTCGTTCTTGTTATGCCTGCATTAATTACATAATCTTTATCTAATTTGCTAATAGCTCTTTTAATTAAATGTTGAATTACTACTTCGTTAGATCCCCCTTTAGACTTTACAAAATCAAACAATCTTTTTAAGTTATTTTCTGATATATTAAAGTAATTGCACAATTTACTTATATCTAGATCATCAATTTTCCCTAAAACACGTTCCTGAGCAGATTTATTTATCAAAATTAAAATATCTTTATAGTAAGGACTTTCATTAATTAAATTTATTAAATTATTAAAACTAAGTTCCAATGCAAATGGATCTACAAATATAAACCCCCATTGACTTGATTTTATATAAGTTTTTAAAACAGAAGAATGAGTTTCCCAAGAACCATCACAAATATTACAGGTCAAATCATCTAGGGATAAAAGTTGCCTTTCACAATTTATATTTTTTTTCAAATCTTTTATGTTTTGAGTATTTTCTTCTGCTACTATCATACTTATATTGGAAAAAGATCTTTTAGTTTTATCATTATATTTTGCAAACGAATCCATAGCAATTAAAGGAGAACCTTTTTGCTCATCCTTGAATTTTCCTGCACCAGCAAATAAGTCAATATATATATATGGCTTATTTTCTTTTTTAGAATAATTAATTCCGTTTGCAATACTAAGACTTGTATCAAGAGCAGATTTAAATAATCTATGTTTTATTTTGGTATGAGGTTTTTCAGTATCAAAATGATCATTAGCTATATTTTTCATAAGACAATTATAGCAAAAGTTATTTTAAACTTAAATTTTATAAACAAATTTTTAATTTTTTCGTTATAAATATGCTATAATTAAATAAAGGAGATGCATATGCCTATCAAATTCCCAATAAAATACGGCAATCAGACTGTAACTAAAGAAATGTTTTTAGAGACTTTAAATTATATTATTTGTTTTATTGAAAATCATTTTGATTGTAATTTAGAAATATATCGAAATGCATTATCAGTTTTTAAATCAATGATTAAAGCTACAAATGGCATAAATGATAGAAGACCAGATAAAGAATTGTGCAAACAGGCTTTTGATGTTCTTGAACAAATAGAAAATTTTAATGCAGATGAGAAAACCAAAAGACAAAATAGAGAAAAATGTACTTGGTGTAAACTAATGATCGAAAGATTTTATTAGTTCCATTAATACCCACTAATAGTTATCATATTCAAAGTCATCACAAGTATTTTTAATGTTTTTCATTAATTATGATATATAATATTTTTTTATAATTTCTTCTATATGCTCAATCATTTCTGGTACAAAATTAACATCTGGATTATCAAAATTTAAGAAATATACTGACATAGGTTTTATATCAAAAATTAAATCACTATCATCCTTAGCATTTTTTATTATTATACAAGGTTTACTTTTTTGTCTTGCGACTCCCAATTCATACATTACATTGGGATTCACAATATTCTTCTTTGATGGGTCATCAGATACATCAGCAATAAAAATTTGACAATTCTCAATGCACTTATCTATATAATTTAAGATATTCTTTGTTTCGCCTTTATGAGTCATGATTGGAAATAGTTTTAAACGATCATTTAATTTAGGATTCTTTTTTATGATTGTAGATACAATTTTTTGATAATTTGAGTTATATTGTTTTATTGTATCATCATTATAATATGGCATTGCAACAAAAATATTTATTTCTCCTCGTTGGATTTGTCTCATAGCATTTTCATACATATTAATCGGATTCTCAAAGGAGCTGTCATCATGCTTGTATTTTTGAGCCCAATTATTTATATCTTCTAAGTCAGCTTCAATATTAATTTCATTTTTTTTGTCTTGCATTTTTAAATACTGTAAATAGAAAATTAATTGTGGAAATTTTTTATAATTTTCTCTTAAATATTTGAATCTTGTCGTTTGATTTAATAACAGAATAGTATTACAAACAATTTCCTTACATTGTTCTTTATTAAAACTAATTTTATATTCTTCTTCTGGCTGTTTGCTATTATTTTCTTTTTTAAAAATTTCGTTTAAGATATTTAAATATTGGCTCCACACATTTTCTTGGCCTTCATTATCTAAATAATGAGATTTTTTAAATATCATATCATTATTTAAACTATTATATATGTCGCGTAGATATGGAAATATAAAATTTATTTCTCTAATGTTATCGTCTTTCCAAACATTAACATCACTTTTTACAATTCCACTGATATTTTCTTCCAATGTTAGAGGTTTGGATTTTGCATTTAAAAGATAAAATAAAAAAGCTTCATTATCGATTGCATTTTTTTCCTCTTGTTTGCTGTCCTCTTGTTTTTCCTCTTCATTAACATGCCATAATATTATTGAGAATGGAATATAATAATCTTTGCCTTTTTCATCGTAAGCTTCCAACCTATGATTCCCATCAACTCTATATAAACTTTTTGAAGGTACTGTTATTTTTCTATAATTTATGTTTTGAAATCTACCTAATTGTTTCCCTTTTAAATTTAAATCAATTTCTTCAATTTTAACATTATTTCTTGCTACTAAAATAATTTCTGGCAAAAAAGAAATTTTACTTCTTTGTAAAAAATTTTTAATATCATTTATATGTTGCAAATCTTCTTTTCTTTGATAGTTATTACTATCAACAATAGAAGCTCCGACAAGATCTGACATTTTAGAATAACCTCTAAGAACATATATACCATTTTCTACAATATAACCTTTTTCTTGTAATCTTTGTTCTGAATCATAATAAGGTACTATAGTCCCGCAATTTCTACCTAATATGCCTTCGAAAGTATATGTTTTCTTTTTATTACCTTTTGTCTCATTACCTTCTTTGTCTTCTTTTACTTCATCTATTACATTAGGTGAAAGTGTAATAGGGTTTATATTAGTAATACTTTGTGCTGCTCGATCAGCAATATTTGCCTTTTTGATTAGTTCTGTTAATTGTTCATTAGAAAAAATTTTATGAAAATTTTGGACAGATTCAATAGCATTTTGTGTTGGAGAATTTTTAATGGTTTTTAAAATTTTTGCATTAGAACCTATTGGATCTGGGAATTTTATATTATTTTCTTTGCAATAATTCTCGAATTTTTCTTTATAGTCTTTTTCTAACTGTTCAAGATAGCTAGCTCCTTTTGAAGTTAAAAGTTTATCTATATCATATTCATCTGGCGAAATTTTTTTATAAAGGAAAGTGATGTATCCATAATCTTCCAGCATTTCTTTTGTAACTTTTTGAGCAAAGATTTGAGGTGCTTTTTCATAATATATTGATAGAATATTTTTTACTTTTTCTTTTATCTCAGAACTTTTAATTTTACCATCTGGATAGTTGTGAATATTGGCATTTAGGAATTTAAAATATGATAATATTTTTTCAATTATTTCTTTGTTTTTATCCTCGTTAGATAATTGAGAAATTCGATTTTTTTCTTTTTTAAGAAAATTTTCTAATAGGTCTTCTTTATTATCTATAAAATTATTCCCTTTTTGTATTTCATCAATAATTTCTTTCTTTTCTTCTGGAAATAATCCCATAATTTCTTTAAGACCTTTGGATGTTAACTTTAATTTCCCTTGGTATTGTCCTATGGCATAACCGGCTTTTGTTTCGATAAGTTCTATTCCGGAAACAAGTCCTTCTTTAACCATATCGCATACTACTTCTGAACAAAGATCATAATTATTATCAGACATTTCAAGTAGGGTATCATATTCCATGTCCTCTTTTTTTGCATATTGTCCTGCAAAATATAAAAGAAATGTGTAACGCAAAGTCTGTTTGTCCATTATTCAAACAACTCCTTTTCAAATTCTTCTTGAGCAAGTTGGCGATTTTGCTCTGCTAATTTAGTTAATTCTATAATCTTGTTTTTTATATTAGAAATTTTTTCGACAATTTCCTTTTGAGTACTTAGTGGTGGGATAATTATTGGGCTATTTAAATATTCATTGCTATTGATATTTGGTTGTGCATTAGCTCTTTGATTAGAATTTATCCACATTTTATAAGCTGAAGATTTTGTATAATAAAGTAAGTATTCAGGAATGATTTTGGCAGTGTTTAATGTGAATTTAATTAAATATCCTGCGTAAATACACTTTCCAAAATATTTTTTATATAAGAATGTTTTTCCCACAGTATTCCCAGAACGAGCGATTAAAAAATCATTTTCTTTTAAAATATATTTCTCTTCGATTTTTGCAGCTGTCACAAAATCATCATTAAGTGTGCCATCTTCATTAATATCTGTAATTCTTATATACCTTACATCTGATTTTTGTTTGATCCCTTTTTCACCTGCTCCATAAAGAGGTTTTCCAATAACAACATCTTTTAATTTATTGATTTCATATTTTGCAGAACGTACGGTGTTTTTATTATTATATATATCCCATCTTGAAAGCTTTTTTAATTGTACAAATGTTAAGAATTTGGTTCCCGGTAAAATAGAATCATTGTCAGTTGAAAATATCTTTAACTCATTACAAATATATTGATCGATCATTTCTTCAAGATGTCGGGCTTCTTTTTCTTGTTCTTCTGCCAGTTTTATTTTTGCATTGTATCTATCTATAATTTCTGTTTGTTTTTCCAGTGGTGGCAAAGGTATTTGAATTTGCCCCATTGAAGAAAAAGACAATGTTTGTCTAACAGAACCGGTTGTATTCTCTCTTATTAGCTCATTAAATTTATCTGTTCTAAAAAGAATGTACAAAAATTCAGGCAATAAATCTTTTTTACAACTAAAAACAACATAAGCAGGACTTATATATTTATATTTTTGTTCTTTTGTTTTTAATCCTATTGAACCAACATTTATTCTATATGGATTATATGCAAGAAAACCATTATTAACAATTTTATATGGCTGATTAATTTTGTTACCATCCTCTATATAAGCATCAAACAAACCCGTTTTATTATTTACCCCAAGAATTTCAAATTTCTTTTCTGGAAAATCAAATGGCTTAATTTTTTTATTTTCTTCATTAATAAAATTTGCTAACTTAACTATAGGATATTTAGAACTTACAACTTTTGAAATATAACGTTTAAAATCCCAAAGATTAAGCTGTGAAAAGTGAATAAAATTCAGATATGAAAAAGCACTATTATTCATCAATAACTTGTTCCTCATCGTTTATTACTCGTACCAAGTTATTGTTTACAAGCTTATATGAAACCTCCAATTTATTGTCTTGCCACAAATTATTTTTTTGACGATATGTTCTAAATTCATTTGCTACATCAACAAGCTCATTCTCACATTTTGCTCCTGTTGTTGTTATGCCTGCTTTTTCAACTTGAGCTATTGGAATTTGGTAGTCGAAAAATTCTTTAATTTTTTCTTGACCTGTTGTTTCAAATTCTTGTTCTTTGCGTTTTTCTATTTCTTTTAAAGCTTTTTGATGAGCTTTTTTATCGTTAGAAAGTTGGTTATCAATTTCCAATATTTCAACTTTATATTTATCATCAATTTCTTTTTTTACTTGATTTACAATATCGTTGTATTGTCGTTGTTCTTCTTCCGTAAACTTTTTAAAGAAGAGTAAACTAGGCTTTATTGTTGCACCGGAAGCTATAAATACATCTTGCGGAATAGAGGTAATCAAAAGAATTTTTGCCCTTGATTCAAAGAAATTTCTAACTTTTTGCAAGTTGGAATTATTTAAAACTCCTTCTGGAAGAACGATTCCCATTCTGCCCCCAGGTTTTAAAAGGTTTAAACATCTTTCCATAAATAGGACTTCTGTTAAGCCGCTTACTTTACCTAATTTGAACCTATCAAGGACTTTTTGTTTTTTATCAATATCATCATTTAATTGATTTAATTTCTTTAAATATTCTATTCCATAGCGTTCATAATAATGTAATAATTTTGTTCTCAGCTGAATATTGTCAATGGAATTTATCTGTTCTTTTATATTTTCGTCATTAGTATTTGATAAATCTATTTTAACGGGGATATCAATATCAGTGGTAGTTAATGTTTGATTCTTTTCAACTCTTGCTCCAAAAGGTGGGTTTGTAAGAATTACATCAAACCTATTTTCAAAAATTCCATTTACGTTGATCAAACCATCGTGGTGGTGGACTCCGCCATGGCCATCACCATGCATTATCATATTCATTTTTGATGTTCTTGCCATTCTTGGATTCGCATCAGTACCATATATGCAACTTGATGACAGTCTTGAAATTCTTCTGTTTTTCTCTGCTTCAGATTGTTTATGATAAGATTTGTTTGGCACACTTATATCAATTGTTAGTTTTTTAATATAATCACTATATTTTTCATTAACTTCAAGCTGTTCTTTTTCTGACAATTTTTCATATTCTGCATCAAAAAGTTTAGCTTTTAAGTCTTTTTTATATTGTTCGACATCTTTTTCGATTTTATCTCGGATATATTCAAAAGCCTTAATTAAGAAACCACCAGAACCACAGGTAGGATCACAAATCGTTTCACCTTCTTGAGGGTCAAGTACTTCTACCATAAAATCAACAATTGTACGAGGTGTAAAGAACTGCCCCAATTCACCTCTAAAAGTTGTTCCTAAAAACTGCTCAAATGCTATACCCTTAACATCATCAGAAGTCGCTGAAAGGTTATATTTTTCAAGTTCTTTTACAATTTGTTCAAAGCTATATTGTTTAATTTTAATTGTTTCATAAGGTTCAAATAACTTATCGTCAGCAAATTCATCTTTTGTTGCTTTAAACAAATATTGCATGTAAGGTATTTGAGCTTCTAAAGGTAAGTGCTTTTTAATATTTTTTTCAAAATGTTTTTCGTCTTTTTGGAATTTTTCTAAAGAAAATAATACATCTTCATCCGGGTTTCGTTCATATCTTATTTTCATAAATAAGATTTTACTTATTTCATCAAATGCAGCTTCCGGAGAGAGTTTGTCATTATTTCGAATAATACAATGACACTTAAAAAGCAGTTTTGCAAATTCATCTCTGGAAAAAGCTTTGGTTTGTGCTAATAACTTATCAATTTTCTTTTGGTCATTAATTATTGAAGCATTTGGAATATCAATAATTTCATCCAAGTCTTTGGGCATTGAATTTTTATCAACTCTAAAGAATTTGGTCTCTTTAGCATTGGTTGTTACAAAGAAGCTTGCTCCAGACCAAGCAGCATAATTTGCACCTTGATAGTAATCTTGTTGTTGGATTTTAACAGTTTCTGCTTTACATTCAATTACAATAAAAGCAGCTTTACTTTTTTGTTTATCTTCTTTAGATTTCCAAATAACAATGTCAGCTCTAGCTTTTCCTTGTCCTCTGTGAGCGTTATTAACTTTTAATTCTTCGTCCATTTGCTCAAGGCTATATCCGTAAACATTTACCAATCGGCATATATAGTTTTGCCGAACTTGTTCTTCCGGCGTTAACACAAGCCATTTGTCTCTTAATGGAGAATAAATTTTATTACCATCAATCTGCACTTCCAACTTTAATGCCATATCTAACCCTTTCGTGTATTCTTATTTTAGCATGAATATTGCAAATTGGATGAATGTAAAGAGGTTTTCAATTTAGCATTCAAATAATTAAATAAACATTAATTTTTAAAGGTTTTTATAAATTTTAAGCAATAATTATAATGGTAGGGAGTATTTAATAGGGTTTAAATTTTGAAACTTGTAAAGCTAGAAAAAGTAAATTTATCGGAATATAATAAAACTTCAGACTGTGACGTATACATTATGCATGTCAAGATAGATGATATAAGAAAGCGTGCAGATGAGATCACTAATACTATTCGCGATGATAGCTGGATAGAAAAGCTAACTCCGGACTTAAAATTAGCATATAGAGCACGAGCGAGAAAAACAATTAATAAGATAATAAATAATATTCTTGTCAAAGTAAAAGATGTTGTAACTGAAGACTTTGGGGAATACTTGGTATCAATGACAGCAAAAGATGCATTAAGGGAATATAAAGAGCATAAGGATATTCCTTTGGCAGAATTACTAGGGAAAAAACTCTCTGGTAATTCAGGTTTTGACTTTCACAGTATTACACACAGTAATATAATATCTTTTGGAGAAGCTAAATATTCAAGACACGAAACGCCATATCAAGATGCTCTTTCTCAAATTTGTGATTTTATTAATGATGAAAAGGATTATGCGGATATATTACATTTAAGGAATTTTGTCCCAGATGAAATTATTAAAAGATTAGAAGCTGGTGAAAGAGCTTTTGTAGCAGCATTTTCTATTAATACCAAAAGAACCAAACTAATATTTAATAATATATTGAATCGCTCAAAAGATTTTAATAATTTGCTTAGTCATAAAGAACTATATTTGATAGGAATTGAAGTATGACTATAAAAAATATAATAAAAGAAGAAAATATTGAAAATGAATTATTAGAAATAATAGACAAGTTTCATAAAAGAGGTCCAATAGACTCTTACCTATTAGAGAAATTGTCCTATATAAAACATTTTCATCCAACGATTTTTAACAAATATGAAAGCCGGTTGATGTATATTATGGGCTTGTTTTACAAAATAACACCACCAACATCATTCATCGAAGAGATTTATTCGATATATTCCGATGTAATAAAAGACAGTACTGGTAAAAAATATACTCCTATGCAAGCAGATGCGTATAAAAATATTAAAGATAAATCTTATTTTTCATTTTCTGCTCCAACAAGTTCTGGTAAATCATTTTTATTTAGGGATCTAATAAAAGAAACAGATGGAGATATTGTTATAGTAGTTCCATCAAGAGCATTAATTTCAGAGTACATTTTTGAAATTTTAGATATTTTAAAATTGGACAAAGACGTTTTAGTTATGCAGTTTGTTGAATTAGTGAATTTAAAGCATACAAAACGAAGAATTTATGTAATAACACCTGAAAGGGGTAATGATTTATTTGCAAATATAGAAAAACTAAATATAAAATTATTCTTATTTGATGAATCACAGTTGTCTGAAGAAGAAATTCGAGGAATGCGTTTTGATGCATTAGTTAGAAGAATAAATATTTATTTTCCTGATTCTACAAAAGTTTTTGCACACCCCTTTGTAGAAAATCCAGAAGCACAACTTACAAAGCATGATTTTATTACAAATTCTTCATCCGCAAATTATACACAAAATGTTGTGGGGAAGATATACTCCTGTATTGATAAAAATAATAATTTTTACTACTTTAGTCCATTTGAAATGCCCCGAGAGTTAATTCCAGTAAATACTGATATTATTAAAGATATTTTAAATAATAATGGTACTCTACTTATATATACATCTAAAACAAGCATATATTCAAAAGAGTACTTAAAAACATTTAAAAAATATACAGACTTATGCTCGAAAACACAAGATGAAGAAGCTTTGAATTTAGTTGATGAATTAAAGCAATATTTAGGAGTAACTGCAACAAAAAGCAGGAAATATTCACAAATGATAAAACTGATGGAAAGAGGCATTGTAATTCATCATGGATCAATACCTTTAAAAGCAAGGTTGATAATAGAAAAATTCGTAAATACCGGATATGCAAAAATTTGTTTTGCAACTTCTACATTAACACAGGGAATAAATATGCCTTTTGATGTTGTTTTAATAGAAAATTTTTTATTTAATGGCGAAACTGATGAACTTAAACTTTTAGAAATGAAAAATTTAATTGGCAGAGCGGGCCGTACAACAAAAAATGTCAATAACTTTGATTATGGATATGTAATTATACATAAATCTAATATAAATAAATTTATAAATAGGCTTAAAGGAAGTGCAAGAATAAGCGACTTTTCTCGTCTTGATAGTAATATAGAAGCTATAGAAGAAGATTTTCAAGATATAGCAGAGGCTATTAAACACAATTCTTTTGATAATGAACTTAGGATTACAGAAAAACAAAAAAATAGAATTAATGAAGCATTAGATGATGTTGATATATCAAATAAGCTTAAGTTTTTGCTTGATACTTTTTTGCCTGATGGAAAACCGATAAAAGGTGAAAAATATAACATTCTAACCGATACCCAAAAACGTAAAATAAAAGATATTTATAAAGAAATCTATACATTACATATGCGCAGAAAAAGACTTGGTACGGGAGAACAAGCTATATTAAGTGCTACTATTCCTATTTTATTGTGGCGAATACAAGGTAAAACATTTAAAGAAATTGTATCAATAAGATTTGATTTCTTGTCTGAAAATAAACAACAACAAGAAATAAAAAAATTATATAAACAAAATTTAATTACATACGAAGAATGCTATAGTCGTATTGAAAATTTAAAAATACATTATAGTACTAAATTTGCATTAATACCTAATATAAAAGCTACAAACAGACCCCTATTTGATACGAATAAAACAATTGAAAATATAGATTATGATATTTTAATATGGGATACGTATGATTATATTGATAAAATTATTTCATGGGCATTAGCAGATCCTTTATCGGCTACTTTTAACTTATACTATCAAAAAACAAAAGATGAAAGAGCCTTAGCAATGTCAAATTTTATAAAATATGGAACAAATGATAATACTGAAATTTGGCTAATGAAATATGGATTTGATTTTGAAGATATTGAATGGATAAAACAATATATTGTGAGCATTGATGATAATGAAATAGTTTTTAACTCTAAAATAACTGAACTTTCGGAACAAAAAAGAGAACTTATAGAAAGGTATGTCAACACAATTGTTGGATAGAGGTAAATATGAGTAATTATAGTGTGTTTTTCTTAGGAGCAGGATTCTCAAAAGCAATTTCTGATTCTTACCCTGATTTAAAAAATCTTACAGACGAAATAAACTCTGAGTATGTATCAGAACAAAGCTCAATCGCTATTCATTATAATAAAGACATTCCTGATGAATATAAAGATAATATTGAAGTATTATTAACATATTTATCAAGTAACCTTCCATATAAAACTGATGTACAAGTTTCTTTAGATGAAGCTTTATATAAAGATATTTCAAAAAAGATTGCCAATAAATTTAATTCTATGCGAAGTAAATTCCAAAATTTTTTAGTACCTTGTAATCATATTATTCATTATATTTGGGAAAACTCTTGTCCGTGTATTACCTTGAACTATGATCTATTATTAGAACATTTAATATATCGTTCATATGAAGCTTACAATAAAGCCATTATACAAGGAGGATTTGTTAACTTTTATCACTATCCTATAAGCAATCCATATAGAATAATAGATTGCAAATATATACAATTAGATGTTCTAAATTCTAAACCTGCAGGGAAAATCCACCTAAGCTCAATGCCCAATATAATAAAACTTCATGGTTCGATAAACTGGGTTTTAACTGATTATAATACTTCTGGCCTGGTTCAATATGAGGAAGAATACAAAAATTCTTTATTGTCACCTTACATAATTCCTCCAGTTCTTGATAAGACTAAATTATATGAAAACTTAACTTTAAAAAAATGTTGGAATATTGCTTTTGAGTCCCTAAAAAAAGCTAAGAAAATATTTATTTATGGCTTTTCATTCCCTCAAACAGATTTAGCAATAAAATTTTTATTTCAATCCGCTCTAAAATTAAATCCTAATAACCCTAAGATTTATGTTATAAATACAGAAGATTTGATAAATGAAGGTTCTGAATGTTATGCAAAAGATCGATATGAAAATATTTTTAAAGGATATGATTTAGATTTTAAATATTGTTGCAAAGAGTCTTTAAAATTGTTTAATGAAGAACTTTATAAATTATAATTATTACAAATAAAAATTCCGATACACCTCATCAATGTCTTCTTGTTCGATTCCGATATAACGTAGAGTGATGGAGGGAGTGGAGTGGTTGAAAATCTTCTGCAGCATTACGATATCGTCGTATTGTTGGTAAAAGTGGTAACCGAAGGTTTTGCGTAGGGTATGTGTTCCGATTCTTTCCTTCACCCCAACAGCTTGTGCTGCCTTATTCAAAATTCTATATGCCTGTGCTCTATCCAACCTGCAATGTTTTTGTGTATAAAAAAGCGGTTGTGCACTCGGCAAACCTTCTACAAATAAATCAATCTCCTCTTTCAAAAATCTATTAAGTGGAAATTTCTTATACTTATTCGTCTTTTTCTCTCTAATTTCAATATAATCTCGGCCCTTTACATCCCCAACATCAAGCGATAATATATCAGATATTCTAAGTCCTGTATTTATCCCGAAACTAAAAAGCAATGCATCTCTTGGCTTTTTTGCCAAATATTTTTTAATCTTTTGAATATCTTCTATCTTTTTTATAGGTTGCACTACATTCATTTTAAACTCGCTTAATCACAGACAATGATTGCTTCTTACCCATAAAAAGTAAAGTCTAATGACACAAAATTTAAACACCATTCAAACGACATTTAAAAAGCGTTCAAAAAATGTTCAAAAATTTCAGCAATATTCAGAATATACTTCCGCCTGCAAAAATTCATTCACCCCTACCCACAAACTTTTACCTCAAAATACAACACAACTTCATTTTGTTGTATTTTGGTAAACTAAAATTCTTTTAACATTTTAGTACAATTTTTTTGTACTACTGATAAGATATCTTTTCCGATTTTGTTGTCAAAGCTGTTTACCACCTCAGAGACAATCCCTGGGATGGTTTCGCACTGATTTTTTATAACCTTTTTTAACTGAGTAAAACTGATATCATTTTCATTTGCTAATTTTTCAAAATGTCTCAATAAAATCTCATCATGTTTATAATGCCCGCCGATTTTCATTGCCATTTTATTTGACAATTCAGGATAAACTTGAGAACACAGAATATCGTATGCAGGGGCAAATTTTATTTCTCCATTGTCATAATGCAGTATAGAAAAATTTTTGCCATGGGCATCATTATTTCCTATCAAGTAATTAAAAATCATTAATTGAATAAACTGGTTAATTGCAACTGCAGGCTGCGATGCGGCTCTTAAAATTTCAAAACATCTTTTATAATCAACACCGCCTTCGGCTTGATATTTGTATGCGCTTGGAATGTTGGAGGCCTGACAAAAATCTTCCTGATGAATTCTTTTTATTTTGTTATTAATTATTTCTCTATCATATCTTTGAATTAAAAAGTATTTTGTTTTATTTGCATAAGCGATTTTGGCTTCGGGAACATTTATGCCTAATGCTTTAGCGGCTTTTATACATATAAATTCATTTTCAATAGTTTCATTAAATCCGTTTATTGCTGGTTTTAGAATATGGCTTGTCGGCACATTACTTTTGGGAATTCCTATTTGCCCGTCAACAACTATTACAGAGGTTTTATCCTGTGCTCCGGCTAAAGATAACCGCATATCTTCAACTCCTGTTGCCAATGGTTTTTGCGGAAGTTCATTTATGAATTTTTCAAGTTCATTTTCTTCTAATGGTGTATAATCAATTTCATAAGTTTCTTGCAAGTATTTTGAAGGTGTTTGTTCATCAGAACTGTCAAAAAATGAAACAGCCCCCGCACAGTCATAACCTATTGCTTGCAAAATTGAAAAATCGTTTTTTGGATTAATCCCGTATTTTTTCCCGATAGCAATTCTTGTATGTTCGCTTTCAGGTAATAATCCGTTAAAGAATCCTCTGCATTGTTTATTATCAAAAGGGGCTTTTTGAATTGGCAAACTCAAAGATAAGATTCTATCAGCATTGGTCGAATATTGAAAAATTACGCCGCCATTGCCGTCTTTTTCTAATATTCCGATATGTTTATCATTCAAAAATACATTCAAAGAATTACTCAACATTTACCTCTTAAATTTTTTCATAAGGAGATTTTACATCTATTGTAATCCCCAATGCATGACAAACATTTATGACTTTCCCAATTTGTGCAGTTTCTTTCCCGTTTTCCAGGTCAACAAGAAACCTTACACCAACATTAGCCGCAATCGCCAAATCTGCTTGTGTAAGATGTTGTTCCTTACGGGCATTTTTAATATATGTTCCCAGTTTTTTAGTATCTGTTATATTCATTTTTTACCTATCGGTAAAATTTTACAATATTTTCATAGAAAAATCAACATTTTTTACCGAACGGTAAAAAATACATACTTAGGAACAATTTTTACCGTATAATTTACCGTACGGTAAATTTTATTTTTTTTAAATCAATCTCTTCTTCTTGTGTTTTGAATCTTATAATGATCGTTTATTTCAAAAAATCAAATACACAGCACGATTGAGGCTGTTTTTTAGTATTGAGATGTACTGGTCTTTTTGTCTTGGATTATTCGGGGTGTCGGCGGAGTAACGTCCGACCGACACCTTACGGGCTTGCTCGTCTAGCCTCGCATCGCCCTACCGAAAATCCGCTGCACTCAACTACTCTTTTCTTGCACTCTTTTGCACTAATTTTGCAAAATTTTAAGACCACATTTGGCTCAAATCGGCTTGATGTTTGAAGTTAAGTCCAGTGCAATAAAGTGCAAAAAAGTGCAATTTTATTTTGTTTGTAAAAAGAGATCTGCCGAATTGTCAATGAGATTTAGATGCAAACTAAAAATTTAAAAATTCAGCTAATGTTAAATTAAAAGCCTTTGAGATTTTATTTAATTTGGAAAAGGTTACATCATTTTGAGCCGTTTCAATATTCCCTAATGTAGAACGTGCAATTTGGGCTAAATCTGCTAAATCATCTTGAGTATATTTATGTAATTTTCTTAACTCTTTTATACGATTTGCTAATTTTTGTAATAACACCTTGTCCATAATCAAATTGTCCGCTATAATGACAATATGGACAAACCGTGAGACGGACAAAATGGCTTATGCTTATTAAAAAGATACTTATAGATTTAGATGGCGTACTAAATGAATATGGAACAGATACGTTTAGTGAAAATCATATTCCAGAAATTAAGGCTGGAGCTTATGAATTTTTGGAAACTTTATCTCAAAGTGCAGAGCTGTACCTTTTTACATCCAGAAATTTAATGCTTGCAACTAAGTGGTTAATCAATAACAATTTAGATAATTTTTTTAAAGATGTAACTAATATAAAATTGCCGTCTTATCTTTATATTGATGACAGGACTATTTGTTTTAAGGGGGATTATCACAAAACTATTGAAGAAATTGAAAAATTCAAAGTTTATTGGAAATAATATAACTTATACATTTATTTCAGATAATAGTTTATCAACTTCTTGTAATAATTCTCCGTTTTTATTTTTACTTAGCAATTCTTTAGCCTCTTTTAATTCATTTATTGCTTCATTTGGTTTTGACTTTTTTATAATTTTAGCAATTTGTAATTTTATTGCAGCAAGCATAATTTGGTAATTTTCAACGGGCTTCATTTCAGTTTTTACGGTTTTAAATCTATTTTGAGCACTTTGATAATTTTTAGAAATATCATTTAATGCTCTTTTTTCTTCATACAAAACTTTCAATAGCTTTTCGCTTTCTGGTTTTGTTACGGAATAGATTCTTCTCAAATTTTCACATCTTGCCATTATATGTACGGGGTCATTAAATCTTTTTGCAATAGCCAAACCGTTAATTGCAAAACGTTCAACCAGCTCTGGATTATTACTATTTGCTTTTATCAGAAAACTATAAATTATTTCCGCCAAACTATCTTTACCTAAATTAATAAGATTTTCTGCAAATTTTACAAAATTCTTATTCATCTTATTTATCTCATCGGTATTTGTATATTTACTCAAAAAACAATTCAATTCGCCTGCAAAAGAATTAGTATCCACATCCCCTTTATTAGATACAATTTTTGTCACTTTTTTTTCAAATATATCAAAGGCATTTTTAGAGTTTTTAATTGCTTTTTCATCAAAAAATAACTTTTGTACTTTATTTTTCTTATTTTTAGTATTAGTTTTTATAGGCCGTACAATATTTTCTTTATTCAGTTTTATTTTCATTAATTTCTCCTTTGCATGGAGATTAAAACACGAAAAAAATTTTTTTTGTCATTAATTATAAATTTATGTAGTTCAAAGTAACAAAAATATTTTTGCTTATTTAAATTTTTTTATATTTATATTTACCCCACTTGACTTCTGTCCAAAACGAGTAATGAATGTGTTGCACAAAGCATTACAAGGATTTTGAGACAATGGAAAACCAAGTTGAGACAGTAAAAATGATTGATATGTGGCTTAAGTTCAAAAACTCTCAACCTTGCACAAATGCACCGAACATAACAATCGCAGAGGTTTTATCCTGTGCACCGGCTAAAGATAATTGCATATCTTCAATCCCTGTTGCCAATGGTTTTAGGGGGAGTTCGTTGATAAATTTTTCGAGTGCATTTTCTTCTAATGGCTTCTATCAGCATTGTTTAAATATTGAAAAATTACACCGCCATTACTGTCTTGTTCTAATATTCCGATATGTTTATCATTCAAAAATACGTTCAAAGAATTACTCAACATTTACCTCTTAAATTTTTTCATAAGGAGATTTGACATCTATTGTAATCCCCAATGCACGACAAACATTTATGGCTTTCCAAATTTGTGCGGTTTCTTTTCCGTTTTTCAGGGCAACAAGAAACCTTACCCCGACATTTGCAGCAATCGCCAAATCTGCTTGTGTAAGATGTTGTTCCTTACGGGCATTTTTAACTTTTTAAATCAATCTTATCTTCTTATGTTTTGAATCTTATAATGTGAGTTTGTTTATATACAAACAATAACCTGTTTCGTTTGCTTCTTTTTGCAAGATATTCTTCCACATCTCTAATCTGTTTTTTCCACCTATGGGTTCAACCAAATGTTTCATCTCAATTCCAACTTTTCATACCATTCTTTTAAGTCTTTGCGTTTAACTTTTCTTGTTGATGTTTTCGGCAGCTCATCACGGTGAATAACTACAACGGTCGGAATTTTGTAAGGTGCCAGATTTGCCTCAGAAAGTTTTTTAACTTCAGCGTCCAATATTTTAGAGAGTTCTTCATCTGATTTATTCAACAAATCATCACAAGGAACAATAATAGCACCGACTTCTTCCGTACCGGCTTTATTTCCGGATTTAATAAGCAAAGACATTACACAGACCTCCTTAATAAGTTCTGAAGTTTCCAATACAGCTTCAACTTCTTCAGGAAATATTTTTTTACCTCCTCCAAGTACAATCATATTTTTAATTCTTCCGGTAATTTTAATAAATCCGTCTTTATCAATTTCACCGATATCACCGGTATGGAACCATCCGTCTTCGTCGATTACTTCCGATGTCATTTCAGGTTTGTTATAATATCCTTGCATAATATTCGGACCGGTTGCAAGAATTTCTCCGTTATCAGCAATTTTTACCATAACAGATGGCAGCGGTTGACCAACAGTTCCTATTTTATTATGTCCGTATCTGTTTGTGGAAATTGTAGGAGAAGTTTCTGTTAAACCATAGCCTTGGAAGACCGGTACGCCGATTCTGTTAAAAAATTCCGCAACATTGTCTTCCAGAGGTGCACCTCCGCAAATGAAACATTCCAACTTGCCTCCCAGTCCGTCGATTACTGATTTGAACATTATACGGCGTATAGACCGTGGCATAAATTCGGCGGTTTTGTATAAAATTTGAAACACCTTCTGTGCAACGAGGGATTGCTTTTTAATTTGTTTGTCTATGCTGTTTTTAAGCATTTTGGCAACCAGAGGAACCACAATCATGTTAGTAATTCCTTTTTCTTTCATAACGGTTGTGAGTTCTTTGGGATTAAGAGATTTTATATAGATGATTTTTGCACCCATATACAGCATTCCGAAAAAGCCGCAGTCCAGTTCCAAAAGGTGGTTCAAAGGAAGAATAGATAATAGAGTATGTTTATGTGTGAGTTTAAACATATATTCAAAATCTCTTAACTGGGAATAAATATTGCCGAAACTAATCATAACTCCTTTAGGATTACCGGTAGTGCCTGATGTGTAAACAATGAGAGCAGTCTCATCCAAAGAACGCGGTCTGCCAATATTTTTTTCGATATCTGCTTCAATAGATGAAACTGATTTAATTTCTTGATGTTCTCTTTCTTCGTCATCAAGAACAAATATCTGTTCAACAGATGACACATTATTTTTAACTTCTATTGCATGATTCAAATAGTGGCTTGAACAAAGTATAAGTCTCGGGTTACAGTCATTTAAAATATGTGTATGCTCCGGAACCGTTAATTTTACATCAAGGGGTACGGTTATTGCACCTGTCTGGATTGAAGCAAAAATGCCGACGGCAAATTCGGGCCGTGATTCACAAATTATGGCAATTCTGTCTCCTCGTTGTATTCCTATTGTTTCTATAAGGTAATTTGCAAATTTCTTTGCTCTGCGTCCGATTTCAAGATAACTTAATTCTTCATAACCGTTTTTAGTTTTGAGAGAAAGAGCCTTTACCTGCCCGTAAATATCACCTTTTTCCTGCATTAAATCAAGAAAATTTGAATGCAGTTCATGGTTGATTTTATAAAACGCACGGCGTTCAAGTGATTTTTTCATAAAGTTTACGCGTGTCTGTAATTCGTGAGCGATTTCTTTTTCATCTCTTTCAAATTCGGTTATTGCCTGTCCGAATTGAATTACAATCGTATTGAATAACTTCGGAAGTTTCCGATTTCCGCCCCATGTCTCAAAACCACCCTTAATTGCAAAAGGAATAACAGGAGCGTTTGCTGCTTTTGCCATTAAACCGACGCCGCGGTTAAATTTGCACAAATTGCCATCTCTGGTAAATTTACCTTCTGGAAAAATTATTACCGCTTCGCCTCCGTTTAATTTTATATTAGCTGCATCCAGAGCTTCCAAACCCTTTCCGAATTTGAGAGGCAGAACATTAAAATATTTCAAAAAATGTCGTACAATCGGTACCTTGAACGCAGCTGGTCCAGTAATAAACCATAACTGTCTGTGAGTTGCCATCTGAACAATAAATGGATCTAAGTGTCCCGTATGGTTGCCTGCTAAAATAACTTTGCCTTTTTTCGGAATATTTTCGGCTCCTTCAACTTTGTATCGGAAGAGAAGCAGAAAGATATGCCCCAGAGTTGCTTTGAGCAGAAAATATCTGAAAGATTTATCAAAGATAAGAACAGCGATTGCTAAAACAAAAGATATAATCGCTATACCTTTAAATACATTTAAAGGATTAATAAAACCTATAATATTTGCAACAATTACGGTTCCGATTAGAAAGCTGAATGTACAAAATGTTAATTGTAAACCGAAAACTTTACCGCGTACTCTGTCGGGAGTAACTTTTTGCAGAATTGTATCGAGCATAACAAGCACAACGGCGTCTGCCATTCCGATAGGGATTAGCCAAATCCAGGCATTTCCTACGGACTTGCATAGCGGTGCTGTAACAAGTGCTAAACAAAGGAGTATAAAGCTGCTGGCAAATAAATGCGGAATCCTCATTATACGGGCAAAATATATTGCTGCTCCCATACCTGCTATAATTCCTATTCCGAGAAGTGTTCTTAGATATGTTAAATCCGCAAAACTTAAACCGTAATAATCGGTAATTAATGCATTAAGAGTGTTGGAAAATGCAGCAACAATAAATTGCAGACAAATAGACAATCCTACAAGATATAGTGCTTTTTTATGATTTTTTAAATAATTTAAGGCAATAGTCATATCATTCTTTGTATGTCCTGACGTAAAATAATTTTGAGGAATAGCGAACTTTATCAAAGCAGTTATAATTGCGGCTGCAAGATACATTCCGAGAATAACTGAAAAGGCTCGGATATTTCCTAGATTTATAAGCGAATTTGCGGCAAAAGCCCCGAATAAGAGAGCAACTGCTCCTATAGAGGATGTAAGAGCGTTAGCAAATTTTAAATGATTGCTGTTTATAATATTGGTAACGGCAGACATTTTGGCGGGATAGAAAAATGCAGCCCCTGTTCCTAAAATAAATGCAAATATATAAATTAAATTTGGTGATAAATGACGGAAGCATAAGATTAGTGCACCTACAGCCAGTACTCTAAACAGACAGCTTATGGAAAGAATTGCTTTTCTGGAGAAACGGTCGCACAATGCACCCGAAAACGGGCTGACTAAAAATTGCGGGAGCAAAAATACAAAAAACATAATTGCTATTGATTTTCCTGCACTGTCGGATAGCTGCAAAAGCAAAGCTACAAGCAAAAATTGTACTATTGCATCCGCAAAATGTGAAAATATCTGGCCTAAAAATAACTTATCAAATTCTATATTTGCCAGAGGCCCAAACTTTTTCTTAATTCCTTCCATTATTTCTCCTGTCTTTTATGTAAATTTAATTATATATATCTAGTTTATTTAGTTTCAAATGATTTGACAAATTGTTACACGGATGATTATGTCATAAGGGAAAATGTTTGAGGTTTTGTACTTGTTGAAATTTTATAGTAATGCTATAATTAGCGGTATTAATATAATTAGGAGATAAGTATGACAGAACATAGATTGCCTGCACTTGACGCAGACGGAAACGAAAAAGAATTTTCGCTTGATAATTTTAAAGGAGAGCGGGTAATTCTCTATTTTTACCCGAAAGATAACACTTCCGGTTGTACTCAGGAGGCATGTGATTTTCGTGACAATATGAATCGTTTAACTCAATATGGCAAAGTTATCGGTGTTAGTCCGGATTCGATAAAAAGTCACAAATCCTTTAAGGAGAAACAAAGTCTTAATTTTATTCTTCTTTCAGATACAGAACATAAGCTTGCTGAAGATTTTGGAGTTTGGAAAGAAAAATCCATGTATGGACGTAAATATATGGGGATTGAACGTTCTACTTTTATTTTGAATACCGATGGCAGTATTGAAAAAGAATGGCGTAAAGTTAAGGTTAAAGGGCATGTTGATGAGGTTATTGATTATTTGAAGAAATAATTGTTAAGTTTGTTTAATACTTATTAAAGTCTTGTTATAAGAATTCCGTATATATTCATGTTGTAGAAAGGACAGATAAAAAAATGAGTGAAATCGGCGGCATAGGATTTACGGAAACACTTACAGGTTTAAACAGTTCAGTAAAGACAGAGAACATGTTGAAACATGCTCGTGCCAGTATTTTCAATTCTCCGGAACCAAGCAGGTCAATCGTTGACGATACACAACAAAGTATTGCTCAGTATGCTGCGGAGTTAAAAAGTAAGCTTAAGGACTCAGTACCAAACTTATCAGATAAATTTTTGCAGGAAGTTGTCGAAATGGCCCATGAGCTGAAATTTTCTCCTGAGGATTTGCTTGCACTGATGTATCATGAATCAGGCGGCTGGAACCCTGCTTCGATTTGTAAAGGCAAAAACGGTAAGATTTTATACGGCGGATTAATTCAAATGAACCAAACGTCACTGAATCAGGTTAAGACTAAATATGCAAAAGAACTCGGACTTAACCCGAATATTACAATGCAGCAATATCTTAAGCTTCCGCGGGAAAAGCAATTAAAATATGTCAAAGGGTATCTTAAATTAATGATTGATTACTGTAAACTTGATAAAAAAGATAAAATAAGTGCCGGGGAACTCTGGGGTATGATAAAATCTCCGAAAAGAACCCGCAACCATGATGTAAACTTTCTCACCCGTACCGGAAATCAAATTGACAGGATAAAACAGAAAATCTTTAATGATGAGAGCCGACACCTAAATATTGCAAAGGCATAAATTTACTTTTCTATAGGTTTCTGTTCAGCGAATTTCAGTAGTTTTTTTCTGAAAATTAACAGGTTTAAGTAGGTAAAATAGTATGTAGGTGCTATAAATACTTCTGAAATAATGGCTATCAAACAAATACACGACCACAGAAATTTATCTGAACCTGATGTATAATGAAAAAACTGTTCAGTTGAATGAAGGAAAATAAAGAATAGTAATAATATTGTAGGCCGCCATTTATGTAAAAAGAACTTATCCAGATACCTGCTCCAGTGTTTCTTTATTGCAAAGTACGTCAGTATAACCGGCAGAATGAAATAAAGAATAAAAAAGGCTATTGTTTGTAATAAGTACAAAATAACTAATAATGTACTATTGTCATAGTATAATGCCCCAAAAGAAAAATATAGCACCAAAAACGGGAAAGTCCAAATGATAGACATCAATAATAAATAAACAATAAGCCCTTTTGTATCTTTGTTCATAAATTTATTCTCCTACGATTTTTGTGAAAATATTCCTTAATACGTTTAACAGATTTTATGAGATTATGGATAAAAATTACAATATAAGCAAGACAGCATGCTGGAATAACTGAAATATAAAAAGTAGCGGCATCCCATTTGTCAATATCTAGAGTATCCATTAATGATAGGGTTATAGGCAGAAGTAGCAGCATAACTAAAATGATAGTTGGACGTATCCACTGATTAAAAAAATTGTCCAAATACTTGCTCCAATGTTTTTTAATAGCTCTGTATGTAATAAAAATCGGTAATATAATATACAAAACAAAAAAGATTCCGGTAAGTATTAAGAATATATTAGATAAAAGTTCATTACCATCCGTATTAAAGAATACTCCCCAAAACATGGCTGTAGGCAAAAGCCATGTCAAAAACATTACTATCAAATAAACAATTAACCCTTTTATATCTTTATTCATATATCCATTCTACCACAATGTTTCGTGAATAATATATGTTAAACGGATAGTCTAATTATTTTGTTCAGCGAATTTCAGTAGTTTTTTTCTGAAAATTAACAGGTTTAAGTAGGTAAAATAGTATGTAGGGGCTATAAATATTTCAGTGATAAAGACTATTAAACAAACAGGCCCCCATACAATATTCTCAGATCCAAATCTGAAATTAAAAATATGTTCAGTTGAATGAAGGAAAATAAAGAATAGTAATAATATTGTAGGCCACCATTTATGTAAAAAGAACCTATCCAGATACTTGCTCCAGTGTTTCTTTATTGCAAAGTACGTCAATAAAATCGGCAGAATGAAATATAAAATAAGAACGACACCAGCAAGTATTAAGAACAAATTGGCTAAAGGCTCATTACCATCATCACTGACTGAATATGCCGCTAAAAAACTCAATAAAGTCAAAAACGGAAATGTCCATATGATAGACATTAATAACAAATAAACAATTAGCCCTTTTATATTTTTATTCATATATCTATTCTACCACAGTTTTTCGTGAATAACATATATGTTAAACTGATTTTCTAAGAGCCCTTTTTCCTGCATTGAATAACCCCAGTTATTGATTTTACTAGAAACATCCTTAAAATCCTTTGGCGTACGATATTCAAAATCATAATAATCAACAATCGCCCCGCTAAAATACCCGTCAGAAGTTATGTGAGGGTTATACAATGTGCAGTGTTGAATTCCGTAGTAATTATCATCATACAAATTATGTTTTTTGAATTCGATTTCAGTAGTATTATCTTGTTTATTGCTTAATAATTCTGAATAATTTTTACGTAAATATTCCTGTATTTCAGGCGATTTGAAAAGCTGTTTTGATTGTCTGGAGTTATAATCATAAATTACGCCACGCGAGTTTTTAGGAATACCGACTTTGTCCATCAGATTATTCAGTCCTTTATTTTTTATTTCCGAACGGGATTGTACAATATATGCATTTTTATTATCTTTTGCATATTTAAAATCTCTTCTTGCATTTTGTAGATTCGAGCCGGCAACTGGGAATAGACCGATATTTTTACCAGAAACTTCTCCACTCCAACTTGCTATCCTGCTTAACCTATCAAATATTTTCTCTTCAGCGGTCATCTCTTGTGGAATCTGCAAATAAACATTCTCCGGCAGGTAAGAAAGCGGATTTAGTAAGTTATCAAATTTTATATCGGATAAAAACGACTTATCTGCGGTATTTTTATAGTCATCGTATTGAACTCCTCCGTAAAGAACGGTGGATTGGTTTGCAGAATTTTCTGCTACTGCTGAGGGATTCGGTTTTGAGCGGTAATATGCACGGACTTTCGTGCCGTCATCACGGGTGTAACTTCGCACATATACTTCATCAGAAGCCGCAAGTTCAGCTTCTCTCGGAATTCCCAAATTGTTTAGCTGATAATCTATTGCAGGCTCGTTTGCAATAAATTCTTCTGAATCCATTCTTCCGATATCTTCTGCCGTATAGATTCTGTCAGAGTTGCTTATTTTGTTAAAAAAATCTTTTAATGCCATTTTCTTTATCCTTTCTTTGTTTCTATCTTTTTTATCTTGAACTATTTTGCAAGACTCCGCAAGAAACCGTTTCTGTCCCCCTGAAAATAGGGTGGTGTTTTTATTTAATACATTTTATATTTTCTGTGCTAATATGAATTTATGATAGAAAACGGTTATGTTGAAAATATCAAAGTAAAATATTCCGAAATGGATCACAACCTTGCCCTCAAACCTTTTACCATGTTGAATTATCTGCAGGATATAGCAAGTAAAAATGCCGAGGATAACGGATTTGGCTACTCTTACATTACGCCAAAAAATATTGCATGGTTTTTGATTAAATATCATATGGAGTTTGAAGATTACCCCGTCGGAGTTTACGATTTAACCTTGAAAACTAAGCCGAGAGGCTACAACAAACTTTTTGCATACAGGGATTTTGAATTTTGGGACAATGAGAAATTACTCGGCAGAATTGCAAGCGTCTGGTCGCTTGTGGATATTGACTCCCGTGCACTAATCCCGATTAATACTGCTCTTGACAACAATCCCGGTATGCCGCCTTATGAAAAAAAAGAGGACGACCTCTCGTTTGAAAAAATTAAATCTCCGGAAAAAATAGATTTTCAAAAAGAATTTGAAGTCAGATACAATGACCTTGATGTCAATGAACACGCCAATAACGGAAATTATATCGTCTGGGCGTTTGAGCCTCTCGACTTTGATTTCAAAACTTCTCACAAAATTAAAACTCTTGATATGATTTATAAAAAAGAATTAAAGTTTGGAGAAAAAGTCATTTCGCAAATAGAGTTTCAAGATGATTTGACCACTGTTCACAGGCTTCAAAATTCTCAAAATGAAGACTTATGTTTAATTCAGTGCAGGTGGATATGATTACATTTGAAAAAGCTGAAAATATAAAAGAACTGGCAAACCTCGCCTTTGATATCTGGCATGAATACTGGCCTATACTTTTGTCAGATAAACAGATTGACTATATGGTTGAAAATTTTCAATCGGAAAACGCAATTAAAAATCAAATTGCAAATGAACATTACACATATTATTACATTATAAAAAATAACGAAAAAGCAGGATATTTCGGACTTTCAGATAAGGAAGGCTATCTGTTTCTTTCAAAAATTTATATTTCAAAAGAATTTCGACATAAAGGGCTTGGAACAAAGGCTTTTGAAAAAATAAAAAAAATTGCCGGCGGCAGAAAAATCCGTCTGACTGTTAACAAGCAAAATATAAACTCTATTAATGCCTATAAAAAATGGGGATTTCAAACGATAGATTCAGTTGTGACTGATATCGGCAACGGTTTTGTCATGGATGATTATATAATGGAATATCAATAACAATGGTACTTGACAAAATGTTAGGCTTACCTTACAATTATTTTACAGTCAATTCGGAGTGTACTTTTTATGGAAAAAATAAAGTTGTCATCAAGTTTGGAAGACTATCTTGAAGCAATATATAATATTCTTTTGCATAGCGAAAAGGTTCGTGCTGTTGATATTTCAAGAGAATTGAATGTCAGCAGAGCATCTGTTACGGAAGCTTTGAAAAAACTTGATGAGCTGGATTTTGTTAATTACGGCAGATATGAGACGCTGTCGTTAACGGAATCAGGTAAAAAATATGCTGTAGAGGTTTTGAGCAAGCATAATCATATTCAGGATTTTTTTGAAAAAATTCTCGGTGCGGAACATGAAGAAGCCTGTGAAAATGCCTGTAAAATTGAACACATAATTTCAGAAAATATTCTTGACCGATTGGTTGCATTTACCGAATTTACTAAGCTACACCCTGAAAAATACAACGAATTTGTACAATATTATAAGGAAAGAAGAAATCAATGAATACCCTGAAAATAGCAGGTAAATTTTTGGATCAGCCTATTCTGGTCGAAAAATTTCGTAAAGCTATGCCGGCAGTCCTGGTGGCAGGTGCGGCAGTATATTCTGTACATGAAATTAATAAAGCCCCTGAAAAACATAAGAAAAAAGCTGCAATACGCACGCTGTCAACTATGGCATTTACCGTAGGGTCGGCACTTGCAGCACCCAAGATTACTGATAAAGTTTTTAAAAAAGAAATGCCAAAATCAATAAAAGAATTGCAAAATAATGCATCCGGTCTTGTTTCGGAGTTTTTGACAAATAACTTTGTTGATAAGAAGACTTCCGCTATTCTTGAAAAGGCAAAAACAAAAATTTTAAAATACAGCGAATTAAAAACTTTATTTAAAAAATTTGAACACAACACAAACGGTAAAAACTTACTTAATAAACTTATTCCGGATCCCGAAAACGTAACTTCAAAGGAAATTTTTTCAGAAATAGGCAGACTGTCGCTGTTCGGTTTAATTCCTGTTGCCGGAGGAATTGCAGGAGGAATTGCCGGTGATATGATTACGCATAACCACTGGAAAAAACGGGTTCCGGACAAGATAAAAGAGGGTTCGTATCAATATCTTGCCAACATTTTTCTTTGTAATATAGGAGCAGGAGCTGCTCTTGGACTTATGGAAAAATGTAAAGTGACCTCAAAGGCCCATCGTGCATTGGGAATGATAGGCGGAATCCTTGTAACGGGCGTGATTGGCGGTAGTGCCATTGCAAATCTTATAGGAAACAAAATTATTAACCCTATGTTTGAAGATAAACATCAGAAACATATGCATAAACATAAAGCTCTTTTTGAAGAACGCAGACCTGAACCTCTGGATATAGGACTTCATACGGATGATATTGCAACCGTTGCAGTAATGTCAGGTTTAAAATGGATAGAACCTGCCTTGCCGCTTATGTATTCAATATCGGGTTACCGTGCCGGAATAGGATATAGAAACGGCGGACATTGCGGGGATAGTCATATTAAGTAATTTTGTAAATGAACGGTTAATAATTATGCCATCAGGTATTTTTATTAATAAAAACTTGTTTATTATAAAAATAAACAAGTATAACTTCATAGTGTTAATAATATGATAAACAATAAGTTAGGATTTTTCGTTTAATTTTATTTGTTTGAGTTTCATATACCTTTCACATTGTCTTACCCTGTCGTATCCCAGCATTATGCCGAGCATAAAATCCTGTTCCGGTGTAAGTTTATTTAATTTCGGATTAAAGGTTTTTACAACATCAACGCAGGGTTTTTCTCCAAAATATACATTAATTTTATTGTTATCAATTTCATGGATAACATAATCAATGTTTTCGTGTTGAAGTCTTTGTTCGATTGTGTTGCGGTATTTTGCTTTTTCGGTTGTAAGAATAAGATTTCTTATACCTTTTTTGTATTCGTAAATGTGATGATGAAACACACGTAAGTCTGCATAATCAGTTTTTATATTATTTCTGTTACCGAAAGGAAGTATAATGGCGGAACTACCGGTATAAAGACTGCTATATAGACTTACAGTGTTCACTCTCATAATTTACCCCGTTTTATGTTAGGATTGCCTAACAAATTTATTGTAAGGTAACCCTAACAATTTGTCAAGTATTTTTGTGATAAAATATTAAAAGCTGAAATTTAAATAGGGAAGAATTATGATAACAACAAATAAATTAACGGTGAGATTTGGCTCGCAGACACTTTTTGAGAATGTAAGCATAAAATTTGTTTCCGGAAACTGCTACGGAGTTATCGGGGCAAACGGAGCGGGAAAAAGTACACTTCTAAGGGTTTTATCCGGTGAAATTGAACCGACATCCGGCGAAGTTAGTGTATCAAAGGGGCAGAGAATTGCTGTTTTGCGTCAGGATCACTTTGCATTTGATGATTACAGTGTTATAGATACAGTGATTATGGGTCATAAAAAACTTTATGATATTATGAAAGAGCGTGATGCTTTATATGCAAAACCTGATTTCAATGATGAAGACGGGATTAAGGCTGCACATCTGGAAGAAGAGTTTGCAGAACTTGACGGCTGGCAGGCGGAATCAATGGCTGCATCTTTATTGTCGGAATTAGGAATTCCTGACGAACTGCATTACGAACAGATGAAAAATCTTGCGGGCAGCGAAAAGGTTCGGGTTCTTCTTGCACAGGCACTTTTTGGCAACCCTGATATCCTGCTGCTGGACGAACCTACAAACCATCTTGACCTGAATACAATCAACTGGCTTGAAGAATTTCTTATTGATTTTCCAAATCTTGTTATTGTTGTATCACATGACAGAAAATTTTTGGACAGAGTTTGTACGCATATGGCGGATATTGACTACAAAAACATTCAGCTATATACGGGTAACTATTCTTTCTGGTCGGAAGCAAGCCGTCTAATTCAGAAACAGAAGGAAGAACAAAATAAAAAAACAGAAGAAAAAATGGAAGAATTAAAAGCTTTTATTGCAAGATTCAGTGCTAATGCCTCTAAAGCTAAGCAGGCAACTTCCAGAAAAAACATGCTTGATAAATTATCTCTTGAAGAAATTAAACCGTCTTCGCGTCAATATCCGCGAATCAGATTTAATTACAAGAAAATTCCGGGCAAGGATGTATTGACGGTTAACGGATTAACAAAATCCGTTGACGGTGAATTGTTGTTTAAGAATTTCAGTTTTGAGGTTTATCAGGGCGAAAAAATTGCGTTTATTGCAAAAGATCCGCTGATAATTACAACACTTTTTGATATTCTTGAAGGTAAGACCGCCCCTGATTCCGGTACAGTTACATGGGGTGTTACGGCAACTCATTCCTATTTCCCTAAAGACAACAATTTTTACTTTGAATCTGATTTAAATATCATGCAATGGCTTGCACAATATTCACCGGATCAGCATGTGAATTTTTTACGCGGGTATCTTGGCAGAATGCTCTTTTCAGGTGACGATGCGGATAAGAAGGTAAAGGTTCTGTCAGGAGGTGAAAAAGTTCGTTGTATTCTTGCGAAAATGATGATTGAAGAATCAAACGTGATGATATTTGATGAACCTACAAACCACCTTGATCTGGAATCAATTACAGCTTTGAACAATGCTCTTATAGACTATGCAGGTACAGTACTTTTTACATCACAGGATTATCAATTTATCCAGACTGTGGCAGACAGAATAATAGAAATTTCTCCTTACGGCTATATTAACCACAGAAGTAAATACGAGGATTATCTGTCAAATCCTGCTATAATTAAGCCTCGTAATGACTTATACAAGATGGCTGTAAAAAAGTAGAATCAGCAGATACAACAGTTAACATGAAATTTTCCTGAAATTTACAGGAATATTTATTTGCAGGCGGAGATTGAAGCTTAATTTCCGCTTCGTATTCTGTCCAGAATTTATAAAAATCTTCGATTGTTGCAAATTCTCTTTCATATCTTTTGGAAAGAGAGTCTAAATCCCGCGGTTTCATTTCTTCTATATCCAGTCCGCATTCATTTTTGTCAAAAGCCGCTGAAATATATTTTCCGCTGTGAGAAATACTGAAACAAATTCCGCCGTTTTTGAATTTGGGTTTATCGTTTTCAATGGTAATTTCTGTATTATCCAGTCCGTAGATTTTTGCGGCTACGGTTTTTACTAGATATCTGCCGAGGGCATGCTGTACAAAACGTTTCATTGATTTGAATTCACATCCGTCAGTATATTTACGCAAAAATTCAGAATCGTGGGTTTTTAAAAATTCTTCGGAATTAATATAATATATTTCCATAGCAATATAATACTATAAAATTTATACATATGCTTATGCCTGAACGTGTAATTACATTTTACACGGGCAAAAAGCGGTAAAAACCATATTTGAAAATCTATGTTTGTGTTTCGGGTTTTGCATTTGCGTTTTTGCGGGCTTTATATTTTGTCATTTTGTCATTAATCATAGGCAGTACAAGTCCGAGTGTTATAAATGAATAAGCCAGTCCGCCCAGATGTGCTGCATTAAGTTTCCACAGATTCTTTTTCGCAAATTCTTTACCTCTGGCAGCGATTTCGTTATGTGTTTTCAGGCTCATATCATTAAGCCAGTGTTTGATGCCCCTGCCTTCTTTTGAGATATTAAATAGATTTTCGGCTTTTTTATCAAGCATGTTTGCAACACCTTTAGCCGCAAAACCGCCGAATACAAGCCAGTTCAGAAATCCAAAATAGTCTCTGGTAACTGATTCTCTGAGTTCTGTAGAGTTGTCTGCAGCAAGAAATCTTCCGATAATTGTTGACATGTAAACGGTTTTGATTGCGTTTCCGCCTGTTACGGGGCCTGTAAATTCAAGTTTTTTCACAAAATCCTTAAAGTTTTTTACCCTCATAACACTTAAAACCATTGCGGCCATACCGGCACATGCAACAAGTTTTTTAAGCCATAACGTTTTATCTTTTTCAGCGGTCTTTTTATTATTTGAAGTGAAATCTACCTCACCTACAAATCCTTTTTTACCGGTGCGTTTTTCTGTAATTTTTCTGTTGATGTACTGGTTTGTGAGTCCGATAGCGGAGGCTGTTGTTAATGCTCCGAAAATTTTAATGTTATTTATCTTGCTGATTTTTTGCAGAACTTTTTCAACAGAAACATTTTTGTTGGTGAAAACATCATTGCCCATATCATATGCATCACGCAGAATATTTTCCAATTTTGCCGTAAGCTTGTCATCTCCGATTTTTAACGCAGTATCGCGTCCTGCACCCAGTGCGTTGGTAAGGCGGGCTTCCATAATTTTTAATACATTTTTTTTATCGTATTTATTAATATTTTTGTCGTCGATAATTTGTGTGAAAGTTTCAATGAAGCCTTCTTTTGTAGTTAATTTGTTTTGAATCCCTTTAAAATCACTGTTATACCAGAATATATTCTTCCATTTTGCTTCGTCAATCCAGTCGATTTTGCTCCAGTTTATGTCACTGAAACGGTTTATTTTTCTTCCGTCAAGACCTTCAAGATTGTTGAAAATGTTTTCGGCATAACTTCTTGTTGTACCGTTGCCTTTATCCCATGCTGATTTTAGAGTTTTAATAGAATCATTAGAAAACCAGCTGTTATTGTTTATTTTTACATCAGGCATAACCCTTTTTGAAGCAATACGTCCGATAATATTTGCCAGAATGCCTGCCGAAAGACAATTTATAACGGTTCCGCTGATTTCACGAAAAAAAGTTTCCGCACCTGCGTATTTATTTCGTTCTTTTGTATCGTAGTAGGTTCTCGGAAGAACCATTGCCCCCAAGTCTATTAAAACCGCATTTGCCATATCATTTGTGTCAAGAGTCCTCAAAGTATTTGTCAATGCTCCGTCCAATACTCCTTTAAACTGCGGTTGTGTCTGCTGTTTTCTTGTTTCGTAATTGTTAACTGCTAAAATCATTCGTTTCCTTCTTTTGTTTGTCTGCACACTAAAAAAGTCCCGCCATAAACGGGACTTTTTAAATTTTAAATCTTGTTATATTAAAAAACTTACACAACAAAATTCATACAAGTCCCGTCGTGAAACTTGGATGAATTGGAGGATGAATTGTTTGTTAATTCAATGTGTAAGTAATTCATATTTTTCCTTTGTGTGCATTATACACTTAATAACAAAAATTTGTCAATAGTAAAGTTTACCATTTGTTAAAATGAACTTTAGAAGCATCGTATCGGTCAACGAACGAGTTTTCACGCTGGCTGTAACCAAGTGCTATAACACAAAACGGGATTCTGTCTTCAGGAAGATTAAAATAATTTGTAATAGTTGCACAACGGGCCATGTCAGGATAAAATCCCATCCAGCAGCCGCCAAGACCCTCTTCAACAATTTGCAGTAATATATTTTCCGTGCATGCCCCTAAATCCTGCGGCATAAATTTTTCTGTCATTGAATCCGGATGTCCTATAACAATAATTGCAACAGGAGCATAAGCCACCATCCCCGCATAAGGACTCATTTGTGATAGGGCATCACGTTTATCTTTGTCAGTTACCACAAGAAATTCCCATGGTTGTTTATTATGGGCTGACGGTGCCTGCATCCCCGCACGGAGGATTCTCTCTACCTTTTCAGGTTCAACCGGTTTGTCTTCAAAACTTCTGATAGAACGTCTTTTAAAGATTATATTTTCCATTATAAACTCCTCTCTTTTTATAAAGTTATTATAGCAGATTTTTCAAATTTGAAAAGAGTTTTAATGTCACTGATTGGTTTTAGCCGTAATACTGCAATTATGTTTCAGTTAGTGGTTGATGAAATTTTTTTTTAATTAATATGCTGGAGTTTAGAACTTTTATATTCAATAAGACATTTTGCAAGTTGATCGGGGCAACTTGTCATTTTGTCTCCGCATCTTATTCCTGATAATCGTTCTATTACATCATCAACTTTCATTCCCTTTATAAGAGATTTTATTCCTTTAAGATTTCCGTTACAGCCGCCCATAAAAACTGCATCTTCAATAATCCCGTCACGTATTGCGACTTGCATTAATCTGCAGCAGGTGCCTGATGTTTCATATTGTATAACTTCCGTATTATTATTTTCATTATTATTCATAAATCTTCTCCATAACTTACCGGTTGCACTTTTTAAATTACAATAAAAATAAACATATTACTAATTGTAAATTACAAACGCAAATTTTTATATTTACATGTTATACTATATTGGAAAAATGAGGTCTCTAATGAAAGTTGAATTTAGAAATACACCTGTATTTTACGGGAGTAGTGCGTTTAGTGAGGTATCAAAGCAGAATACACTGTCAAATACTATGATTCCGCCAAAAAATTTAAACGAGCCAAAGAGTGACGAAGTGGTATTATCTAACAGGAAAAAAGCATTAATAGGAACGGCGGCGGCAGTGTTAATAGGAGGGGCTGTGTGGCTTATTAATTCTTTAAGAGGGCGTGGGAAAGTTCAGAATATTGTAGCAATTACTCCGGAAAATACAGGAGATGTCTTGAAAACTACATTTAAAAAGACAATGGAAGCTTTTCCTGACGATTTTGCATATATAAAAAATCTTGCAAAACATATGGGGATAAAAGAAGGTGAAGAATACAAATTAAATTCGGTAATGGGAAAATCACAACTGCAGAAACTTCTGGATGAATTTACTCCGGCTGATTTTTCAATCGGAAAAGATTTTGATGGTGCAAGAAATATGACATTTCGTGTGAATCTCCATAATCACACGACAGCTTCTGACGGAAAACTGACAGTTGAACAATTTTTGGAACAGGCAAGAAAATATGCGGACAGAATCGCACAAAATACGCAATCTGATGATAAACCTCCATTTACCATCGCAATTACCGATCATGATACGCTTGACGGATGCAGAGATGCTTTAAATATTCTTGCTGCAGACCCTGAAAAATATAAAAATTTGAAAGTAGTGCTTGGTTCTGAAATAAGTGTTTCAAATTGTGATTCTGAAATTGTATCAAGACCTTTGAATTTTGAACTGGTTGGATATTGCCAGAACCCTTACGACGAAAAGCTTGTAAAAATTCTTGATAATATTCAACAAACAAGACAAAAAAATGTTGAACAATTTCTTGAAAAAATTACGGATAAATTCCCTGAATTTAATCTGAATATTGATGAAGCAAAAGAGTTTCATGCAAATTTAAGAACAATGCGTACAAATGGAGTGCTGTATCTTGCCGGTGACTATGCAAGATTCAAAATTGCACTTACGGAATATGTAAAACGGATTAATGAAATTCTGCCTGATGATACAGAAAAGTTATCTGCGGATAAATTGTTTAAACAGTTTGGAGAAAATTATTACTATAGAATGGATGCTTTCGGTGAACGAAATATTCCTGAATATTTCCAAAAACATGGACTCAAAGATTATTTGATTGAAAAAGGTCTCTGGACAGAAGAAAATGCACAGGATTTTGAACAAATATTTAAAACTGATTTGAAAGACAAAGAAGATTTTATTACTCAAACAGTTAAAGAAAGTCTTCCGACACTTCATGACAGAAAACAGTATTCCATAAATCCGGAAGATATTTTTGAAGCAACAACAGACGGTTTTTACGGGTTTGCTCATCCTGCAATAATTGATTTTGCAAGTGATAATATTTCTCCTGCAAGAAAGAAATTATGTGAAGAAAAAATGTTTGCTCCGCATGAAAATTTGGTCTATGAAATTTTTAATTCATTGAAACAGATAGGTAAAGAAAAATTTTATGCAAGTGAAATAAATTATCAATCATATCCGCAAAATGCCGATAAAAAATGGATGGATTTTATGAAAACAATCGCCGATAATCCTAATCTGAATCTTAAATATACCGGTGGTATTGATGCACATAAACCTTCAATTTTTATAAAACATAAATATATGGATGAGAATGTTTTGAAAGAATTACTCGGAGAAAAATAATGCGTGTTGCATCCGTAAAATTTAATTATAATCTTTCGTTCAACAGCCGCACTGCTTATTATGAAAATAAAGTTGTTGAACAAGACGCTGCAACGCTTGAAAAATCAAAATCTTATTATTCAAATCCGGTATCTCCAAATCAGGATTTTATCGGTTTTAATCTTATACGTCAGGATTCCAAAAATATTTTTATAAAATCACGTTACAATCATGTAATAGGGAAGATTCAACATAATTTAAAATCGGATATTCCTAAAATTAATATTATTGGAGGTTTGCATCAGCCTGTTATTGAGCTTGTTGATGATGAATTGGGCATAAAAATTTTATTAAACAGAGGTTCAAAATTAACGAGTCCGGATTTAAATATTGATTATCAAAAAATAGATAACAAAAAAATATTTGTTGATAAATACAAAAATATAAGTTTTGGAAATAACCTTGTTGTTGTTAGCGGTTACAAATCAAAAGATACTAATGCTATTGTAAATAATTATGTGTCAAGAAAAAAGTTTGATAAAATTCAACCTTTAGCAGATGCAGCATTAATAAATAACAACTATACAATAGTTGTACCTGCTGCAGGTTACGGAACTCGTTTGAAACCTCTTTCCGATTTGTATGATACCAATAAGCCCGCAACAAAATATCCTAGTACCGGCAAAACTCTTCTGGAAATGTCGGCACTTATACCTGCCGCAGGGATTGGTAAAATTCAGAAAACTTCAATAATAACAGAAGATGAAGATAATCTTTCCGGAACTGCAGGTGCAATTATTAAAGGACTTAAAAACAAAACAATCCCGCTAAACAAACCTCTTGTTATTTTAACATCGGATACTTTTCATAACATAAATATTGCAAGAGCTTTGAAAGAATTTGAGAAGGATGGAAACGTCGGGATAGGAGTTGTTGTAAGAGATGTGTCTGATGAGAATCTCTTTAACGTTCCGCTTGTGGAAATCGGAGATAACAATGAAATAAAAACTTTTTATGAAAAGATAAATTCGGAAAATTGCTACGATATAATTTATAAAAATAATAAATTTTATACAAGTACAAATATAATGATTATTCATCCGTATATTTTAAAATATCTTGAAAAATTTGCAGATGAAAACGGGAATGCTGATTTTCTTGAATTTCTTGCGTTAATGCAGAATGTTTTAAACAAAAGTGATGAAAATTTATTAGAAAAATACCCTTACGGTCTTGGTAATAAAGAGTTAAAAATTGAAGATATTGCAACTTCTAACGGCATGCCGAAAAAAGTTTATGCAAATTACAAAGCTTTTGATTTTTCTACACTTAAAGTTAAAGCAATTCCTGCTCAAGGAATAAATCTTGATAAACCACGATTTTCTGATATCGGCACCATAGAAAATTTTATTGAGACTGTCAGAGAAATAAAAAATTCTCCCAAAATTAGCGGTATCAGTTCTGATTTTATTAACGATATAAAAGCAAGCATAAATGACAACGGCGTAATTTTTATGGAGCCGGATGCAAAAGAAAAGTATGAAAAATTTCTCAAAAAATATAATATAACAAATCTTGAAGGCAATGTAATAGTTTCTTCATTTAATTCGAAAAATTTTGTAAAAGATTTAACAAAAAAGGTATCTCCTCTGGCCGAACTTGCGAAACAAAATCCCGATAAATTCGTGGAAGAAATAATGAATTCTCCTGATAATCTGAAAGAAATTTCGAAAGAATTAATAGAAACTTACGGATTAAAAGATTTTCTGCACTGGTATTTGTCTGATGAAGGTTACTACGGGGCTTACGAAAAATATGTAGAAAAATTATTTAAAAATGCAAAATCTATAGATGAACTTTTAAAATTTATGCCAAACTGGTCTCCATGGAAACTTGAAGAAAAATACTGGAGTTTTAATCGTCCGTATGTCTCTTATATGGAACCTTCAAAACTCGAACAACTTTATAAAAAAGATTGTGACACAAAGCGGGAGCAGCCATTCACAATAGGAAAACTTCCATCAGCCTGTTTGGAATTCGGAACTTATGAAGAATTAATCTCAACAATTCGAAATGAAAATATTGAAAATAAATTTTTAACAGTAAACGGAATGCCTTTTACAATAAAAAAATTAAAAGGCGGAGATTTAAACGACAAAAATATATACTACATAGCCTTTATGAATGATGAATATATTTTAAAAACTGACCGTTCATATGCAGAAGATAATGAGGCCGTTTGGATGTATGATAAAAAAACAATAAAGAAAAATAAAGTTTTAATGGCAGATTCAAATTTTACAAATGCCTGTATCAGTAAATATCTTGAATTAAACGAATGTAAAAATATCCCGAAATTATATTTTTATGATTATAAAACAGATACTGCACTGTATGAATATGTAAAAGATGCAAACGGAGATTTATATCAAAAAGGATTGATTGACACAGAACACAGTGATTTAAATTTATATAATGACGTCATTAAAAATTTAAGAGAAAAAGGAATTTATTTAAACGATACTGCCTTAAAAAATTTCTTTAAAGAAGCAGACGGAACTGAAAAAATAATTGATCTGGGTCATGCAAATTTTATAATGCCGTTTAAACCGGGATTAAAGTATTATAATGTTGAATTTGCCAACACAAACGGTCCTGATTTAAGAACAATTTATGCAAGTTTTTTATAAAGTTTTTGTAAAAATTTTTACAAAAATATGAGTTAGTGTATATAATCAAAGAATAATAAAACCATTATTTAGAGGATGTTTGAAAAAATGAGTTTTATTATATTTAAAACATTAACTTAACAGGAGGTATCATTAAATGAAAAAAGATTACGAACAATTAATCAACAACTACAGCGGCGGCGATTTGGATTTGTCAGGCTGTGAAATGAAAACTTTGGAACTCGGCAACATTGAAGGAAGTTTAAATCTTTCAAAAGCTACAATCGATAAATTATCTATCGGCTGGGTTAGCGAAACTTTAAATCTTACAGGTGCTGATATCAAAACTTTTGTACGTCCTATTGATGCAAAAAATGTTAATATGACAGGTACAAAAGTTAAAAAAATGCCTGAACATGTTGGTGCTGATTATTTCACTGTTGAAAAAAGCAACATCACAAAATTAAGCTCTGATATCAGAGTAAACACTCTTAACATTAAAAACACAAAAATTGAACAGCTTCCAAAAGATATGAGAGTTAATTCTTTGATTGTTGATTCAAAAACAGCTAAAAATCTTCCTTTATCAACAATCAGACAGTGCGGTTCAATGGAAATTGACGGTTTCACTTATGTTGAAAGCAATGCTTCTGTTGACGGTTATAATTTCTGCAGCGTAAATTCAGAAGCTTGCGGATGCGGTCAGGAAAATTGCACTTGCTGCTAATTATTGTTGTAAGCAATATTAAAAAATCCCGTAATATTTTACGGGATTTTTTGTTATTATTTTAATCAATTTGAGTTTTTATAATATTTTTTGAATTATTTTTTTTAATTCATTTTTATCATAGGAAATCAAATTTCTTTCTTTTATTAATTTTGAAATTTCATAGATTTTTTCATAAGAAAATTTATCTGCTGCGGCTTCATCAGTATAATTCGGATGAATATTGTTTATCCCGCCTATTAAATGCGGGATACTGTATCCCCATGAACTTTCATTCGGGAAATTTACAAAATATTTTTCAACTAATTTGAAGTAGTGGACTGGATTGTATTTTTGCGGATTAATTTTTGCAAAATATGCTATTAAAAGTTCAGCCGGCAGATTACCGGCTCCTCTGCCGGTTCCGTATGCTGTGGCATCTACGCTATAGAATCCGAGTTCAATCGCTTTCAAAGTATTTGCAAATGCAAGCTGTAAATTGTTGTGAGAATGGAATGAAATTTTTTCAAATCCCATATTTTGAAATATATTATAAAATTTTTCTATGTCGTTCGGAAAAAGTGAGCCGAAACTGTCAGAAAAATATATTGATTCAATATATGATTTATTTGGCCAATTTTTAATTTTATTAAAATCATGTTTATTGTAATTTGCAACTGCCATAAGGTTTAAAAATACCATATAATTTTTTTCTAAAAGGCCATCACAGAGTTTAAATGCAATATCAAGTTTATCGGGATAGGAGGCCACTCTCACAAAATTAACAGGTGTTAAATCCCTCCTGCAAAGGTTAAAATCTTTTATATCGGACTTTCCTGCATCAATCATTACTCCGCAAAGACAATTTTCATTTTTTTTATCTGTTAAAGAAAATAAAAATTCGTCCTCACATCTGTAAAATTCCCCGAAATTTTTTTGAAAAATATTATTGCGGTAACCGATTTCAAAAAAATTTATTCCTGATTTTATTGCAGTATTATAAATATCTTTTACACAGTCGATTGAAAAATTCCAGTTGTTTAAGTGTCCGCCGTCTCTGATTGTGCAGTCGAGAATTTTGGTTGTCATTATCCCATAAACTCCATTGATTTAGTGATGAGATTTTTTGCAATTTCAAGTGCATCATTAAAAACGGCCTGATTTGTAAGGAAATCCTCTCTTGAAATATATTTTTCAACAATTTTGCGTGCATAAGTGCCGATAGCTATACCGTGAAAATTAATTCCGCACATTTTTGCAAGTTCGGTAGTTTTTGAGTTGGTACCGCCGGAGAGCATTATATAAACAGGAAGATTCTCGTTTTGAACAATTTCAGCAGTTGCAACTGCCTGAAGAGTTGTTTTATAATCATCGGCATCTCCTGACATAGGGCATCCGTCTGCTTGAATTATTGTTGAAAAATCTTTTCTGTTTTTTATAAGACGGTTCAAGCGTTTTATAAGTTTTTCATTGCCTAGTTTTGCCCTGTCGATACAAATACTTAAAATACCGTCGAAGACTGTATTTATGTCATTCCATTTGTCTTCTACTTCAATTTCATTTTCTCCGAGTGTATGAAACTCTATGCAGTCAATTCCTTTTTCAATTAGCGGCGGGAGAACAACTTTTAAATCAACAAATTCAGATACCATTTCAATACAAGGAACAGGGCAGTTTTTGACACATTTCCCGCATCCTATACAGCGGGTTTTATTAACTTTATAATGAGACCCTTTTTCCACAAGTGCTTTGCAAGGACAAACGGCATTACATCTACCGCATTTTCTGCATTTTTCACTGTCAATATATGCTTTGCTTACATGCGGATCTCCCTGAATACCTACGCTTACACAAAGATATCGATTCTCCGTAATACCTGCATTTGCAAGCCCGCGTTTTGCCGCATCAACAATTTCCGGTTTTGCGGAAAGATCAAAGAAGTTGCAGCCTGCTTTTGAATAAAGAGTGACAAGTTTTTCAACTTCCGCAGCATCTTCATTGCCTGCACCGCAGACAAGTTTAAATATTTTCTTTTCTTCAAGCAAATCCTTGAGCATATAAAAATTCCGATAAATATTGATTATTTTAATTATAAAACAAACATCCGTATTATTAAAATAAATTATTATTGTAAAATGGGATAATTTCGGATAATATAGCATATTGAAGGGGAAGACATATGGATGATGCAGTTAAAGATTATAAATATTATACAAATCTCGGGATTGAAGAAACCAATAAAGGAAATTTTGATGGGGCAATAGAGGCTCTGGATAAGGCTATAGAATTGAAGTCTGATTTTGATTTGGCGTATTTTTCAAAAGCTATTGCTTTTCATAATAAAATGGAGCTGGAAGAGGCTTATGAGAATTACACAAGGGCTCTTGAAATTAACCCTAAGATGATTGATGCATACTATAATCTTGCACAGGTTATTCTGGCAAGAAAACCTGCAACGGATGAAGATTTGAAAGAAGCTTTAAAAAATCTTGAAAAAGCCGTTGAATTGGATTCAAAGTTTACTGATGCATATTATTATATCGGCGTTATAAAGAAAAATTTAGGAGATTATGAAGGTGCTGTCAGGGCTTTGGATAAAGGGATTGAGCTTGAACCTAATGCGGTTTATTCCAAAGCTTTGAAGAAGCTTATTCAACAAAAATACCTGAAATAAGCTGTAGCGTTTGTAAAATAATGATACCAATGTATTGAAAAACGTACTACACACGAGTTTTAAACTTTATTTTAGTTCAGAAAAAATTAATTGTTAATTTTTGGTTAACAAATCAGCAATTCTTTCAAACAAGAGTTATAACGTAAGTGTAAAGAGTAAAAGAAAGTTTGAAAGGAGTGTTGAATATGAAATTTTTAGTTAGAAAAGCACCGGAACATTTTATAAGAACAGTGAATGATGAGATTAGTTCATTATTGAACAGACATTTTGACAGCTATTTCCCGGAAGCAGCTTACTGGGAAGATGTAGAAAAGTTTTCAATGCCTGTAGAAATTGCGGATAAAGGCCGTGACTATGAAGTTAAAGCGGAATTACCGGGGGTTAAGAAAGAGGATTTGGATATAGATATAGATAAAAACTATATTACAATCAATGCTAAGAAAGAAGAAGAAAATAACGTTGATGAAAAGGCTTACAAAAAATCCGAATTCAGATACGGTGAATTTTCCAGAACGGTTTATTTCCCTGAAGAAATTAATGTTGAAAAAACCGAAGCTAAACTTGAACACGGCGTTTTAAAAATTGATGCCCCGAAAATGTATGCTGAAAAAGATTCTAAAAAGAAACTTACCGTAAAATAATTCTATAAACCACTCTTTTTACCGGCCGGTTGATTGTCAACCGGCCGGCATTTTTAATTAATAATATTTTTAATCGTTTTAACCATAATATTTACAGTTTTATCCCATGAAAACTTTGCAGCCTGTTGAATGGCTTTTTGTTGATAGAATGTTCGTAAATCATTATTAAAATAAAGTTTTTCATAGGCATTAATATGTTGTTCAATACTGTCAAAATCAATTTTGATTGCAGCATCTCCAACTACTTCCGGCAGAGAAGAGTTATTGGAGGTAATAACTGCCATACCGCATTTCATAGCTTCAAGAGGCGGCAGGCCGAATCCTTCGTATTCGCTTGTATAAATAAAGAATTCTGCCCCCGAGTATAATGCAGGCAAGTCTTCATCATCAATGTAACCTGCTTTGATAATTTTATCTTTATACTTTTTATATTCGGGAACTTCCTTTTCAAAAATGTCTATGAAGCCGTCCCATGCACTTCCGCCGAGTATATAGACAAGGTTATCAATATTATGTGTTTTAATAAATTTGATAAAAGCTTTCACCGCACGAATAAGATTTTTTCTCGGTTCAAGCGAACATAATGATAATAAATATTTTTTATTTGGAGGAATGCTATATTTTCTTTTTACAGATTCAATCAGTTTTTTGCCCGTAACCTGATAAAATAAATCTGATGCCGCAAGGTATGCAGTTGTTATTTTTTCACCGTCAATCTGAGGAACATATTTTATAAAATCCTGTTTTGTATATTCGGAATTTGAGAAATAATAATCATTTTTATTGATGGAATTTATGATATCAAAAAAGAAATATTTTCCGTTTTTTGTTCCTTGAAAATATTGCGGGAAAATTAGCGGAGTTACATCATGAATCATCGTGAATTTTTTCACAGAACCTGCGTTATGTAAGCATTTTGGAATAGCATGCAGCGGAGAAAACCACACATCATAATCTCTTTCGATTTTTGAAATATCCAGCAAATTTATTTTAAATATACGGCAGAAAATTTTGCAAAATTTGATACATATTTTTATAAAAAATCTAACAACCAAATTGCCTTTGTTAATCTTATTTTCATATTTTAAAACTTCAAGTTTTTTATAAAATTTTCCAAATAGACTATAATCATTTGTGAAGTTAATATTGTAAAAATTTTTGTCCTGTTCAATGACTTTATTTAAACAAGCATAACTTCCAATATCAGAATAAAGTTCAATAAATATATCGTCTCTTTTAAGAAATTCTTTTAATACGTTATATGCAGCAAAAAATATTCCTGTGCGTCCGCTGCTTTTGTTTGCGGCATTTGCAATAACCGTTGCATCAAAAAGCATTCTTATCTTCTTATTGTTCATTTTTTAAAATTCCAACTTACAGAAAAATCATACCATAAATCTATTATCTCAAGACTTTTTTGTGTTAATTTAATAATCGGAAATGAATAAAAGATGACAAATTTTAAATTTTTAAAAGATATTGATAACGATTTATATAAGATAGCCAGTGACGCAGAAAGTCTGTACAGGGATGAATATTTTGACCAATGCATTACACAGACGAGAAAATTTGCTGAAAATATCTGTAAAAAAGTTTTGAAAAATAAACGTCAACCGGATGACACTTTTGATGACATGCTGGCTACCCTTAAGGATATGTCGCATGGAACAGCAAGAGAAAAAGAGTTTATAGACGATTTATATTTTTTAAAAAAATGCGGCAATGCTTCCGTTCACTCTAATACGACAGAACATAGCGGTATAAAAGCTCTGGAGTGTTTGCAAAGGGCTTTTGAAGCGGCTGTGAATTTTGCAACTTCTATGCCGGATTGTAATCCGAAAATTGAAAATCTTGTATATGATGAAGAACTTTTAATTACAGGTAAAAAGAGTAAGACAAAAACACTTCAGGAAAAATATCTTGCAGAAAAGAAAAAAGAATTAAATAGTGCTGTAACACAAAAAAAGTCAGGTAAAAATAAAAGTTCGGGACAATCAAAACCGAAACGCCAGTATAGTGTTACAAGAAAGCAAAACGGAAAAAATTTTCCGATATTTTTTACTCTTCTGGGAATTTCTTTTGCCGTTGCATTAATTACTTTAATGATTATCATGTTACTGTAAGGGCAGAGGAAAATGGATATATTTGACAGGCTTTCAAAATCTGAATTTCGAAGCAAATTTAAGCTGAAAGATAAAGAGAAGATGTATATCACCGAAAAAGGCCTTGATACGATAGAACGTCACGCAAGAGACTTTATCTCTAAAAGAATAGCTCCTGCATTTATAGAAAATGACGGCAAACAGACTCCAATGAAAGGACATCCTGTTTTTATAGCACAGCATGCTACTGCAACTTGCTGCCGCGGTTGTATAAGTAAATGGCATCATTTTCCAAAAGGTGTTGAACTTACGGGAGAGCAGCAAGATTATCTTGTTGGCATAATTATGAGGTGGATAAAAAAACAAATTGGCTGAACGATTTATTTTAAAATTTAACCTCGCAAGAAATTGTCTGAGATACGTTATAAAAGCGTACGGAATTGAAGAAATTTTTTTGCCATATTATATTTGTCCTGCTTTAATAAAAGCTGTTCGGAAAGAGAATTGTCATATAAAGTTTTATCATATAGATAATGAATTTTTTCCGGCAGAAAATTTCGAAAAAAATGCATTTATTGTGTATCCGAATTATTTTGGAATTTGTGCCGAAAACGTATTAAAGTTGAATGAAAAATATAAAAATTTAATTGTGGATAATGCTCATAATTTTTATATGATGGACTGCGGTCTTGCCTCGTTTAATTCAATACGGAAATTCTTTAGTGTAAGGGACGGAGCAGAACTGTTTATCTCAAAAAAATTTGATAAAATTTTTGAAAAAGATTCCTGTAAATATGAAAATTTTGACGTAGAAAATTATGAAAAATTTGTTGAAAATGAAACAAGATTAGACAATGAAGATATAAAATTTTTGTCTGACAGTACAGAAAAAATTTTTACTTCATTTAATCTTGAAAAGGAGAAACAAAAAAGACTTGAAAAATTTTGTTTGCTGCATGAAAAATTCGGGAACATAAATGAATTAAAATTTACACTAAACAGTCTTGATGTCCCGTTTGTATATCCGCTTCTGTTAAGTGATGAAACAACAGGGAAAATTTTAGAAAACGGCGGGCACAGAATACTGAGATACTGGGAAGCCCTTCCTGAATTTTTCCCTGAGTATCGTTTTTACAAATATCTTATTCCATTAAATTTAAATGAGACTTTTTGATATGAATAATTTTACAGATAACATTTACGTTCTTGTCCTGTTACGCCGGCATAAAGTTCGATATATTGTTTTGCCGGACTGGAGTCAATTTTTGTAAGCAGGACTTCTTCAATCTGGAAAAATCCTACATCTCCGGACATTTCAATATCAATTTTAATAGGCTTTCTCTGTCCATGGTGAATCCCGATACGATTAATGGCATTAGCAGAATATTTATGAATATCTCCGACTTTCGGGGCAGTATTTATAGAAAGAGGAATTCGTGCTCTTCCTTTAGTCATGTCACAGCCGTCAGCAACAAGAAGAATTCCGGCCTCGATTGAATGGATTTTTCTTGAAGACATATGTCCTATTATTGCTTCTGTTGCAACTGAACGAATTATAACCCGCTTATGAAGATTATCAGGAAAAACATGCATTAATGCTCTTTCTATAATCGGTTTGGCAAGCAAAACAGACATTTCTTCATGAGCCTGACGTCCGATTGCCATACCCAAATCATGCATTAAACCTGCAAGAATTACAGCACACATACTGTCTTCAAAGGTTCCGACTTCTTCTTGTTCAAGAGAAGTCTTAATCCCTGAATCATGCAGAATGTTTAACATTTTGATGGCATTACCCACAACCTGTCTCATATGTACCGGTCCGTGGTCGTTAAATCCCAGACGCCTGATAGATACGTTGTTTGCGTAATCCTGCATTTCCTGTAATTCATCATCGGCAAAGAGGTAGTTTACAAGTTTCAGGCAGACAGGATTATTTTTTAACCGCTCCTGAATTTTATTTTCTGTTGCAAGTTCTTTAACTGATTTCATAAATTTTTGTCCCTTAATCTAAACTCTTTTAATTACATGATAACTCATATTTTACTGAAATCCAATCCCGAAAGACAAAAATCAAACAGGCAATTTTTCATCGGTTCTGTCTGCTTTTTTATCTTTAAGTATTTCCGAATACAGATTAATTCCTCCGCACAATGAATAAAGATTATTGAAACCAAGCTGGTTTAGGATTCTTATTGCAACATAGCTTGTAAAGCCTCTGTTACAGAAAAGTATCACTTTTTTATCCCGTGGAACTTCATTGAATCTTTTTCTCATTTGAACAGCCGGAACTGAAATTGCTCCGTCTATTGTTTTAGTATTAAACATTTCTTCGACTCTGACATCAATAAGTACAGAATTTTTAATATCCTCAAAGAATGCAGGTTTATAGAGTCCGTCAAGAATGTTTTGAGCGGACATACCTGCAATATTGACGGGATCTTTAGCACTTGAATACGGCGGAGCATAAGAAAGTTCGGCATCTATCAAATCCTGTATGTTACCGTTCAATCTCATAACTGTGGCAATAACATCAACTCTTTTTTCTACGCCTTCGTATCCGGCTGCTTGAACTCCGAGGATTTTTCCTTCCTCGGTAAATAACAATTTTACATATAAAGGTCTTGCATTCGGATAGTAACCTGCATGGTCATTTGTTTGTGTAATATTTTTGATGTATTTGATACCTTCTTTAATAAGCTGTTTTTCATTTTTACCGCTGCACGCAAATGTTTTGTTGAATATTTTAGCAACTGAAGTTCCGAGAACCGGTTTAAACGAAGTTTTTCCTTTTCCGGCGGCGGCTGCTGTAATATTATCCGCAATCAGCCTTCCGTGTCTGTTTGCAGGGCCTGCCATAGGTATCATTGCCGGCTTACCTGTTATAAAATCTACATCTTCAACAGCATCACCGCCTGCCCATATATTTTCATCCAAGGTTTGTAAAAATTCATTTACTTTTATAAGTCCGTTCAATCCTGTTTCCAAGTCTGCTTCTTTAACTATTTGTGTGTCAGGCTGAACGCCGATTCCGAGAATTGCAATATCGTAAGGAATATGTCTTCCGGAAGCAAGTTCTATTTCGTTTTCGGTAAATGCTTTTACTCCGTCATTAAAGATTAATTTGCATCCTTTATCTCTCATTTCGTTATGGGCAAGAGCCATCATATCTTTATCAAACGGGGCAAGAATCTGTGAAGCCGCTTCAATAACCGTTGTCTTAAGCCCCATTGTCACAAGATTTTCCGCCATTTCAACACCGATAAACCCTCCGCCAATTACTACAGCATTTTTTGCATTTGCGGATTTGATATGCATTTTTATCATATCCGCATCACGAAGTGTGCGTACAGTAAAAATCTTTTTATTATCAATACCCGGAATCGTTGGTTTTACAGGACTTGCCCCCGGTGCAAGCACAAGATTGTCATAACTTAATTCGTAATCATGATTAACGGTTACAGTCTTTTTATTTTTATTAATTGCCGTGACTTTTGAATTAAAACGTACTTCTACATTCAGAAGATTTTTAAATGTGTCAGGTTTTGCAACAATCATCTTATCTCTTCCGTTAATTACGTCTGAACAGTAATAAGGCAGTCCGCAATTTGCTATTGAAATCTCATCCGTTGCTTCCAGAATAATAATTTCCGCAGTCTCATCCAGCCTTCTTAACCTTGCGGCACAGCTTGCTCCGCATGCTCCTCCGCCGACAATTACAGTACGCATAATCCTTTTCTCCTAAATTTTTATTCATTTCTAATTCTCTATATCAACTTTAATGCAAAAAAAATTATATATGTCAATTCGTCTTTCAGATAACTAAAATATGCATGAAAGACTGGTCATACGGTTAATATCAACTTATCAATAAAAAAATAAAATATTTTTATGAAACTTTGTCAAAAATTTTTGTTAGTTACTTTTATGTTCATTGCCTTGAAGGCAAATGCAAATGACATACAGGTGTCAACTTTTACCCAGTTAATAGACTCAAATCCTGTAAGCGGTGACACGATTGAATTTACAAATGATTTATTTTCGGACGAAACGATAGGGAATCATTTTATCAATTTAGATATTAATTTTGAAGGTCATAATCATTATATTTACGGGGATAATGAATTTGGGGGATTTGTACTTAACCAGGACAGCCTGTTTAATGAAGTGGGGATAAGAAACTGTCAGGGACAGGAGTATAATCGTTCAAAGTTTGCCGGAGCAATATTTAACAGCGGTGGAAGTGCAGATATAAACAATTCCGACTTTTTCGGAAATTTTGTTGATGCCAACAATGTAAATTTTGGAGTTGGCGGTGCCGTATATAATCTTAACGGCGGTACTGTTAATATTGATAATACCCTGTTTGAAGCCAACTACACAAACGGAGCTGCTTCATATGGCGGAGCCATAGCTAACGGGTATCAAGCCGGAAATACAGCTGTTATGACTATAAATAACAGTGAATTTAAAAATAATTATTCTATAGGAAGCTTATTTCCTTATGGCGGAGCTTTATATAATAGAGGCATTGTTACAATAAACAACACTACTTTCGACGGAAATTATGCGGAAGCTACAGGAAATGCTGTATCATACGGCGGAGCATTATTTAATGACGGTGAAATGTCTATAAATAACAGTTCTCTTACTAATAATTACGGAACGGGCGGAAATAATTCTATAGGTTTTGGCGGAGCTATATATAATACGGCTAATCTTACAATTACCAATTCATTAATAAAAGATAACTATCTTGAAACGACATTATACGGGGATGGCGGAGCCATATATAATGCTGCTAACGGAACTTTAACAATTAAAAATTCTACACTTGAAGATAATACTATTATATCTTCCGTTCCGCAGGGAAACGGCGGAGCCGTATATAATTCCGGTCAATTTATAATTGAAAATGCAACCTTTCAAAATAATTATGACAGAGCCGGTGATTTAAATGACATTCACAATACGGATACGGGCATAATTGATTTTAACGGCGGCGGAACTACAAATGTTTTAAGTGGCATAAGCGGCTTGGGAACTTTAAACAAAAATGATTCCGGTACGCTTAATCTCGGAGGGAAGAACGAAAATTATACAGGTACTTTTAATTTTAACGGAGGGACTTTAAATCTTCTTGCAGACGCCAGTTACTTTAATTCGGTCAATACAAATTTCGGTAACAATATAAATTTTAATATGCAAAACAGCCGGATAAACAATGTTAATTTTGGAAATTTAAACCTTAACGGTACTGCCAATATTTATCCTGATGTTAATTTTAATACAAATACGATGGACAGAATTAATGCAAATTCTCTATCGGGCAGCGGCTCGCTCTTTGTCAGGAATTTGGCTCTTGAAGGGACTCCTGAAGGGCAATATATTTCAATCCCTTTTGCGGATTCCATATTAAAAGACTATGTAAGCTATAACAATACAACAATAAAAACACCTATTTACGATTATTTTTCAAGCTACAATGCAGGAGACGGTAATTTTGAATTTTCACGTCAGGGCTTTAATTCTTCTGTTTTTATTCCTGCTGTAGCAGCACAGCTTGCAGGATATCTTACGCAAATAGAGACTTATAAAAATGTGTTTTCAAATCTGGATATGGTAATGATTGCCCCTCCGGATGCAAGACTCGGTTTTAATATTGAAAATAAAACGGCCTCTGCCGGCGGACAAATTCCTTTTTCACCGTTATATATGCCTGAACAAAGAAACGGTGTATGGTTTAAGCCATATACTACTTTTGAGAAAGTTCAACTGAAAAACGGTCCGGATGTTTCAAATGTCAGTTACGGGAGTTTAATCGGTGTAGAAAGCGGGCTTGTGGATTTAAAAGACGGATGGAAAACTTTGTATGGAGGATATGCGGCATATAACGGCTCCCATCAGGCTTTTAACGGTAACAGTATTTATAATAACGGCGGTTTAATAGGTGCAGATGCCGCTTTTTATAAAGGTAAGTTCTTTACTATATGGACTGCAAATGTCGGAGCAAATGTTGCGGAAGCCTCAACAGATTTCGGGCATGATGATTTTGCCATGTTGAATACAGGTATTGCGGAAAAAACAGGTTATAACTTTGAAACATTTGATAGAAAACTTATAATTCAACCAAGCCTTTTGATGTCTTATACATTTGTGAATACATTTGATTACACGGCTTCTTCGGGAGTGGATTATAATGCGGATCCGCTTCATGCGATACATATTGAACCTCAGATAAAGTTAATCGGAAATTTTAAAAACTATCTTCAACCATATATTAGGGTATCATTTATATGGAATATTATTGATGATACCAGATTTCGTGCAAATGATGTTTACCTGCCTGAATTATCTGTTAAACCTTACGTACAATATGGCATAGGTGTACAAAAACGCTGGGGTGAAAGAGTTACTGCATTTTTTGAGACAATGATTCGAAACGGCGGCAGAAACGGTGTTGCATTACAACTCGGCTTAAGATTCAGCATCTAAGTGTAAAATTCCTTTTTTGACAAAGAAAAACAGATTATTCTATAATAAAAGGGAAAGTATGAAAAGGTTAGTTTTATTATTGTTATTAATATCACTGCTATGCCCGACAGTTTATTGTGCGGAACCTCCGGCAAATAACTCTGAAGATGATGCTATATATCTTGATAGCAGCAGTCTGTCTCCGAAATTTAAAATTCCTGAGCAGGAAAAAATAAATAATAATCAAAAATATAATCTTAAAAAAGAACCGACTAATGAAATTACACCATTGAACGTATATGATTATAAGGATAAAGATGATCCTTATCAACAGCATTCTGTTTCTTTTCAGCATGATAAAAAATACGGTAAGTTTGCTATCGGGAGTAAATCAACACATAAGATTACTCCTGATAAATATTCACAGACAAATTCTTATTATGCAAAATACAACAAGGACAAATTTTCTTTTGATACATCGTTGAGTAACAACGGATTGACTGCATTTAGCGATTACAGGAATATGGCTCTTTCATTTACACCTGAATATAAGCTTAATAACCATGTAACTTTACAAAATATATATACAACCAACTTTCTTGAAAAGAATAAGAAAAACGAATTAATATTTTCTTTGAGACCGTTTAAAGATGACAGAATGAATTTTGATATAGGTGCCGGACAGGTTTATTCGGAAAACACACGTCCGGTCAGTTCACAGTTAAATTTTTCTACAAAATTCAAATTTTAAATAAAGGAGTCTGACAAATGTTTTTTTACGCAGATTTACATATACATTCAAAATATTCAAGAGCAACAAGCAAAAGTTGTAATCTTGAAGAACTTGCACTGTGGGCTCAAAAGAAAGGTTTAAGCGTTATTTCAACGGGTGATTTTACCCATCCGGCCTGGTTTAATGAGATTAAGGAGAAACTGATAGAGGACGGAAACGGGGCTTACAGATTGAAGCCGGAAATTGAAAAACAAATTTTTAAAACATCCGCTCCGGTCAGATTTTTGCTTACGGTTGAAATTTCAACGATTTACAAAAAGGGTGATAAAACAAGAAAGGTTCATCATGTTGTATTTGTTCCGAATATTCAAACAGCCTCAAATTTCAGGGAAAAACTCGGAGCAATAGGCAACATTAATTCTGACGGACGCCCTATTCTGGGGTTGGATTCGAGGAACCTTCTGGAAACAGTGCTTGAGTCCGGAGAAGATTCGTTTATAATTCCTGCACATATCTGGACTCCGTGGTTTTCGGTACTTGGTTCAAAATCCGGTTTTGATTCAATAGAAGAGTGTTATGACGATTTATCGGAACATATTTTTGCCGTGGAAACAGGGCTTTCGTCTGACCCTGAAATGAACTGGCGGGTTTCAAAACTTGACAAATTCAGACTTGTGTCAAATTCGGATGCTCATTCGCCGGCAAAACTTGCAAGGGAAGCAACTGTATTTGATACAACTCCGGATTATTACAGTATTATGAACGCTCTGAAAACAGGAAACGGATACGTCGGAACCGTTGAATTTTTTCCGGAAGAAGGCAAATACCATGAAGACGGACACAGAAAATGTAATGTGTGCCTTACACCTGAAGAAACCAAAAAACTCAACGGCATCTGTCCTGTCTGCGGCAAACCGATGACTATAGGGGTTTTGAACAGAGTTTGCGAACTTGCTGACAGAGATTCTCATAATACTTTTAAACCGGCAACAGCAGGTGAAGTTTACAGTCTTGTTCCTCTGCCTGAGATAATTTCCGAGATTCTGCAGGTTGGTCCTTCCAGCAAATCTGTTACGGCAGAATACGAGAGGCTTATTCATAAATTCGGTTCGGAATTTTCGATTTTAAGGGAAGTTCCTCTTGATGACCTTACTAAAGATTCTCCGTTGCTGGGAGAGGGGATTTCTCGTCTGAGGGCCGGAAAAGTTATAAAACATGCAGGTTATGACGGTGAATACGGGATTATTAGACTTTTTGAAGACGATGAACTGGTAAAAAAAAATTTATAAATCTGAAACTTGATATTGATATCCCGCACACTGCACCAAAACAGGATTACGGAAAGACAGTGAGCTATAATCTGCCTGATAAAACAACTCTGTCTGAAAAAACTGTGGTTAAACCGTTACAGCAGACAATTAAGACGGATTTGGACGAATACCAGAAAGCGGCTGTTGAAAATACAAATCCTCAAATACTTATAGTTGCCGGCCCGGGTTCGGGCAAGACTACTGTTTTGACACGCCGTATAGCGTCTCTTATCAAAGATAAAGAAATTCCTGCAAAGAATTGTCTTGCCATAACTTTTACACGCAGAGCCGCTTGTGAGATGAGAGAAAGGCTTAAGATATTACTTTCTGAGCAATCACAGGATATAAACATTCATACATTCCATTCGCTGTGTCTTTCAATTTTGAAAGAAAATTACGAGCAGGCCGGATTGGGCAAAGATTTTATAGTTGTAAGCGAGCAGGAAAAATCTCTTTGCAAAGATGAAGAAATTACAGAAGATATGCTTGAATTTGATGACTTGATAAAGCTTACCGTCAAGCTGTTTGAAGATTATCCTCAAATCGCGGCCGCATATCGTGAACGTTTTAAATATTTATCGGTTGATGAATATCAGGATATTGACGAAAATCAGTATAAATTAATACGGCTTCTTGCTTCGGCTGACGCCAATATATTTGCAATAGGAGACCCTAACCAGTCAATTTACGGTTTCAGAGGCGGCAGTGCAAGATTTTTCAATAGTTTTAAAGAAGATTATCCGAATGCACAAATAATTAATCTGAAAAATAATTACCGTTCGGCAGAAAGCATAGTTAATGCCTCTAATCAGGTTATTGATACATATAATATTGTTTCATGTTCAAAAAGACCTTATGAAAAAATAACAATACATACGGCCCCGACGGATAAGGCCGAGGCGGAGTTTGTAGTAAGTACAATAGAGAATCTTATCGGCGGCCACAGTTTCTTTTCAATAGATTCACAGCGTTCGGGCGGAGAAAAAGATGAATTTTCATTTTCAGATTTTGCAATTCTATACAGGACATCAGCTCAACTAAAACCTGTAACGGAAGCCATTCAGCGTTCGGGTATGCCCTTTGTGAAACTGTCTGACGATTTGCTCTGTGAGAGAAAATCCGTCTTGAATTTACTGAAAAAACTGACGGATGATAAACCTGTTCAGACCCAGTTAGAGGAGTTTGAAAATGAGTTTAAATCTGAAATTGAGGACTACATTTTTAACTTTTTAAAAGATATTGCATCAGTCTGCGAAACGAGAAGAGATTTTTTACACGAAGTTTCTCTTATAAAAGAATCTGATACTCTGGATAAGCGTGCTGACAGGATATCTCTTATGACGATGCATGCTTCAAAAGGGCTTGAATTTAACTGTGTTTTCGTAATGGGACTTGAAAACGGTATAATCCCTTTTTATCGGGCAGAAACTGAAGAAGAAATTGAAGAGGAGAGAAGACTTCTCTATGTCGGTATGACAAGAGCGAAAGAGCGTCTTTTCCTTACAAGGGCAGAGAAACGAACAGTTTTCGGCACTGTGAAACCTCCGGAAATTTCGCCGTTTCTGGCTAAAATTGAGGAAGATTTGCTTGCTTATTCAAAATTTGAAAAGGAACACAGGGAAAAAGAAACCTCAAATCAGCTTTCACTGTTTTAAGATAAAACAACCGTAATCTGTGTTTCTGAAATAGAGTCTGCTTTAAAAATCGGCTGTTACTTATGTTGTAATATCAGCAAGCCCGAATTTAATTATTTGTCCGAGAGCATCAAGGCTCAATTCGACCTGATATCCGATTTTACCGGCACTGAAAATAATTGTTTCAAAATTTTGGGCTGAACTGTCAACAGTTGTTGCAAAAAATTTCTTCATTCCTATAGGGGAACACCCGCCGTGAATGTAGCCTGTCAGAGGGAGCAGGTCTTTTGATTTGAGCATTTCGACTGATTTTTCACCTACGGCGTGAGCAGCTTTTTTCAGGTCTAATTCTTTTTCTACGGGAAGCATAAACACATAATGAGAACCTGATTTGCCTGTTGTTACAAGAGTTTTAAAAACCTGTGCAGGATTTTGGTTCAAAACTTGTGCCACCTCAATCCCGCTGATTGCATCCGTATCGGCATAAGTGTAGTGTTTGTAGTTGATTTTGTGCTTATCAAGCATTCTCATAACATTTGTTTTGTAGTCCATTTTATCCTCGAAAAATTTTTGCATAATCAGGATAGCAGAACTAAAAGTTTTTGTACAGCAGTTACAGATTTAGTGACATTTTTAACTGCAGGAATTTTCTGTTTGTATCGATAATCCTGTCTTTCATTGCTATCATGAGTGATTCGCAATCCTGACATTCGAGTTCTGTTTCATTTTTTTTGCATTCAATTAAGATTCTTGCGAGGCTTTCAATTATATCAAGACTTTCCGCAATATCAGAAATTTTCTTTTCTGTATTAGATTCGAGATTAATAATTATTGTGTTCACCTTTCTGATTAGTACACCCATTAATACAATGAGTTTATCATATTGATTATACTGTGTCAATAGGCTAGTATAGTAGTTATTATGAACAGTAAAATAAGCGAAAGAAGTAAAAGAATAGGTCTCAAAGTAAAACTTGAGAGGACAAAAAGAGGGTTGTCTCAAGAAAAACTCGCCGAGCTTGCAGATTTAAATAAAGGGTCTCTCGGAGCGATTGAACGCGGACAAAGTTCGGCTACAATAGAAACGCTTGAAAAGCTGGCTAATGCCTTTGGCATGGAATTTAACGAACTTATTGATATTTCTAAATTTGAATTATAGTTTACAATTTACCGGAATGCTTTAATATTGCAAACATTCAATTTTTCAAATGGTCGTGAGTCGGAGCTTGTAAACCGTCATTTATGATTTTTCCAAGATTTCATCCGAAAACAGGTTCCTCTTTAAAATCACGGGCCATGTACCTTTTATGTATTGCTTTATTTAATCCTATTTAAGCACTATTCTTCGTTCAAAATTATAATGCACGGATTATGGATTTTATGTTTTCATCGCTTACTTTCAGCAGAGCCACCGTTTTTGTAGGTTCGTCAAGGTTGTTCAGTTTTTTCAACACTTCCGCCGTTTTTAGAATTATCGTCTGATTGCTGCATTTTAAAAGTTCTCTGATGGCAAAAACATCATCAGTAAAGTCAAGAGCAGTATAGACAAAAGGACTTGATTCATTTAATTCCTGCAGTATCATAGGTTTTAAATTCTTGACATTAATGCCTGAAAGCAGCTTTTTAATATCGTTAATTTCATTTTTTGTATTTTTGTCTTCATCAAACAAATATTCATCATTCTCGGTAAGAATTGCAAATTTCTCCTGAGCATTCAATAAGACTACGGCGGCCTTGCTGTCATTTGAATTTCTTATTATTCTTTCAAAGACGTCGTAAAGTTCGTAGTCAAAAACGCTTGCGAGCCCTATAATTTCTCCGAGTCCGTTTACGATATGGTTAAGGACAAGCAATCCGTCTTCATATTGTTCGTCAAGAATTTCAAATATTGTTTCAAGATACGGAATTTCTCCCGCAATATTTTCAGCCATTGTAGAATTTTTCATTGCATGTAATATTTCCGGAAGAGCTTTTTTATCCCCGTACAGCACAAGAAATTTTACAGCAGAGAGCTGTTCAAACTCATCCTCGCTCCATAACTTTCTGACGGCATCGTTATATGATGCTTCATCCTGAAATATACCGAGAGTTGCCGCACAGTTTGCATTAAGACTTTCGTTGTCCGTGTATGAGTTTTCCCTTAAAAGTTCCAGAGCCAGAGGGTCCTGAATATACGAGAAAAATTTAGCACAGTATGTCTTTTGTGCTGTTGTACCGTTTTCAAACATATCAAGAATTTCATCGGTCAAATCCTCATCAGCATATCTGGCAAGAGTTGAAACGATAAAATCATCGTAGTAGGGTGAATAATAATCAAAAAACTTCAAAAGATTACGGTAATTTGTTTCATTACAGGCTGCGGCAAGACGTTGTGCGACATTTTGTTTGACAAAATCGAATAAATAACCGTCATTTTCAACAAGTTCCTTAAACAAAGCCGTATCAGCATTATTAACGATTTCAGCAGCAATTCTTTCGTAATCGTTTTTATTTTTTCCCGTAAGTTTTTTTAATTTTTCATTCATAATTAAACAGTCACACGATTGAACGTTTTAAACAGAAATTTGCCTGTGATTCAACATGAATTAGTCAAGATAGAATACGGTAATAACTTTATGTCCTTCTTCTGCGTATTGAACCGCATTATGAAGAGTTTTACTCGTATGAGAAAGGAAACATATTAACTGATTGCAGTCATCTATAATTTCTCTGTTGCAAACCCGTGAAGCATCGGCAAGAGTCATCATTGCTCTATCCGCATGCTCAACAATATTCGGCACCCCGATAAGCTGATTTTGAACATCTGACGGCTGCTGGCCGATAGTCTGCGGTAAAATAACTTTTAATTTATCAGGATTTGATTTCATTGCTCCGCGGATAGCTGCGGCGTTTGTTCCTGAAGATCCGCCTGATGTAATAATCGTATTGCCCTGCATAACAAGAGCAGTTGTGAGAGTCTCAATCATCTGCTGATGAGTGATAGGAAGATTACGGCTGCCGATTATGGCAATCCTTTTGGCAGATTGTCTGATTGTCGCGAGTTCCTGTGCCAGTTCATCAACCGTATGCGGGGAATCCGCATCTACAGTGTCTAAATCATCCATTGGTACCACTATTGAAGGCTGATCATCTTTTTTATTATCATCGGCACTCATTAAAATTTCGCTTTCAAAATCTGTCATTATTTCCTACTTTCTAAATAAATCTAATAATTGAAATAAAAAAATTTTTCGATTATGCTGATTATAACATAAAATATTAATTTTGGGAATAGGGATATGGAAAATATATTGGAAAATCTTAACAGAGAGCAGAAAGAAGCCGTACAGACAATAGCGGGTCCGCTTTTAATACTGGCCGGTGCCGGCAGCGGAAAAACAAAAGTTTTAACAACAAGAATCGCTTATATGATTCAAAAAGGCATAAGACCGCAGAATATTCTTGCAGTTACTTTTACAAATAAGGCCGCAAAAGAGATGAAAGCCCGTCTGGGAAGTATGATTGGTGAAAATATAGTAAAACACATGTGGGTCGGAACTTTTCACGGAATTTGCGGAAGAATTTTGCGAGAAAACATTGACAGATACACTTTTCCGTCGGGTAAAAAACTTGATAAAAATTTCACAATTTATGACGACAATGACACAAGTGCCGTTATTAAGCAGGCTGTTAAAAAATTAAATCTCGACGATAAAATTTATCAGCCTAAACTCGTTAAGTCAGTTATTTCCAATGCTAAAAACAAGATGCAGGATGCATATACTTTTGCTACTTTTGCAAAAGATTTTAAATCCCAAAAAATAGCTTCTATTTACGAAGAATACGAAAACATGCTTAATAACAACAATGCCATAGATTTTGACGATATGCTTATGCTTACCGTCAAACTTCTTGACCATAATACTGAAATCAGAACCGAATATTACGAGAGGTTTAAGCATATACTTGTTGATGAATATCAGGACACAAACCTTGCACAATACAATCTTGTAAATATGCTCTACACTAATAAACAGGCAGATGTGCCGCCTGAACGTTCACTCTGCGTTGTAGGCGACGTTGACCAGTCAATTTACAGCTGGCGTGGTGCGGATTACACGATAATTATGAACTTCCAGAGAGACTTTAAAAATACAAAATTAATCAAACTTGAGCAAAATTACCGCTCAACGGCTAATATTCTGAATGTTGCAAATGCAATTATCGAAAATAATACAGAACGTGTTGACAAGGTTCTCTATTCAAATAAAGGTGAAGGCGAGCTTATAGATTACTATGAAGCACAGGACGAAGCTGATGAAGCTAATTTTATCGTAAGCAGAATTAAACAGGACAGCGGCGGAAATTACAACCAGTACGCAATCTTATACCGTACAAATTCCCAATCCCGTTCTCTGGAAGAAGCCTGCATGGCAGCAGGGATTCCGTACAGAATTTACGGCGGGCTGAAATTCTACGACCGTAAAGAAATCAAAGATATCGTCGCCTATTTGAAACTTATCTATAACACGGATGATTCACAGAGTTTCCGTCGTATTGTGAACGTTCCGAAACGTGCTATTGGTGACACAACAATTAAACGTCTGCAGGATTTTGCGGACAGAGAAGATATATCGCTTTTTGCCGCTGCACAACGGGTTCAGGAAGATAACGAAATTCCGCCACGCACCCGCTCCAAAATTACGGATTTCGTTAACCTTATTACAAAATTCAGAGAGGCCGTCCCGAATTATAACCTAAGAGAATTTGTAACGCTGGTTATTGAAAAATCAGGATATCTGGCTGAATTGCAAATGCAAAATACTCCTGAAGCCGATGCAGATATCGAAAACCTGCAGGAATTTGTAAACGTTGCGGAAGAATTTGTTCCGGAAGACGATACAAACGTACTCGGTGAATTCTTAGCACAGGTTGCCCTCGTATCAGATATTGACAATATGGATACTATCGCAAATAACGTAACCCTTATGACACTTCACTCGGCAAAAGGTCTGGAATTCCCGATAGTATTCCTTGCAGGTATGGATGAAGGCGTATTTCCGCATCTTAGAACATTTAATATTCCGTCGGAAATGGAAGAAGAACGCCGTCTAATGTATGTCGGCGTTACTCGTGCAGAAGAAAAATTGTACCTGACGTCTGCTAAACGACGTCAGATGTGGGGTGAATTTAAATTCTATAACCCTTCAAGATTTATAGAAGAAATTCCGCGTCAGCTTTTGAATATGATTTCCTTTGAAGGCAGCACCTCCGATAATTCCACCTTCAGAAATGCCGTTTCAAAAGCGAAAACAGGTAAATCGGATTACTCATATTCTGCCGCTCAGGCTGACAGTTACGGCTATATAAAACCGTCATCCGGCTTTGGCAAAGGTTTTGTTGCACCTACAAAGGGGCTTTCCACAAACACTTCACCGAAAAAATCCTCATATGGTTACGAACAGCCGAAACGCACTCCGGCACGTACAATCCTCGTTAAATCAAAAGAAAACAAACAGCGTGATGAAGAAAAAGTACAAGAATTCTTTAAAGATAATGCTATAAAACGCATGCTTGATGAAAAACGGGCAAAAGAACGTCGTCAAATGGAGGAAGCAAGAGAACGCGAAGAAGCTCTTGACGCTCAATCAAACGTTGAATACGTTTTTAATGTTGGTGAACGTGTTTTCCATGATAAATTCGGCATAGGGCATATCACAGATGTCATGCCGGTCGGCTCCGGTACAATGTACACAATCGATTTTGGAAAGCAGGGTAAAAAGGCTATGGATGCGGCTTATGCTAAACTGAAAAAGTTCTAAACTGTTTAAAGCCAAGGATAATCATACTTAATTTCCCATCCGAATATGGAGTAAGTGTGAATTTTGTTTCATTATTGTGCGTACCAGAATAATGTTCTTATATGTTTTTACAAGTTTCTGTTTATTACTAAAACCTGTAATTCTTTCGGATAATGAAAAATTCCCGTTCCTCTTTTATTTTATTAAAAAAGGAGGGGCCATGAAAAAATTCTTTTTAATAATTCTTCTTGGAGCACTGTTTATAATAGGTTCTAAAGCATTTGCAGATGAACAGCAGGAAGCCATAAAATTTTTTAAAAAATATGTAAATGCTGCAAACAACTACAGTGACGAAATTGCACAAATGTATTCTCCGGATGCAAAAATAATTCGTCAGGTAGTAAAACCTGACGGTTCTCTTGTTGATGTTGAAACAGATGCAGATACGTATATTAGCCAGATGAAACTCAGTCAAAAGGGTGCCAAACTTAAAAATTATAAAAACAATTACTCGGATATAACAGCCTTGAAGGTTGATAATGGATATAAAATTACGGCATTAAGGCAGCCGTCAGGTGAAAACTATAAACTGAAAACTTACATGATAGTCCAGAAACAACCGTCGGGGAAATGGTTAATAGTAGAAGAAATGATGCAGACAAAAGTTCAAACATTCTTAAAATATGCAAAAAATTAACAAAAAGCCCTTTAAAGAGGGCTTTTTTGCTAATAAGCAGGAAAGAATGAAAAATAAATTAAAAAAAGGTATTTACAAAAAAAAATCAGCATGTAAAATAAATATTGTGACAAATAAATAGAAGGCAGAAATGCCGAACTCGTGGGGGTTTAGCTCAGCTGGTAGAGCACCTGCTTTGCACGCAGGGGGTCAGGAGTTCGAATCTCCTAACCTCCACCATTTCTAAAAAGAGCCGAAAAGGCTCTTTTTTAATAGCTTTTATCTTGTCGTGTATCAGGGTGTCGTGTGTCAAGGAGCTTGAGATAAAGAATCACAAGTTTGACATGTTTAGCCGGAAAGATTTTATAAATTTTCCATTTTTTGCAATTTTTCGAGTCCCGAAATAAAATAAATAACCTGAGTAATATTATCGGAATTAAGTGTTGTTCTGGTTGCCAGCAGTTCTCTTAATTCGTCTTCAAATGTTTTGTCCGGAATATTTTGTTGTTCTTTATGCTCAAACAAAATATCTGCCAGCACAAACAATTCATCATTAAATTTTAAAGCGTCACTAAGCTGTTTTATCGTAATAGCTTTCGGGAAATTAGCCATTTTACCGTTTTCAAGTTTGGTTATTAAAGCAGCACTGACACTTGATAATTTTTCCAACTCTCTTAAACTTAATTTCAAAGCCAGACGTCTTTGTTTTAAAACAGTGCCGAATTTGATTAGTTGTGTATGTTTATCCATATTTCACCTCAAAAGAATAATATCAAAGACAAAACAATAAATCAACAGAGTTGACAAATAAACAAAGCAATGATATACTAAATATAATTCAACGCATATTGATAAATATAGATTTACACTAAAGCAAAGGAGAAATATACATGGCAAGTTTAAGAAATTTTATTAATGCAATCACTAACGACAACAAAATTTACACAGCAGAAGACATCGGAGAAATGACAAATCGAGAATTTTTAGACAATGAAAAAGCAATAGATTATCAATTAAACAATTTGGGAATTCCAAGACGTGCAAATTTGGCGGGAAATTCTGATGTCGTGTATGTTCACTCTTATACGAGAGATGACGGAACGGAGGTAAGAGCCCACTATCGTTCCAAGCCCGATGGGGTTGGTAGTAATAATTATGAGCATAGTGGAACTTCTACCGGTGCTGCCGCCGGTATTGAACAGCCAACACTGTTAGAAGGCGGTATTACTTATAATGATTATCAACCAAATTTGAGAACAACTATTGATGATTATTCTCAAACGATTGAAGATAGTTTGGTTGGATTAGTAAATAAAGGCATACTTGATTTAGGAATTAACACAGTTGCTAGAATGCAAAACCAAAATGATGCAGTTAATTTTTGGAATATTGCTTCACTAAATTTATGGAAAAAAGAAGCAGAAGACTATATCAATCGTAATGGAAAATTTTATAATAATATTGGAGAGATTGTTAAGGACTTCCCACAATATAAAGAACAAATTAAAGAAAAAGTAAAAAAACAATTTAAGAAAGACGATGTTCCGGCAATAGTATTTCATGAAAATAGTAGTGTAGCAAAAGCTATTAGTAAATCAGCAGAACTAAATGATTTTATATATAAAAATGTAACTGCACTGAAATCCGGAAAAGAAGTGACCGGTTCTCTGGGGTTCACTAGTGACAGTAATTTGCACAATGCATTCGGCAAGGTGGATGTATTATCTGCAAAGTTGCAAGGAAAATATATTGAGTTTATACTATTAGACACATATGATTTTAATCCGAATGAAAAAAACTGGAAAGTACAGATGGGCTATTCGGCCCAAAAAGCAGGGTTGTTAAAACCATACTTTACAATAGTAAAAGTAAA
>CALVBS010000006.1 GCA_944325865.1 Candidatus Gastranaerophilales bacterium | reverse complement strand
CTCATTACATCTTTAGCACGTCTGTCTTTTCTCTCAGAATTAACAAGTTCTTTTCAGCTATTCTGTTTTCAATGTGCATTTCAAAATAAACTTTTTATTTTTAAGCTTCTTAATTATTTATATAATCAGGGGCTTAATATAAGATTAACTTACTTTGTTCAGTTAACAACCGTCACCCGGTTCCCTTATCATATAACTTAAAAATTAATTGTCAAGCAGCTATTTTATATTTCTTAAATTTGCTATTTAACTCTTAAAGTTCATTGTGCCTCAGCACGTCTTTTATCTTATACAAAAAAAAATTTAAAAGCAAGCACTTTTTTTGATTATATTTTATAAAACTTAACATTAGCTAAAATGCTTGTGTACGGATAGTTTTCAATATGAGCTACCTCATCTTCTTATTAAGAAGACGATAGTTTTAATAAAAAGTTCCCGATAATTACGCAAAAATTTTTATTCACAATATTTATTTTAGAATAAAGGAATTATACTATGCTTATAAGAGCTTCAAAATGCAGACAACAGAATAGTTTTCAGGGTTTACATACTGCAAAAATTACCGGTAATCTTAATAATATAAAAACAAATATTGATATTTTTAGAATTGATAAACATGACAAGAACTTTTTAAAACTTTTATGCAAAGACATTAATATGGAAAATCGCATGCCGGGGCTTACAAAATATGAATATGAAAGATGGCATGAGATGCTGGAACTAGCTGCTGATGAAGCTTCTAAAGAATCAAATACCTCATATATTGCATCCGTTAATGACAGAGCATGCGGCATAATTTCTTTTAACGAAGGCAGAAAAAAATTTCACCTTCATTGTATTTGTACATGGCCTGTTGAGTTTGGTGAAAAAGTTAAATTTGCAGGAAAAAGTTTATTTTATCAGATGTTCAAAAATTTTGCAGATCAAAACAGCGGGAAAATTGAACTTGAAGCAATAACAAACGGACCTTATGATACGGTAAATAAATATAAAAAACTCGGCTTTAAAGAAATTACGTCAGAAGGACATAAAGTCCTTATGGAGACAAATAAATACGAAGTAAAAAATACATTAAACAATTTGGAAAGAATGCTCAATTATATTCCTGCACAAAATCCTGTTGAAATAAGACTTATAGACACTTTAGAAATATAACATCAGTATATTAATCAATAAAAATTATTCAGAATATATAAATGTTCTATTTCTTTAATTATGATAAACGAACTTAACTAAGTATAACAAAAATTATCTTAGACTGCAGCCTTCATTGCATGAAGTTTCTTTTCCCATTCCCATGCCGTTCTTATAATATCATCTATGTTTGTATATTTAACTTCCCAGCCCAGAACTTCTTTTGCCTTTTCATTTGATGCATAAAGACTGTCAGGATCACCTTCCCGTCTGGCTCCAATTACTACAGGAACTTTTTTCCCGGTAACACGTTCTGCAGCATTGATTATTTCTTTCACAGAATTCCCGATACCTGTACCGAGGTTTATGCATTCGCTGTTGGAACCTCCAAGAAGTTTTTCCAGAGCAAGTCTGTGTGCAGATGCTAAATCATCCACATGAATATAATCTCTTATACATGTTCCGTCTGGAGTGTTGTAATCATCTCCGAAAATTGTGATATTTTTACTTTCACCGGTAAGTGTTCTCAAAACAAGCGGAATTATATGAGTTTCAATTCTGTGCCATTCCCCGATATTTTTTTCCGGAGATGCTCCTGCCGCATTGAAGTACCTCAAGGCATAGTATTTTAATCCGTACGCTCTGTCATAATCTTTAAAAATCTTTTCTATCATCAATTTAGTATTTCCGTAAGGATTAATCGGATCTTGTTTTTGATTTTCACTTATAGGAGTATGTTCAGGTATCCCGTAAGTTGCACATGTTGAGGAAAATACTATTTTTTTGCAGTTATACTCAATCATGGCTTTTAAAAGATTTAAAGTATTTACAACGTTGTTATAGTAATACTTTTCAGGATATTGAACCGATTCTCCGACATAAGCAAATGCTGCAAAATGAATTACCGCATCAATTTTATTTTGGGCAAAAACTTTTCTTATCCCGTCAATATCCGCAAGGTCAACTTCACAAACCTTATAATCTTTGACGAATTCTCTATGACCTTCGGAAAAGTTATCAAGTACTATTACATTGTAACCGGCTTTTTCAAGTTCATAAGCCGTATGGCTTCCGATATAACCTGCACCGCCCGCAACTAAAATTGTCTCCATTTTTCACTCCTCTATTTTCTTTTTATTTAATTATACCAGAAAAATTACACATTCGTGCTTAATAATAATTTACAACGGTTCAATTCTATTTATAATATAATAAATAATATATAAACAGAGAGAAAGAGGATTACAGATGTACGGAATTATTCTGGCAGGAGGTTCGGGCAGCAGGTTATGGCCTTTATCAAGAGAGTTGTATCCTAAACAGCTTTTAAATCTGGTATCGGATGAAAGTATTCTTCAGACTACTTTTGAAAGATTAAATCACTGCATGGATGCCGAAAATATTATAAGCATAACAGGCACAAAACATATTTCAAATGTCAGAATGCAATTAAATAAATTATCAGATAAGAGTGTTATTTTATCTGAACCTGTCTCTAAAAACACGGCACCTGCTATTGCAGTATCTGTAAAATTTATTATGCAGAAAACGTCTGATGATCCTGTTATTCTTGCAGTTCCTTCCGACCATCTTATAAAAGATAATAAAAAATTTGCGGATGCTGTCAAAAAGGGGGAAAAACTTGCTCAAGATGGTTATATTGTAACATTCGGAGTAAAACCACATTATGCAGAAACAGGGTATGGATATATTAATATTCAAGAAAGTCTGGGCGATGGTTTCAAAGTAAAAAATTTCGTTGAAAAACCTGATGCGGATACAGCAAAAAATTATTTGAATTCAGAAACATATTTTTGGAACAGCGGAATTTTCATGTTTAAAGCTTCAGTATTAATGAGTGAACTTAACAAACATGCACCTGAAATTATTAATATTCTGGATAATATAGACTTTACAAATTCAAATGAAATTCCGTTTATTGAATTTGATAAAATGCCTATGATATCAATAGATTATGCTGTCATGGAAAAATCGGATAAGATTGCTCTTGTAAAACTTGAAAGTGATTGGAATGATTTAGGTTCATGGAAATCAATTTATGATGTTAGTCCTAAAGATGAACAAAATAATGTTTTTGTAGGACATGTTCTTGATAAAGGTTCTAAAAATTCGTTTATTTATGCCTCATCAAAACTTGTTGCAACAATAGGACTTGAAGATACCGTTATAGTAGAAACAGAAGATGCAATTCTGGCTTGTAAAAAGGATAAAACACAGGAAGTAAAACATATTTATGAAACCCTGAAACAGCAGAACGATAACACACATCTTATTCACAAAACAGTTTACCGGCCATGGGGATTTTATACAGTAATAGCTCAGGGAGACGGGTTTTTAACAAAGATTATCCATGTAAATTCAGGCCAAAAATTGTCTTTGCAATCTCATAATTTCAGAAGCGAACACTGGGTTGTACTTACTGGCAAAGCTAAAGTCGTTCTGGAAGGAAAGGAGTTAATTCTTTCACCGGGACATAGTGTTGATATTCCGCTAAAAGCTATTCACTCTCTACAAAATCCGTTTGAAGACGGCTTGGAAGTGATAGAGGTTCAAAAAGGCGATCCTCTGATAGAAGAAGATATTATCAGATACGAAGATATGTATGGCAGAGTCTGAGAAAAAGAAAAATTCTTTATTTGAAAATTTTTTGTCCTGTTTAATAGGGGCATTAATAGGTAGCGTGGTATTTCTGGCAAAAGTAAAATTTCACCTGAACGGCTGGAAATTTATGCTGTTTCTTTTTGTGGTGATGCTTACTCTCGCAGTAATTTTTGTAATAATTATAGAGTTGGATGTAAAGCATCAACTGGAAAAACTAAAAGCAAAAAACAAGACCAATGACTGGAAAAATTAGATAATAAGTTTCATTGTGGGTCATGTATGCCAAATCTACAGAAGCAGAGCTACACGGCTCACGGAGTTTGCATGTAAAAAGGCTCAACTAATTTTTCCACGCTTTCAGAATGACATGCTGTCACAGCAATGCGATTGCAGTTCAAAGCCCCCAAACAGCATTGCAAAACCCTCATGCACAATATTACAACCCGATTTTCTGATTAAGTTTTAAGGCATCTATCATTTGCAATACAGATAATATTTCATTAAATAATTCTACAAAAGTTTCAGCATTCGTATCTTTTGAAAAATTTGCCATAGCAAAGAGATCTTTTCCTGCGTTCACAGCGATGGTAATCTTTTTATCCTTAAAAGCTGCCCTCATATATTTTGCTTTGAAGGCTGTTTTGATATTTTTAAATCGTTCTATAAATGCCGGTGTCAGCACAACCCTTGCTTCTATCTGGTTATCTGAAAATATTTTATATTTATGACAAAATTCTACATCTTCAAGCTGAACATTTCCAAATGCCGCATGGTTATATAGAATACCCCTGCTGGTCGGAGCATTTTCATAAAGAAAAGTATGACCTTCAAAGTTTTTGTTCATATCAAATTCCACAAAAACTCCTCTGAAAGGCACATATGTACAGATTGCAAAAATTACCGCGATTATACCAAGCAATAACAATGCCGGAATTATCCACAGAATTCCGAAGAAATTCGTAACCGCAGCAATAGTTACAAGGAATCCACAACCAATTAATAAAGCCGCACAACCGCATCCAATAGCAAATGGAGCAAGAACTAAATATCCCATAAGATTTTGTAATGACAGTGAAGTATCATATTCAAAAATACGGAATCTTACATCTTTATAAACCCCTGTTATAGAATCATCAATATTTCCAATAAGAGAAGAACTCATTATATTTAATTTACTTAAATTCTGAAAGTATTGCATATCCTTCATACTTCCACCGCCCTGCGACCATGAAAAATTCCCAAAAATCTTCAAGAAGTCACTCATAAGCTGTTTTTTAATAATAGCTTCCCCTCTCGTATCAATATTAACAGTTTTGGACTTGTTCTGTCGGTTGTTAAACAATAGTACAATCAAACTTCCAAACATCAGTATAATGCAGATTACAGGATACCCCACCCCGATTATACCCTTTATGAAACTTAATTCTTCCGGCAGAAATGCTACGATTATCTCCGAAATAAACGAAGTCAAATTTATACCAAATAAACCAATAATACCTAAAATCATACAAAAAGCACTGATTGCATTTACCTTTTCGTGTTTTCGTATTTTGTTAATTTTATCTAAATTACTGCGTACTTTTGTAAAATAAAATTCCTGCAATTCTTTACGCATCTGCGAAACACTTTTCTCTTCCATAACCAAAAACCTTTTATAACTTATCTATAACATCTTTCAGTTTACCATAGTAGCCGTCATTTAGCAATTCGAAAAATTTTTTCGAGGTGTAAGGTGCGATTGCACAAACCCATTCTCTGTCAATATAAATTCCCTCAACAAGTCTGGCAAATAATTCCGTAGGTTTTGTATAATATTTATAAAGTTTGTTGAGTCTTGCAGAAATCCGTGATTGTTTTTTCTGCAGAGAATGCAGTTTTATGTAAGCACAAAACGCCTCCGGCATTTCCGGAAAATCAGATTCAACATTTGTTACAGAATATATTTTCGCCTGTTTTTTGAAAAATCCTTCAATAACTTTCACCCTGTCATATTTAAGCAGATATTTTGCTTTTGATTTTTTTATATACTTATCAAACTCCTTAAACTTTTTTGAGCGGAGAAATTTCGGATAATCCTTTTTGATAATTTTTTCATATTCCTTTATTTGTTGCTTAATCCTGTCTTTATGCTCGTAAAGCTTTACCCCGAGAGAGTTTTCGTCAACAAAATTTGTAACTTTAAAAAGTTCGTCAGCAAGAGTAAGATTGTCTTCCTTAAAAAGTACCTGAAAGCTTCCGCCGGTCTTTCCGATGGAAGGTTCAAGCCCGTAGTGGATATAGTGTGCAAATTCATGCAAAAGAGTAGGCATAACTCTGTGAGGCGGAATACTCTTCGAAATATCAATCCTGTTTTTCATAAAAAATCCGAGATGTCCGCGGGCTTTTGTCGTCGTATGCACTTCAATTCCCAAACCTTTCAGATACTTTATAAGCTCTTTTTCATCCATAATTAAATTATAGAACAAATAATAATAAATTTTGTTTATTACTTATTAGGGAAGGTTATTAAAATAATCTTTCTCGTTAATAGCTTTATAAAAACTTATTAAAATCTTAATTTTTCATTAAGGAAATTAAGATTTTAATAAAATTATTATATAAATAAATTATACAAAAAGTTTTTAATATTAGGAGAAAAGGAGAAAAGATATGTTAAAACCATTAGGCGACAGAATTGTTGTAAAAGTTATTGAAGATACAGAACAGACTTCCGGCGGAATTTTTATTCCTGACAGTGCAAAAGAAAAACCTCAAAAAGGTGAAGTTGTTGCAGTTGGTCTGGGTAAAGTTAATGACAAAGGCGATAGAGAACCTATGGACGTTACAGTAGGGCAGACTGTTCTTTATGCAAAATACGCAGGAACTGACGTTAAAATGGATGGCGTTGAATACAAAATTTTATCAATCAAAGACGCATTAGCAATTATTGAATAAAAGATTTTCGACAGCAAAATGTCGAATAATCCGGACAAGATTTTAGTTAAAGGAGAAATAAAAAATGGCAAAACGTATAGTATTTGATGAAGAAGCAAGAAAATCGCTTCTCAAAGGTATAGACGCAGTTGCAGATGCTGTAAAAGTTACGCTTGGACCTAAAGGCCGCAACGTTATTATTGAAAAAAAATACGGTGCACCTCAAATTGTTAATGATGGTGTAACCATTGCAAAAGAAATCGAACTTAAAGACGGTTTGGAGAATGCAGGTGCTCAATTATTAAAAGAAGTTTCTTCAAAAACAAACGATGTAGCAGGTGACGGTACAACAACAGCATCAGTTCTTGCTCAGGCAATCGTTCGCGAAGGATTGAAGAATTTGACTGCAGGTGCAAACCCTATGTCTATGAAACGCGGTATCGATAAAGCCGTTGATATTTCAGTTAAGAAAATCAAAGAAATGTCAAAACCGGTTAATACTAAAGAAGAAATCGCTCAAGTTGCTGCAATTTCTGCCGGCAACAATAAAGAAATCGGTGAACTTATTGCAGAAGCTATGGAAAAAGTCGGACACGACGGTGTTATTACTGTTGAAGAAAGCAAATCTTTCGGCACAAATTTAAAAGTTGTTGAAGGTATGCAATTCGACAAAGGTTATTTGTCACCTTACTTTGTAACAGATGCAGAAAGAATGGAAGCCGTTTTGGATGATGCTTATGTATTCTGCTGCAACAAGAAAATCAACTTAATCTCAGATTTGGTTCCGTTGTTGGAACAGGTTGCACGTGACGGCAAATCTTTGTTGTTAATTGCTGAAGATGTTGAAGGCGAAGCTCTTGCAACACTGGTTGTTAATACAATGAGAAAAGTATTGAGAGCAGTTGCAGTTAAAGCTCCTGGATTCGGCGACAGAAGAAAAGCAATGTTGGAAGATATCGCAATTCTTACCGGCGGAGAAATGTTCACCGAAGAACTCGGCATTAAATTAGAAAATGTTACAACCCAGATGTTAGGTTATGCAAAACGCGTAACTGTTACAAAAGACGAAACAACAATCGTTGTTGGTAACGAAACCAAAGAAGCTGTTCAGGACAGAATCAGATTAATCAAAAAACAAATCGAAGCTTCTGACTCTGAATACGATAAAGAAAAACTTCAAGAAAGAGTTGCAAAACTTTCAGGCGGTGTTGCTGTTATTGAAGTAGGTGCAGCAAGTGAAGTTGAATTGAAAGAAAGAAAATTAAGAATTGAAGATGCCCTGAATGCAACAAGAGCAGCTAACGAAGAAGGTATCGTACCTGGCGGCGGTGTTGCATTAGTAAGAGTTCAACAGGAATTGGAAAAACTTGTTAATACAACAAACTTCTCATCAGACGATGAAAAAATAGGTTTCAAAATTCTTACGGCAGCACTTGATGTTCCTTTAAGAGCAATCGCAAGAAATGCCGGAGCAAAAGCTGATGTTGTAATCGATACAGTATTAACACATCAGGGTGCTTACGGATATGATGCATTGGATGACAAATATGTTGATATGTTCTCTGCAGGTATTGTTGATCCGGCAAAAGTAACACGTTCAGCACTTGTTAATGCTGCATCAGTAGGTTCAATGCTGTTGACAACAGAAGCTGCAGTTGTTGAAATTCCGGAAGAAAAACCGGCTGCTCCTGCAATGCCAGCAGGTATGGGCGGTATGATGTAAGTATCCCTAAACTAACAAAATAAAAAGGTATCCCTGATAGGGATACCTTTTTTAAAATCAGACATTATTCTTCTTCATTGTCGATTTCAATTTTATTTCCGTTTTCATCGTACTTGTAATCTTGGTAAGACGATATTGCACCATCGGAGTCTCTGGTAATTTCTCTGATTACTCTTCCATTTTCATCATATATGTAATCAGTATAAGTCAATATGGAGCCGTCAGCTTTACGCATAATGAATCTGGTTTCATTCCCATTTTCATCATATTCCTCATCACAATAAAAGGTTATCGTACCATCAGGTTCTCGATTGATATATCTTACGACCTTGCCTTTATCATCATATTCCTGATCAATAAAAGATCTTACGCTCCCGTCTGCTCTACGTATAATAGATTTGATTTCTCTGCCTTTTTCATCTAAAACTTCGCTTATATAACCATTTTCATCATAAGAATATATTGTTCCGTCTTCGTTTGGTATTTTTTGTCCGGCTTTGCTTTTATCCGTAAGTAAGAACTGGATACCCAATGGAATTTGAGTACTGCTCAAATCATCGCCTTTTGCAGGAGGGTTTTGGTCTTGTGCAGGTGGTGCTGCCAGTGGTGTTGTTGCTGTTGTAGGTGCTGTGGCTGTAGTTGGAGCCGATGCTGTTGTTGAAGCCGTTGCCGTTGTAGGTGCTGTTGCCGTTGTAGGTGCCGATGCTGTTGTCGGTGTTGTGGCTGATAAATCCAAACCCATTGCACTGTATATTCTATTCATCTGTTCATCAGACAGTTGTATGCGGTCGCCTTTCCATATTTGATAACTATTGCCCCAGCCGGCTCTTGTTTTATCCGTTCCTCCATGGAATAAACTCTGGCCTTCTGCCTGTTCTTCTTTTTGTATTTCGTCAAACACAGACATTACTTTTGTCCAATCTATTTTTTGATTTGCATCAAAACCTGCCTGTTTCTTTGCTTGTTCCAAAAAGATATATGTTAATCCCTGCTCTTTACCACTTATAGTGTAATCAAATCCCATTTGAGTTATACTCCTCTGATTTGTAAGCACACCTTGCTTATAATTTAATAAACGTTATTTACACTATAAAAATTTATTACTGTCATTTTATTTTTACATTTTGTTACAATTAAGCAAAAAGTTCACTGGAAAGATAACGTTCTCCGCTGTCCGGAAGAATTACAACAATAAGTTTTCCTTTGTTTTCCGGTCTTTTAGAAAGTTCATTTGCCGCCCATAATGCTGCACCTGAAGAAATTCCCGATAAAATACCCTCTTGTGCTGCAAGCTTTCTTGCCATATCCATAGCATCTTCATCAGTAACCGGAATAATTTCATCGACAACACTTCTGTCAAAATTTTCAGGAACAAAATTGGCACCTATGCCCTGAATTTTATGACTGCCTGCCGGTTTGCCCGCTAAAACTCTGGAACTTGCAGGTTCAACCGCTACAGCTTTTATTGCAGAATTTTTTGCTTTAAGCCCCTTTGCAATCCCTGAGATTGTACCTCCTGTTCCAACACCGGCAACAATTATGTCAACTTTTCCTTCTGTATCATTCCAAATTTCCTCGGAAGTTGTTAAAACATGGCTTTCAGGATTTGAAGGATTTGAAAATTGCTGGGGAATAAATGAATTTTTAATTTCTCTGTGAAGTTCTTCCGCCTTATCCACAGCACCCTGCATACCTTTTTCACCATCTGTCAGGACGAGTTCTGCACCGTAAGCTTTCAAAAGCAAACGACGTTCAATGCTCATTGTTTCTGGCATTGTCAAAAGCATCCGATATCCCTTAATTGCACAAACCATGGCAAGACCTATACCTGTATTGCCGCTTGTCGGTTCAATTATAACCGTATCTTTATTAACAAGTCCAGCTTCCTCTGCTCTTTTTAGCATATTATAAGCAGGTCTGTCTTTAATAGAACCTGCAGGATTATGAGATTCAAGTTTAGCAGCAATAAAGGCTTCACCGTCATTTAACTTATTAATTTTTACAAGCGGAGTTTTACCGATTAATTCAATTAAATTTTCTGCGATTTTCATAAATTTTCCTTTCCATATTGTTGCTGCTGCCCCCTAGAACCTTTTTTATGAGAAATTGTACGTCCGATTTGGTTTAACTTTTTTGATAATTCATCATAATTCACACCAACTTTATTCGGATAAATCTCGTACTTTCCACGGACATCTTCAGCCGTAACGTTAGGCATGACAACATTTGCACCTGCTTGTAGTGCCATTATACGTCCATGCGGATTTAAAGTTTCCATAGCCGTTGTGGCAGGAATATTTATATCGGGCAATAAAAGCCGTGTTAATGCCATAACCTTTAAAGCAAGCATCAAATTTCCGCATTCACAATCTTTTAATGGTGTATGAGGGTGAGGAATTAAAGGTCCGATTCCAATCATATCAGCATCCAGCTCTTTAAAAAATAATATATCATCAGCAAGTGATTCTATTGTCTGCCCGGGAAGCCCTACAAGACAGCCCGTTCCTGTCTCAAATCCAAGTTTTTTTAAATCATGCAAGCATCTCTTTCTATTCTCAAAATCAGCTTTAGGATGCATTTTTTTATATAAAACTTTATCAGTTGTCTCTATCCTCAAAAGGAATCTATCAGCACCTGAGTCTTTTAAAAGTTTATATTCTTCATAACTGCGTTCGCCTATACTCAAAGTCACTGCAACATCAAGTTTTTTAATCTCCGCAATAATTTCTGCCAGATAACCCGCATTAAATGTCAAATCCTCTCCGGATTGCAAAACTACAGTTTTATAGCCAAATACCGAAGCATGCTGTGCAAGCTGAAGAATTTGTTTTTTATTTAATCTGTATCTTTCAACAAGATTATTTTCTGCTCTTATACCACAGTATAAGCAATTACATCTGCAATAATTGGAAAATTCTATTAAGGCTCTCAGATGAACCTCATCCCCTACATAAGCTTTACGTGTTCTGTCCGCCACATTGAAAAGCTCTTCATTCACCCCGTCATCCGATAAAATTTTAACAAGTTCATTTCTTGTCAAACAATGGGTTAACTCTGCTTTTTCAATAAGTCTTTGCATACGAAAATTATACAACAAAACACAAATTATAAAATAAATTTGAATTTATTCAGGCTTTTTTTATTGCATGTTCGTGCTAAAATATAGTTATGTTCACGGGAATAGTCGAAGAAACAGGGATAATAAAAGGATTTACAAAAAACCAAAACGGAGCTGAAATTATTATCGGCTGTAAAAAAGTTCTTGAAAATACATTAACAGGTGACAGTATTGCAATAAACGGATGCTGTCAAACTGTGGTAAATATAGGGACTGATTTTTTTAAAGCAGAGATGAGCAGAGAAACCTTAGATATTACGAATTTTTCTGAAGCTGTATCCGGCTCCGCAGTTAATCTTGAGCGTGCCGTAACACCTTCCACAAGACTCGGCGGGCATATTGTTCAAGGGCATATTGATGGTATCGGGCATCTTGTTAAACTTGAAAAATATGAAGACTTTTATAATCTATATTTTGAAATATCACCAAAAGAGGCAAAATATATTGTTTACAAAGGTTCTGTTGCTGTTAACGGCGTAAGTTTAACCGTTGCTGAAGCTAATGACAATATATTTAAAACTGCAGTTATTCCTCATACTATGCAAAATACAACACTACGATTTTTGAAGAAAGGTGATTCTGTAAACATTGAAACCGATATTCTTGGCAGATACGTTGAAAAATTTTTATCTGTGAATAATAATAACAGTACTATTAATGAAAAGTTTTTAATGGAGAATGGATTTATATAATGGAAAATTTTAAATTTGACAGCATAGAAGATGCTCTGGAAGATTTTAAAGCCGGAAAAATGATAATTGTAGCGGATGATGAAGACCGTGAAAATGAAGGTGATTTAATTTGTTCCGGTCAGATGGTTACACCTGAAATTATAAAATTTATGGCTGAACATGCAAAAGGTTTAATCTGTCTTGCGATATCACCTGAACTTGCGGAAAAACTTGAATTGCCACAAATGGTTGAACAGAACAGTGAAAGTATGAAAACTGCTTTTACGGTAAGTATAGATGCTGCAGAAAAATACGGAGTTACAACCGGAATTTCAGCTTTTGACAGGGCAAAAACTATTGAAGTGGCACTTGCACCGGATGCGGTTCCGTCAGATTTACGCCGTCCGGGGCATTTGTTTCCTTGTATGGCAAGACGCGGCGGTGTTCTGGTAAGAACGGGACACACAGAAGCTGTTGTCGATCTAGCAAGATTATGCGGACATGTTCAGGCAGGTCCTATGTGTGAAATTATGGACGAAGACGGACATATGATGAGACGCGATAATCTCAGAAAATTTGCAGATAAATACGGGATTAAATTTATCTCTGTTGCAGAATTAATTGCATATCGCCTCAAATCCGAGAAACTTGTTACCCGTGAAGCCGAAGCCGATTTACCGACGAAATACGGTCATTTTAAAATTTTCGGATACAAAAACCATATCACAGGAGAAGAGCATGTTGCACTTGTAAAAGATGACGGAAGCGACAAAATTCCTCTTGTCAGAGTTCACAGTGAATGCCTGACCGGAGATATTTTCCATAGTCTTAAATGCGATTGCAATTCACAACTTCACGGAGCATTAAGAATGATTGAATCCTATGGAAAAGGAGCAGTTGTTTACTTAAGAGGCCATGAAGGAAGAGGTATAGGACTTATTAATAAAATTAAAGCTTACCATCTTCAGGAATGCGGTCAGGATACAATTCAGGCAAATATTTCGCTTGGCTTTAAGCCTGATTTAAGAGATTACGGTGTTGGAGCCCAAATTATCAGAGATTTAGGATATAATACTTTTAATCTTATTACCAATAATCCGAAAAAAATTGTAGGCTTAAAAGGTTACGGATTAAGTGTCAACGACATTGTGAAAATTCAATCAGAGGTAACTGAATACAACAAACGATACCTTGAAACAAAAAAAGAAAAAATGCATCATACACTTTAAAAAATTGTCAGAATGGAATTAAGGATAATAAAATAATGGATAGAGTTGCCAGATTAATTGATGAAAAAGATTTTACAGCTTTCGAATGCTTATATAATGATTTCAGAGAACGGGCGGAAGAAGATTATAAGTTTGAACTTGAACCGCTTGATTATGCAGGATTTATTGATGCGGTCAGAAGGGATTTAATAAAGTGTATTGTTCTTTTTGAGGACAGTATTCCGGTTGCTTTTCTTATTTATACAACATCAATTTCAGAAGCAATAGAGTTAAATATAATTCATTCTTATAATCTTGAAAATACTGAAGAAAGAGCAAAATATCTTATTTCAGAATTTTTGAAGGAAACCGAAATAGAAAGAGAAGATATGGTAGTGTGCTATCCGCTTCTCGGAAAGCAGGAGTCTCTAATCCATGTTGCGTCCGGATTCGGGTTTAAATTTATCGGCACAGTGGTTTTGAGATTTATGATGTACGGAACAAATTCAAAAGAAATATTGAATATGTATAAACCGGAAGCCTTACCGCCGGAATATTATCTTACACACTGGGATAACCGGTATTTTGATGATGCGGTAAAAGTTATTCATGAAGCATTCAAAGATAGTTCGGATGCATTGTTTGATCCGAGATTTAAAAGTCTTGACGGCACTGATGATATTCTGACAAAAATTATACAGAATGTTTATGCGGAATTTCTTCCTGAAGCAACTTCCGTATTACTTTATAATGGAAAACCCGTTGGATTTTGTTTTATCAATTTAACTGACGGCAGAATTGCAAACATTCCTGTCCTGGGCTTATTAAAAGAACATCAAAGTAAAGGGTTTTCAAAACTTTTACTAAGACAGTCTCTGGAAAAACTTATTTCCTGGTCAGAATCCGGGACTCGTCCTATCTCAGAAATAAATACAACAACAGAAACGGACAATTATCAGGCATTGAAATTATACAGACATCTGGGCTTTAAAGAAGACTACGATTATCCGCAGGCATATTTGGGATAATTTGTTAAAATTTATCTTCTTCCATTTTTTTTAATTCAATTCCATACCCGAGTGTATTGGCAAACAACTCAACTTCATCAAATCTAAGGGTTCCTTTTCTCATTTTATGAGAAATTCCGTCAACCGTAATTTTTATCCACTGCAAGGTTTAATAATCTTGTCAATTCAGCTGCAGTAATTATTATTGTAATCCACAGAGTACAGCCCCATTCAGCGGAACAACCTGCACGGCAAAGGTAATCGCAGAAGGTAAAATTGACTACTAAACTGGACTTTAGTTAAAAAATCATTTAATATAATTACGTGGATGAATTCAATCTCAGCAATTTGATTTCTAAATTCGGAGCCTACCGTGTGAAAAATAACGGTAATATTAACAATGCTCATGTTAATCAAGCTGCCCAACCCTTTACGCCGAAGGAAGCTGCTGCACAAAATACGCCTAAAACTTCTGCAACTGCACAGACCCCGACTCCGCAAATGGGTAATCTTGGCGGCAGCGATATGTCCGTTTATGTTAAAGATTTGATGAAACTCCCGCGTAATATGAATGAATTTATCTACATGGTACAAAAGAATATTACACAGATGCAGCTGAACAGACTTCTTAACGGTCAGATGGCTCAAAGAAATATGTTATCACAAACCCAAGCTCAAATTCTTGCACAGCTTCAGGGGTTATCAACTGCCGAAATACAAACAGTATTGAAATCTCAGATGATGAATACACAGCTTCAATCGGCTTTAAAAAATCTGCAAATTTCTGCCGGCGGGATGATTAATCTGGCTGATATTGCGGCTCTCATTCAGGCGAACGGGAAAGATGCAATTACAAAACTTATAATAACAATGGCATCAGCCGCAAAACAGGGAGTAAATGATTTAAGTCAGTTGAAAGATACCGCAAAACTTATCAATGCCTGTATTTCGTTTGCTTCTGCAGACAATCCCCAGCAAACATTAAAAACTTTGATGCTTTTATATCTGCCATGGCTTCCTTTGCAGGAAGGAACGGATTTTGATATTGAAATATCCTCATCCGAGGAAGAAAAAGATGATGAATGTATTCTGATTGTAACTATTACAACACTTAATTTCGGTGTGGTCAAAGCAACCATTATTCTTGAAACTGCAAACTCAGTTGTTGTAAATATAGAATGTTCAAAAAAATTTCCTAAACAAGAATTACTCGACAGAATTAACGGTGACGGAAAAAGTTATTCTATGCAATCAGACATCTCGTTTACAACAAAAGAATCCAATCCGCAGCAATCCGAAGGACAGACTAAAGCAAAAATTAACATGTCATCTAATTATCAGATAAATCCATATCTTTTATTAATGGCACATACAATTATTCGTAATACAATGATAATAGATAACAATGCCACAAACGGCGTTGTTTCGCATACAGATAAACAAGGAGAGTAGAATATGAAATTTTTACACACAATGATTAGAGTAAAAGACATTGATGCATCGTTAAAGTTCTATACTGAACTTCTGAATATGAAACTGGATAAGAAAAAAAGATTAGATGATTGTGAACTTTATTTTCTTAATGATGAAGACGGAACCTGCCAGATTGAACTCACTTACAATGACGAAACACCTAAAGAAGGATATACAAACGGCTCTGCCTTCGGGCATTTCGCATTTTCCGTTGATTCTCTGGAAAAATTTACTGAAAAACTTCACAACCTGGGTTATGAATACTTATACGAACCATTTGACCTTAACGGTAAAGGAACTAAAATAGCATTCATAAAAGATCCTGACGGTAATGAAATTGAAATGATTGAAAAAGTTGTCTGGTAAATAAGACATAAAACGAAAATACCCCTCTCTTAAAAGAGAGGGGTATTTTATTAAAATCAGCTAAAAACCAATACTAAAGTTGTAATTATCCCATACTAAAGTATGAAGTTTTGTAAAAATTATTAAAGTTTTTTTCAAGTTGTGCCGTATATTATAACAAAGGCATGCAAGTAGAAGGAAAAACCAATGAAAGATAAAGATGTGAAAAGTGGTGTTTCACTGTTCGGGCAATCAGAAGAGTATCTTCTGGATAATGATCCTTTGGAAGAAATTTTTGCATTAAATTTAGGTGATTTTATTTCCGAACATTTAATTTCAGAAGATCTGGCAAAAAAAATCAGTTCTAACGTGAAAGATAAAAAGGAAAGCTTAAAAAATCAGCTGAATGAACTTATTTCAATTTATTCACTGAACAATACCCTTTGTGTATTGAATTTTGAGACAAAAGAGGATTATGCAATCTACACATCTATTGCACATTCCATTAAACAAATGCTTGAAGTTGAAAATTGCAATATATATTTCTCATATGAATATGCAAAAGCTGTTGATACAGAAGAACATGACCTTGTTCTGGTCGGAAGTTCTCTTGAAAATTTAAAACATAAAGGTTACAACCTTGACGATAACTCCATCATCAGTGCATCTTTTAATGAACAGGATACAATTACAAAGGACAATGTTACAGCTGTTTCAATGCATTGTAATTCCAGAAACGTAGGGGTTATTGCCATAGAAAGTGAAAAAGAAATTCCCGAAGAATATATAACTCTTGTAGAAAGTATTTCTTCATTGTTTGCAACATCAATGACATTACAAGGTGAAATAGATTATGCAACAAAAGTTCTGGCTGATACACACTCAAATGCCGGTGATCTTCAACATATACGAGCCGAAATTACGGCATTAATCGGAGATTTATGCGATTACCAGCAAAATTTTGTTGTACAGCTTGCACATGCTGTTGATGCAAAAGGCCAATATACTGTATCCCATTCACAAAATACGGCAAATCTTGCACGACAAATTTGTAAGGCAATGGGCTTAAATGAAAAAACAACCGATTTAATATACTATGCCGGACTGCTGCAAAACATAGGCAAAATTATGCTGCCTGAAAAAATCTTTGCAACAAACGGAAAACTATCACCTGAAGATTTAAAGAAAGTTCAAAATCATTCAAATATCGGTGTAAATTTATTGATGAACATAAACTTCTTATCGGAAGTTGTTCCTTATATAAATTATCAAAAAGAACGCGTTGATGGTTCCGGTGAACCGGAAGGCCTGAAAGGTCAATCTATCCCGCTCGGTTCAAGAATAATCGCTGTGGCTGACGCATATAGTGCAATGACTTCAGACAGACCTTACAGAAAAGCAATGCCAAAAGAAAAAGCTCTTTCTATAATGAAAGAAGAAACAGGCAAAAAATGGGATACAGACGTAGTTAATGCACTTTTCGAAACACAAAAATAATCGACAATGATCATATATACTAAGGAGCCGCCTTTGATAATAACGTCACTGGCGGTTTCTTAGTTAAGTCACTGAATCGTAAAAACGACATTAATATTATTCTTTAACCAGTTATCTAAGTAATAAAAAAGAGTACCTTTTGAGGTACTCTTTTGATATATAAAGATTTTTGATTAACGTTTTGAGAATTGGAAACGTTTTCTTGCTCTTTTTCTACCGTATTTCTTACGTTCTTTAACGCGAGGGTCACGGGTCAAAAGGCCTTCAAGTCTTAATACGTTTCTGTATTCTTCGTTAGCTTTAACCAAGGCTCTTGAAATACCATGTCTGATAGCTCCGCACTGTGCAACGATACCGCCGCCCAATGCTTTTACTCTTACATCATATTTTTCCTGATTGTCAGTTAAAACCAATGGTCTATAAACTAACATTTCAACAGCAGGTCTGTTTCCGATATAGTTTTTCAAAGTTTTACCGTTAACAAAGATTCTGCCTTTGCCTTTTACTAATTTTACAACTGCAATAGAGGTTTTTCTGCGGCCAGTTGCCATAATTTCTTTATCTGCCATTATTTAGCCTCCTTTTCCAACACGATTGGTTTTTGTGCAGCATGCGGATGTTCACTGCCTGCATAAATTTTCAATTTAGTTAACTGTTGTGCACCAAGCGTATTGTGCTGCAACATACCCTTAACAGCTTTTTCAAGAGCAAGAGTACCGTCTTTTTCCATTAATTCTTTGAAACTTGCTGATTTCAATCCGCCAGGATAACCTGTGTGGTGGTAGTAAATCTTATCAGTTTCTTTATTTCCAGTTACACGTACCTTATCTGCGTTGATAACAATTACGAAATCACCCGTATCAACGTTAGGAGTGTATTCAGGTTTATTTTTACCTCTCAAAATATTGGCAATTCTGACTGCAAGTCTGCCGAGTACTTCACCCTCAGCATCAATCAGATACCATTTTCGTTCAACTTCCAGAGGTTTTGCTGAATATGTTTTCATTATTCGTCTCCGTTTATGTTTTTTAATATTGTACTTCTATTAGTGTCAATCCGTAAGGGCTGACTGTCTGACCGGCTTTAGTACGGTCCTTTGCATCAAGCACATCTTTCATATGACTTGAAGGCAGGTTGTGACCTTCTATTTCAAGTAAGGTTCCCACTATTGTTCTGACCATATTATAGAGAAATCTGTTTCCTATAATATCAATAACAACATGGTCGCCGACTCTCCTGCATTCGGCACTTTCGATAAAACAGACTTTGCTCGGGTTTAGCGTTCCGGAACGTTTAAAACTTGAAAAATCATGTTCACCGATCAGATAATTTAAAGAATTTTGCATTCTTTCAATATCAATATCATACTTAACTCTCAACAGGTCGCCATCAAAAGCATTTTTGCATTTACGATTAATAAATTCAAATCTGTAATGACGCCGCCTTGCCGATTTTTGAGCATGAAAGTTCGGTTCAACTTCTTTCAAATCCGTAACTGATATATCATCAGGCAAAATTTCATTCAGCGAATAGATAAACTTTGAAGCAACAATACATTTATCCGTATCAAAATGAACGACCTGACCCAATGAATTAACACCGCTGTCGGTTCTTCCGGAGAAGACTGTTTTAATCGGTCTTTTATTATTTGCGGAATTTTTATCCGCTATCAAAGTACTGATAGCCTTTTCAAGTTCACCCTGTATAGTCGGAGTTTCTATCTGTTCGCCGTTTCGGAATTGTATCTGGCTTCCGGCATAATTTTTACCGATATACTGAACCTTTAAGGCATAACGCATGACTTATACCAGCTGGATTAAAGCCATTTCAGAAGCATCACCGCGTCTTGGAGGCAGTCTAAATATTCTTGTATATCCGCCTTTACGGTCAGAATATTTTTTGCCAATGATAACAAATAACTGTCTCAATACAGTCTGGCGTGCTAATTTTTTATCAGCTACAGGAGCTTCAAACACTTCGCCTGTTGCAAGGTCAATATATTTACCGGTTTCTTTATTGTAAATATGTCTTGCTGCCTGACGGATTGCATGAAGATCACCTTTTTTTGCAAGGGTGATAATTTCCTCAGCATATGGTCTCAATGCTTTTGCACGAGCCATTGTTGTTTTGATTTCACCGTGTACAAAAAGTTCAGTAGCTAATGAACGCAAAAGTGCGTCTCTTTGGTCTTTTGCTTTACTTAGCGTATGTTTTTTAGTTTGGTGTCTCATTTTAATTTTCCTTTATATTTATTATTTTTATTAGTTTTATTTTTTATTAACTAACCGATTTCTTCTTCAACTTCAGGGTTTGGAGCAAGGTCCAGGCCGAAGTGGTGAAGTCTTTCGATTACTTCATCAGAAGATTTCTTACCGAAGTTTTTAATGTTCAATAAGTCATGTTCTGATTTTTTAAGTAATTCTGCCATAGAATTGATGCTTGCACGTTTCAGGCAGTTATATGCTCTAACGGAAAGTTCCAATTCTTCGATAGTCATGCTCGGAACATTTGAATCATCTTCAACGCTTTCTTCCACAACAGCTGACGGCGTAACTACCGGTTGGCCGGTAATTGCTGCAATCTGCATAAAGTGGTCAATAAGTAAGTTTGAAGCCTGGCTCAATGCTGTAGAAACTTCTATTGAACCGTTTGACCAGATTTCCAGAGTCAATTTATCAAAATCAATAGAATCGCCTACACGTGTATTTTCTACATTGTAGCTGACTCTTTTGATTGGCATAAATGTTGCATCAATAGGCAATACATCGATTGAAACGTTTTTGGAATCTCTAGGAACGTCGTGAGCAACATATCCTTTGCCTGTTTCAACGATGATATCAGCATGGAAACTGCCGCCTTCAGCAACTGTACATATTAACCAGTCAGGGTTAACAACTTTAACTCCTGCAGGTAATTGAATATCACTTGCAAGAACAGCACCTGCCTTGTCAACATCAATTCTCAAGTGCTGAGCTTCTTTAGAATCTGTTTTTACAACTAAGCCTTTAAGGTTCAACATAACGTCAATAACGTCTTCCAATACACCAGGAATTGCAGTGTATTCGTGTGTGATACCTTCAATTCTTGCCGATGTTACAGCAGTTCCTTCAAGGCTTGACAGAAGAACACGTCTTAGTGAATTACCGATAGTTGTACCGAAACCTTTTGCTAAAGGTTCAACTACAAATTTACCGTACTGTGAACCATCTGAACTTGTTGTCGTATTAACACATTTAATTTTTAATTCCATTCTTTTAATCTCCTAGTTGTTAAATAACTATTTTGGATTTCTCCGATTGAGTTAGATTAATCAAAATCTGCCTCTTGCTCGTTTGCGATTAACGGGTCTTCGCTCTCAACGCCGCACAAGACGGGGAACCGTTTTGAGCTATCCCCTCCGCTCACTCGCGTTATTTAGAGTAATATTCAATTACGAGTTGTTCTTTAATTTCAGGATCTAATTCTTCTCTTTCCGGAATTCTGTCGAAAGTAATTTTTAATGCTTCTTTATCGATAGTCATCCATGCAGGAGCACAAGCCATATCAATCATTTCAGTTACAGATTTTAAGAATGCTGCACTCTTTGATTTAATTGTTATAACATCACCTGCTTTTACAAGGTATGAAGGAATATCAACTTTTTTACCATTTACAAGAACATGACCGTGATTTACGATTTGTCTTGACTGTTTACGAGTGATACCGAGACCTGCTCTGTAAAGGATGTTATCAAGTCTTGATTCCAATAATTGTAAAAGAATTGTACCTGTAACGCCTTTTCTTCTTGCAGCTTCATTATAATATTTAGCAAACTGTTTTTCACTTACAATATATGTAAATCTGATTTTTTGTTTTTCAGCTAAGTGGATTGCGTATTCTGAAAGTTTCTTTCTTACTGCACCGTGCTGACCTGAAGCTGTTTGTCTCATAGAAGAAGTTAATTTTCTGTTAGACAAATCTTTTACTTTTTTGTTTCTGAATAATTTATTACTTGGACCTGTATATCTTGCCATTTTAAAATTTCTCCTTTTAGTTGTGCGGGGCATCTATGGTTTGCTTTATTGGCTTTCAGCAAGCCCCCGCGGTTGTACTTTAGTTGAACGGGTTAAAGGTTTAATGGTTGAACCGATTAAAATTTATTAATTTTTCTGACTATTCAGCCATCAACTCTTCAACATTAACTAAAATCAGGTTCTCTGATTCTAATTAAACACGTCTTTTCTTAGGCGGACGGCAACCGTTGTGAGGAATAGGTGTTACGTCTTTAATTAACGTAATTTCCAATCCTGCAGCTTGAATTGCTCTGATTGCTGTTTCTCTGCCTGAACCAGGGCCTTTGATATAAACTTCAACTTTTTTCATACCCTGATCGATTGATTTTTTAGCTACAGCTTCAGCTGCTGACTGAGCTGCAAACGGAGTGCCTTTTCTAGCACCTTTGAATCCGCTGGCACCTGCGGTAGCCCATGCAATAGCATTACCTTGAGTGTCAGTAGAAGTTACTATTGTATTGTTGAAAGTTGATTGAATGTGTACAACTCCCTGCAATACATTTTTCTTTTCTTTTTTCTTAGTTTTTACTGGTCTTGCCATTTTCTATTATCCTTTTCTTTTTTAGTTAGATTATTATTTTGTTAAAAGGCCGGTATGAATGGTTTAAGAGTTAAATATTAATTCCATTCAATTTTTTAACCGTTATGCCGTTTTCTTTTTAGTAATTGCCAAACCTTTTTTACCTCTGCGGGTTCTTGCGTTAGTCTTAGTTCTTTGACCTCTGCAAGGAAGGTTGCGTTTATGTCTTAAACCTCTGTAAGAGCCGATTTCCTGAAGACGTTTGATATGCATAGTTACTTCACGTCTCAAGTCACCTTCTATATGATAATTTGCGAGTTCGTTACGCAAATTTTTAATATCTTCTTCGGTTAAATCGTCTGTTCTCAAGTCAGGTGAAATACCTGTAGCTGCGAGAATTTTTTTACTTCTTGTAGGACCTATTCCGTAGATATAAGTCAATGCGATTTCCATTCTTTTGTTACGAGGTAAATCTACCCCTGCTAGTCTTGCCATTGTTTAATTTTCTCCTTTTCTTGTTGTTAGATTTTTTTGTATAAGAGGGATAAATACTTCCTCTCCACTTACCGATTCTGTGCGTAAGTCCCACATTGTGTTTTTGTAAAATATATGTTTATCGGCTATCCGACTCCTTCTTTTCGCTTTGCAAAATTTTTAAATTTGCCCTGCTCGACCGGAGCCGCGGATATTACGGGTCTGTCTCGCTATCGCTCGACATCGCCATGTCGAAAAACTAACCCTGTCTTTGTTTATGTTTAGGGTTTTCACAAATTACGGCAACTCTGCCTTTTCTTTTAATAACTTTGCATTTATCGCAAACCGGTTTTACTGATGATCTTACTTTCATTTTCTTTTCCTTTATATTAATTTTCGTGAGATTTCTTATTATTTAAGTCTGAATGTAATTCTGCCTCTTGAGAGGTCATAAGGTGTCATTTCAACTTTTACTCTGTCACCCGGCAGGATTCGAATGAAGTTTTTCCTTATTCTGCCTGATATATGTGCAAGAATCTCATGGTCATTTTCAAGCTTTACACGAAACATTGCATTCGGCATGGATTCTATAATTGTACCTTCTATTTCAATGACGTCTTTTGACATATTTTCCTCATTTTCGGCTTTGTTTTATTTTTCCGAACCCGAAAGTTTTGATACTCAAGGAGTTACGGCTAAATTTTTCACATGTGCATACGTACCCCTGTTAAGGGTATATTTTAATCTTACTTGCAAAATATTTGAATGCAAGCGATTTGCTTGATTCTGCATGCATTTCTTAATAAAAATTTATTGATTGTTTTAATAATAACGGCACAGTTTCAATATTTACTTGAAACTTGAAAAATCTTTTATACTGCAACTTTTAGACTTTTTGTAAAATTTTTGTAACAATTTTAATTACTTATATTTTTAGTTAAACAACCCATAAGGCACTCGAATTTATTTTCGAGCGATTTAAAAAGCTATTGCAATACAAAGCATTGCTATTTTTACATATATTTCTTTCTTTTCTCAAAGTATTAGAGATGAACATTATAAAATAGCTACGGCAAATTTTTCCAGAAACTCTTGTCATACAAAGCTCTGTAAGTGCAGCCGATTCCGTTTTCACTATCAGAAGATGTCGGGGAACAATATTGGGACTGATCCTCGTAAGTTGTTCCTTTCGCACCCATCGGCAAAACTTTCCCGTTCGGCATTATCTGAAACGTAAACAAATCATGCCCCCACGCATTCGGACGCTTTTGATAACCGTTAACATCTACTGATATAAATAAATCTTTTGAGGTGAGCGACCCACCTCCGTTCTCTATTAAATATAAAGTTCCGTCGGGAACAAACCACTGTCCGTCATCAAGCCTGTTTGTGCTGACCGTCTGTTTTAACGTGTATGTCTTATACATGTCAATCTGGTACATATCGAAATTGCCTTCGTCATCTTCGCCGCCCATGCCTGTACAAGTAGTTTTGCCACAAAACTTCACGATATTAAAATATTTCTGAAACGGCTCATAAAAAGTCCAGGTATCAAAATCACCGCCTTTTACCGGTTCACCCAAATCATAACTAAATTTTTGAACAGCTTGTTCTATAGCAGAATAATTTTTTCTTAAAGCAACCTCAAGAGCTTTATTTGTCTGTTCCTGTATAAGAGACGGCAAAGTCATAGCAGCAACAACACCTATTATTCCTAAAGTTATTAAAACTTCCGCTAACGTAAAAGCTTTATGCTCCATTCAACCTCCATCATGTGGTTTTTGTACTTTATATGAATTATATCACATATATAACTATTATTACTCATGTTTTATACTTAGTCAATACCATAAAATGTCTTTATGAAAGATGTTAGATTACTTGAATTGGGCCATAAAATAAGACTTGAGCGGATGAAAAGAGATATTTCACAAGAACAACTTGCTGAACTTGCAAATATCTCTACAAGAACTGTAAGTGATATTGAAAGAGGAATCACTGATATTAGATATACAAATTTGCTGCAAATATCAGAGGCATTTGAAATGAATATTGCCGAATTACTTAACTTTAAACTTTGATTATTAAGTTTTTTTACAATTTTTAATTTTATTGAAATTTGCCGGATTTTTTATCCTTTTTTTATATATAAGACGTAAATTAAGGAGAGTAGTTATGGCTTTAAGAATTAACGGAATTGAAGACGAAGATGATTTAAGAAAAGCTCAAGCTGCGGCTCAGGCACAAGGCACAAGTATTACTAATTATAACGAATGGGCTGAAATAATGAAAAATCTCAGCGAAGCAGGTGTTGAATCCACAGGCTCATATGCCGGTGATAAAGCTAAGATGCAAGAAATTCAGCGTACTGTTGAAGAATTTATTCAGAACGCTCAGATTGAGCAAATTGCACAGCAGCGTCAACAAGAAACACAAAAGGTTAAAGAAACTTCCGAATCAGACAGTCAGCAAGAAATTAAAGCCAATGTTGCAAACGCTACAAGCTCAATGATTTTAGCCGATTACATGAAATATTATCATCTTATGTCGCAATAACTTAATAAACTTTTTGAACAAGAGTTTTTATATAATCTTTTACGGCCGGAGTTATTAGTAAATCCGGCTCTTTTGCAGTAAATTCATCAAGAACCGTTATAGCATCCGTCAAATTTCCCTGTTTTTCCAGAAGAAGCCCCCGCATTATATAGTTCAGCGGAACGTCATTTTCATAAGTGTGAGCGAGTTTTTTATCAGTAATCCCCAGAGCCTCATAACATTCGGCAAGGTTCAAAAAATATTGGAAGTTCAAACTATATAACTTCACGGCACGTTCAAAACAATCTTGAGCCAAATCTGGATATCCTATTTTCATATAACACTCGCCAAGATTATTATAATAAACGGCAGAAGCCTGTGTCTCAGGATTAAGGCTGATTGCAATTTTAAATTCCTGAATTGCCGCATACCACCAGTAATCCTTCATATACATGATACCTTTATTATTATGAATATTTGCATTCTTTTGAGCTTCTATTTCGTATGTCTCCGGTGTCTTAAAAGCCGAAAACATAAAAACAGAACCAAGCAATATTAATATAATTGCAAATTTTTTCATAATAACCGTCCGTTATTCTATATAATTATAAAAGATTAATTTCCAAACCTTCATATGCAAGAATTGCTTTATCCGAAGTGTATTTGTACTGTTCTTTTATCAAATCAAGTTTTTCGTCATCATATGAAGGATCAAAATGGAAGAATACAAGTTTTTCCGCATTGACCTGCTGCTGGCATTCAAGTGCCATGTCAAAAGTTGAATGTCCGTATCCTTGTTTTGGAAGATATAAATTCAAATAATCTTCTGTTGTATATTGTGAATCGTGAATTAAAAGACTACAGTTTCTGGCAAATCTTGCAAGACGTTTATCACCGCCCTTGTAGCTTTCTTTATCCGTTGCATAAACAAGCGTTTTATCCTTATAAGCTATTTTATAAATTATTACACCTTCCTGCGGATGTGCATAAGAACGATAACATGTAATAAGAACATCATCACCCGAGACTTTTTCATCATCTTCATTTTCTATCCGTTTAACAATAGGAGGTTCGCCATGACGCAGTATAATACCTTCCATTTCGGATAAATCTCTTATGTTTAATGTCCCTGCAATATTACCCAGATCAACCGGAAATGACTTGCCAAACAAAAGGGTTGCAAGTTCATCCGCAAGTGTTTCGTTATAATTTACGTTTCCGAACACGTTTATTACTGAACTGGCAACATGAAGCGGTTTAAAAAATGTGAATCCCAGAATATGATCCTGATGGATGTGAGAAATAAGAACAGTTGCATTTATAGGAGTTCTTTCTTTTGGTGTAACTCCTGATTCAATATATTTTTGCATTAATTCATTTCCGGCATCAATCATACCTGTTCCGGCATCAAGCAAAATCAAATGACCGTTAACATGCACCTCTACACAAGAGGTGTTGCCGCCGTAGTTTAAAAACTCTTTTTTCGCCAGCGGATAACTGCCGCGTACACCTCTGAACTTTACTTTAAATTCACCCATTTTTATACCTCTGTTTATTTCTTAATTTCATAAATTCCGTTTTGATCCTGTGCGGTCCCCGCATAAATATTTGAACCGAACACAAGAAGCTTTGCAAGTTTTTGAATGCCTGTTTCGCGAGTTTCTACTGTCTTTATATCAAACACAACTTTTCTCCACTGGTTGCTAACTGTAACAACCCTGAATGCGTTAGGATATGAAACCAGAGCAGGAGAACTTACATACAAAACATTTCCGTGTCTGGTAATCTTTGAGGCATGATAATGCCCCTGAAATACACCTATCGGATTTTTATATTTTTCGATTATTGCCTGAACTTCTCCGGCATTAAGCAGTTTATGTCCGGAACTCGGAAACGGTTCAATTACAGGCACATGCATAAATATCAACACTGTATCTTTCTGTGCAGACTCAAGTTCATTATTAAGCCAAATCAGTTGCTCGTCAGAGATTCGTCCGTTTGAAGTCAGCGTATCGGCAGGAATGGTATCCAGCACAATAACTTTAAACCCTTTTTGCGGAACAAATGAGTAATACGGAGTCGTAAATTTGAAATTTTCGTTATGAGAACCTACAATATCCAGATAAAGTTCTTTCGTCAAAAATCCTCCTACACATCTGTCATGGTTTCCGAAAGTTATATACCATGGAACATTCAATTTCTCAGCATAAGGCAAAAAAGCCTGAAGTTCTTTTTCATAAGGAACGTTAATTTGATCACCGGTAAACATTACAAAATTAACACCTGTCATCTCATTAACCTGTGCCACGGCATCTTCCAGTAATTTTCCGGATTCGCCTGTCATTTTAAAAGTTGTGTTCTGTCCGCTTGTAGAATAATGAACATCGCTTAACTGCACAAACTTAAGACTTGATGCACTATAGCACTGCAGTCCGAATAACATTACTCCGGCAAGAGCAAGCGTTACAATTCCGTTCATTACTTTAGATATAAAAGATTCTTTATTTTTTCTGTTCTTCATAATCAATTCCGCTATCGTATTCTTCACTATCGTAACTGTCATTTATATAATCATCTACAGGGGATTCTTCATATTGCTGCGGCTGAACAGATTCCTGCGGCGATGGTTGCTGCGGAGGCTCGCTTGTTGTTTGAGCAGGCGGATTGGCTGCCGATGATTTAAGTGCTGCTTTTGCTTCATTATACTTTGCTTCCAGTTCCTTATCATCATCAGACAGGACGATTGCTTTATCTAAATTCAAAACCGCGTCGTTGTAATCATTCAAACCTAAGTATGCAATTCCCAAATATTTATAAATATCAGCATTACTTATCGTATCAGTCAAAGGTTCAAGAATATTTTTTGCCTGAGCGTATTGCCCTTTCCGACAAAGGATTATTCCGTGAATAAATCTGTACATAATATCATCATTTAATGCCAGTGCAGTCACAATCTCGGTCTCCGCATCATTATTTCTGCCCATCATCATATAAGCCTTTGCCCTCACAAGATAAGCAAATGATTCCTGTTGATTAAAGTATAAAAATTTTGTTATCGGCGGAATAACACCTTCATAATCACCCATTTCATATCTGCACAGTGCAATCGCAAGATATGCCTGAACAAAATCAGGATTATACTCAAGTGCGGAATTAAATGCCGCAACAGCCATATTATAATTTCCGAGCTCTTTATAATACTCTCCCAAAAAATTATAAAAAAGAAAACTATTTGCATTTGCAGCTTTTTTCAAATATTCAAGTGCGAGAGTACTATCACCGTTATATTTTGCAACCATCGCGTTATAAATTGAACTGTTTGCTCTTGTTGCATAGGCTTTTCTATCCTGCGAAGTAAATCGATTCAACATGGCAATAATTTCGCGAACATTAGCATTATTAGGTTCGATTGCAAGTATGCTGTTAAAATACTTAATTGCATTCGGATAATCGCCGATTACACAGTAATTTTTCGCAATATCCATGTAATCTTCCGTAATCTCGTTTGACACTGCCGGTAAGCAGGTCAATCCGAAAATTAAACCGTATAACAGCAATTTTTTCATATCAAAATTATAACACAAATTGTGCTAATCACATCCCTATTTTACATTAGCTGACAGACAGGTCTTCTCATAGTGAAGCCTGTTATTAAATGAGTTAAGTCTTTTCATTATATCTTTAAACATAGGAATAGAAAGGCTTTGTTTACCATCTGATAATGCATATTCCGGATCGTGGTGAACTTCTATCATCACACCGTCAGCCCCGACAACCAATCCAGCCTTAGCCATGGGTTCAATTAAATATCTCTGACCAGTGCCATGACTCGGATCAACTATAATAGGAAGGTGTGAATATTTTTTTATAACCGGAATCGACGCAATGTCCATAACATTACGTGTAAAAGCACTGTCAAAACTTCTTATCCCGCGTTCACACAAGATTACATTCTGGTTTCCATAGTATAAAATGTGTTCCGCAGCAAGCAGGAACTCTCTTATCGTGCTGGATAAACCGCGTTTAAGAATCACCGGCTTATTGCATTTTCCGACAGCATGCAGTAATTTGAAATTCTGTACATTTCTTGCTCCGATTTGCAGAACATCAACATACTTGCACATCATATCCAAATCTGAAGCATCCATAATTTCAGAAACCGTCAATAATCCTGTAGCATCAGCAGCCTTTCTTAAGAACTGCAAAGCCTTTTCTCCATATCCTTGAAAATCGTAAGGAGAAGTTCTCGGTTTGAATGCACCGCCGCGTAAAAATTCACATCCCATTTCTTTTGCAGCTTTCGCCACCTTCAAAAGCCCGTTGTAATCATCTTCTACAGAACACGGTCCGACCATAAAAACAGGTTTGTTATCGCCGCCTATTTTAACTCCGTTATGAAATTCAATAACAGTATCTTCTTCTTTTCTGTCTCTTGAAGCTAACCGGAAAGGTTCTCTTATAACTTTTACTTCTTTTACGCCTTCCAATGCCGCAAGTCTGCCGGGTGTCAACGATGTTTTATCACCAAGAGCATCAATAACGGTATGCACATCTCCTTCATTGCATCTCACCTCAAATCCGTTATCCTTTAATAAATCAATTACACGCAGCTTTTGAACCTTTGTGGCATTACGCTCCATTATTATAATCATCAATCATTCTCCTTAGCCTTCTGTCGGGTAAATCCGTTACAAGTGTAACATAAACAATTTATATTATCAATTCAAGTTTAAATTTCTTAGCATATTAATAGCAGGAAAATATCCCGGCAAAACTTTCAGACATGTATGGAGTGAATCTATAGCAGATTTCACATCTTTCTGCTTTAAAAACTCAACCGCAAGCATATAATGAAGTTCAGGATCATGAAAAAAATACTCCTTAGCTGCCATTAAATACATTCTGCCATACTCTTCTATACCGTTATTTATGAGTACTCTGCCTATAAACTTATGCACTTCGGGATTAATTCTACACATCCAATCTGCGTATTTTAAAATAGTCTGTACATAATCACCCTTAAAATGTTTAATCAAAATATCCAAATCTATTTCTAAAAAATTACGCAGCTGAAGATATGTCGGATATTTATCAGCATTACCGGATATTAATTTACAGATAAATACACCCCAGCCGGCTCTGGTATCAAAATCACTTATGGATTCAAAAAGAATAAGTGCCTCATCAAGATTATCATTTAAGAGTTCACAATATGCAGCTTCAAGAATATATCCGTTAGATTTAAAAAACTGCAGGCATCCAGATATATCGGATGCCAACAGTTTATCTTTTGCATTTTTATAGTTCATAATCATAAGATTAATAGTTATTATTATTAAAATTATTCATTCCGTTAATGCTGTTCATCATGGAATTTGTCATGATTGCCTGCATAACCTGAGGATCAATATTTTTGCCCTCGTCCTTCATCATATAAGGCAGCATATTCATCATAGGATCGTTATATCCGTTATTGCCGCCGTTAAGCATCATTGTCATCTGCTGTATTTGAGGATCGGGAGTATAAGTCATCTGCGGTGCCGTTGAAACTTGATCAGGCTGTGTATCCTGAGTTGAAGTTTCAGCAGAAATATTCACTCCCGCTCTCTTCAAAACATCTATAGCCTCTAATACTTCTTTATCTGAAGGCTTTTTTTTTCCCCGTCAGACATGGCAATAAGGTTGCCAGTCAATACTTCTGACTTATTCTGAAGTTCTTTTAATCTTTGTACATCTTCCGGACTTAAAGTTTTACCGTTATTAATTTTGTTTTGAATAGCATCAAGCTGTTGCTGTCTGTATTGTTCAGTCATTTCAGGAGACATACCGTTTCCGTAAGGTGCGGCAATGAATTTATCCAAATCATCCATTGTACCATCATCTGCACCAATCTGGATTCCGCCTGCAGCACAGGATACTCCGTCTGTAAGGCAGTTTCTTCCGCGTTTTGCATAGTCAACAAGAACATCATTTGTATTCAGATTGATAACTTTTTGATACGCAGCTTTAGCCGGTTCCACAGCACCAACTTTTGTATAAGCCATACCAACGTAATAATAAGCCAGAGCATTATTAGGATTTTTCTTTACTAAAGTATATAGTTCCTGAAGACAGCCGGTGTAGTTACCTTTTTTATACTTTGTAACAGCACTTTTCATAGATGCATTAGGATAATAAACTTTGTTAAAATCTATTGAAGAAACAAAAATATCATCATCGGTAACATTTACGTTTACTGGTTCTGCAGCTTGTTCACTTCCGGTATTTTGCTCGGCTTTTTTCTTTTGTTCTTTTTCTTTAATCTTGTTTCTGTGAATATCTTTCTGAAGATCGTAGCCGAAAGGTCCCGATACAGCCATTGCCGGAATATCAACACCTACAGCACCCGTTAGGAAAATAGCCGCTAATAACAAAACTAATTTCTTATTCATTTTCAACATCCTTTTCTCTCTAGCTTAATGATTTTTTCATTTTAATCAAATATTATATTCCTATTATATAACATTTTTCAGAATATTGCTAGTATAAATATATGAAATTATTATTTTGCAGAAAAACCGCATAATTTATATATTACTATCCCGCAACTATTCTTTATAATTAGCAGACTGATTCGTAAGAGATTTTGCTCTTGTAAAAGGCCAGAAAACAAAAACAGCCTTACCTATAAACCTGTCTTTCGGCAAAAGCCCCCAGTATCGCCCGTCTTGAGAATTTCCTCTGTTATCACCGAGCATAAGATAATGTCCCTCCGGAATAACTGCAGGCCCGCAGTTCATTGCCTCGGTACATGGAGTATAGTCGTAAGGACTTTTTATATAAGGTTCATTAAGCGGTTTATCATTAATATAAACCGTATATTTACCGTATTCATCCGCCTTAACTTCGTATTTTTCACCCGGCAGCCCGACAACTCTTTTTATATAGGCTATATCTTTACAGAAAAAGCCTGTCAGACGGGCAAAAACTTTTCCGGGAGAATTTTTCAGTTGTTCAAAAGGCGGATAAAAGACCATAATATCTCCGCGTTTAGGTTCTGCATAAAATCGTGAAAATCTTTCAACAAAAATTCTGTCACCTTCCATTAAGGTAGGCCGCATTGAACCCGACGGAATCCATCTGATTTCTCCTACAAAAAACCTTATTATAATTACCATAACAACGACAAATACTACGGTTTCTACTGTTTCTTTTATTGCAGGACGATTTTTTTCGTACCAATGCAAAAATTTATTTTTAATTAATTCTGTGTCCATTGAATAAATCTAAAAGCTCCAAAATCATTGACTTATACACACTATCGTCTAAATATTCGATACACCTGCGGGTATTGTCTAAATAATTATTCAATAAAATCTTTGTTTTTTCAATACCTGTTTCCGTAATGTTTTTATCTCCGGAAAAGATAACCGGTGCATTATAAATTCCGTCAGCTATATCCCTGGAATCATTAATAACATTTTCCAAATCATCATTAATCTGAAATGCAATACCGAAATTCCTGCCAAACTCACCAGAAGCTTCATCCATTTTTCCGTTTACGGTAAAAACGGCAGAAGTAACGGCCGCCTCAAACAGAGAACCCGTTTTCTTATATGTTTTTTCAATATAATTATCAAGAGAAGTAATTCTGTTTAAATTTATATACTGGTTAAGCTCGCCTTCACACATGCAGCGAATCGTTTTCGAAAAAATTTTAAATAACTCAATCTTTCCTATATCCGTTAATTTTTTCATCACCATTGCTAATAAATAATCTCCGGAAATAACCGCTATTTTGTTATTAAATTTCGCATTGATTGATTGCGTATTTCTTCTGACAGCATCATTATCTATAACATCATCATGGATAAGCGATGCATTATGAATAAGTTCTACAAGTGCCAATATTTCATATACATCTCTGTTAATCTCAAAACCTCTCGCTCTGAGATATAAAAATGTCAAGACAGAACGAATTCTTTTCGACGGTGCCATTACAAAGTCAAACAAACTTTCATAAAGACTATTTCCTTCCGGAACAGTCTTACCTATAAGTTTTTCTGTAGTTTCAACATCTCCTCTTACAATATCGGAAATTTTTTTATAGCTTTCCGCATTAAACATAATTTTATAATAGCACAAAAGTAAATATTAAAGGGAAAACGCTTACCGGTTTGATTTTTTTTCGTATTTAAGATAAAAAAAACGACTCACTTTTCAGTTCGTCGTTGGAAAATTAATAGGAAAAAGGAAAAAGGAAAGGAAAATCTTTTCTTTTGAATATACATAATCGCAAAACTATTTTATGTATATTCAGTTTTTCTTTATATATGTTTCGAATGTACTTATTATCCGAAAGTTTTAAATGTTGATTCTACGTTCTTTTCAATAACTTTTTGTACCGCATCCATTTCTGTTTGAATTGCATCCTGTTCTGTATCTAACTGTTTCAAACGTAATTCAAGGTTTTTATCTTCTGCCTGAACGATTTCAATTTTTGCGTTAATATCCTGAATTGCCTGATCGTAAAGATATTTTTCGTGTTCATATTCGTTCATAGCATCCTGATAAGCTTCCTGATCGGTTTCTGTATTTGTTGTCAAAGGATACTCAATCATAACGCCGTTTGCATCAGGAATACTGATTGAAATAAATCTGCCGGATGTATCTTTCTCAACTTTGCAGCCCTGAATTGCTTTAAACTCTTCTACTCTCTGGGCACTACCGATACTGTAGCCGTTAATATTTGACAAGGACTGACCTGTTTTATCATCATATTCAGCATTTTGAACATCAGTAACCTTGTAGAAGAAAGGTGTTTCCTTACCGGTTTCTGTATTCGTAACGTATCTTACAAACCAGTCACATTCTTCACCGTTATTATATTTTTCTTCAAGAAGTGCCTTCCAAGCAAGCTCTTCAACCTGTTTTTTCTGCTGGTCTTCAGGATCTTCTATTGAAGGATCCAGTGAACCCAATACTCTTAACTCATGGGTACCAACAGCATAACTTGCACCATTATTAATTTCTGTAATAATTGTAGATGCAGCTGCAACAGGCGTAAAATCTTCCTGCCATTTTGACAGATAACTTACAGTGTAGAAACCGTCTGCCTGTGCAATTAATGAAGTAATTTCATTAGTCAAAGCACCATCTTCAAACGTATAAACTGTTTTGGTATAATCATCAACTGACGGAGGAACCGGAACGGTCATGCCGAGAAGGTCGTTGTAGAAGTTGGCAGATTCATTAGCTAACGAGGTACGCTGCTGGTTAACCTGCTGTCCTTCATATTCAACGTTAGTTTTTCGAGCCGTCAGACCCAAAAATCTAGCTTGTGAAGCGGACATTCCCATCTTTGCCTAGTTCCTTTCTTACTTTGTGCTTACATGCATGTTATCGGTATTATGGGATTTAAACTTTAAATTTTTGAGTAGTTATGTAAAGTTTTTGTAACATTTAATAAATTAAACTAATTTCTAAAACGGTCTGAAAGGTAAGCAAGTATTGCTCCTCCAACTTCTTCATTCGGATCAAAACATGCCTGCGGCGGTTTTATAGAATTTCGGATTAACATGGCAACAAGCGGGCCAAAGGCATCAGGAACCTGTATTTTCCTGTATATTCCTGCCAAAAATGTCTGTATATTCGGAGAATTTGTACCGTTAAAACGTGACAGTAATGGGTACATTTTGTCTATACCTTTAGTTCCGCTATCCTGCATTCTGTTTAATATATATAAAGTTTCGGTTATTTGAGCCTCATTATTTGAATGTTTGAGAACCTCCTTAAGATATGGAAGCCCGGCCTCTTTCTGTTTTACAAAAAAATCTACCTTAGTTTGATTAAAAAGGCAGTAGTTTCTTTGCGAAACCGGCATAGCCACACAATTTACATTCATACCGTTAATCGGCTGAAGATTTGAATTAAGTTGAGATGGCTGGCTATTTAACTGCACCAGAGGCTGTAACATAAGATTAATCGGCATATATTCCTCCTCCATACCTTTATGAATAAACAAACGGAGGACCGTTTTTAATTTCAAATAATATATTATCTGCCATAACCTTCAATTCTTCTTTAGGTTTTCCGTTTGCAGCCTGACGGTAAAATTCTTCAACAAGAGGTTGAATAGCAGCATCTTTTTTCGATTTGAAGTTTCTGAGCTCTGTTGAAACAAGGCGATTTTGCAGGTTAATCTCAGTTTCTGCATTAATTTTCTTAACCTGAACTTCTTTAATTGCCTCTCCTGCAAGCTTACCTCCGTAACTTATTGCAGTAAGCCCTGTTATACCGAAAAACAACTGCTTGAACTGTTTGTTATCCGTATTAAGCAGATAATTAAAAAGGTGAGCCCTGTAATCATCAACATGTGAATAGAAAGTCGTTTTGTCAGAGCCGTCGCCGCCCATTGCTTCATTGACTTTTGCGGTTGCTTTAAAGACTTCTTTTGTAAAATCTTCTATTTCTTCATGTTTCCAGTTGAGCTTCTGCAAAGAATCCTGTATATATTCTTTTGAGGCATCAATTTCGTTAAACAGAGTTTTCAGAGTCATTTTGTCAGCATCTTTTGAAGAATCTTTTGAAGTCTTTATAATTTCATTTATAATATTCTTTTTATTTTTAATACTCTGATCAAGATATTTTTTGCCGGCGTTCAGGTTTTTCATAGACCAGAACCCGAGTCCGATAATTGATGCAACAGTTCCTGCACCGAGAAGGAAATATTTCAAAGAACCGTCTTTTTTATCTTTAGAAAATTTCCCTTCACCAAAGGATATACCGGCAAAGGTTTTGATATTATTGCTGCCGGAAACATATTTTTCAAACTCTTTTGCTCTTTGGGATAGCATACTCCTTATAATCTGAATTTTTCCGCTGAACGAGCGTGTTTCAATATCAATCAGATTTTCCTGAAGATTTTTTTGAATATCGGCTTCTTTTTTCTTTACCCAGACTTCTTTAAACCCGTCAAAAAAAGTTTTTCCCATAAACGCCATAGAAGTAAGGGCTAGTACACCGCTTCCGGCAAGAATTGTTTTTCGGGTAGGGTTTCTTATCATTCTGTAAATTGCCTGATGGGTTTCCTGATTAATCGCAACATTTCTTGTAGTTGAAGGCAGTTTTTCAAGATGTTTGCGTTCAATTTCCATATTAACACCGGCATTTTTCCGGATAAAAGCAGTCAGCAATCCTACCGCTCCCATTACACCAACAGCAACTCCGCTTATCGGTATCAGACTTTTTTCTTTTGAACTTATATTTTCATTAAGATAAGAAGGCATTTTAACATTATCGGAAATAACAAGCGTATCATACATTTCATCCATATTAACGCTGTTTTTTCCGTCCTTTATGAAATTATTTACAACAACGCCTTCTTTTGTATATGCATTTGTTCTTTTCTGCGGTGCGGTAAGATTTCGCTGCTGTCTTAACGTTTCACCGTCATGGAACTGATTAACGTTCATTTTCTTCTAAATCCTTTTCGTCTTCCTTTTTTAATTTCTTATATAAATCATGTATAAATGTTTTCAGTTTAAAAGCTTTTTTGGTTTCATCAACCTGTTTGTCATCGTTATCTGCATCCTGCGGATTAAAGATAGAAAACAATGATTTCACTTTCTTTTTAAATTCATTTAAAGTTTCTGAGAGTTTTTTGGCTATTGCTGTTTTAACTTCACCGTAAACTGCTGCAAGCTTATCAGAAATGTCCGCTAATTTTTGTCCAACTGTTTGTAATGCGTTTTGAACGGTTTGCGGAAAACTTTTTATAGCATTCAAAGTACCGCCGATTACGGTATTCAGAACAAAATTTACTGGTTTTGCAATTATAGCGGGAGTGTTTGCACTGAAAAACTGTGCAAGTGCGGCAGCTTTTTGTGAAGCGTTATCCATGGCATTTTGAAACGCCACAGCCTGCTGTGCAAAATTCTGTGCATCCTGCTGACGCTGAAGTTTTGCATTCTGTTGTGCTTTTAGGAATGCTCCTATGGCAGCACACTCATTCCAGCTCATTTCACCCGGTTTTGCGGAAAAATCGGCTTTTCTCATACCGCCTCCGCCGCCCATTCCGCTACAAATAGGGCATGCTCCCTGCGGAAGTCCATGCGGACAGGTTCCTATTCTTGCATTATTTGCATGTACGGCTCCATATGCCATTAAAAAATCCTCTGCTGTTCTTAACTCTCAGAGGACAACTTTGAAAACTTTTCTTATTGCCGATGCTCGCGGCAGATAAGTTTTTCTGAGTGTTCCGGCTATTACGGTTGCGGCACAGCTAATGATTTACACATCAATTTCCTCTTATAAAAAATCCTAAAATAACCGTAAACACATGTCAAACCTATGTTAATTTATTTATCATTATTTAATGTCTTTCTTGCACTTTTTAAATTACTTTTGGCATTAGCCAGTATCCGCGTTGAATTATTAACCTTTGCTTTACGTATTTCTTTTTTATGATGAAGGATGTTTTTTTCGTCCTGTAACCTTTTCAATTCCTGTTTTAACTCATCTATTTTCTTATTATATTCACTTATTTCCAAATTTGTTTCCTGTAAACGGGTTTTGTTTTGAATATAACTTGCTTTTGCATGCTCAAGTTTTATCTCTGCTTCTTTTTCTTTAAATTTCAAAAATTTCTTTATATTAATTCTTAATTTTTGGTCTGTAACATCCAATAATGTCTTCTTAACTTTTTGCGGATACAATTCATATCCTGTAAGTTTTTTATTTTTAATAAATGCCATTACTTTATTAAGTTGTTTCTGTATATTTTGTGAAAATTCAGGGAATTTTTCCATCATAACTGAATAAGCAATGGTTGCACGCTCCTGATTGCATCTTTTACATAGACAAATACCGTTATGCTTGGAATCAGGACCGTCTTTTGAGCCTGGAATTATATGTTCAAAAGTTGCACTTACATTTTCCAAAATCTCTTTAATAATTTCTCTGTCGTTTAATTTTGAATATCCTACTATCAAATTATCGGCATGAACTTCATTAAGCGGTATATTCTTGAGTTGTTTTTTGATGTTAGCAGCAAGTTTTTTATCATCAAGAGCCGAAATAAAGTCCCCATATAAAAGTTCAAGCATAATATGTTTTGTAGAATCCGGATAATATGTCGGCGAGATGATATTCAAAAGCTCCGAGTTCAATTTAATCATCTTTGCTTTTTCCTCTTGCGGAAGAAGTTCTGCTGTTTTATTGAGCTTTGTTAAAGCTTTATTTTTCAGCAGCGAAAATTGTTCTTTTCTGAATAAACGAATTTTATTATGATAATCAAAGACATCTTTCTTTTTAAAAATTTCTGAAAATGAGTTATCAGGGTATTTTATAGCATAAACCTCCATATAATCCAGAAGTTCTTTGTAAGCATCAGGCATCCTCTCTTTAAGAGGCATTAATTTTTTTATAACCTGCGGGGCATTTTTTGTAATATTTTTTGAAATATCAACAATTTCAGAAACTTCTCTCTGACCAAATCCGCCAAATTTTGATATTTTATATTTAATAGTCTTATCTTCAACAATTACTGCCAGTGGAGTTCTTGGATGTCTGTTTGCCAAGTTTTGCAGAAAACGAAATCTGTTGGAATTTCTAAATTCATCAAATTCATGGTTTTTCAAACAAGTTTTTGAACCTGCAAGTAATTTATTAATAAACTCATCACGTTCTATAAGGCTAAACATTTTTTCCCCGCACTTAGCACAGGTCAATCCCGGTATATCCCGAATGTCATTAAATGAGCGTTTTGGCAGCCTGTAACCGAATACCGGCTGATTATTATAATTATTCAGGGTAAATAAATTTAAAAGCATACTTTTACAAAACTTCTAAAAATTTTTTTTGCTAATTAGTTGAGATTTGTTAAATTCATAAAATCCTATATTTAAATATTTAAGCTTTAAACACAAAATATTAAGAAATGTAAATCTCATAAAAATGGCAAATAGACCTTATTTTAACCCATTTTCAGATTTTATATAAAATTTATGTATCCCGTATAAGGCAATTTTTTTTAAATATAATCCTTTACATGAGTATAAGAGGTATCTAAAAGATACATCGGGGAATATTTTAAGGGAAAAAGGAGATTATTTATTATGGCAGACTATGTTATTCAACATGGTGACAACTTGTCACGTATCGCAAGAACACATTGTACAGATGTAAAAACTTTAATGAAATTAAATCCGCAAATTAAAAACCAGAATTTAATTTTTGCAAATGACACTATTAAATTACCGGAAGCAAAAATGGACACATTTACCAGAGAAGTTCCGCAGGAACAACAAGGTAATGAACCTACTGCACACATCCCGCAGGAACAAGCTCAGGAAAATCCGGCAGCTCTTCCTCATGGAGAAGCAACTCCGGCAACAACTGCTGAAGAAATTCAAACACCTCAACAGGAAACTCAACAACAAGCTTCCTTGACAGGCAATCCGTTTCTTTATGCAGCAGGAGGTGCAGCAGCAGGTGTTATAGGTATGAGATTGGCAGAAAAAACTGCTCCTTACGTTAAAAAAGGTGCCGTTGTAGCTGCCCAGAAAACAAAAACAGCGGCAAAAGCAACTGCAGCAGCAACTAAAAAAGCAGCAGTCGCAGCAAAAGACGGATTGGTACACGCAGCTCAAGCAACTAAAAATGGAGTTAGCAAGGTAACGGATGCAACTAAACAACAGGTACAAAAACTATCCGCAGCTACTAAAGATGCTTTAAAATCAGGAAAAGCAAAAATCGTTGCAGCCGGAGAAAAACTTAAAGGTAAAGCAAGTGCAGCCAAAATTGATGCATTAAAAGCTGAAAAAGTTGTATTGGAAAAAGGTGCCAATGCCGCAAAATCAGCAGGTAACAGCGTAAAAGCTGCAGCTAATAAAATTGTTTCTAAAACAAAATCTGCAGCAAAATCTGCAGCAGCAGCAACTAAATCAGCTGCAAAGGCTACCGGTAAGGCTGCCGCAAAAGGCGGTAAAGCTGCACTGACAGCGACAGGCAAGGCTGCTCCTACTATTATGAAAGCTGCAGGCAAAGTAGCAAAACCTTTAGCAGTAGCATACGCCGCAGTAGAAATTGCAGATGCATATGAAAAAGGCGGAACAAAAGCCGCTGTTAAGAAAGGAGCTACAACGGCTTCAGCAGTCGGTGGAGCATGGGCAGGTGCCAAGCTCGGTGCTATGGCCGGTGCCGCAATCGGTTCCGCAGTACCTGTAGTCGGAACAGCCGCAGGTGCATTAGTCGGAGGTATCATTGGCAGTATCGGCGGTTGGTTCGCAGGTGAAAAAACAGCCGAAGCAGTTCTCTCTTAATCCCGAAATCATAAAATATTAGTCAGCCATATTTCATAAAAAGACCGAATTCCTTCGGTCTTTTTCTTGTTTTATTTTAATTAAACATCAGCAACAGGCGGAATATCAATACGTTTTAATCGTTGTTCTATTCTTCTGTACCACTTTAAATGCTGCTTAAATAATATTTTATGGTTATCTAAATCACCTTCAGCAATAGTATGCATTTGTTTATCACAAGTTTGTTCCAAACTTCTTTCCAATATATGAGTAAGCTGTTTTCTGTCCGATATAATGTTATCTTTTGTAAAAGTAAGTTTTTCTCCAAATTCGACAATAACTTCCGGACGATTATCTCTTAAAAAAGTATAATCAACAGCCATTGGAACAAGATTTACTTTACCGTATCTTTTAACGGCATTTTGTGCAATATATGCCAATCCCGTCTGAAATACCATTGGTCTGTAATGCGGAGGTCTAATTATTCCTTGAGGAAAAATACACAAAATATTCTTCAAATCACCCACTACATCAACAGAATATTGAAGAGCTTTCATTGCTGATTGAGGGGATTTTTTACATACAGAATACCCTCCGCCCCGTCTTAAGAGAGGAAATCTGTTAAGTTCTTCTATCATCAAACGAATTTCTTTATGAAAAATTCTGTGAGTAACATTATACATAACAATTCCGTCCCACCAGTTGCAATGCGGTGCAAACAGAATTGTAGGAACGCCTTTTTCTATTACATTTTCAGCACCCTTATAACGGAAAGCATAAAATCTGTTCTGAAGCATGTTAAAGAAAAACATACTTGCAACCCAGAGCCAAAATTTGCTTGTTTTAGCCGGTTTAAATTTCTCCTCTTTATTCCTCAACTTTGTCGGCGGGATGTCAGAATATAATTTTTCTTCAACAACACTCATGATATATCTATTGTACTTCATACATTTTAAATAGTGAATACCCGCAATCTGAATTTTAAGAAATCTTAATCATTATCTTATATATATTTCAGAGATATAAGGTGTTAAGATTTTTTTTATCTCTTCAAACTCTGAATCGGAATATGTTTTTTCGTTTTGCAAAGATGTATCCAAAATCTTTGAGGATACAAATTTTTGCAAAAAATATCGCGGTGCATTTTGTATAAGCCTGCCTATTTCTTCAAAATCTTTATATGAAAGCTGAGACCTCAAAACTGTTGTACGAAATTCATAATCTAAATGACTGTTTTTAAGAATATTGATACTTTTTAAAATTTTATTCGTATCAATTTCAGTATTAACAATGCTTGAATACTTGGACAGAGGGGCTTTTATATCCATTGCAACATAATCCAAATAAGGCAAAACCGCGTCAAGCATCTGTGGAAAACTCCCGTTTGTATCAAGTTTTACAGCAAAATCCATAAATTTAATTTTTTTTATAAATTCCGGCAAATCTTTCTGTAAACAGGGCTCCCCGCCGGTAATTACCACACCGTCAAGTTTACCTCTTCTGGTATTTAAAAATTCAAAAATATCTTTCACTGTAGTAACCGGATGAATTAATTCGGGATTGTGACAATAACCGCATCGGAAATTACACCCTGCTGTGAATACTATCGCACTTATTTTCCCCGGAAAATCCAGTAATGAAGTTTTTTGTAATCCGCCTATCAACATAATTTATTTAAAGGTGAAGAGCGGAGGCACGGAGAATAACAATTCTCCTCAGCCTCCTAAACTTCTTATCCTTTTTACACTCCATATTTTTAATTACATCCGCATGCTTCAACATCAAAAGGTGTTCTATTATGAAATTCCATTTGTTTACCTTTATTCCACTGACTAATTGGTCTTATGTAGCCTACGATTCTTGAATAAACTTCACAATCAGCACCGCAGTCAGGACATTTAAAATGTTCACCTGCGACATAGCCATGATTAGGACATGTACTAAAGGTCGGAGAAAATGTGAAATATGGAAGTTTGTAATTATTGCAGACTTTTTTAACAAGATTTTTCATTGTTTCAATATTTGAAATTCTTTCTCCCGCAAAAATATGTACAACGGTTCCGCCGGTATATTTTGTCTGCAAATCATCCTGATGGTCAAGAACCTCAAAGATATCATCGGAATAATTTACCGGCAGCTGGGTTGAATTTGTAAAATATTTATATTTATGGTTTCTGTCAAGTTTTGCAAGCCTGTAAGAAGTTCCTTCCCCGGGAGTTGCTTCAAGGTTGTAGTTGTTACCTGTTTGTTTCTGAAATTCAACAATTTTTGCTCTCATAAAGTCCATTACGTCAAGTGCAAATTGTTTACCTCTGAAACTCCCGATATCCGAACCGAGAAGATTTAAACAAGCCTCGTTCATACCTATTAAACCTATTGTTGAAAAATGGTTTTTCCAATAAACACCGAAACGTGCTTTTATATCTCTTAAATAAAATTTTGTGTATGGATAAAGGTTTTTATCAGTTAAATCTTCAAGTAATTTTCTTTTTATTTCAAGGCTTTCTTTAGCTATCTCCATGTGTTGTGAAAGTTTTTCAAAAAATTCGCCTTTATTTTTAACGTTATCAGCAATTTTAGGCAGGTTAATAGTTACAACCCCGACTGAACCCGTGAGAGGATTTGAACCGAACAAGCCGCCGCCTCTGTATTCAAGTTCACGGTTATCTATTCTTAATCTGCAGCACATTGAACGTGCATCTTCAGGTGACATATCAGAATTTATAAAGTTTGAAAAATAAGGGATACCGTATTTTGCAGTCATTTCCCATAATCCGTTAAGCTTTTCGTTATTCCAGTCAAAATCCTTTGTAATATTGTATGTCGGAATAGGGAAGGTAAAGACCCTGCCAGAAGCATCTCCTTCCATCATAACCTCAAAGAATGCCTTGTTTAACAAATCCATTTCAGGCTGAAATTCTTTATATGTATCTTCCATAAGTTCACCGCCGATTATAACCGGTTGTTCGGCATAATACGAAGGGACAGTTAAATCCATTGTAATATTAGTAAACGGAGTTTGAAATCCAACACGGGTCGGAACATTCATATTAAATACAAATTCCTGCATGGCCTGTTTTACCTGTTCAAAAGAAAGGTTATCATATCTTATGAAAGGTGCCAGAAGAGTATCAAAATTTGAAAATGCCTGAGCCCCTGCAGCTTCGCCCTGCATTGTGTACATAAAATTAACAATTTGTCCTAAGGCGGTTCTGAAATGTTTCGGAGGCTTGCTTTCAATTTTACCCTTGACGCCTTTAAAACCTTCCATTAGTAAGTCTTTCAAATCCCAGCCCACACAATACACAGATATAATATTCAAATCGTGGATGTGAATATCTCCGCTAATGTGAGCATTTCTGATTTTTTCGTTATAAATTTTGTTTAACCAGTAATTTTTGCTTACTTCCGAAGCAATATAATTGTTGAGCCCCTGAATTGAATAGGACATGTTTGAATTTTCATTGACTTTCCAGTCAAGCTGCTTCAAATAACCTTCAACAAGAGTAATGTTGTCTTCTTTTTTTTCGCTTGAAGGATTAGATACGTAAGCTTTTTTTGCAGTTTCCAGAGACACAACATTTGTGCCGTTTTTCAAAATAGTATTGTTCATAAAAAATCTCCCAGATTTCCGTGGTAACATCAACTATAATGAGCATTCCGACTGTAACGGCTGCGGTCCAGTGAGGGATTTTCACCCATGCTTTCCTCAAAATAGTAAATCTATTTTAAAACTTTGTTTAAAATTTGTCAACAGAATATAAGTAAAACTATCTTATTGCAGGAAAAAGATACTTAACGCCGTCTTCACCACGCCATCTGATAAAACCTGTTTTAGGTGTTTTATCAACATCAAGAACGGTTACAAGCATCCAGTTCCCGCGGATAATACTTAGATTAATATTTCTCGGATAGTTTATTGTGGTTATAACTTTTGAAGTTTCATCAGGCGAACCATGTATATTTTTTATCTGTTCAGGGGTTCCGTTTAAAAATTTCAGCCCGTATTTTTTACCGTACATATTATAAAAATTGACCCAGGTCGCAAATTTATAAGGATCATCTTTTTTTATCCAGCCGGTTAAACCCAGTTTGTTATCATATATAACTTCAACCCAATCTTCTGTTTCATCGGTAACTGCCATAAGGGCAAGCTCTTTATCCCCCTTAAATACAATAAACACATCCTGAAAAACCAAATTTACAGGTTCAAGTACATCCTTGGTATATTTAATAACAGTTTTAATTTCGGAATTTACATCAGGCTGTGAATACAGAGTAATAGGACTTGAAACCTGATACACTCCCAGAGTGTTTGTCCTGATAAAACTTACTGTATCCGGTAACACGTCAACAGCAAGACTCTGTAATGCCATCGCAAAAAACACAAAAATTAAAACTATTATTTTTTTCATAGATTACTCCCTAAAACTTATGTCAGCATAAGCTTTTTGAAGCTTTTCTCTGACATTTTGCATCTGACGATCTATAACTTCGTCTGTCAGCGTTGCATTTTCATCCTGCATATAAATTCTGAATGCAAGACTCTTGTAACCCTTTTCTATATTTTCGCCGTGATATACATCAAAAACTTCACTGCCTTTGAATATATTCTGCTGAACTCCGCCTTTTATCACACGTTGAATATCATCATAAGAAACATCTTCGTTAATAACAAATGCCAGATCACGTCGAACTTCCGGATATTGAGGAAGATGCTTAAACCTCGGAGTAGTTTCTTTCACTATTGCAATCAGTGCATCCAAATCAATTTTGAAAATAAATGCATCCTGATTAAACTTCATCTTATCTTTCAATATCGGATGAATTTGACCGAAATATCCGATAGTTTGAAGATTTTTGCCAAGAATATTCACCGCAGCACTTCTGTAAGGGTGCATAATCGCATGAGTCTGTGCAAGCGGGGACTTGTCAAACGGCGTAAGTTTAATACGTTTTTCAACGCCCAGTTCTGCAAATAGTTTTTCCAGAAGGCCTTTAACTGTATAAAAATCAGGAGAAGTTTTGACCTGCCATTTTGAATTTTCAACATCTCCCGTTAAAACGCCAGCGAGAACTTTTGTTTCTTTAACACCGGTGTTTTTCTCATCCGATAAACCTTCAATACTGTAAGTTTTACCTATTTCGTATGCCCAGAAAGTTTTCTGTCCGTTATCGTAGTTATATTTCATACAGTTAAGAATACTTACGGCAAGAGTTTCACGCAGCATTGCCGATTCTTCACTAATCGGATTCAATACTTTAACAGCTTTTGCATCATCATAGGGAATCATAAACTTATCAAGTAAAGGTTTTCCGATTAACGAAGTTGTAACAATTTCATTCAAACCGGAAGAAAGCATTAATTCATGTACCTTTTTAGCGACTTTTTCTTCCAGAGTAACAACAGGAGTCTGCATTTTGTTCGGAAGAGTCGGAGTTATTTTATCGTATCCGTTAATACGTGCAATTTCTTCAATTAAATCAATTTCGCGGGTGACATCATATGCTCTGAATGAAGGTACAAGAAACTTTGCTGCCGCAGTATTTCCGCCGAGTTTTTCAAAACCGAGTTTTTCAAGGATTGAATCACACCTTTCCGGAGCAATTTCAACACCTAAAATTCTTTTAACCTGAGGATATCTCAATGTAATTTCAATAGGTTCCAGTTTATTGTTTCCTGCTTCTACAACACCCTCAATTTTTGCATCTGCAAGCTCAACCATAAGCTGCATTGCACGCATAAGAGCAGGTTTTACGGCTTCTATGTCAATACCGCGTTCAAATCTTGCAGACGCTTCACTTCTGTATCCCGCACTTCTTGAAGATTTTCTGTTGCTTGCAGGTGTAAAGTATGCTGCTTCTAATGCGATTGATGTTGTATTATCGTCAATTTCGGAATTAGCACCGCCAAATACACCGCCAAGACAAACACCTTCTTCTTTTGTAGCAATTAAAACGCTGTCAGTGGTGAGAGTTCTCTCAACTCCGTCAAGTGTAACCAGCTTTTCACCTTCTTTTGCACGTCTTACGCATAAATAACCGTTTAATTTGTCCAAATCAAATGCATGCAGAGGTGTTCCGTATTCAAGAAGAACATAGTTCGTAATATCAACCACATTGTTAATTGCACGAATACCTGAAGAAAGAAGTCTTTTCTGCATCCAATCAGGAGACGGCTTAATTTTGATATCTTTTAAAACTCCGATTGAATAATATTTGCAAACATCTTTATCAATAATTTCAACCTTAAACTTATCGGTTGACAAATCTCTGGTTGATTCAAGCGGAGAAAACTTTAAAGGAGTATTAAATAAAGAGCTTAACTCTCTTGCAACCCCTATAACAGACATTTGATCTCCTCTGTTAGCAGTAGGAGCAACATCAATTACCGTATCTTTTTCAAATCCGAGGACATCTTCAACATTCTCACCAATTTTCACATCAGGGAAAATTCTGTTCAAAATCAAAATTCCGTCTTCTTCCTGATAATTACGTTCTGCAACGCCTAATTCATCCGCAGAGCAAAGCATTCCCTGAGACTCAACCCCTCTGATAACAGCAGGAGTAAGTGTAAACATTTCACCGGTTTTTCTGTCAAGAACCTGACTGCCTACTGATGCATAAGGAACAATCTGACCTTCTTTAATATTTTGAGCACCGCAAACAACAGTCTTAAGCCCTGAACCTGTATTAACCGTTACAAGATGTAAATGATCGGAATTCGGGTGATTATCAATTTTCTCAATCTTAACTGTTTTTATATTCGTAAATCGAGGTTTTACTTCTTCGACAGCCTCAACCTCCAAACCACTCATTGTAAGTTCATGAGCAATTTGTTCATCTTCTATATTTGATAAATCTACGAATTCATTTAACCAGTTAATTGATACTTGCATTTATACTTCCCTCTTAATAATTATTATACTTATACGCTGATGATATAACAAAATAAATCAGTTGTAAAATGCAAATTTACATTGTGCAATTATTTAACAGGTGTTCCGGGAGTATATTGAACAACATTAATTTCTTCATCTGACAAAATATTCCACAAATCTCCGCGTGTTCCCTTTTCCGGTCCGTCCGGATCAACAAAAATTCCGAACACATCCATTCCAATTTGATTAGGCCCTTTGTTACCGTTTGTGTCAACCGTCAAATCAAAACAGGAATGCCCGACCCCTTCGGCTTGCATTATATTACCTTCTTCATCGGTTACAACATTACCGTTTTCATCGGTAACATTATATATAAAAGTTCTTTTGCAGGTTGAATATTTAGTAATTTGAATAATACTGCCATCCGTCAACACCAGCTGCCAGTTGTTTGATAAACCGTTTTTGCTCCAATATCCTGCGGTACCACTGCCATCATTATCACGCGGCGATGCATACTTTATTGGAGAATCATGGCAGCCTTTTTCTCCTGCCCTGCATCTTTTTATAACTTTCAAATGTTTTGCCAGAATATCCGTGGTTTCCTCACCATTTTTAGATTCAAAAATGTTTGAATAATCAGTCTCACCATATTCTGCCTGAACAGCCATAAGTGCATTAGTTAAAATTGATGCAGATTTTTTTGCTCTTACAACAAATTCTTTATGTCTATAGTCATTAATCACCGAAGGAAGTGTCATTGCTGCCACAACACCAATTATACCAAGAGTTATCAGAACTTCAGCCAATGTGAATGCAGACCTGCAGCTAACTGCAGAGTGTGGTAAAAACTCTGTCAGTATAAATTCTATGTTCTTTTTCATAAATTAGCCTCCTATTATTACCTTTAATATAGAAAATATAGATTATATTTCTATTATTGTCAATAATTTATTACCTTTAATGTCCTGTTAAGATATCAAAATTGTACTTAATATTAAGACAAAGAGGATAATATGAGTCTAAAAAAAGCTTTTGCGTCCAAACTTAAAGAAATCCGTAAAAAACGAGGCCTGACACAGGAACAGCTTGCTGAACTTGTTGACGTAGCACCGCGTCATATCTCTTTTATTGAAACCGCAAGAAGTTTTCCTTCGTCCGATCTAATTGAAAGATTATGCTTGACCCTTAATATTACATATTCGGATTTGTTCGATTTTAAGAATGAACTGCCAAGAGAAGAAATTATAAAAAACATTTCTGCAATCATTGAAACTCTGGATAATAAAAAATTAAATTATTTATATAAAATGGCCTGTGAACTATAATTAAAATTTCTCATTTATTGAACATAGCTTTCTTAAGAAATATTAAAAAAGTGTACCGTATAAAATTAATCAAAAAAATATCGAAACTTTTGTCATTTTTATAAAACTCAAACCCCAAAAGCGTGTAATATCAACACTTTTACTCTATTTTAAGTGTTAAGTTTTGTAAAATTTACTACATCTATAGTATTATTTTTAAAGAAAAACACTCCAAAAAATGATATAATATAAGTGGAGAGAAAAATATATAATCTACATAGCCAATAATCATATTTTGTATATATAATATCCAAAATAGAAAGGCGAAAAAGAAAATGAGTAACCTGCAATTTCAAAATGATTTGAACAAACTACTGGAGATTTTACCGGATAAGGTAAGACAATATGTAGATTATGACCGTATGGACGATGTGATAGAGATAGTTCTGGACATCGGCCGAACGCCCGAGATTCGTCATGCAGACGGCAAGATAGAATATCTGGGGAACGATACCGTTAATTCCGAAGATATTGATTATATCACCTGCCGAATACAGGAATTTACTTCCGACAACCGATCCGGAATCCCCGGAACACTTCACAGAATCAGTGCAATAAGAAACCGTCAGGGAAAAGTGATAGGTCTTACCTGCAGAATCGGAAGAGTTGTTACGGGGACCATTGCTTGTATAAAAGATATTTGTATGATGAACAAAAGTATTTTATTTTTGGGACGTCCGGGGGTTGGCAAAACTACTAAATTAAGAGAAATTTCAAGACTTGTAGCCGATGAATTAGGAAAACGTGTTGTGGTTGTGGATACATCAAACGAAATCGCAGGTGACGGGGACACTCCTCATCCCGCAATCGGACATGCCAGACGTATGCAGGTAACACAACCTCAATATCAGAAAGATATTATGATTGAGGCGGTTGAAAATCACACACCTGAGGTTATTGTTGTCGATGAAATCGGTACTGAAGAAGAAGCACAGGCAGCAAGAACCATTGCGGAAAGAGGTGTGATGCTGATTGCAACCGCCCACGGAAATTCTCTTGAAAGCCTTATTAAAAACCCGACATTATCAGATCTGGTCGGTGGAATTCAGTCAGTTACACTCGGCGACGATGAAGCAAGACGCAGAGCATCTCAAAAAACTGTTCTTGAAAGAGAAAAACAACCGACATTTGATATTGTAATAGAAATTCTTGACAGAAATACGCTTGCTGTCTATAAAGATACAGCAGAAGCAGTGGATTACATTCTAAGAGGCTGGCCTATCCGGCCTGAAATTCGAAAAGTTGACAAAACTTACGAAACACCACAGGAACCCAAACAGGAACATAAAGCAGAACCTTCAATAACTGAACAAATCAATAAACTTGAACAGAAAATTCAGCCTTCAGACAGTCTTAAATTCAACTTTTCAAGGCAAAAATATGTTGATGAGGTTAAGGATTTAAAGAAAATTTATCTTTATGCTGTTTCAAGAAGCATTGTAGAAAAAGTTATAGAAAGGTTGGACTTGAAAGCTGAAATCACAAGAAATATAGATGATGCTGATATTGTAATTGCTCATAAAAATTTTGCAAAAGGCGGAGCAAAAATTCTTAGTACTGCTAATGATTACAGACTGCAAATATTCTTTATTAAAACAAATTCCATGGCACAAATTCAGAAAGTTCTGAAAGATGCACTACAGGTATCCGAGACATCAGAAACACTCCAAGGATACTATGATGATGCAGAAAGAGCTCTGGATGAGGCAAAAGCAGCAATCAATAAAATTCTTGCCGGTGCAGAAAACATTGAGTTACAGCCACAAAACCAGCAAATAAGAAAACTTCAGCACGAACTCGTCGAACAGCATAATCTGACAAGCAAAAGTGTTGGCGAAGGTTCACAAAGACACTTGAAAATAGTCGGCGGCAAAGACTTTGAAGAAAAATTAGGCTAAAAATTTACATGTCAAGCAAGGCGGATATAATATCCGCCTTTTTCTTTATTTATATAAACAATTATGTATTCTTTTATGCATCATACCGCTTAAATGATTTTTCGATATTCTTGGTTATAACCGATTTAACCGTATCATATTCTGTTGTCAGTGCTGAAATTTCAGTATCAAGATTTTTCATCTTCATATCCAGAATATTTTCTTTATAGTTAATTTTTTCTTTTTCTCTGTTATATTTAGCCTCCGCCTGAGCAATCTTTGATTCATCTGTTACTTCTTTTATGTATGTATTTGTAGAATAATTATCCTGATAATAGAACCCGTCATCCGCAATACTTGAAAGGTACATTGCACCGTCTTTAATCATTTGTTGAACATATTCCTGGTCATTAACCTGATCATTTTCAACCCAGCCCTGGATACAAATTTGGTTAAACAATGCATCATAGAAGCCTGCAATCTGCATGTTATCACCTGAAGTATCGGCTCCTGTGATTACATCAAATTCAAAGAAATTATCAATCAAGTGACTCTGTTCATATAATTTATCAACATTATAGCTTGAATTAGAAATACCTTCCATATACATTGCAAAGTATGTCAAATATGCCTGTGACATATATGATACGTTTACCCCGTAGCCGGAGTTATACTTGCCTTTTCTGTTTTCTTCGAAAACATATCCTATATAATCATGAACTTCATTTTTAAGCCAACTGGTTATTTTATCACTCTTTTCTTTCTTATGTGAATTTTTGTATGCGGCATTTGAATAATCAATAACTTGATTACCGTCTTGATCAACGTAAGACAAGCTTTCAAGCATCTCAATAATTTTATTTTGAGCATAACCCAAAGCCGCATCTGTATATTCATCACCTGTCGATAATGTATTTGTTACAGTTTCAAATATAGCATCCCAAAGAGTTGAAGTTGCAACTTTATCAACTACAGACCAGTCATAAAGTCCGTTTTTGCCCTCTAAATCCTCATTATCCCAGCATGTACCAACAATACTGATTCTGTAATCCGAATTAAAGAACTGATCAAGTGTCAAATGACGAGCATCAATATGAATGTTTTCACCATCGATAACAAAGTCACATGATGCATCTCCGCCATTTTCATCATCACCGTTAATTTGCCCCAACTGATTACCGTCTTTATCCTGAATAATTAAAGCCAAATTTGAACCGCCTACGTCTAAAAGCAGATCTGTAACATCAATTTCGACATCAGAAAAATATCTTGATACCAGATCAGGAAGTGTCAACTGCTCAATAGTGACATTGACAAGATCAGCCGAACCAACACCAGCAAGCTGGTTATAAGTGGTTCTTTGAATATTTTCAGCCATTGTAGTGGTAATAACACCGTTTTTACCGAGTGCTTCTATAAATGTATTTCTGACATTTGAAGAAGGAAGTCCATCCATACCTTCCTGCGGAATGTTAGCAGCTCTTGCAGCTGCTGCAAGTTCCGGAGACAGAACAACTCTGCCCGCCGTATCCGTTAAAGGTGTAGGAGTAAAGTTATTCAATGCGGAAGGACTCATCAAAAGATTATAATTCAAATCATTTGCCTGAGAATCATTACCGTAGAAATCCCACATCAGTTTAGTCTGATCAAGCGAATTTTGATATTCTTCTGAAACTATATTCATATCACGGGATAATGCGATTTTCTGGTGAGATAACCGCATAGATTCATATTCACAGTCAGATTTTCTGGCTGTTATGGTCAATAATCTTGCTTGTGAAGCTGATAAACCCATTTTTGAATCTTATTCCTTTCGAATTAGTAACATTTTCCTGGTCGTACATATAGTATTACGGCGTTAATGTTTAAAAACTTTAAAAATAACGGAGACTTTTGTTACATTATTTAACATTTAAATTATCCCTTATTATAACTTTTGTTAAAATTATCTCGACAAATCGGCATGTTTATTGTAACATTTGCTTACATGTTAGAAATATAAATAGAAAAAGGAGAAATAAAATGCAGGTTATATTAAAAAAAGATGTCCAAAACCTCGGTGAAGCAGGTGATTTGGTAAACGTTAAAGACGGTTACGCAAGAAACTTTTTAATTCCGCAAAATGCTGCAGAAATTGCAACTGAAGGTGCTTTGCAAAACCGTGAACAAAACCTTGCAAGAATCAAAGCTAAACAGGAAAAATTACACAAAGAAGCTCTTGAACTTGCTGAAAAAATTGAAAAATTTGCTGAATTAAAATTAAGTGCAAAAGCCGGTGAATCAGGTAAATTATTCGGTACAATCACTACTAAAAAATTAGCTGAAGAATTAAAAGCTCAATCAGGCATTGAAGTTGACAGAAAAAATGTTTCTTTGAACGCTCCTATCAACAAAATCGGTGAATACACAATGCTTATTAAATTAACATCTAAAGTTAAAACAGAATTAAAAGTAACTGTAACAGCCTCTGAAGTTGTAAAAGAAGCAATCGAAGAAGAAACAGAATCTACTGAAGCATAGGTAATAAAGGCGAATGGGAGAGTTGTCGGAATTAAAACTTAATTGTCTGGCTATAGGCTCTCTGCCTCATAAAAACCTTGATGAAGCAATGGCGGTTGTAGAAAAATATTTTAAAACAATTCCTTTCTGGCCGCAGCTTACAAAAATAAGTAAAAATGAAGACATGATTATCCAGTTTCTGGAGAAAATGCCTTCATTTTTTTTAGGAAAAGATTATCTTGACACGGAATATGATGAATTTTTTGAAGATTTGGAACAATTCTTTATGGACTATGAAGAAATTGTTTCCGACATAAATTCCGATATTCTGGATAAATATGCAGTGAGTGCTGAATTTTCTTCATCCTTTCCAAAATTTATCGAATTAATAAAAGAATATAAACCACATTTTGCAAAAGGACAGATTGTAGGGCCTTTCACACTTGCAACAACTCTGGTTGATAAAGACGGCAAATGTGCAATTTATGATGAAACACTAAAAGAAATAATAATAAAAACGCTCACGATAAAAGCATTATGGCAGATTAAACAGATTAAAAACGCCAATCCTGCAGCAACTCCGATAATTTTCATTGATGAACCTTCAATCTCACAACTAGGGACATCCGCATTCGTAACGATTTCACAAAATGAAGTTATTGAAATGTTCAAAGAAATTACGGACATTTTGCACGCAAACGGGGCATTAAGTGCAATACACTGCTGCGGAAAATGCGATTGGTCGGTTCCTATTTCAAGCGGAGTTGATATAATTAATCTGGATGCATATTCTTTTGCTCAGAATTTGAGTTTATTCAATAAAACTGTCAACGACTTTCTTAATAATGGCGGAAAAATTGCCTGGGGAGTTGTTCCGACACTGGATAAAGAAGCCCTGGAACACACTGATTTAGCGGAATTGGAGAATAAATTCAAACAGGCAATCAGTTATTTGACTAAAAAAGGAATAGATGAGAAACTTATTATAGAAAATTCCATTATTTCACCTTCCTGCGGTGCAGGCTCTTTAAGTGAAACTTTGGCAGAAAAAGCCATGAAATTAACCAAAAATTTATCTGATATGTTAAAGGAGAAATATTAATTTGACATTCAAACTTGCTATAACAGGGAAAAGCGGCAGCGGAAAAACAACAATTACAAAGGCATTTTTGAGAATTTTTCAGGAATCTTTTCCGGATAAATCAATTCTGCTTTTTGATAATGATTTGTCAGGGGAACTCGGGCACAGTTTCGGACTGGATGTCAGGAATACCATTTACGGAATAAGAAGCGGAAAACATGAATATAAAACTGGGATTCCGGAAGGTATGTCAAAACAGGAATTTGTTGAATGGGCAATGGAAGACATTGTTGTTGAAATTGCAGATAATGTTGACTTGATTGTATCATGGTTTGTAGGCTCAAAAGATTGTCGCTGCCCTATTACCGGACAAATCAGCGATGCTGTTTTAAAACTTATATCAAGATATGATATCGTAATTTTTGACTGCGAATTTGATTTGAAATATTTAAACCAGCTTGTTGATACAGAAATAGATACAACTCTTATTGTTGCAAATCCTTCGGAAGAATCTGCACATCTGGCAAAACGTATTGAAGAGTTCAGTGCAAAATATGCGGCAGGCGACCAGCTGGGTGTTGTAATTAACAAAGTTGAAAATAATAATATCAATGCCGTTTATGAACTTCTTAAAAAATATGATTTAGAGGTTCTCGGTGTAATTCCTTTTGATGAAGATCTGATACAACATTCTATGGAAAAAGACTCCAAAGTGGTTCAGGATGCAATTAAACAGTTTTATTTCAGATTAAATCTTCCTCAGACAAAATCGTAAAGGAGCTTTATGACAATAATTCTTGACGGGAAAAAATTAAGAGATAAATTGTTGGACGGTTTAAAACTAAAAATAGACAAACTTGACAAAAAACCGTCTCTTGCCGTTATACTTGTCGGCGAAGATGCAGCAAGCAAAATTTACGTAAACAACAAGAAAAAAATGGCTGAAAAAATCGGCATTAACTCGCAAATAATTAATTATCCGTCAGATATTAAAGAAGATAAACTGCTGGAAAAAATAGAAGAACTTAACGCTGATGATTCAGTAAATGCAATACTTGTACAGCTTCCGCTGCCAAAACATATTGATAAATTTAAAATAATTAATGCAATTTCGCCGCTTAAAGATGTTGACGGATTTACCTCTGAAAATTCCGGCAAACTTTTCTCGGGGCAAAAACCATATGCATATCCTTGTACACCGAAAGGTATCCTATTATTGCTTGATGAGTACGGAATAAATCCCGAAGGCAAACATGTTGTTGTTATAGGACGTTCAAATATTGTAGGGAAACCTCTTGCAGTTATGATGCTTAACAGAAATGCTACCGTCACAGTCTGCCACAGTAAGACAAAAAATCTTGCTGAAATAACAAAAACTGCAGATATTTTAATTTCTGCAGTCGGTGAAAAAGTAATAGAAGATAGTAGTATGATGAAAGTTGATAGTATTATGGTTGATGTGGGAATTTTTAAGGATGAGAACGGCAAGACCCGCGGAGACGTTAATTTTGATGAAATTTCCAAAGTGACATCATATATCTCGCCTGTTCCCGGAGGAGTAGGGCCTATGACCATCGCCTCATTAATGATTAATACATTTGAGTTGTTTGAGTTACAAAACAAAAGAAGTTCGGGCACATAGCTCTTCAAGCACTTCACCACAAACTTCTTTTTATTTTGTATTTTAATCTTTGTTTTTTGCAGTCTTTTATTAACCGCCGATAAGGTTAAGAGTACAACTGCTCTTGATGTTGTTGGTAACCATTGTCTTCATTGAGTTAATCTCATTATCAATCAATGAAATCTGAGTATCCAACGCTTTTTGTCGTGTTGTCAGGTATTCTTCCTGCTGTTGCAGAGTGATGTAATACGGATCATCATCAACGTTTGTATCATCACCTGAATCCGAATACTGCTGAGAAATGTATGCCATTTCTTTTGTAACCCAGTTAGCTTGATTCATAACAAGCGTCTGCTCAAATTGCAGCTGGCTCTTTTGAATTGTGAATAAACTCTTTTGAGAATCTACTGCTAAGAAAGTCATCTTATCTCTCCTTATTTTATACTTTGCTCTCTTACTCATATAAAGTATTTTAAAAATTCTCAATTTCACAAAGTCATAAATTCGTTACATTTATTTACATTTTTCTCAATTAATTATTGCTTTAACAATTTTATACACTTCAGGAATCTTCTCCGGCGTATTTTTCAGCATCCAGTTAATTTCTGCCATAAGGGTATCATTATCTTTATAATGTCCGAAATCAAATAGTTCTTTTGGTTCAATTCCAAGTGCGGTAATAATTTTTTCAAGAGTCTCCGCGGTACAAAAGTTATTGCCTGTCTCAATGTAACTGAGTGTATTTTGTTCAATATCGACAAGTTCGGATAGTTTTTCTTGCGATAAACCTCTTTTTTTTCTAATTTCTTTTATACGTTTGCCGATATTTTTCTTCAGTTCCATATGACCTCTTTAATACTTTAATATGATATTAAAATTTAAACCTCCTAAAAATAATAAAGTATTAATGATAATTGATTGAAAAATATCATTTTACATGATAAAATCTAAATATAGATGATAATTTCAAATTATAATATCATGGAGGATGAATGATAAAAGGATTCACACTTGCAGAAGTTTTAATAACTCTGGGGATAATAGGAGTAGTAGCAGCGATGACTCTTCCTGCACTTATTAACAGGGTAACCTATAAAGAAATGGAAACCGGGCTGCAAAAAAATTACTCTATATTACAGCAGGCACTGCAAAGAGCTCAACTTGATACGGGAGAAGTAATAAAGCCTTCAAATTACCAAAATACTATCGGAGGCACAAACCCGCCGATAAAAGAACTGCTTATGAAATATATTGTAAAAGCAATAGATTGCGGAGGAGGAACCGAAGAGGGTGCCTGTTTAGAGAATTCAAATATTACTGAGAATGAAAATGCAAAAAAAATTTATAAGACTTTTAATAACAAAACAGAGGTCAATACTTATATAATGGATGACGGACAATTTATAACTGCAGACGGAACGCTCTTTTTAATAGAAAATTCTATGGGCAACGGCAATTTACCGGTATATATAACCGTAGATGTTAACGGGGTAAAGAAAAGACCGAATAGATGGGGACATGATTTATTTACTTTTCAGCTTATGGAATCGGGCAAACTCTTACCAATGGGAGCAGAAGGAACTACCTACAGTGCTACTGAATATTGTTCTGCAACAAGCACTTCCTCCTCTAACGGTGCCGGATGTGCCTATAAAGCTTTGACTGATAAAAGTTATTGGAAAAATCTAAATTAATTTATTGTCAAATAAAAAAAGAACCGAAATAACTCCGGTTCTTTTTTTATTATATTTATTGACCGGTTATTTAGCAAGAGCACCTGCAACCGCAACTGCAACTGCAACACTTGCACCAACCATCGGGTTGTTACCCATACCAATGATACCCATCATTTCTACGTGAGCAGGAACTGATGAAGAACCAGCAAACTGAGCATCACCATGCATTCTTCCCATAGTATCAGTCATACCGTAAGAAGCCGGACCAGCAGCTACGTTATCAGGGTGAAGAGTTCTGCCTGTACCTCCGCCTGATGCAACTGAGAAGTATTTTCTTCCGTTTTCATAGCACCATTTTTTGTAAGTACCTGCAACAGGGTGTTGGAAACGTGTAGGGTTAGTTGAGTTACCGGTAATAGAAACATCAACACCTTCGTGAATCATGATTGCAACACCTTCAGATACATCATCAGCACCGTAGCATTTAACTTTTGCTCTTTCTCCGTCAGAGAATGGCTGTTCTTTAACAATTTTTAATTCGCCTGTTTTGTAATCATACTTAGTTTCAACAGATGTAAAACCGTTAATTCTTGAAATGATGTAAGCAGCATCTTTACCAAGACCGTTTAAGATAACTCTTAAAGGTTCTTTTCTTACTTTGTTAGCATTTCTTGCAATACCGATAGCACCTTCAGCAGCCGCAAAAGATTCGTGGCCTGCTAAGAAACAAAAACATTTTGTTTCTTCTCTCAATAACATAGCGGCAAGGTTACCATGGCCCAAGCCTACTTTTCTTGTGTCACCAACAGAACCCGGTACACAGAAAGCCTGTAAACCTTCTCCGATTAAACTTGCAGCTTCTGCAGCGTCTTTAGCTTCTTTTTTAATAGCAATAGCAGCACCTAAAGTATAAGCCCAAACAGCATTATCAAATGCGATAGGCTGAATACCTTTAACGATTTCTTCTACGTTAATACCTTTGGAATCACATAAAGCTTTTGCATCTTCCAAAGACTTAAAACCGTACTCAGGCAAAATTTTGTTTAATTTAGCCTGACGTCTGTCTTGTCCTTCAAATTTTACTGTCATTTTATTTTCCTCTTAATTTTTTATAATTTTTACTGAGATTCTAAATCAAGTTCAGAATGACATGTCATACCGAATTTATTTCAGAATCATTTTATTATTCTTTTCTCGGGTCAATTTTCTTAACGGCTTCATCAAATCTTCCGTAAGTTCCGGTGAATTTTTCCAGAGCTTCTTTCGGATCAACACCTTTTTTAACGGCTTCCATAAATTTGCCTAAGTGAACAAACTTATACCCGATAATTTCATCATTTTTGTCAAGTCCGAGTTCAAGAACATAACCTTCAGCAACTTCAAGGTATCTAGGACCTTTTTGTTTTGTTGAGAAGATTGTTCCGGTTTGAGAACGGAGACCTTTACCCAAATCTTCCAATCCTGCACCAACAGGAAGTCCGCCTTCCGAGAATGCAGTTTGAGTACGTCCGTAAACAATCTGCAGGAATAATTCTCTCATTGCAACATTGATTGCGTCACAAACGAGGTCAGTATTCAAGGCTTCAAGAATTGTTTTACCCGGAAGGATTTCTGCTGCCATAGCTGCAGAGTGTGTCATACCTGAACATCCGAGAGTTTCAACAAGTGCTTCCTGAATAATACCGTTTTTAACATTAAGAGTTAATTTACAAGTACCTTGCTGCGGAGCACAGCAGCCGCAGCCGTGAGTTAAACCTGAAATGTCTTTAATTTCTTTACATTTTGTCCATTCGCCTTCTTGAGGGATAGGAGCAGGTTCACCTTTTACACCGCGTTTTACGCAGCACATTTCTTCTACTTCTTTTGTAATTTGTATACGATCCAACATTTTCTATACTCCCTTCGGTTATATACAAGTAAATTTTAAAATGCTGAAACGCTCATGTCAATATAAAATCAGTCATGATAATGCTTTAGAGGAAGTCAAACTTTTCAGCCGTAATACTTTTTCGTCTTTTGAGAACTCATTTGCAAGAGATATTAATTTTTGGATATATCGTCTTTGAACTTCCGGAACATCTTCATCAAGTATAAGTTTTGCAAGAAGTTTTTTATCACCTGCAACTTTATGGGCAATAATTTCGGATTTGAACAAATCAAGGAGAGAGAGCTCGCCGTTATTTACAAAAAACTTTGTCATCGGACTGTAATTGAATGTATATTTAATAAACTTTTGATATTCCTCATCATATTCTTCTTTATTTGCAAAATCTCTTTTTATCATCATCCTTGCATCATCAACAGATATAAGATTTCTTGATTTAAAAACCTCTTCTTCTTCAGGATGAAGTTTATAGACAAGCATATCATTTATAAGGCTTATTTTTTTCAAAGCTATATCATGCTTATTAATATCATCTCCGTTAACCTGTTTTAAAAGCTGCTTTCTGTATTTGTGCAATTCCTGCCATTCTGCATCAGAAGCGACTTTTTTTATGCTTTCTCTTATTGTATTGGAGGATTCAACCTGAACCTGCTCCAAAGTATCATATACACCTTTGTAATATTCGCCAACAGCTTTTATATCATTTGAAGATTTAATTTTGTAATTATAAAACTTCCCGGAAGTAAAAGATTTTGGAAGGCCTTCATTTACAAGTTCCTGTAACATCGCAGATTTGGCAATATTATACGAATCTTTTATCTCTCTTTTTAAATTTTTAATTTCGGCATTAATTTTTTGTTTTTTATATAGCTTTCCGCCTGTATAAGCAAGAAGAGACATGCCAATAACACCAAGACCGCACATGCCCGCAGTAAGCAAATTACTACCGCCACCGACTTTCTCCTTTTGTTCATTAACAGATTCGGATTTATTTGCAGATTCAGCAGTTGAAGACTTTACAGTCATAAAATAAGAATACGGGTTCTTGTTGTGACTTACGGTATCCAACAATAAGTGCGACATTTTAACCTCTTTTTTGTGCGTTTATATAAAAAACCAAACAAAAATTTTTTTGCTAATTTAATTCGTAATTATTTATTACATAAACCTGTATCTCACCTGGATCAAGGTTTACTTCCATTTTGCCTCTTCCTGCTTTCGGAGGATTTTCAAATTCTACGCTGATTACATCCTTTTCTTCATTAAATTTGGGCAGATGAACTTCAGAATTAACTATATTTTTAAAATTTAAATTACCGATAACCAGAACAGAATTTCCATTTTTAGAAACCAGATAGGCAAAGACTGATGGGTCGGAAACTCTCAACGGATGAAATTTTCCGCCGTCATACATAGAGACCATATATTCTTTAAACTGATTTGCTCTCTTAAATTCTTCCTGCAGCAATAAATCTTTTCCGCCCGGTTTTCTTGAAAAATTAAATATATCAATCTTACCGCGGTGAGCAAAATAATATTCATCATCTGTATAGGTTTTTACAGCTTTTTTATTAGCCCATGGATAAATATATCTGTCACCCGTATCAAACCCGTCAACAAAATATGAATTTACAGGAAGTGTAGCGTTAAGCCACATAATCATTTTGCTGTATTCTCTACCGTTAACCACAACAGGACTAAGTTCATCATGTGTTGTAAAACTTCCTATTGCACTTTTAGGGGCTCCTATATTTTTAGCAAGATTCAAATCATGTTCAACCTGAGATGTTAATTCTTTGCCTTCTTTCCAATTTTTCAAATTAAAATAACTGCTGTAATAGCCGTCAAATCCGGCAGCAAGCAATTTATCATACGGTGTATAGACCGTATATGGCGAGACTGCATCTTTCCAAGAATCCGAAGATTCAGCCAGCCATAACAGCTGAGGATCACGTTTTCTTGAATAATCAATTAAAGCTTTCCAGAAATTCGCAGGCTTGCTGTGAGCGACATCAACTCTTATTCCGTCAACACCTAATTCCAGGGCCATATCAACAAAAGTTTTGTATGCATTAAACACATCCTGATTAATTTTAACTTCGCTGCCGGCATTAAGCAATCTTACATCAGTCCAGTCGGCAGGTACAACCGGCTGTCCGTCCTTATCTTTTACAAAAAGTTCAGGCCTTTGCAGATACAAATCATAAGAACCGCATGCCGGAACATCCACAATAACTGCAATTCCTCTTTCATGAGCTTCCGAAATAAATTTTGCAGCCTGTTCTTTTTCCGTAAGAATAGTATTTTCATTTTTCAACTGAGGGTTAAGCGTATCAAAAGAAGATATGGCATATAATGAACCTGCAGTTCCCAGTGCTTTAATTTTACCTACAGGGGTGATAGGCAAAATATGAACTGCATTAATCCCATTTGCTTTTAATTCATCAAGTCTTGCGATTGCGTTTAAGAAATTACCGCTCTCTTCTCCTTCATCAAAATCTATAATTCCGTTTTCATTCAAATCCTGAGCATTAAAAGTTCTAAGATTTATTGTATAAATAATTGCCGAATTTTTCAAAAAATCATCACGCAAATTATTAATCCACTGTTCTTTTGCAAAGGACGGAACAGCTGTAAGCGTTAAAATTATGCCGAGAGCAATAAATTTTTTCATACCTTTCATATAACACAATCCCCTTTTTCCACACTAAATATGCTACCAAAATTTCAATTATTTTTCAATTCAATTTTCAAGAATCTTAGCAACATATTCATAATATTCATTATTTTTATATTGAGAAATATGTTTTTTTAAGTTTTCTTTTGATACAAACCCCATACGGTATGCAATTTCTTCAAGACATGCAATCTTAATTCCCTGATTCTCTTCAACAGTATGTACAAACTGAGATGCCTGCAATAATGAATTATGTGTACCTGTATCAAGCCATGCAAAACCTCTGCCAAAAATTTCAACATTCAATTTATTTTCTTTCAAATAGATATTATTCAAATCTGTAATTTCAAGTTCTCCACGGGCAGAAGGATTAAGCTGTGTTGCATATTCAATGACTCTGTTATCGTAAAAATAGAGTCCAGTAACAGCATAATGTGATTTCGGATTTTCCGGTTTTTCTTCTATAGAAAGAACTCTCCCATCTTCGTCAAATTCAACAACGCCGAATCGGCATGCATCCTTAACCGGATAACCAAAAACCGTAGCTCCGCCGTTTTGTTTTATATTAGATACAACTTTGTTCAATTTTCCTGAAAAACCGCCGCCATAGAAAATATTATCACCCAGAACCAGTGCAACATCATCACTGCCGATAAAGTCTTCCCCAATAATAAATGCCTGAGCAAGACCGTCAGGACTCGGCTGTTCTTTATAAGAAAATTTCACCCCGAATTGAGAGCCGTCTCCGAGGAGTCTTTCAAAGTTTGGTAAATCCTGAGGAGTGGATATAATAAGAATTTCATGGATTCCCGCAAGCATCAACACTGAAATCGGATGATAAATCATAGGTTTATCATAAATCGGGATTAGTTGTTTGGAGACCGAAATAGTACTCGGATACAATCTTGTTCCTGCACCGCCGGCCAATACTATTCCTTTCATAAAATCCTCCTTCTTAAACTTAAAAATTCCTTAATTGCAGATAATCATGCAAAGCGGCTTTCCAATTTCTGCAGATTTTCTGATTATCCATAACACTGTATTTCGGGCGTTTTGCCGGACGGGGGAATTCTTCAGTAGTACATGGAGAAAGTTTAACCCCGTCAATACCTGCCTGTGATAAAATTTCCTTAGCAAATCCATACCAGCTTGTTGCTCCAGAACCACAAACATGATAAATTCCGTATGGTTTTGAAAACAGTTTTAAAATTCCGTTAGAAAGTTCAACTGTCCATGTAGGGCATCCTATCTGATCATCAACCACTTTAATTTCATCACCTTTTTCAGCTAAAGAAATCATTGTTTCAACAAAGTTTTTGCCATAATGCCCGTAGAGCCAGCTTGTCCTTGCTATATAATATTTTTTACAATAACTTTTCACAGCATTTTCGCCCAAAAGCTTTGTTTTCCCGTAAACGGTCTGCGGATTAGTTATATCATCAGGCTCATAAGGTGTCGGTTTTGTTCCGTCAAATACGTAGTCGGTTGAAATATAAACTATCGGAATATCAAGCTCTCCGGAAATTTTTGCAATATTTTCAGTACCCTTGACATTTATTAATTCAGCCCTGTCCGATTCTTCTTCAGCCTTGTCCACTGCCGTATATGCCGCACAATGAATAACTATATCGGGCTTTAAATCATTTACAAAATTCTCAACGTCATTACCTTTTGTCAAATCAAGTGTATCTATATCAGTTTCAGTTACAATATAGCCGTTATCTTCAAGTATCGGACATAAATCCTGCCCGAGCATGCCGTTTGCACCTGTCACAAGAACTTTTTGCATTTATATAAGACTCCCTTTTTTCATCTCTATAGACTTTATCCATGCCTGATTATTCAAATACCAGTCTATAGTAAGCAAAATACCCTCTTCGAATGTTACTGAAGGCTCCCAGCCAAGTTCCGATTTAATTTTCTCATTACTTATTGCATAGCGTCTGTCATGGCCGAGCCTGTCTTGAACAAACTCAATACAGCTTTCATCCTTGTTCATTGCATCCAGAATCAGATGAGTAATTTCCAGATTAGTCTTTTCATTATGACCGCCAATATTATAAACTTCCCCGACTCTTCCTTTATGCAGAACAGTGTCAATAGCAGAACAGTGATCATATACGTATAACCAGTCTCTTACATTCATTCCGTCACCGTAAACAGGTACTTTTTCTCCCTTCAAAAGTTTTGAAATAAAGAAAGGAATAAGTTTTTCAGGATACTGGTAAGGTCCGTAATTATTTGAACATCTCGTTGTTAAAACAGGAAGCTTATAAGTTTCATAATATGCCCTCACAAGCATATCCGCACCTGCTTTTGAAGCAGAATAAGGACTGTTAGGTGCAAGAGGAGTTTCTTCTGTAAAATAACCGGTCTTTCCGAGTGAACCGTAAACTTCATCAGTTGAAACCTGCAAATATCTTTCTATATTAAATTCTTTAGCCGCCTGCAAAAGGTTTAAAGTTCCTTTTATATTTGTTTCAATAAAAATTTCAGGTCCCGTAATAGAACGGTCAACATGACTTTCCGCTGCAAAGTTCACTATCACATCAACTCCTGCAGCAAGCTGTCTGACAAGAGGTTTGTCACAGATATCACCGTTTACAAATTCATAATTAGGATTATCTTTCACATCATAGAGATTTTCTAGATTCCCTGCATAAGTCAAAGCATCAAGGTTAACTATCTTATAATCAGGATGACTATTCAGCATATGTCTTATAAAACAGTTCCCGATAAATCCTGCTCCGCCGGTTACTAAAATTTTCATATTAACTCCTCTTTATTTATACTTTTCAAATTTGGCTGCACTTTGTCTTTTTCTGATAAAATCGGTTCAAAATCTATTTCCCAGTTTATATTAATATCTCTATCACACCAGAGAAGCCCTCTGTCAGCCTGTGGATTATATTCTCCGCTGGCTTTATAACAAAGTTCGGCCTCTTCAGAAAGTACGACAAATCCATGTGCAAAACCTTCCGGAATATAAAGCATATTTTTGTTTTCTTCCGAAAGTTCCACTTTTACATACTGACCGAATGTTTGAGAATCAGGTCTTATATCAACAGCAACATCGTAAACACGTCCACTGACACACCTTACAATCTTTGCCTGTCCGTAAGGTTTTGCCTGATAATGCAATCCTCTCAAAACGCCCGCGGAAGATTTCGAATAATTATCCTGATTAAAGTCTTCCGTAATTCCGTTTGCGACAAACTCTGATTTTTTGTAAGTTTCCATAAAAAAACCTCTGTTGTCACCAAAAACCTGCGGTTTTATAAGAATTACATCTTTAATATTTTGTCTTTCAAATTCAAACGGCATATTTTCACTTTCCCTGCTGATTTTGATTATAGCATAATTAAAGCTTTTTCATAATTTGTAATATATCATATATAAATAAAATCACAACTTATAATTTTACCAGCTATAAGCAACTTTACAGATTTATTTTAATATGTTATAAATAGGCTATGAGAAATTTTATTGAACAATTTAGATATCAGTTTAAAAATTATTTTGATACAGATAGTGAAATTGCAGCAGGAGACCAGTGGGATTATATTAAACTAAATCTGCTTTTAACAATTTTACCTGTTATTAATTTCTGTCTTTTATTTTTATTATTTGGCATGATAAGCATGGTGCCAAATGCTGCTGCTGTATTAAAAGCTTTAAAAACTTACCATATCTCTGATATTTTATTTTGTGCTGGGGTATTTATTCCGCCTTTTATAATATTGTTGCTTTCTGGCTCTTACATAAGCTATATTATAAGATGCATTAAATCTAAAAAATTTGTCAGCCCGATTTTGTTATTTTTACTTATACTGCTGAATTTTTCATTTTACGGCTGGCTATTAATTGTGAGCATTAAATCACTGGTATAAAAGTTGCCTGCCAGAATTTTTTGTATAAAACCCGGTATTGTAAATGCAATGACGATTGCTAATTATAATTAGCTTTATTTTATTATTTTTTAAATTAAAAAGAGGCACGCTTAATATAAGCGAACCTCTTTAATATATTTACTTACACCGCAAATTAAACTTTAGCTAATTCACGACTTTCCACAACAGCCTGAGCTGCGGCAAGTCTTGCCTGCGGAATTCTGAACGGTGAGCATGATACGTAATCCAGACCGATTTTGTGAGCGAATTTAACAGAATCAGGATCTCCGCCGTGTTCGCCACAAACACCGCCGACAAGTGAAGGATTAACTTTCTTACCTTTTTCCATTGACATTTCAATCAACTGACCAACACCTTTTGTATCAAGTGTTTCAAACGGATTGGACGGTAAGATTTTCTGTTCCACATAGTTTTTAAGGAACTTACCTTCAGCATCGTCTCTTGAGTAGCCGAATGTCATCTGAGTAAGGTCGTTTGTACCGAATGAGAAGAATTCTGCATATTCAGCAATTTCATCTGCAGTTAAAGCTGCACGAGGAATTTCTATCATGGTACCGAATTTATAATCAACTTCAACGCCTTTTTCAACCATAACCTCTCTTGCTACACGAATAAGAATTTCTCTGGCTGTTTTAAGTTCGTTAACGTGACCGATTAACGGAACCATTACCCAAGGTTTTACTGCAACGCCTTCTTTTTTCAAGTCACAGCAAGCTTCAAAGATTGCTCTAACCTGCATTTCATTAATTTCAGGATAAGTCAATCCAAGACGACATCCACGTAAGCCCATCATAGGGTTAGATTCAGAAAGGCTTTCTACAACGTGAAGAAGTTCTTCTTTTTCCTTAGCATCTTTACCCTGAGCTTTCAATGTTGCAACTTCTGCAATCAAAGATTCTTTATCAGGCAAAAATTCGTGAAGCGGCGGGTCAAGAAGTCTAACCGTCAATGGTTTATCGCCCAATGCTTTAAACATTGCATAGAAATCTGAATACTGCATAGGAAGTAAGTGCTCAAGAGCTTCTTTTCTTGCTTCCGGAGTACCTGCAATAATCATTTTCTGTACCCAAGGGAGTCTGTCCGGATCCATAAACATGTGTTCCGTACGGCAGAGCCCTACACCTTCAGCACCGAATTTCAGTGCATTTTCGATATCTTTCGGGGTATCAGCGTTAGCTTCAACTTTCAACTGCTTAATTTCGTTTACCCAGGTAAAGAACTTGTTCCAGTTGTCATCAATTCTTGCTTCAACAAGTTTAACGGCACCTTCCATAACAAGACCTTTACCACCGTCAAGAGAAATTACATCATCTTTGTGGTAAACAGTACCGTCAGCACCAATTAAAATACCTTTATCCATATCGATTTTCAAGTCTTCACAACCTGAAACGCATGGTTTACCCATACCTTTTGCAACAACTGCTGCGTGAGAAGTAGCACCTCCTCTGAGTGTTAAGACACCTTGAGAAACTGCCATACCGTGAATATCATCCGGACAAGTTTCAACACGGACAAGGATAACTTTTTCACCTGCTGCACCGCGGGTAGCTGCTTCTTCAGTATCGAATACGATTTTACCTACAGCAGCACCAGGAGATGCATTTACACCGTGACAAATCTTGTGAGCTTCTTCAAGAGCTTTTGCATCAAAACAAGGTAATAAAATCTGGTTAACAGTATATGGATCAACCAGCTGAATAGCTCTTTCTTTTGTAATAATACCCTCTTCATGCATATCAACGGCAATTTTAACGGCAGCAGCAGCAGTTCTTTTACCGTTACGGGTTTGAAGAATGTATAATTTACCTTTTTCAATAGTAAATTCCATATCCTGAACGTCTTTGTAACCGAGTTCAAGTTTTTTAGCGATATCAACATATTGTTTGTACAATTCAGGCATTTCATGTTCAAGTTCAGCGATAGGTTTCGGAGTTCTGATACCTGCAACAACGTCTTCACCCTGAGCATTAGTCAAATATTCACCATAGAATTTGTTTTCGCCGGTAGCAGGGTTACGTGTAAATGAAACACCGGTAGCACAATCATCGCCCATATTACCGAATACCATAGACTGAACGTTTACGGCAGTACCGAAATTGTGGTCGATTTTGTTCATGTTTCTATATGCAACAGCACGCGGAATATTCCATGAACGGAATACGGCTTCAATAGCTTCCTGCAGCTGTACATAAGGGTCTTGCGGAAATTCTTTACCGGTAACTTCTTTAATTGTTTGTTTGTAGATAGGGATTAAAGATTTCCAGCCTTCTGCCGAAACTTCGGTATCAGAAGTAACGCCTTCACGTTCTTTAACTTTTTCAACTTCAGATTCAAAATATTTTTGTCTGTCCATTTCCCAAGCTACGGAACCGAACATTGTTAAGAATCTTCTGTAAGAATCATAGCAGAATCTAGGGTTATTAGTTAATTTAACCATAGCTTCAACAGTTTCATCGTTCAAACCTAAGTTCAAAATTGTTTCCATCATACCAGGCATAGAAACTCTTGCACCTGAACGAACTGAAACCAGTAACGGATTTTCGGAATCTCCGAATTTCTGGCCTTTTTGTGCTTCAACATCTTTCAAAGCAGCCTTAACTTCGTCCATTAATCCTTCAGGCATTTTGTTACCATGATTGATGTAATCCATACATGTCTCAGTGGTAATAGTCAATCCCGGAGGAACCGGAAGACCTAAGTTAGTCATTTCGGCAAGGTTAGCACCTTTTCCGCCGAGCAGGTTACGCATGTTAGCGTTACCCTCTCTGAATAACCATACACGTTTTTCTGTCATAGTTTTCTCCTTCTTTTACAGAATAATAAACATAAAATTCATTAACTCTGATTAAATTTTAACACGAACAAAATAAATAAATTCAACAGTTTTGTGGATTTTTTATTCTAAAGAAACAAATTTAAATATAAAATCCTTACTTAAAAAGGATTGAATTGTTCATTCAATCCCTTTTAGTTTTACTGACAGAATGCCAGCATTTGTCCTTTCTTTAAAGTTTAATAATTACATAAGTCCAAAATCGTCAAAACCGCCGTCTAAGCCGCCGATATCATCTATATGACCATCAATATGGTTGTTAAAATCATCCAGTCCGCTATAGAAATCCGATTTTAAACCGTCATAAGATTCAGTTAATATATCATCAATCCGATGGCTTAATCCATCAAAATCATTTTTATAAGTACCAAAACTATCAACATCTTTATTTAATAAATCCACAGGCTCATTCAATATATCTTCACCATGTTTAGCAAATATATCATCTGTCTTAGATGAAAATAAATCCTCAACACCAGGCACATCTTTCACATTATCTTTTTCATTTTTTATTACTTTTTCAAAAAAAGGATATTTACCGGTGTCATCGGCAACACTTTTTTTAAACAGGTCATCAGCAATATTTACACCATCGTCAAGTTTTTGAGCTGCATTTTCAATAACATCTTTTGCAGCATCGGCTACTTTTTTACCGCCGCCGGCAAATGCATCATCCATAAGCAAAGATGCCGCAATTAGGTTATTTGTATCATCCTGAATCTGTTGATTTTGTTTTTCAATAGCTTCTTTTTGTGCTTTTTGCTGTTTTTCAAAGATTTCATCCTGTTGTTTTTGCAATTCCGCTAACTTTGCGGCATCATCCTGTTTTGGTGCTTCTGCCGGTTTTGCAGCAGGTTTCGCTGTTTCAGGCTTTACTTCTTCTTGAACAGCAGTTGTTTTTGGAGTTTGTTTTTTAGACTTACCTTTTGATTTAGGAGGTTTTGCAGGAATTTCGATTTTGTCGGGAGTAAGAACTTCTGCTGTTGTTTCTTCTGCTTTTACAGGCTTTAATGAGTCAAAAGCTTCTTGCACTTTTGTTTTTACATCTTCTGCAGCTTGTGAAACTTTTTCTTTTACCTCTGCTGCTTTCGGGGCTGCTTTTTCTTTAACTTCTGCTGCTGTTTCCTGAATTTTTGTTTTTACTTCCTCCGCAGCTTTTACGGTTTTTTCTTTTATATCCATAGCTATCGGTGCAGCCTTTTCTTTGACTTCCGCAGCAGCCTCCTGTACCTTTACAGTACCTTCTTTTGCCTTTTCTGCAGCGGCAGTAACTGCTGCTTTTGTTTTTTCAGCGATATCATCTGTCAGAGAGCTTACTTTATCCGTAACATTCTGAGTTACTTCCTGAATCGCTTTTTTATTTTTACCTTTTGTCAACAGATAAATTCCCGCTCCAATTAAGGCTGTACCTGCAGTTGCAATAGTTGCAATTACACCTTTTGAAACTTTTCCGTTGTCACTCTGAATCGGTTCCGATTCCGGTTTTGACTCGACAGTTTTTGTTTCTGCAGCTTGTTCATTACCGGAGAAAGAAACCGTGTCCATCGAAGGAGAATTTTCCAGTCCTTTTTTCGGCAAACCTTCAATAAATTCTTTCATAAATTTATCAAGCGGAAGTTGTTTAACTCCGTTTTTATCACTTACAACAGTAACAACGCCATTATTTTTGGTTGCGGTACAATGTTCGCCATCCTTGGTTACATAATTAATTGTAGTGAACGGAGCCAAAGGTTTTACCTGTATTGAATCTGACATTTTTCGCCTTTCTACAAATTTTAAAACTAACCCTATATTTTAATTAAAACATCGAAACAAAAAAAATTGCTATTAAACCTGCATAAAACTCAATTTATACACAATAAAAAGTCCAAAAGTACAGACTTATAAGGATTTTACAAAATTTAACACAGGCATAGATTTAATCGGACTGAATCGCGTCTATAGCATCATAAAGTTTATCGGCTTTTTCGACAATTATCTTAGAAAGAGAATCAATATAGTAGCACTCAGGCAACTCATTTGCACAATAAGTCAACACATTATGTAATGTCACAATCAGGCATTTAAGTTCAAAAAATTCATTACCAAAATCACAAATCTTATTTTTCATTATATTATCTCCTGTCGGCACCATGATAACTATAATCATCTTAAAGATGATAATAGACTATAGAAAAATATTTGTCAATAATATACTATAGTTTTCATAATGAGAACTAAAGTGGACAAATATACGAATAAAGTCGGCATGAATATTAAACTTGCAAGAACAAAAGCATGCTTAAAACAAGAAGAACTTGCAGAAAAAGCAAACCTTAGCAGAGATACCATAGGAGCTATCGAACGCGGTGAAAAGTCACCGACTGTATATACACTCGGGCGTATTGCGGATGCTCTCGGAATAGACTTGTACAAATTATTTGTATTTGAGGATTAATTAGCCTCCAGACATAAGGAAAGTGACACGTAAGTGGCGGAGGGTTTTAAACCGGAAGGTGCGGAAACATAGTTTCTGCTCCCTCGTTTCTTTCCGTTGCGTGTTTTCTTTTCTTTCGTCTATTTCTTTTATTTTGCATCGCAACAAAAGAAAAGAAATAGACAATAAAAAGTCTTAATTTTGTCTTTCACAATTCAGCCTCGCTATCGTGATACGGCATACGCCAAACAAAATCCCCCCTACCCCCCTTTAAAAAAGGGGGCAACTTACCAGCCTCCACTCGTAAGGGAAGCATCACATAGCGGCAGTGGGTTTTAGGTATTGCAGAAGAATCCCACCTACCCACTTTAAAAAAGGGGCAACTTATCAGCCTCCCTTCGTAAGGGAGGTGCCGCATAGCGGCGGTGGGTTTTATACAAAAAAGGAGGATGTTTGAACATCCCCCTTTTCTTCATTTATTTAATTGCATCAATGCATTCTTCACAGATACCGTCAGAATTAAGCTTTCTGTATTTCCAGCATCTTGCACATTTTTCACCTTCTGCTTTAGTTACCCAGACGGTGTAATCATCTTCTTTATATTCATTAAGCACACCGGAAGGTTTTTCATCCGTCACATAAGCCTGTGATGTAATAAAGATATTACATAATTCATCTTCGTCGGCTTTAAGCACAGAATTATCTTTAACACTGACATAAACCGCCACTTCTAAAGAACTTCCTACTTTTTTATCTGCTCTTAAAGGCTCGATTGCACGGGTAACAACTTCTCTGGCCTTGAGAATTTTTACAAAATCTTCTTCCAGTTTCGGGTTGTTCCATTCAGCCTTAGCTTTTGGCCAATTTGAAAGAAGAATACTTTCCAGTCCGTCTTTTTGACATTCAGGAACACTCATCCAGATATCTTCTGCCTGATGAGGCATTACAGGAACCAGTATTCTTACAAGGGTCTGCAATACTTCATACAAAACAGTCTGACAAGCACGACGGGAAAGTGATTTTTTACCGGCCGTGTATAGTCTGTCTTTTACAATATCAAGATAGAATGAACTTAAGTCAACTGCCGCAAAATTTTGAAGCTGTTGGAAATACTTGTAGAACTCATAATTGTCAAAGGCTTCCGTAACATTTTCAATAAGCTGATTCAATTTATGAAGTGCAAATTTATCAAGTTCTTTCAAATCTTCATATTTTACATAGTCAACCGCAGGATCAAAGTCAAACAAGTTTCCGACCAAAAATCTTGAAGTGTTTCGCGTTTTCTTAAAGATTTCCGCAAGCTGTTTGATAATATTGTTACCGATTTTTGTATCATTTCTGTAGTCAACTGATGCAGCCCATAGTCTTAGAATATCTGCCCCGTATGTATTAATAATTTCATCAGGTCTGATATAATTCCCGAGAGACTTGGACATTTTTCTTCCGTCTTCGCCGAAAACAAACCCATGGGTAAGCACAGATTTATAAGGAGCAATACCCTGAGTTGCCACCGAGGTCAAAAGCGATGATTGGAACCAGCCTCTATGCTGATCTGAACCTTCCAGATACATCTCAACCGGAGTGGTGCCCAGTTCGGCAGAACGCTTGTTTACAACGGCACGCCATGTAATACCCGAATCAAACCAGACATCCATAATATCGTTTTCTTTTTTAAAGTGAGTTTTTCCGCATTTCGGACATTTGAAACCTTTCGGTAATAAATCTTCTGCCGGATATTTAACCCACGCATCAGAACTTTCTTTTTCAAATATTTTTGCAACATTTTCTATTGTTTCATCTGTTACGATAACTTCACCGCAATCTTCACAATAGAATACAGGAATAGGAACACCCCATGCACGCTGACGTGAAATACACCAGTCTGTACGTCCTGCAACCATGTTAGAAATTCTGGCTTCACCGCTTGCCGGTATCCATTTAACACCCTTAATTGCCTCAAGTGTTTGTTCTCTGAACTTATCAACTTTAACAAACCATTGCGGAGTTGCCCTGTAGATTACAGGATTCTTACATCTCCAGCAATGAGGATAACTGTGATTGATATCAGCCTGTGAAAGCAATGCCCCGCAATTTTTAAGTTTTTCAATAACGACTGAGTTGCCTTTGTAATAAGGAACACCTTCCAAATCTTTATCGTTGACGGCTTCTGTCCAAACACCTCTGCTGTCTAACGGAGAAAATACTTCAATACCGTATCTGCATCCGACCTCATAGTCCTCAAGACCGTGTCCCGGAGCCGTGTGTACAGAACCGGTACCTGCATCCAGAGTAACATGTTCGCCTAAAATTATCGGAGATTTTCTGTCAAAAAGCGGATGTTTTGTATTCAAAAGTTCCAAATCCTGCCCTCTGCAAGTTCCGATAACCTTAATGTCAGATTCATCCCATTCAACATCTTTCAGGAAACTTGCCAAAAGTTCCTGAGCCGTAACATAAATATCACCCTTATATTCAAAGAAAGTATATTCAAATTTCGGGTGCATACTGATTGCCATATTTGAAGGAATTGTCCACGGGGTCGTCGTCCAGATTACTGAGTATATGTCTTTATCCGCCGTACCCGCAATCAATTTATTGATTTTTTCAGTTGATTCTTCATCAAATTTAAAGCGGACATAAATTGATGTTGAAGTATGATCAGCATATTCAACTTCTGCTTCAGCAAGAGCTGTTTCACAGGATGCACACCAGTAAACAGGTTTCATACCCTTTTCAATATAACCCTTTTTATACATCTCGCCGAAAACTCTTATCTGCTCTGCTTCAAATTCAGGATTAATAGTTAAATAAGGATGTGCCCAATCACCAAGAACACCGAGACGCTTAAATTCACTCTCCTGACCCTTCAGATTTTTATGAGCAAATTCACGGCATTTTGCACGAAGTTCCACTGGAGTAAGGGCATTTCGTCCGCCTTTAATATTTTTTACAACAGCATTTTCAATAGGCAGACCATGACCGTCGTAACCCGGAACATACGGTGTATAAAAACCGGATTGTGCCTTATACTTTAATAAAATATCTTTAAGAATTTTGTTTAAAGCCGTTCCTACATGAATTTTTTCGGAACTCAAATAAGGAGGGCCGTCATGTAAAATGAATTTATTTGCCTTATCACGATTGTTAATAATTTTGTTATAAATATCATGTTCTTCCCAGAACTTTTGAATTTCAAGTTCTCTGACCGTAGCATTCGCTCTCATTGCCAGTGTGGTTTGAGGCAAATTTAAAGTGTCCTTTAATTCCACTTTTGTTTCATTACTCATCTTCTTTATCCTTCTTTTATTTCTTCCGTCAATTTTTTATTATGACTGTGTTCTTCTCTAAATTTTTGTATATCATGTCCGATGCTTTCTTCCTTTGAAATACGAACAAATTCTTTCATCTTATCGTAATCGAAAACACGTTCCCATCTTGCAATAACAACAGTAGCAACACAGTTTCCGATAAGGTTTACCGTTGTACGTCCCATATCAAGAATCTGATCAATGCCAAGCAGTATGGCAACCCCGAGAATCGGGATATTAAAGCTTGCAAGAGTTCCAGCAAGAACTATAAGAGAAACTCTAGGCACACCGGCAACCCCTTTACTTGTCAACATTAAAGCCAGCATTATTACAAGCTGCTGGTTCAAATCAAGATTTATCCCGACAATCTGTGATGAAAAAATTACTGCCATAGCAAGGTATAAAGTACTGCCGTCAAGATTAAACGTATATCCGGTAGGCATTACAAAGCCGACAATTTTTTTAGGAACTCCGAAACGCTCCATTATATCCATAGCCTTAGGGAATGCAGCCTCGGAACTGGCAGTAGTAAATGCCAGCAGTGCAGGTTCCTGCAAAGCCCTTAAAAGATTCCGAAAAGAAATTCTTACAATTTTACATGCAATTATCAGAACCAGCAGAACAAAAACCGCAAGTGCAAGATATAAAGCTCCGATTATTTTAAAATAACTCTTTAATACAGATAACCCGTTTGCCCCTACAGTCGAAGCTATTGCACCAAAAATTCCCAGAGGTGCAAAATACATAACATATTCCGTAAACTTAAACATTATCTGCGAAACGGAATTTAATAAATTTAAAACAGGCTCGGCAGCCTTGCCTACCGCACAAATCGCAAGTGCAAAGAATATTGAAAATACCACAATCTGCAATAAATTTCCCTGAGCCATTGCATCAACTATGCTTGTCGGGAATATACTCGTAACCATCTCACTTACAGAAGTATGTGCATGGGTTGCGGCCATAAGCCCTGCCTGCTGCATTTGTAAAGCATCCGGAGAAGTTCCCGTAACAAATCCGACACCCGGTTTAAAGATGTTTGCCATAGTTAAACCTATAATTAAAGCAAGTGTCGTAACTATTTCAAAATATATTATTGTTTTAAGCCCGATTTTACCGAGACTTTTTGCATCATCATGTCCCGCAATTCCAACAACAAGAGTCGCAAACAGCAAAGGAGCTATAATCATTTTTACCATTCGCAAAAATATCTCAGCAAACGGATGCATTTTTACCGCAAAAGCAGGAAAAAAATGTCCCGTAATGACACCTAAAAACAGTGCTATAAATATTAGGGCTGTTAATCTTGAATGTTTCAATATCGGTACCTCAAGAATATTATATATTAAAAATATTGTAATTAATAATGAGAAGCTCGTATTTTAATAAAAATTAAAATTGGCTAAACCACTAAAAAGATGAATGGTTGAAATTCAATAAAATAATTACAATTCGTAATAATAGCATTGCCATGACATTTAAGCTTGTTGTATGATAGTAGAACAATCAGACATGCCGATTTTTCTTAATTGGGGACATGATTTTCTAAGTTTAAGTGATGAAAAGGGATATACGGAGGTTAGTGTGAACTTAGTGGAAGACAAATTAAACTTATCCGAAAACGCAATTAAAGTTCTTGAAAAAAGATACCTGAAACGCGATAAAGACGGAAAATGTACTGAAACACCGGCTGATATGTTCAGACGTGTTGCAAAAACCATTGCGGAAGGAGATTTAAAATTTAATAAATCTCAGGCAGATGTCGATAAATTGACAGAAAGATTTTACGAAGCAATTACAAATTGCTATTTTATGCCGAATTCACCGACATTAATGAATGCCGGCAGAGAACTCGGGCAGCTTGCAGCTTGCTTTGTCCTTCCGGTGGAAGATTCTCTGGAAGGTATTTTTGAAACAGTTAAAAATACCGCTTTAATCCATAAATCAGGCGGCGGAACAGGTTTTTCTTTCTCAAGATTAAGACCGAAAAACAGTGTTGTCCGCTCTACAATGGGCGTATCTTCAGGCCCTGTTTCTTTTATGGAAGTGTTTAACGCCGCAACCGAAGCCGTTAAACAGGGCGGAACAAGACGCGGTGCCAATATGGGTATTTTAAGAGTTGACCATCCGGATATTTTAGACTTTATTAACTGTAAATCAGATAATAATAAATTAAACAACTTTAATATCTCGGTTGCAATTACCGATAAGTTTATGGAAGCCTACAAAAACGGAACCGATTACGAACTTATCAATCCGCAAAACGGAACTGTTACAGGTAAATTAAGTGCAAAAAAAGTATTTGATATGATTGTTGACGGAGCCTGGAGAAACGGGGAACCGGGTATTATCTTTATCGACAAAATGAATTCTGATAACCCGACTCCGCTTGTTGGTGAAATTGAATCAACAAACCCTTGCGGTGAAGTTCCGCTCCTTGCATATGAAGCTTGTAACCTCGGTTCAATTAACCTTGGCAAAATGGTTAAAGATGGCAAAGTTGACTGGGAATTATTAGCTAAAACAACAAGAACAGCTATCAGATTCCTTGATAACGTAATTGCTGTTAATAACTATCCGCTTCCGCAGATTTCTGAAATGGTTCAAAACAACAGAAAAATCGGTCTGGGCGTTATGGGATGGGCAGATATGCTAATGGAAATGGGTATTTCTTATGCTTCGGCAGAAGGAACAAAACTTGCCGCTCAGGTTATGGAATTTATTGATTACGAATCAAAATGCGAATCAATCGAACTTTCAAAAGAACGCGGAAGATTTAACAACTTCAAAGGCAGTGTATATGACGGTAAAAATTTCCTCTATAACAAATATAAAGGAAAATCCGCAGGTATCATCTCCGATGAACAATGGAAAGAACTTGATTCTCAAATTGAAAAATACGGTATCAGAAATGCAACAACAACATGTATCGCTCCGACAGGTACAATTTCAATGATTGCCGGTGCATCAGGCGGTGTTGAACCTTTATTCGGTCTTGTATTCTCAAGATTGATTATGGATGGAACCGAAATGCTTGAAATTAACCCAATCTTCAAAGATTATGCCGTAAAACATGGATTTTATTCCGAAGGTTTAATGAAAGAAATTGCAAAAACAGGTTCTGTTGCACATGTTGCCGGTGTATCTGAAGAAGTTAAGAAAATCTTCGTAACCGCACATGATGTTTCACCTTACTGGCACGTAAAAATGCAGGCTGCATTCCAGCTTCATACGGATAATGCCGTATCAAAAACAGTTAACTTTGAGGAACACGCTACAAGAAAAGACATCGAAGAGGCATATGTTCTTGCTTATGAAAACAACCTCAAAGGTATTACTGTTTACAGAAACAACTCACGTCAGTTCCAGCCGATGAATCTTGATGATAAGAAAAAATCAGAAGATAAATCGGAAGAACCAAAGGCTGAAGAAATCAAAGCTGAAACTGAAGAATACAATCCGACAGGTGAAATTAAAAAAGTAACCTGCCCTGAATGCGGAAACACAATCGAAATGGCAGAAGGATGTTTCATATGCCTTAATTGCGGATATTCCGGTTGTTCATAAATTCAATACTGAAAAGTCTGATTTAAGCGGGGGTATTTTTATCCCCGCTTTTAATTTATTATAATTGTAAATATTTGTGAATAATTCATGAAAATTTAGCAATAATTAGTTTTTACGGTTTATATTATATACAACAAATAAGTAAAAAAATGAGGTGTAGTCATGAACAATTTAGCAATTAATCCGGCAGTAAATTTTGGCAGAAGAAATCCTCAAACAGATAATGCCGAAGGAAAATCAAACAAAAGCCGTAACTTAAAAATTGCAGCAGCAGTAGTTGGAACAGCGGCAGCAGTTACAGCCGGTGTTGTTTACCGCAAAAATATTATGGATTTTCTAACAACAGGTTTTAAAAAAGTTAAAAATATTTTCTCTAAAAAAGCTAAACCTGCAACAATCTTTGATGATACTCCGGGCTACAGTAAAGATACAAAAAAATTAATTAAGAATGAAATTCTCAATATGTTCAGCAACGAAACTATTGATGCTCAGAAAGCTGCCCGTAAGGCTGAATTGAAAAAAATGAGACTTGATGCCATAAATGCATTCAAAAATATGGATGTACAAGCATAGAATAAATTATAAAATAAAAAAGAGGACTTTTAAAAGTCCTCTTTTTTTGTCCTTTTCCTATTTTCCTTTTTGTAAATCCTTTTATTTTCCTGACGACTCTTTTCCGTTTTTAATTCTTTTCCGATTAATTAAGCAACGACTCTTGATACAAAATTAGCAATATCTTTAAATGAATCTTTAACAAATTCTTTTGCTAAAGTTGAAATTGGTCTGTTTTCAAGACAATCAAATACGAAATAAATCGGATCTTTTGAATTGCTGAAACGCATTCTTCTGTCGGTTTGAGCAAGATAATCGAAATCTTCTATAGAAAAACCTTTTGCAGATCTTCTTCTGCGTTTTCTTGTTAATGCACCAAACTGCCCGTTGCCTGCGGTGTTATTATGTGAATCTGCTGTTGCTTGTAACATATTTGCTCTCTTTCTTCTCTCTTATATCTTACATATATATAAAGTAAATACACGAAGAAAAATTGCTTTTTTAGATTAATTATTATTAAGATTTATTAACATTATCTTCTTTATCATTATCACCGGCTTTTTTAAGATCAATAGCATCCTCGGCAACAAGATTTTTACCTATAGCTTTTTCAAGGGATGCTTTTGCTGAATTATACTGGTACAAAGTGTTATAGTAACTTAATTGTGCCTGCTGATAAAGAATTTGGGCATCTTTTAATTCAGTCGGGCTTGCTTCTCCGACACGGTACCTGCCATAAGAAAGCTCGTAATTCTCTTTTGCCTGTTTAACCTGTAATAGTGCAACAGGAATTTGATTTTTCTTTTCAGTTAAAGTCAAAAAGGCATTTTGAATTTCAAGATAAATAGCATTTTGGGTATTGGCTGCATTTGCAAGCTCTTTATCATAAAGGTATCTTGCTTCTTTAATTTCATTTCTTATCAGCATACCGTTAACAGTCGGAAAATTTAAATAGCCGCCTATATTATAACCGTAATTGCTGTTCCAGCTTTTACCGCCTCGCTGGTATTGCCCTTCAATGGAAAGCGTAGGGAAATAAGATTTTTTAACAAGTTTAAGCGTTTGTTTTGCAGATTCAACTTTTAATTCAGCCTGTTTCAATTCCGGACGAGCATCTCTTGCAATATCAACAGATTCTTCAAGAGTAATATTAACAGGTACATAGTCAAGACGTTCCTGAATATTATATTTGTCAATAAAAGGAACACCCATAACATTATTTAATCTTGCAACTGCAAGATTCACAGCATTATCAGCCTGAATAAGCTGTAATTTTGAATTACTTAAATTTGCCTGTGCAATAGTTACATCAACTTTTGGATTCATACCTATTTGATAAAATGCTTTTGCCTGCTCATAAAACATTTCAAACTTTTTAACGGTATCTTCAGCAACCCTTTTATTTTCCATAGCATAGAGCAAATTATAGTAAGCATCTTTAGTTTGAAAAATAACATCATTTATGACGCTTGTTAGAGTTTGTTTATAATTTTCATAATCCAAACGTCTGATTGTAGCCTGATTTTGAGTAACTCCAAAGTCATAGAGCATCTGTTGGAGAGTTACCTGCCCCAGAACGTAGTAATTAAAAGTAAGGTTTCTGCCAAAGACATCTGACAACTGTAATTGTCTTATTCTTGTATAACCTGTCTGCCAGCTGAGTTGCGGAAAATAGTTAGACCAAACCTGCTTAATTCTGGCATCAGATGCAAGAATATCCTGAAAAGCCGCATTAATTTGAGGATTATTACCAAGAGCAATCTCCAAACAGCGATCAAGATTCAATTCCATATTTTTCTCAACAGAACCCTGTATCACAAGATTTCCGTCTTTCTCTTTCGGCAAAACCGCATTGGAATCAGGATATTCCTTGGTATTAATTTTATTGCCTATGTCACTTGCAAATGTATAAGTTTGCAAGCAACCGAATAACAAAATTAATGCTGTCAGTTTTTTATACATTATTTTTATTCCTTTTTTCTTTTATAAATTTTGCCACATTGATTTTGAACTGTTCAATCATTACATAAAATGCAGGGACAAGGAAAGTACCTATAAAGGCAACGGCCATCATACCGCCGAATACCGTCATACCGACCGAATGACGGCTTGCTGCACCGGCACCGGCCGCGAATACAAGAGGCAAAAGTCCGAGGATGAACGCAATATTTGTCATCATAACAGCTCTGAACCTCAATTTTGCCGCCTGCATTGCCGCATCTTTAATACTCATGCCTGCTTCGTGAGCGTCCTTTGCAAATTCAATAATCAAAATTGCCTGTTTTGTACTCAAACCGATTAACATAACAAGACCGATTTGTGCATAAATATCAAGCGAATACCCTGCGACATACTGGAAGAACAACGCCCCGATTAATGCAACCGGAGATATAAGCATTACTGCTACCGGAAGCATCCAGCTTTCATAAAGTCCTACAAGGAAAAGGTAAATGAATACCAGTGACATTGCAAGAATTGGCCCGATTTGACCGCTGGATTCGTGTTCCTGCAAAGAACTTCCGGACCAAGCATACCCCATGTCTTTCGGCAAATTTTTATCGGCAATTTCAGCCATAGTATTCATTGCCTGTCCGGAACTTACGCCCGATCTGGCCATACCGTTTATGGCTATTGACGGATACATATTAAATCTTGCCTGACTGTATGGTCCTACAATATTTTTAATCTTTACAACCGCTGATAACGGAACCATTGTTCCCTGATTATTTTTTACAAAGATTTTATCCAAATCCGCCTGTTTTTCACGGAACGGAGCGTCTGCCTGCAAATATACACGGTAAACACGCCCGAATTTATTAAAGTCATTTACATATGATTTGCCGAAATAAGATGCGAGTGCATTATAAATTTCTGTAACTTCAACACCCTGTGCCATTGCTTTCGGAACATCAACATCAAGTAATAACTGAGGCAGATTAGCTGTATATGATGAATATACCATTGAAAAATGCGGATCTTTGTTTGCAATCTGCATAAGTTTAACGGCTTCATCATAAAATTCCTGCGGAGTTCTGTCACCTTTGTCAAGAAGCTGAAACTCAAATCCGCCAAACATACCCAAACCTGAAATTGCTGGCGGAGAGAATGAAGCAATAGTTGCAGAAGGGTAATTGGCAAATTGTTTTTGAACCTTACTCAAAATTGTCTGCATTTGAAGGTCCTTAGATTTACGTTTTGACCAGTTCTCCAGTTCTGATACTATCAGAGAGGTATTTTCACCTGAAAAACCTACAAGAGTAATCGTACTCCTTACCCCCGGGATTTTCAAAAGTTCCTGCTCGATTTCTTTTGTTACTTCATCGGTTCTTGATGCGGAAGATCCGTCAGGAAGCTGAATTTGCGTAAATATAGCCCCCTTATCTTCAGTAGGAAGAAATCCCGTAGGTATAATTTTAAATAATCCTACTATCGAAACCATTATTATCAAAAAGGTTACGATAGTTAATTTAGGAGAATCTATAAAGACTTTAGCCCCCTCAAGATATTTGTCTCTAACTTTGTTAAACCAGTTGTCAAAATCCTGAATAAACTTAAAATCACTATGTTCTTCACCTGATTTAAGAATCATTGAACAAAGTGCCGGAGCAAGAGTTAGAGCAACAACTGTTGACAAACCGATAGATGACGCAATACACAGAGCAAACTGTCTGAACATCTGTCCGGTAATACCGGTCATAAATGAAACCGGAACAAATACTGCCATCAATACCAGAGACGTTGCAAGAACCGCACCGAATACTTCTTTCATTGTAATTTCCGTAGCATCTTTAGGATTTTTACCTTCCTGAATATGACGCTGTGTGTTTTCAAGTACAACAATAGCATCGTCAACTACCAGACCTACAGCAAGCACAAGTGCAAATAATATCAATAGGTTTATTGAAAACCCGAGCAAATTCATAAATATAAATACACCGATTAATGAAACAGGAATTGCACAGAAAGGTATAAGTGCGGCCCTTCCGCTTCCAAGAAACAGATAAGTAACGATACCTACCAGTATTACTGCCAGACCTATTGCATGAATAACCTCGTTGATAGATTCTCTTACAAACTCTGTTTCATCACGCTGAATTTTATACTCAATACCCTGCGGGAAACTTTTACTCAATTCTTCCATTTTTTTTCTTATTTTATTTGAAAGATCAACGGCATTAGCTTCAGGCAGCTGACTTACAGAAATAATTGCAGACTGTCTTCCGCCTATACGTGAGAAATAAGAATAACTTTCCGCACCGAGTTCAACTCTTCCGATATCTTTAATTTTGACCTGCGAACCGTCTGGTTTTGAACGTACAACAATATTTTCAAACTCTTCAGGAGTTTGAAGACGTCCTTTTGTTCTCATAGTTAATTTAATAAGCTGTTTGTTAACCATAGGTTCAACACCAAGGTCTCCGGCAGGAGCCTGAATATTTTGGGCCTGAATTGCAGCATTAACTTCGCTCACCGAAACCCCTAAATTCGCCATTTTCGTGGCATCAAGCCATATCCTCATTGAATAATCGGCAGAGCCAAATACAGCGACTTTACCTACCCCTTTGATACGTGCAAGTTCATCTTTGATATAAATTGAGGCGTAGTTTGCAACGTATAAAGAATCGTAAGTTCCGCTCGGAGAGTTAATCGCAATCATCATCAACCCGGGACCGCCCGTGGTTTTTCTAACAGTCAAACCATATCGTTTAACTTCTTCAGGCAATCTCGGAGTAACAAGCTGAAGGTTATTTTGTACGTTTACAACCGCCATATCAGGGTCGGAACCGATTTCAAAAAACAGAGTCAGTTCATAAGAACCGTTTCTTGAAGTAGAAGACATATAAATCATATCTTCAACACCGTTCAGCTGAGCTTCAACAGGAGCCGCTATTGTTGATTCAATTACATCCGAACTCGCACCGGAATAAGTCGCACTTACAACAACCTGCGGAGGTGTAATCGACGGATATTCTTCAAGAGGTAAGTTTGTTATCATTAACATTCCGGCAAGCATAATTACAAGAGATATAACTATCGCAAGCTTAGGACGTTTTATAAATATATTTCCTGATTTTTCATCCATTATTAAATTTCCTTAATTAAAGACTAATCTTTATTTTGTTCGGTTACAACGGTAACAGGCTGCCCCGGAACGACTTTTTGCAAACCGTCTATAACAATTCTGTCACCGGCTTTCAATCCCTCATTAACAATCCAATTTGTTCCCTGTTGTTCTCCGATTTTTATGTAAACAAGCTGGGGCAAGTCATTTTCGTCAAGTTTATACACATATTTACCCGCTTGATTTTCCTGTACCGCGGTCTGTGGAACTACAGGGGTTTTCACAGGATTATTTGAATATAACTTCACAGTAACAAATTCACCGTGTAAAAGCTGATTATTAGGGTTTTGGAAAGTAGCTCTCATTGTAACGGTACCGGTTGACTGATCAATTTTGTTATCGTGAAAATCCTGAGTACCTATAAGAGGATACTTCTGTCCGTTTGAAAAATATATTTCGGTTTTTCGATTTTTATGATCTGCCCCGTCAGCAGCAGAAAGAGCATTAAAATCTGTACTGTCAAGCGGGAATGTTACATATATCGGATCCGTACTGTTAATTGTTGTAAGCGGACCTGAACTCGGTGTAACATAGTTTCCCAGAGTTACGGTAATTATACCTATTCTCCCGTCCACAGGAGCTTTTACATGAGTATAACCCAGACTTCTGTTTGTATCATTATATCTTGCCTCTGCAGATGCAAGCTGTGCTTTCAATGAATCCCTTTGTGCCAGAAGATTATCATACTGGGATTTAGCTATATAATCTTTAGCAACAAGTTCCTTTGCACGGGCTAACTGTTTTTCAGCATATACAAGCTGAGCTCTGGTATTTTCAACATCAGCTTTTGCAACATCCGCAGCATTTGAAAATTCCTGAGGTTCAATCAAAAACAGTGTTTGACCGGCCTTTACAAAATCACCTTCTTTAAAATAGCTTTTCTGCAAATAACCCGAAATACGTGCAAGAACATTAACCTGATACTTTGATACCACACGCCCCGGAGCCTCAAAACTTCGTATTATTTCATTTTCTTTAATTTGTGCAACAGTTACTTCAGGTGCTTTTTTATTTTTAGACATCCGTCCCTGACGTATGTTGTCATATACATTAAATCCATATCGGAATATAACTGCAGCTATAATTATTGCAATTATAATTATTATATTTTTCTTCATTTTTGCTCCCCTGTTTACCGGTATTTTGTATATTTATATGTAAATTAGTATATATATTTATTTTAGCAAAAAATCAAAAATCTGACATATTATATTGTGTTGTTTTTGCAACACAATATTATTATAAGCATTTTGTTATGTCAATAGGCCTATAAGCTTGATAAATAACGAATTACGGTTCTTAAAGCTCTACCCCTGTGAGATATTAAATTTTTTTCTTCCTCTGATAATTCAGCCATAGTTTTATCAGAATTTTCTACAAGAAATATCGGATCATAGCCAAAACCACCCGAACCGGCCTGTTTTGTTGCTATTTTTCCACAACATTCACCAACTGTCGAAAATACTTTATGACCATCAGCATCAACAAGAGTCATTGCACATACAAATTTTGCATTTCTATTCTCAAAAGGAGCAAGTGCTTGTAATAATTTATCAATTCTTTTTTGCGGAGTATCTGCATATCTGGCAGAATAAATGCCGGGGCCGCCGTCTAATGCTTCTACACACAAACCTGAATCATCCGCAAGCGACATCATTTTTGAAACTCTTGCGGCTTCTTTTGCTTTTATAAATGAATTCTCTTCAAAAGTAGCTCCGTTTTCTACAGGATTAAATCCGTCCGGAGGAAGAATAAATTCTATATCGGAATCTCCTGCTATTTCTTTGATTTCTTTTAATTTATGAGGGTTACCGGTTGCAAAAACTATCTTCATAAAAATACCTTTAACATTTTACTTGCCGTATCTTCTTTGACGATTGTTAAACTCTGTAATTGCCTCGGCAAGAGCTTTTTTGTCAAATTCAGGCCAGTATCTTTTGGTAACTATAAACTCTGAATAGGCAATCTGCCACAATAAATAGTTTGAAACTCTCATTTCTCCGCCAGTTCGGATTAACAAATCCGGATCAGGAATATTTTTTGTATAAAGATTTTCTGAAATTGTTTGTTCTGTAATATCATCGATTTTTATGTCGCCATCCTGAACTTTTTTACAGATATTTTTCAAAGCATGAACCATTTCATCTCTCGAGCCGTAATTGAATGCTATTTGAAGCCGGACACCATTATTATTTTTAGTTACATCTACAGCATTTGCAAGAATTTGCTGCAATTTAGGGCTTAATTTAGTTAAATCCCCTATAAAATTAATAACAACACCATTTTCATGCATTTCCTGAAGTTCATTTTTAATGGTTTCGGCAAGTAAATTCATCAGAAAATCAACTTCTTCTTTTTTACGATTCCAGTTCTCTGTTGAAAATGCATAAACCGTCAAATATTTGACGCCGAAATCATCACACGCACGCATTGCAGCTTTGAGAGCATCAACACCTTTTTTATGCCCGAATGCCGACGGAAGATTTTTTTCCTTAGCCCAGCGTCTGTTTCCGTCCATGATAATCGCAATATGCTGCAAATTAGTATTCTTTACTATATCAACAATTTCCTGCTCTTTATCCACAGTTATCATTTTAATTCCTTTAAAAATTGTGCAAATGAATTATAACACGAAAACAAATTCCTGCAAAAATATAAGAAAGATTGTGTTATAATATATCTGAAAACACAAGGAGATATATGAAACGGGCAGTTATTTTTGCACATTATGATAAGGATTCAATCATTGATGACTATGTAGTTTATTATCTAAAAGCACTAAAAAACTGTATTGAAAAAGTTATATTTGTTTCCTGCAATAATTTACCCAAAACTGAAAAAGATAAGCTTATAAATATCGCAGATTATATAATTTCAGAAGAACACAAAGAATACGATTTTGGATCATACAAACGCGGATTTGAAATTATAAAAGAGGAAGGGTTGAGCAATTATGAAGAAATTATTTTTGCAAACGATTCCTGCTATGGTCCGCTTTTTTCTTTTGAAACAGTTCTGGAAACAATGGAAGAAAAAGACTGTGATTTCTGGGGATTGACCAAAAACTATTTTGGAATAGGTTCAAAAACACCTCATATTCAAAGTTATTTTATTGTTCTCAGGAAAAAAACTTTTATGTCAGGTGAATTTTTGAATTTTATCAGTAATATAAAAAATGAAAACGGCAAAAACACTATCATCAAAAACTATGAAATAGGTCTGTCACAACTGCTTTACCGTAATGGATTCAAGGATGCCGTATATATAGACACCTATAAACATATTTCAAATCCGGTAATTAAAAGATGGAAACCCCTTATATTGAAATATAAAATGCCTTTGTTGAAATGTAATATTTTAAGATTGGAATGTATAAATTACACAACCGTTGATAACTGGCAGGAAGTTGTAAGAACAACAGACTATCCTGTTGAATTAATAGAAAACAATCTTGCAAGAACCCGCAATACAAATAACAAAGAATTTAAAGCACCAGTCTCTATTAAAGAATTTATATTCGGTTATATATTAGTCAATACTCCTGAATTTATCAGACGTCAGGCAGTTAAGGCCTTGAAAATAATTTTTTCATAAGTTTCACAAAAATAAAGGCAGGAATTGTGTATAAAATAAATAACAATAACCCGAACGAAGGTTTCTTCCTGAATACCTCAATCATTGCAAGCACATTTGTCATAATGCAGTTTGAGGAACTGCGTTGATTTATATAGCTGTCAGAATGAATACGCCAATTTGTAAGCTTTTTATCCAGATAATAGAATTTATTTCCGTAAGCCATCTGTATATACAGCCACCAATCAAGCAATCTGTCAGACGGAGTATTCCAGTTAACCTGATCAAATAAATCTCTTCTTATCATAACCGATGAAAATGTCATTATACGATTCTGCAAATTCATATCCCAAAACATATTTCTCGGATATTTCTTACTGCGTAAAAATCTTCTGTTTTCCTCAACAACACCTTTCATTTTTCCTGCATTACCGATAAGCTCAACATCGTTAAAAATAACGGCGGCATCAGGATATTTCAAAATAATCTTAAATTTTTCGGCTAAATAATCAGGAGTCAGAGTATCATCACTTTCCAAGATAGCAATCCATTTACCGCTTGCATACTTTAAAGCTTTTTCCAATGTTGCTTCAAGCCCCATATTCATATCATTCACAACAGTTCTGACACGATTATCCGAATCCGTTGATTTTGTAATAATCTCAACAGACATATCTTCTGAGGCATCGTCAACTACTATCAGCTCCCAATCATAAAATGTTTGGTTCTTAACAGATTCAATCGTTTCCTTTATATATTTTTCATAATTATAACTTGTAACAATCAGGGAAATAAACATAGCTAAATTATAAAAACTTATATTATTATAAACAATACACTAAATGTTGTAATATTTCTTAATAAACTCTAAAATTTAAGCAATTTCCCGCAAAAAAAATACTTTATATAAATAATAATAGGAAAAAGAGGGATTATCATGCCGGACATTAATGCAATAGATGCAGTAAAAAATTACTATAATTCACTTGACAGCGAAGGTAAAGCTAACTTTCAAAAAGAAACAGGCTTTGGCGGACTTTCAAGTTTAAGCATTATGTCATATGACTTTGCGGAACAATTCTGCAAAAGCCATAATATTAATCTTAATACAGATTCAGCATGGAACCTCTATTATAAAGGCAAAGCCGATTATGCCGAAGCTCTTGGCAGATACAATGAAGCAGAAGCCATTTATCAGGACTTAAAATCTCAACAGGATACTGCAAAAGCAAAATATGATACACTCGTTAAAAACTATGTAGCCGACAATGGTGAAGATACTCAAATAAGCAGTACAAAAGATAAAGAATTCAGAAACGAATCAAAATATACAACAGATTTAATAAAAAATACCAAAGCAGCCGACTCAGCAGTAATGCTTGCACTTGATGCCCGCAGAAACGCCGTCAACGAACAACGCCACGGGTTGATGTACGGGGCCGGATTGAATTTGAGAGGTTAATCCGTTTTTTGACAGACTATGTAAAGGCTTTTTAACAGAACTGTTGATTTTTTTCTTTTATATATTATTATGAGCTGTGTAGAGTGCTTACGCCAATAGTCACTCACAATATAAAGGAAATTAAAATGCCAAACTTAAAAAACAAACAGGACATCATTAAAGAATATGGTGCTAACGAAAAAGATACCGGTTCCGTAGAAGTTCAAATTGCTTTATTAAGCCAAAAAATCTCTGAATTAACGGAACACTTAAAATCTAATCAAAAAGATTTCGCTACAAAAAGAGGTCTTTTGATGATGGTCGGAAGAAGAAAAAGATTACTTTCTTACCTCAAGGACAGAAACCTTGACGGTTACAGAGAATTAATCAAAAAGCTCGGTATCAGAGGCTAATTTTCAAATTCTAAAAATTCGGCATCCTCTTTCAAAAGGGATGCCGTTTTTACATTTATAAGGGGAGAATGAATGAAAGCTTTAAAATCAATGCGTCTGCATATAGGAATTTTCGGGAAAACAAATGCCGGTAAATCCGCATTTTTAAACAGGATTACAAATCAGGATGTTTCTATTGTTTCTGATATAGCTGGCACAACCACGGATGTTGTTGAAAAGTCAATGGAACTTTTACCTGTCGGACCGGTTGTATTCCTTGACACTGCCGGCATAAATGACTCAACAGAACTTGCCGGAGAACGTATTGAAAAAACTATGAAAGTAATAAACCGTACCGATGTCGCTGTTATAATCTGTGACTATAACGGAATTGACGATTACGAGATGAACCTTATAAAAAAATTTGAAGAGCTTCAAATCCCTTATATGGTTGTCGTTAACAAATCTGATATTCAGGAAATTCCTGACGACAAATACAAAAAAATAGTTGAAAATGTCAAAGACGGAACATCCATTTTAAAAACCTCGGCAAAAACTGATAAGGACATCGTTTTTAAATTCAAAGCGAAACTTGTGAAAATGCTCCCTGATGATTATGTAAATTCACCAAAAATCATAGGAGATCTGGTACCGCCTAAAAGTACGGTTATACTCGTAATCCCTATTGATAAAGAAGCACCTAAAGGCAGAATTATTCTTCCGCAGGTTCAGGCAATAAGAGATTTGCTGGACAGTGATTGTCTGAGTTATGTTGTGAAGGTTTCGGAACTCAAACAGGCGATTGAAAACCTTAAAGAACCGCCGGCACTTGTTGTTACTGATTCCCAGGCCTTCAAAGAGGTTGCGGAAATTGTTCCTGATAATATAAAACTCACATCTTTTTCAATTCTTTTTGCAAGATTGAAAGGAGATTTAGAAGCTTTTGAAAACGGAGTAAAAGCAATAGAAAACCTTAAAGACGGTGACAAAGTTTTGATTCTGGAAAGCTGTACCCATCATGCAATAGAAGATGATATAGGCAGAGTCAAAATTCCAAACTGGCTTTTGAAAAAAACAGGCAAAAATTTGATTATTGAGAACTACGCAGGTCATGATTTACCGGATATTGACAAATACAGTCTTATAATTCACTGTGGAGCATGTATGACAAACCGCCGTGAGATACTCTCCAGAATATTGCTTGCAAATAATAAAGGAATTCCTATAACAAATTACGGAATAACAATTTCATACTGTCTGGGAATTTTAGATAGAGCAATGAAGATTTTCAAATAATACTGCTATCTGATTTTTCTTGCGAATGACAACCCAGCAGGTAAATCAAGAACAGTATGAATATAATCAGGATGAGAATTAATTGCATCTATATAAGTTTGTACCTTCTCCTTATGAGAAAGGACATTGTCACATGTATAGATTCCACCGACCTTTAAATGCGGATGTATCAATTTAAAATATTCAACGGATTCCCTTTTATTCGCATCAACAAAGGCAAAATCAATTTTAAAATCTTCGGACAGCTCTCTCAAAACATCACATGCCTCACCGGGGCGGATGGTTACAATATCCGAAGTGCCGCATTTTTCAAAGTTTGCTCTTGCAATGGAGTATCTTTTTTCGTAAAACTCAATAGTATCAAGATGCCCGCCATTAGCTTTCAATGCAGTAGAAAGCCATATTCCCGAATATCCGTTGGATGTTCCGACCTCCAGTCCGTGAGTAAATTTTTCATTTTTTATAATATTGTATAAAAATAATGCTGTCGGACGTGAGATATTCCAAAAATCTCTTTGCGTTTTTTCAAGTTCAATTAAAAGTTCTCTTGTTTCTTCGCTAAAATCGGTAATCATTTCCCGCCAATCTTCTTCACTTTATTCAATACAACCATAGAGGTTACCGGTGTTGCAACAGGATTAGAAGATATTATCGCCTTTGTATCAAGATTAAGCACAAAATATTTGCCTGCCTTTGCATCAGTAACAAGTGCAAGATTTGTTCCGTCAATTCTGTTTAGTTTGGTTGCAAAACCAGCATCAGGTAAAACAATAGTATGAGTTAGTTTGTCAACAGATGTATCAACAACCTCGATAGTGTTCTCACTTGCACCGAGTATAAATAAATCGTTATTATATGTAAGCATATCAACAGGTTTCGGGCTGACTGTATTTTCCGAAATAAGGTTCATTGTTTCATAATCCACAATAGCCAGTCTGTTTTCAGTTCTGCTTGTTATATAGATTTTATCATTCAGGTAGGCAATTTTGGAAACATTCGGGAATTTGCCGATTTCTTTCAATAAATAATTATTATTTGTCTCTATAACCCAGATAGTATTTGTCTGTTTATCGTTATAAAAAATTTTTGAACCGTCATCGCTCAAAATAATCTTTTCACACATACCGTTCAATTTAATTTGTTTTTTCAATGTCATGGTATCTAAATTAACAACATAAATACTTGCATCTGACGGAGTTGAAACATAAGCAAGATGATTTTTCTCATCAATAATCATCTCATCAGGCTGTGCTTTAAACTCAATTTGTTTGATAACCTGATCATCCGCAAGAGAAATTACATCTATAGATTTTTTCCCGTAAGACGTTACCAGCAAAAATGTATTATTCCATCCCTTTATCATAATAGGGATATTCTGCTGCATAAGAGCATATTCCGGAACTTTTTTTTCAGGATTAACTACCTGAATATTTTTTGAAAAACTGGTTGAAACATAAAGAGTTTTTCCCTTTAATTCAGGAATAAGCTTTAATGATGCAATATTATTCCCTTGAACGGTCTTTGGCTGAACAACAGGAACAACAAGTCCGGGATCTTTTGCCGTAGAAATTTCAAGATTTCCTATAATATTTTTTAAATTATCAGGTACTGAAAGATTTCTGGGAACAAGCATATCCTGCGGTAAAAGCCCTGTTCTCATTTCTGTAGGCGGGTTATCAAGTTTCACAAGAGTTTTGTTACCTTTTGCATCAGTTATAACTTTCAATAAAACAAAATCATTACTAAAAATAACAGCATCCGGTTTTTGTACAAAAGTTTTACCCGCAGGTATCGTTGCTTTAACAGTCAATGCATCTGCTTTATCAAATTTTGCAGGAATAAGCGGGAGATAAACCGTATTATCAGGTAAAATAACTACACCGTCAAAGCGAAAGTCAGTTTTCGGAAAACTTTTATTAATAAAGTCTTTCAAATCCTGAGGAAGCTGGGTTGCATAAGCACTTGATGATAATGCTGCTGCAACAGACAGTGCAATTATTAATTTACGCATTACTGGAATACTCCTTTTACTTTAGCCATCAAAGAATCCTGCATTTTTTTGCCTGTATTTAATTCATACAGTTTACGGTATAAATTACGTTCTTCATCAGACAGTTTAGTCGGAATTTTTACAGTAACAACAATTATGTGATCCCCTCTTTGAGACGGTCTTGAAATTATAGGAACACCTGCCCCCTTAATTTTTATCGTATTACCGTTTTGAATACCTGCTCTGATTTGAACTTTTTGTTCTCCGTCAAGAGTTTTTACGATAACTTCATCCCCCAGAGCAGCCTGAGCCGGAGAAATCTGAAGTGTAGTATAGATGTCAATGCCGTCACGTGTAAAATATTCCGAAGGTTTTACATGCAAAACGATAAATAAATCGCCGGCACGGCCGCCATTTTTGCCGGCATCGCCTTCTCCCGAAACTCTGATTTTAGAGTGATTATCTACACCTGCCGGAATTTTAACTTCAATTTTCTTTTCTTTTTCGATTTTTCCGTAGCCTTTGCAAGCTTTACAAGGGTTAGAAATCTTTTGTCCTGTTCCGTGACAGTCAGGACATGTGCTTATTTGTGTAAATGCACCGAGCGGAGTTCTTGCAACCGTCTGAACCTGTCCGGTACCATGACATGTCGGACAGGTTATTGGTTTTGAACCCTTTTCAGCACCTGTCCCGCCGCATTCAGAGCATTGTTCAAGATGATCAAACTTGACTTCTTTAGAAACACCGAAAACAGCCTCTTCAAAAGTAACTTCCACATCAACACGTAAATCATCACCTGTCTGCGGAGCGTTAGGATCAGGTCTTCCGCCGAAACCAAAGCCGCCTCCGAATCCTCCGAAAAAGCTGTTAAATATATCGTTCAAATCACCGAATCCGCCATCAAACGGACCGCCTGTATTAAAACCTGCATTCTTCAACCCGTCTTCGCCGTATCGGTCATAAGTTGCACGCTTATTATCATCCATAAGGGTTTCATAAGCTTTACCGAGTTCTTTAAATTTTTCTTCTGCATCGGGAGCCTTATTAACATCGGGGTGAAGTGTTCTTGCTTTCTTTCTGAAAGCTGATTTTATATCGTCTTTTGATGCGTTTTTATCAATGCCTAGTATTTCATAATAATCTGTAGTCATAATCCCGTATTCTTCTGGTTTTTCTTAACAACAATATTTTATCCCGCGGAAGCCACATTTACAAGTGCAGGTCTAAGCACCTTGTCTCCTACCTTGTAGCCCTTTTGCATAACGGAAATAACCGTATTTTCAGGATGTTCTGATGTAGGGGTCTGCATTACTGCCTCATGAAAATTAGGATCAAATTCTTCTCCTTCTGCTTTAATTTCTTCAAGACCGAGTTTTGCAAGAACATCAGCAGTCTGTTTATGAACAAGATTAAAACTGTCTTTAACTTTCTGACAGTCTTCCACACTTTCAAGAGCTTTTGCTCCGCGTTCAAAATTGTCAATAACTTCAATAAGTTTTTTCAAAGCGTTTTCAGTTCCGAATTTTAAAAGGGCTTCTCTTTCCTGTTCCTGTCTTTTACGGTAGTTATCAAAATCCGCAGCAAGACGTAAATACTGGTTATTCAATTTATCAAAGTCATCTTTTAATTTTTCAAGTTCAGAATTGTCTGAAACCTGTTCTTCGGCAGCAGGTTCTTCTGCCTTAACTTCTTTATCTTCTTCTTTTACCTGTTCATCTGTTTTTATGTCGTCAAAATCATGTTTTTTGAACGGATTATTACTGTGTTTGTGTGACATATCTCTACCTCTTACAAATATAATATATATTAATTATTATAAGTTATCAAAGATATTTAACAAGGAAAATTTATTATTTTTTAATAATTTTTCTTTTTACAAAAAAAATTTGTTATGATTTTTTAAAAAGGAGTAAAAGATTGACACACAGATACCTATGGCAGTTGATTTTTATAAAATACACAAAAGATAATAAAAGAGTATTTTACCCGAACTTTTTTTCAAACGGATATTTTATAACCTCCGAAGAACAGATGATTAAGTACCGCAAGTACGGAAACATGTTTTATATCATTTGTTTTGCAATATTTATTATTCTTGCAAAATTCAAAATATTTAAAATTCTGACAAAAGCTCATCTTCTAAGCGGTCAGTTAGTTTTATGGATTTTTATCGGAATTATACTGTTAGGACTAATATATAATTTAATTACAGAAAAAATAATATTCGGCAAGAATCCGAAAATTGAGGAAAAATTCTGGGTTAATAATGGCGAAAGCATCCGTTTTTTGTGTTCTGTCACAGGCTGGATAATCCTTTATATTTCCTTTCTGTATCTGATTTTGTATCTATTTTTGACATATTGCATGGGTCTTTTAAAAGTTTATTTGTGGCTGGCTGTTTTGATTGGAATCGCAATATTTATTGTTGTTGGGAAATTCCCGATTTTATTACTTCAAAAAATTGATGATTTTACCTATAAACTTGAAAAAGATGCTTTAACGGTATTTTCACAAAACGAATTGGAAAAACTTGAATATGAAAAATTTTCACCTTCCACAAACAGCAGAATGGTTATTGAAAATATAAAACGCTACCTGCCGCTTCTGATAAATTATCTTGCAGGAAATGAATCTGCCGGTTACGAAGAGATAACTGCCGGATTAAAAAAATTTATTCATGAATTTAAAGACTTTAACGTAAAATTATACGACGACGGAATCGACGAAAAAGAACATCGACAAATAATTGAAGAAAATTTTCTTCCGGAATTCAGCATAAATGACAAAAATAATTAAATCCAATGCCGCGGCTTTGTACCGGCTAAACGCTGATTAAAAATGCCGTAAACACATATCTGAACAACCCTAAAGAATACTCATCCCGGAATGTTAAGTAGTTGTTCAGATATGCCGAACAGCAAAATAATATTCTAATAAAAAGATTTAATAGCTTACTTTATACGGGTAATCTTCGGGAATTGTCCAGTTATTCATTTGGATTATAGCAGTGCAGTAATGTGGTTCGTTACCTCCGCATGCAAATGCAGAACCCTGATACAATTTTTGATTATTTCCGTCCCAGCCAAATTTATATGGCTCAATACCTTTATTATAATGATACTTCCATGGTTCAGAGTCATTGGCCGGATTAAAAATAAATGTAAATGAACATTTCCCATTTGCAGCATGTACACGTATACCATACTTTTCAATACATTTTTGAGGATTTCCCGGATAAAAAGACCAATCACGGGTAGATGCGCTCCAAGGGCGAATTGCACTTCCGTCAGAAAAATAAACCATATAGGAACCGTCGGAAAGAGTTTCGGTCTTTACTATTTTCAAATAAGGGGCGAGATATTTATTAAACCATTTCTCCGCTTGCGAACTACCTGGTACAGGATTGCCGTCTTTATCTATTTCTGCTCCGGCTACATCTTCATACCAGATCTTCTTATCTCCATAGTCAACCTCTGCCATCATTATCGCTTGATTCATCGTTGAATAAAATTTCTTCAATCGCGTCTCTACTACTTTATTGTTATTCTTTTGTATCAATGACGGTAATGTCAGTGCTGCGACTACCCCGATTATACCAAGTGTTATTAATACTTCCGCTAAAGTAAATCCTTCTTTACTTATATTCCTTTTATTTGCAGAATCCTTTAAATCTAATGTAAACCCTTCTATTTGCTTTGATTTAGACTGCCCCCCCCCCCGAAATCATTGCTATACTTAACTTTTGCATCTTTTCTCTCCTTTCTTTTCATACATTAGTGCTGCAAAATTAATTATACACTAAAATCAATTCGAAAAATTATTCTTTACATATTTTAACTTATTTACATCGCTTTAATCTGGTTGTATTATTATAGTATTGTTAGACTTGAAGATTATAATTAATTTTTCCGGAGAGAAAATTGACACAAAAATATTATATAAAAGGCGGAACCCCGCTTAAAGGAGAAGTTTCAATCGGCGGTGCAAAAAATTCGGTTTTAAAATTAATGGCCGCAGCCCTGTTACCAAAAGGAGAAACTAAAATATACAACGTCCCTGCTTTAACCGACGTTGAAATTATGCTAAATGTAATTGCACAGCTTGGTGCAAAAACTCATTATAACAAAGAAGAAAAATCAGTCACCATAGATGCAACAAACCTGTCAAGCATTACTGCAAAATATGAACTGGTTAGCAAAATGAGAGCATCATTTATTGTTTTAGGTGCACTAGTTACAAGATGTAAAGAAGCAATCGTTGCCCTTCCGGGAGGATGTGCAATCGGTGAAAGACGAGTTGATTTTCACATAAGAGGACTTGAAGCTCTCGGAGCTAAAATAAAAATCGAAAACGGATATGTTCATGCAAAAGCCTCAAAACTTGTCGGAACCGATATTTATCTTGATATTCCCTCAGTCGGAGCTACAGAAAACTTAATGCTGGCATCAGTGATGGCAGAAGGCTCCACAAGGATTCAAAACGCTGCTCAGGAACCGGAAATTGTTGATCTGGCAAACTTTTTAAACTCAATCGGTGCCGATATTATAGGTGCCGGAACTTCTGAAATTATAATCAACGGAGTTAAACAGGAAGATTTGCATCCGATTGAATATACTACAATTCCTGACAGAATTGAGGCAGGAACATTTATGACTGCCGTTATAGCTACACGCGGTAAAGCTATTATAAAAAATGTCTTTCCAGCCCATTTGACATTCTTTACGGATAAACTTCTTAAGATGGGAGCAAATATTAAACTTATAGAGCCTAATTCGTTAGAAGTAAGCTGTAAGAACCGTCTTAATTCCATAAACTTTATAACGCAACCATATCCTGGGTTCCCGACAGACTTACAGTCTATGGCCATGACTCTTCTGTCAACCGCAAACGGCGTGGGAATTATTACGGAAAGCCTTTACGAAAACAGATTTATGCAGGTGCCTGAACTTAGAAGAATGGGTGCCGACATTCATCAGGACAGAAATCATGCCATCATAAAAGGGGTAAAAAAGCTGACCGGTGCGACCCTTGCTGCAAGTGATTTGAGAGCAGGAGCTTCCCTTGTGGTTGCAGCACTTATGGCTGAAGGCAATTCCGTAATTGAAAACTTACATCATATAGATAGAGGATACGAAAATTTTGAAACTAAGCTAAGATTGTTAGGAGGGAAAATTGAGAGAAGAGATGACATCGCTCCAATTAACCCCGCGGAGGTTATAAGAAATGAGTCATACTTATAAACGCTGGTACGATCATGATCCTTTATTGCTGGAAGTTATTGAACTTTTGAGAAACTACCAGACCGAACTTCATGCTCAGGCCGAAATTTTCCTGAAAAAAATTGAAGAAAAAGTTTCAAAAGAAACTGTCGATAAATTCTATGCAATGGCAAAACCGGTAAATGCAAATAACCGTTGGTATGATAAAGATCCTGTAATCTCAAAAACAGTTGAAATTTTAAGAATAGTACCGCCTGAGGCTCAGAGAATATGTGCCCAGAATTTTATAAGAACACTTAAAGAACTGGGAATTGAATACGAGAGTCCGAATGGAAATAATTAAAAAACTCCAAACAAAATGTTTGGAGTTTTTTATTATAGGACTTGAAAAACAAATTTGTTTGATACAAAATTCTTATGCTAATAAAAATTTTACCCCAAAAAGAAGGTGATAAAGATGTTCATTTCCCCAATAAGCCATCACAATTCATTCAGCGTTGCAAGAAAAATAGTAAAAATAAAGCAAGCTTCAGCAAAAGTAAAAACAGCTTGTATTCCGCAGCATCCTGAGACACAGTTAAAAAAAGCGATTCCCGGGGTTATACTGCTTGCGGAATCACTAACACTGCCACTAAATGCACCTTCTCTGGTAAAAAATGCCAATGAACTCACAGGGCATATAATATCCGTAAAAAATATTAAACCGTTATTGAATGAAACAGAACAAGATGCAACTTTTGCCAATATTAAATCAATGATTAACGTTGTAGATTCAAATGTCTCAGACAAATTTGTCTCAGGAATAGTTGAAACATCTCAAAAAGTAAAATGCTCGCCTGAAGATTTAACTTCTCTGTTGTATATTGAATCAAAATTCAATCCAAAAGCAAAGAGAGGTAATTTTGTCGGTCTGGGACAAATGAATAGTAAATCATTGAAATTGAGTGTAGATTATGCAAAAAATAATCACAAGGAAAATAGTGGAATTAATCCCAAAATAACAATAAATCAATTTGCACAATTAAGCCGTGAAGAGCAAATGCCTTATGTAAAAAATTATATTCTTGCAATGAAAGATTTTTACATAAAAAATAAAACCAAAAATCTTACAGGCGGCGAATTATACGGATTATTTTATGTACCTTCACGTGTAAACCTGCCTTACTTAACCTCTGCAACTGATAGAAAAACAGCTAAATATTATGCCTCAAATAGAGCTCTTGATTTCAACGGAGATAACAAAATAACAAAAGATGATTTACAACAGGTTATTGACAACGTAACAACAAATGTTCTCTCCCAAAAGAAGAAATAAAACTTTATGTTTTTGTTTCTAGTTTAAGAATTCCTATATTTTGTAAATTTATGTAAAATCCATATAAAAAACCTTAAAGTTTTCACTTCAAAAAACCGAACATTAATTTGTTAAGGTTAGACATTAAGATAAGGAGTGAAGATTATTATGTACGGATACATTGCTTGGCCCGGAGTCTATAGTTTTAAAGAAGAAATAGGCCTGTTTATGAAATATATAAAAGAACAAATTGAGGATATTCTTGTAAAAATTGAAGAAACAGAAGCAGCGATTGAAGAAGCTTAGCTGTTTTGTTTAGGGTATGAAAAAGTATTTTAGTGACAATGCATCTATTTGCATAACATTTTATTCTGAATTAAGCCGGACAAATAAGTTCGGCTTTTATTTTTAAATACATGTTAAAAATGTAACAAATAATATTTTATAAGCAATTTATAAATACAAAAATACTTTATATAAATAGTAAGGCAGTGTTAGAAGGTATATTGTGTTATGTCAATAACAGCTCCATTATTAGAAGTATGTGTACCAAGCGGAATATTCTGCTGGAGAAATATAAAAAAAGTTGAAAACGGTGAAACCGCAAGAAGTTCTGTTGCTTTTGCCCAGGGAGCAAAGATGGCACAGGCAGCAGCACAATATAATGATACAGTAGCAAAAACCGCACATAATGCTTCAAGTGTTTTTAGTAATCTTCCTCCGACAGGTAAAAAAGTTGTTGATTATACCGGAAAAGCAGTAAAATGGGCAACAAAAAATGTAAACCCTCTTATATGTATTTCAAGCGGTGTTAAAGTTGCGACCTCAAAGGATAAGGTTGGAACAGGCATATCTGAAGCCGGAGCACTGGCAGGTATGTTTGCCGGTGAAGGATTGATGAAACTTCATCAGAATAAAATATTTAATGAAAAAAATATGACCGCAATCGCAAATTCGATGAAAAACAAAAAAGGTCTTAACTCAATTTCTCAATATATACTGAAACCGGGTAATGCAGGGAAATTAGCAGCAATCCTTAAAGGTATTGCGTTTGTAAGTGCCTCAATAGCGTCTTACAGTATAGGTCAAAAAATAGCAGAAGGATACAAAGATAAAGTAAAAGCAGGATTAGGTATCAAAAGTGAACCTGAACAAGAAAATAAAATTTCCGAAAAAGACGAAAAAATAAAAACAGGCGAAAAAATCGACCAAAAGGCTTAATAGTATTTTTGTGAAAATATGTTATAATAAAAAAGTGATGAAGAAGAGATTACTGTTATATTTATTTGTGCTGATTGGAATTCTTAGTTTGAATTCGCCCTGTTATGCTATAAAGATTGGGCTTCAGGTTAATGCGGACTGGGTCGGAATCGGTTCATCCGGAAATACATCCATTATTGATGCAAACACAAATAAAACAGTTGTAAAAATTGACGGAATGAAAGGTTACGAAATCGTTCCGTACAAGAATACAATGGCAATCAAACTTGACGGGAAATTTTATCAAATATATTCGGACTATGTTGTTATAAAACCGCCGGAAGGAGGCTTCATCAGTGCAAAAAATAAATGGTACCGCGGCTTTCTGGTAATTCAAAACAAAAACAAAAAATTAACAGTAATAAATGACGTATCACTTGAAGATTATCTTAAAGGCGTTGTGCCGTCTGAAATGCCTTCAAGCTGGGAACAGGAAGCCTTAAAAGCTCAGGCAATCGCAGCAAGAAGCTATGCCCTTGCAAATCTCGGTAAACGTGCAAGTCTGGGTTTTGACTTGAAAGATACACCTGAAGATCAGGCATACGGCGGAGCAACGGCAGAAACAGCCAAAACGAATAATGCCGTTGATGAAACAAGCGGACTTGTACTCACATACAACTATAAAGTTGTATCTGCATTTTATTCAGCATCCGCAGGCGGACATACTGTTACAGCAAAACAAGCCTGGGGCGGAGATTTACCATATATCAGGGCGGTTCCGTCATTTGATGATAATGTAAAAAAGAACGGACACGGTATAGGGATGTCGCAACATGGTGCAAATAACCTCGCAAAGAAAGGTTATAACGCTTACCAAATCCTCCAGTATTTTTATAAAAATGTCAAATTTGCACGGGCCGATGAATCATCTATCAATTAATTATTTTCTTAAAAAGTGCACTATATAAGGTTTTGTAAACATCAATTTAACTCTAATCCTTATATATCTTAAAAAAAGTTAAAAAAAATCGCTAAAACCCTCTTGTCAAAAACGAATAAAGTGTTATAATAATCTTGTCGAAGAGAAGAGAGCATGCGGAAAATGGTTTCTGGCGTTGCTTGTAAGGAAAAAAGGAGGTTCGCAATGAACAAAGAAGAATTAGTAAAAGAAGTATCAAAAAAAGCAAAAGTTTCTCAAAAAGCTACTGCTGATGTAGTTGCAGCTGTATTGGAAACTATTGAAAAAACTGTTGCTAAAGGTAAAAAAGTAACTTTAGTAGGTTTCGGTACATTTGAAGCTCGCAAAAGAGCTGCAAGAACAGGCCGTAACCCTCAGACAGGTGCTGTATTGAAAATTGCTGCTAAAACAGTTCCGGCATTCTCTGCTGGTAAAAAATTCAAAGAACTTGTAAAATAGTTTTTGAAAAACAGATTTAAAAAGCCGTAAGAATATTCTTACGGCTTTTTATTTTTGTAAAAATAAATTTATTTGCCGCATCTGATTTTTATACGTAAATCAGGTATTTATATGATTACCCGATAGCAGAACTTTGATAATATTGAATGGGGAAATAGGGGAGAGAGCATGGAATTAACCGAACACGTTCAATATATTATTCATTCGGCAAAAACAATCGTTTATGCAAGGGATTATTCGGCAGTGAACCCTGATCATATTATGCTTGCACTGTTTTTAGATGAAAATGATCTTCCCAAAATAATGCTCTCAAAAGTAGGCCTCGATAACCCGAGGTTAATTCGTGATTACAACAACAGTATTCCGCGTCAGACAGGAGGGAAACCGCCTCAAAGAAGTCAGGATCCCCCGCTTTCGCAAGCCACAATAAACTTACTGGAATATGCTGAGAAAGAAGCCCTTTCTTTCGGAGAAAAGGTTGTCAGTATTGAACATATATTGCTTGCCCTGTTTAAAAATCCGACGGGTAACATGGAATATATTTTCAAGCAGTACAGTGTTAAACCACGTGAACTTTATTTCGGTCTGAAAGATATAGTTGAAAATATGACCACCGTTGAAATCAAAAACGGTGAAATTGTTTCGGAAACATCGAATAAGAAGTCATCTTCCGAAGACAACGTGGATTCACATGCAAAAAAATCTTCATCCAAAGGGAAAGAAGATAAAGAAGAAAACCCGCTTGAAAAATACACTCAGGATCTAACGGCAATCGCTGCAAAAAATAAACTTGATCCGGTTATAGGAAGAGACGATGAAATAAGACGTGTTATACAAATATTAAACAGACGTTCTAAAAACAACCCTGTTATTGTCGGAGAACCCGGAGTCGGAAAAACTGCAGTAATTGAAGGCCTTGCACAGAGAATTATAAAAGGTGACGTCCCTGAGAGTCTTAAAAACGATAAAATTCTATCTCTTGATTTAGGAGCTCTGCTTGCCGGAGCCTCTTACAGAGGTGAATTTGAAGAAAGACTGAAAGGTGTTCTTAAAAAGATAGAAGAAAAATCTGATGATTTAATGCTTTTTATAGATGAAATCCATACAATCATGGGAATGGGCGGAAGTGAAGGTTCTGTCGATGCAGGAAACCTTTTAAAACCTATGCTTGCCAGAGGTAATATAAGAGTACTCGGAGCAACAACTCTTGATGAATACAGAAAATACATTGAAAAAGATAAAGCTCTGGAAAGAAGATTCCAGCCTGTTATAGTGGAAGAACCATCCATTGAAACAGCAATAAGTATCTTAAGAGGACTAAAGAATAAATATGAAGTCTATCACGAAATAAAAATTCTTGATGAAGCCCTTGTTCAAGCCGTAAAACTCTCAGACAGATATATTGCTGACAGATACCTGCCGGATAAAGCAATCGACCTGATTGATGAAGCGGCCTCCTCTCTGAGAATAAATATTGACACAATGCCTGAAGAAATTGATATATACACCAGAGAAAAACTTCAGCTTGAAATAGAAAGAAAAGCTCTGGAAGAAGAACGAAATAAAGAAAATGAAAATAAAATTGCAAAAGTCACAAAAAAAATTGATTCCCTTGAAGTAAAAATTACAAAATTAAAAAATCAGTGGAATGAAGAAAAACAACTCATCACAAAAACTTCTACTGTAAAAAAACACATAGAAACCCTAAAAGCTCAAATAGAGCTTGCTCAGAAAAAAGGAGAATTAACAACCGAACTTGAAAAAAAGTACAAGCAGATGCTTGAACTTGAAAAACGCTTAAAAATTCTTCAATCCGATAAAACTAAAAAACGCTTGATAAAAGAATATCTTGATGCGGATGATATTTCCGCGATTGTTGCAAAATGGACAGGAATCCCGACAACAAGACTGGTTGAAGATGAGTCACAGAAACTTATTCATATGGAGGATTATCTGCACAAACGTCTTATCGGACAAAATGAGGCTGTTAAAAGAATTGCAAATGCAATCCGTCTCTCACGTTCAGGTCTTAGAGACAACAGACGTCCGATAGGTTCATTTTTGTTTTTGGGGCCTACCGGTGTTGGTAAAACCGAACTCGGAAAAACCCTTGCGGAATTTTTATTTAATGATGAGGATGCACTTATCAGAATTGATATGAGTGAATTTATGGAAAAATCCGCAATCTCCCGTTTAACCGGAACTACGGCAGGATACATCGGATACGAAGAAGGCGGGCAGCTCACTGAAGCTGTAAGAAGAAAACCTTATTCCGTTGTTCTCTTTGATGAAATCGAAAAGGCACATCCTGATATTTTTAATATTATGCTCCAAATGTTTGATGACGGCAGATTGACAGATGGTCAGGGCAAACTTATTGATTTTAAAAATACAGTTATCATTATGACAAGCAACCTCGGAAGTGAGATTTTGCTTGATACAACCAAATCAGAAACAGAAAAAAAAGAGGAAGTCGATAAAATTCTGCGTTCAAAATTCAAGCCGGAATTTATTAACAGAATTGATGAAATAATAACATTTACACCACTTTCACTTGCAGAACTTGCAAAAATTGTTGAAATACAGACGGCCTCATTGAAAAAACGTGTAAATGAACAGGGTTATAAACTTGAAATCACGGAAAACGCTAAGGTTTATCTTGCAAACGAAGGATATGAACCATTATACGGTGCAAGACCTCTGAGAAGAGTAATCCGCAATGCAGTAGAAATACCGCTTTCTATGAGGATTCTTGCAAATGAATACCGGCACGGCGATATCATAATCATCGATTGTGTAAATGATGAACTTGTTTTTAACAAAAAATCCACACTGGAATAAATACTATGAAGTATCAGAAAAAATTTGATAAGAGCAGAACCCAATGTCTCATTTGTCCGCGAAATTGTATTTTAAATGAAGGACAGGAAGGGTTTTGCTATGTCAGAAAAAATATTGGCGGGCAAATTATCTTAACTTCTTACGGATATAATACCGGCCTGGCTATTGACCCTATTGAAAAAAAGCCTCTATACCACTTCTATCCTCAAAGCTCCGTACTGTCTTTTGGTACTGTCGGCTGCAACATGGGTTGTCAATTCTGTCAAAACTGGCAGACAACAAAAACAAGAATTGATGTTCAATTCCTTAACAAAACATCACCTGAAGAAATTGTTGCACTTGCAAAAAAACATAACTGTAAAAGTGTAGCTTTCACTTATAATGACCCTGTAATCTTTTTTGAATATGCAGTTGATACGGCAAAACTTTGCAGAAAAGAAGGGATAAAAACTATTGCCGTAACCTCGGGATTTATTAATCGTGAACCGGCAAAAGAGTTTTTCAATTATATGGATGCCGCAAATATTGACTTAAAAGGTTTTAGCGAAAAGTTTTACAAAAAGAATTGCCTTGCAAAACTTCAGCCGGTACTTGATACAATAAAGTACGTTAAAAATGAAACCTGCTGTCTGCTTGAACTCACCACAATGCTTATTGAAGGCGAAAATGATTCCGATGAAGAAATTACAAATGAATGCAGGTGGATTCTCAATAATCTAGGGGATTGTACACCGCTGCATTTGAGTGCATTTTTTCCGAGATATAAATTTGAAAACAGAAAAGCTACTTCATTTTCAACACTTTTAAGAGCCTACAATACCGCAGTCAATGCAGGATTAAAATATGTTTACACAGGGAATCTTACCAATCAGGAAACGTCAAGCACTTATTGTAAAAACTGCAAAAAACCGGTGATTGTAAGAAACGGATATCAGCTGGTAGAATATAATCTTAACAACGGCATCTGTATTCATTGCAACACGCCATGTGACGGAGAATTTTAATTACCGTTTATTTTGATATTCTAAACACAGGTATAAAACCGAAGAGTTTATAAACTTTTGTATTCGGATAATATGCGGTAATTTCCATTATTTTTAATCCGCAAAATCTGAATTTTATACGTTTAAGTTTTAAATTGATTTTTAGATTTTATTAATATATGATCTTATTCAAGAGGAGAAATTTGTGAAAAGATACATGCAAGGCGTGCTGAACGGAGCTATAGCCGCCATAAGCTACGGAACAAACCCCTTATTTGCCCTGCCGTTGTATGCAGGAGGAATCGGCGTCAATTCGGTTTTGTTTTACAGATATGCGTTTGCGGTAATAATTTACGGATTATGGTTGAAATTCCATAAAAAAATATCACTGCATATTACAAAAGAAGAATTTATCCCTCTGTTTTTTCTCGGAATATTCTTTTCACTATCTTCGTTAACCCTTTTTGATGCTTTTAACTACATCGAAGCCGGGATTGCCTGTACAATCCTTTTTATATACCCGGTTCTTGTAACAATTATTATGACAATTTTTTTCAAAGAAAAACTCACCAAAACAATTATTTTTTCAATTCTTCTAACCTCAATCGGGATAGTCCTGCTTTATCATGGCAAACCTGAAGCCGGCCTGAATATTAAAGGAGTCTTACTGGTATTTTCGTCAGCATTGCTGTATGCATTATATATTGTCGGAGTCAAAAATATTAAAGCGATTAGACATGTTAACCGTGCCAAACTAAGTTTTTACGTAATGCTTTTCGGGCTGTTGGTTTATGTATTTAACCTTAAATTCTGCACCGAGCTGCAAATTATTGATAAACCGCTTTTATGGTGCTGTGCTATAGCATTATCTATTATTCCTACGATAATATCACTGGAAACTATTACTGTAGCAATAAAACTTATCGGCTCAACTACTACGGCAATATTAGGGGCTTTGGAACCACTAACCGCGATATTCTTCGGAGTCGTAATATTCCATGAACAGCTCACAACAAGAATTATTGTAGGAATTATATTTATTCTTACCGGAGTCTTGCTGATTGTATCCAGAAAGAAACCACAATCCTGCCATTAGGACTAATCAGTTAATTCAAAATAAAATCCAGATAAATCTTTTGCACGTTTTTCCACAACATCAGCTTTGTCAGCACTTAAAATATTTATGTACATTGTTCCGTCTTTTTCAGAGAGAGCCGCCTCTAAAAAATCCCACTGTGCTTCTTTGTAATTTTCCCATTTTTCCTGAGAAACTTGCAGCAAATTGTATTTGTCATTCGGGAGTACTTCTTTTAAAAGAGAGAAATATTTGTCAATTTCTCCATTCCAGTCATTTACAGAATCATCCACACATTTCGACATTCCTGCTGTTGTGTAATTTTCCTGTTTCATACATTCCTGGACAGCTTTTTCAATAGGATGAATGTTGGTTTCAGAAGTTAAATCTTGTTTTTCTTTTTTTAAATCAGAAACCATTTTTTCTTGTTCCTCCAGCTGAATTTTTAAAAACTCAAGCTGTTTATTCCGCTCAAACACAATAAAAAGACTAAAACACAAAAGTCCTGTGAGAATTATTAAAGCCAAGATTAAAATCTTATTTTTCATTTTATTATTCTACCTTTAAAACCAATTTTTGTAAAATTTTTACATAATTCACTGCCTTTTACATTTCTAAACTAAAAAAGAGCAAGAGAAAATTTTAATAGTTACATTAAATATTTTAGAGTATGGAGTAAGTAGAATTGTAGCCATTGTGGGTACTAATTTACCAAATACAAGACTAAATTTTATCCATACAAAAAGTAATGCCAAAAGCAAAGTTTGTTGGAAAATCAATTTAATGTTTACCTGATTCAGGAAAAATTGTGGTAAAATACCAGATATGAAATATTTAAAATTTTTGTTAATAATTTCCGGTATATTATTAATATTTATAATATTTATTATATATTATTTAATTTCTACATCAGAACAAAAGACTTCCCAACCGAAAACATATGAGGAAAGTTTAAACTCAGTAGGGGATCCTTCTAAGATAATGCATTTCCCTAAAGTAATTCCATCTGAAGCTACCAATGTATATTATTTTATAAACTCAAGTCCGGTATTCGGCGGAGATATAGTATATTTAAGGTTTAATGCTGATAAATCCTATATCTCTAATGAAATAAAAAAATATAATTATATAAAAATTGAAGGTCCGTTTTCAAGAAAAGAACAATATGATAGTAGAGGTTCAAGAAGCTATATATTTAATATAGATGGTTACAGCCCAAAAGAAAATCTTCTTGATATAACAGATTTTAAATTGTATGTAATCGGGAACAAATCGACGCATTATAATTGTCATCCGTCTTGTGAATACGGTATTGCAGTAAATAAAAAAACAAATACAATAATCTATTATTCCAGCGATCCGGATTAATAGATTATTGTCCTAGTAGTGTTATATGTGCCGATTTACAAATCAAAAATATTGCTTAAAAAGCTTAACTCTTATTTTAATCGGTATGAATTATAATATTTTTCTGAAGTTATAAAATTATTACATTTTAATGTTTCATATGCATTTTTTATAATTTTATAAGCATAAGTGTCTTTATCTAAATTTTTTAATAAATTTTCAATTTCTATTTTACCTTTTGGTGTTATTGGTCTTATTGGTTTAGGATTATCTGTATAATCTTTAATTATATAATTTCCCCAGTTTTCATAATCATATACATTGGGTGAGAGAAAAGCGTCTATATAATTATTTATCCTCTTGTGTATATCGTATGCTAAATCTGGGTTTGTATTTTTGTTTTGAAACTTACTCCATAAAACTAACCATTCTGCAAGCACATTTAATTTTACAATTCTTGAACCATCAATATAAATACTTGCACTATCGTCCAAAAACTTTTGCTCTTGACGTCTTATTCGCCAATATTGTTGCCAATTTATATTTAAAGACTGCGATAAATTGTACTGAAATTCGGCATCAATTTCTGGCCCTACAAATCCTTCACCAAAATTAACTCTTCTTATAGATTTGGATTTGTGAAGATTAGCAAAATCAATAATATAATCATTACTTTCTAAAATATTAAATGTTTGTATGCGGCTAGCATAATAATACAAATTTTTTAAATATAATTCGTATAAACTTTCTTTTTGGGCTAGAGAGTATTTATCACTTAATAGATATTCTTCAATATCATTGTCTAATGCTTGTATCTCTTTCATTGCCTCAGAAACACCAGGGGTCTCTGACAATTGATAATAATTAATATTAAGAGGTTTTATACTTTTGTAGCTGATATTTAAATATGACGTTTTTTTGATTTCGGTGGGAGGGCATACTATTTGAACTTTTTTACTTTTGGTTGGTATATAGTCCGTATTTAAATTTTTAATTTTAACCGGCGGAGGAATAGGAGGTTTAGTAGATTTAAATTTACTCTGCGAATATACTGTTGTTCCGCAAAATATGAAACACAAAACTATGAATATTTTTTGGGTAATATGCATTTGAACATTACCTCTCTAAAATTTCTTTTGTATTACATAAGGTTGGCATGAACCTTCAAAAAAGGTTACGTAGTTATAAGGTAAATCCGGATACGTTTTCTTTTTCCTGATTAATTTTTCTTTGTATTGTCCATAGATAACTCCAGTGTATCGATTTATATATGCTTCACCGCCGGTAACTATAGTTTTTGATAAATTGGATATATTCATTTTTATTATTTGGTCAGAAACATCAACGGAGTTGAATAACTGATGAATACCTCCATTGATGTAATATACTTTTTTATTTGTTGTATCTATTACAAAATGCCAAGACCATGTTGAACTATCTTTTTGACCAGTGGTCATATGGGTAACTGTTTCTTTTATATCGCATTGAAGCGTAATCATTTCAGAAAAAGCAGGTGATGCTGTCTGTAAAATCAAAAGACAAAATAATATAATCTTTTTCATAGTTACCTTTCCTACAAGATAAATTTTCTAAATAATTATGTTTTTGACTTTATACATTGTAATTTACAATATATTTTGGTTATATGTCAATAGTTTACCGTTTTAATTCTTTCATTTAATGTACAAAAAACGCTATTCTTAAGGAAAGATTATGAATGATATTAAAAAACTTTTAGGTAAACGAATTAAAGAACTAAGAAATGCACAGGGAATCTCCCAACAAAAGCTTGCAGAATTGGCCAATATAGACCAGAGAAGTTTAAGTCATATTGAATGCGGTGATACATTTCCGTCTAAGGCTTTATTAGAAATTGCAACAGCTTTAAATATTGATTTACAAGCTCTTTTCGACTTTCAACATTTGGATATGAATCAACAAAATATGGCAGATTATATCAAAACAAACATTGAGTATCTTACTCCGGAAGATTTAACCGCTGTATATAGAATGGTTAAATCTTTACGTTAGAACTAAGCAGAAACTTTACAGCGTATTTTATACACGATGCTTATAATATCGCTCCAGATTCAATCGGAGAATTATTCTATAACGGGATATGTAAATAGCTAATTATTCATTTTAAAAAGCGGATTAAAACCCGCTTATATTGTACAAATACCCTGGATGCGATTGTTTTGGATTTCCTCCACGCGAACAGAATTTCGCATACGGAGCTAAGCTCCTGCCTGCTCAATCTGTTCGCTATCCGGACTGACTCGCCTGCACTCGTGTCGTCCGTACGGAAATTCGCTCGAACGCCAAAGGCATTCTCATCGCTATCCTACTAAATAAAAAAAGAACGGGATTAACCCGTCCTTTTTATTTACCCTGGATGCGATTCGAACGCATGACCTACCGCTTAGAAGGCGGTTGCTCTATCCAGCTGAGCTACCAGGGCTAGGATCCAGAGGGTCTAGACAGACATTTGGATTCTTGGGGTATCTGTATATTCCCTCCGTAATTCATAGTAACATAAAAATTTTTCTTTGCAAGATTCTTTTTTTATTAATTTTTTCTATTTATATTATAATTAATTTGTCTTTATGGAGAATTTTATGCAGGTTAATTCTATTAATATTTTTAATGCTATCTCTGCTGTCAAAAATGTCAATGCACCTAAAAACGGACAGCATAATACAAATATTCCGAAATTATCTTTTGACAGTTTTCAAAAAAACAATATTTATAATGCAATTTCATTCACCGGAGTTGACGGGAAAGGAAAAGTTAAGCAGCGTGGAATGATGTTCCACATATCAAATCTTCCTGCCACCCGTTCGTATTGCGGACAGTTTCTTGATCCGGAAACTGATAAATTTATAGATTTCCTGCAAAAATCACGTCAGACTCACTGGATTATGAATCCATTATTTGCACTTGGCGATGATTTATGTCCTTATAATGCATCAGGCCGGTTCAGTAAAAATATCTATCTTGTGAATTTAAACGAATTAACAAAAAACAAATACGGAAACCTTTTAAAACCTTCAGAGCTGCCGGATGACGTGACATCGCCGGTGTTCACATTAGATATGCTAAAAACTCAAAAATTACCGAGATTTGAAAAAGCTTTTAACAGATTTGAAAAACTGGATTCGACACATCCATTAAAAATTGAATACAATAAATTTGTAAGAGAAAACAAAAGTTTATGGCTGGATACATATGCGGCATATGACGGAATCTCAAAACTTTACGGCGATAACTGGAAAAATTGGCCAAAAGATTTGCAGACACTTCCTGAAACCGCAAAAAAAGAAAATAAACCTATTGAAACTGCCCTTATGGAAATTTTAGACGGAAAGCTTTCCGATAAGCAAATCTCCGAAGTGATGAAAGACATTGACCTTTTTAAATTTGAACAATTTTTATATGACAAACAGTTCAACGAATTTAACAATGAACTCAGGCAAAAAGGGATAACTTTAATTCTTGATCTTGCCATAGGTGTAAGCAGAAACGGGGTTGATGTCTGGGCTAACAAAGACATGTTTCTGCTTGATAAGAATTTTAATCCCACAAAAGTAAGCGGCTGCCCGCCTGAAGCTGCATATCCTAGGACTCAGGTCTGGGGTCATGCTTTGTATAATTATGATTCAGAAGCGTTCTGGGATTATCAGGAAGCCTCTCTGAAAAAGATGTTAAATGAAGGTGATTTACGGCTTGATCATTTTGTAGGCTATATTAACAGAGCAGAAATTCCGACAGCTTACAAAACAGCCGACGGAAGATTTTTACGTGGAGACAACATATTTGCACCGGAAGAAAAAGGTGGTATGGGGATAGATTTCTTCGACCCTGATTGGATTGTAAGAATTGATGAAAAAACTAATTCACTCGGTGAAAATATGTTTGAACTTTTTATGCGAATAGCGAAAGAGTCCGGTAAAAATCCGGAAGACTGTTATATTTTAGAAGACTTCGGACCGCTTGCCGAAACAGAAGCTTATAAAGAATTCAAAGAGAAATTCGGAACAGATTTTATAAGCCAGAGAATTCCTGTTGCTATGGGAATCGGCGAACACATAACCGCTCCGCAGGACAAAAACAACATATCCTCGCCGCAGAATATAAAGAACGAAAAAAATATAGCAATCCTGACAGGCAATCATGATTTACCACCGTTACGAGATTATGTTGACCTTCTTCTGGACAATGAACCACAGGATATCAACGGTGAAAATTCGCCGGCACTCTTCAGAGAATTCTGCAAGCATGAACTAAAACTGACAGAAGAAGAACTAAAAGATCGTGATTTAGTAATGAAAGAACTAATGAAATGGCACTATACAAGAGATAATGTAAAACAGGTTCAGACAACACTGCCCGATGCTCTCGGAATTTATTTCAGACCGAATATTCCAGGATATTCCAACGGAATGAAAGATAAATATCTTATGAAAACAACGGCAGAAGCACTTTTGCCTTATTGGAGCAGAGTATTTCCGAAAGGGTTTCTTGAAAGAACTGACAAAAGCGGAATAAACCCGGGTTACAAAGACCTTGCAGACAATTATATTGACATGATGAACAAACTTTATGACTCTTCTGAAAACTAATTATTTGTTAATTATAAAATGTCTTAACTTTTGTGCAATAACATCACAATTTCCGGCATAATAAATTCAGCAAAGATTACAGCAAGCCCGATTTAGACCATATAATAATCGGGAAGAATGGCGAACTTTAAATATAGAATATGCGAGGCTGCTCAAATAAAACACATAAAAAAATATAAAATAACTTAACCGTAACTATAAAAAAGTAATTTCTTTAATCATTTTGTGAACACAGGCAAGTTTTTTCGGATTTGATTTTAAGAATTGAAGATATTTTTCAATATCCTCCAGAACATTATCCGAAGAATACTCTTCTTCATATATAAATAATTCATTTATTTTTACGCCTAAAACGCTTAATATTTTTTCTAATGTCTCAGCCGTCAAAAAATTTTTTCCGCATTCAATTCTGCTTAAAGTCTGTTGCGAAATATCAATTTTTTCAGCAAATTCTTCTTGCGAAAATCCTCTTAAAATCCTATATTGCTTTATATTTTTGCCTAAAATTTCTTTTAAGTTCATTCGTCACTCCAAGATTATTTTAAAAAAATTTTATTAAATTTAACACAATTTTAAATAACAAAAGACCTTGACTTTAACAGTTTAAACGTGTAATATAATTAACATTAAATTTATTTGTACAAAGAGAGGTTTTTAATGAAGTTAATAAGTAAACAAAAAGCATTTACACTGGCTGAAGTTTTAATAACCCTTGGCATAATAGGAGTTGTAGCGGCAATGACTCTGCCGTCAGTTATAAACACCACTAAAAATAAAGAACTGGAAACAGCATTAAAAAAATCATATTCTACGTTAGGGCAAGCTGTACAGAGAATATTTCTGGAAGATTACGGCGGAGCCGAAATTATTATAGGTTTAACAACAACAAGCGATTTCAAGAGTTTTATAAATAATATGCAACAACAATACAAACAATCTTCTATATGTATTGACGGCCAGAAAAATTGTCCATTGTCAGTTTTTCCGCTGAGTAACTTCTCCAGTATGAACGGGAGTAAGTTTATATCAGAAAATTATACAACTTATAACGGACAAAATTCCGGAGCAGGATACTGTAATGACGGTATTATGTCTGTTATAGACGGCAGTTTTATCTTTTTTGATATAAGTAATTCAGAGCAAGATACAGCAGGGAAATTTTTTATTTGTATTGACGTAAACGGCTGGAAAAAAAGACCGAACAGGTTTGGACATGACTTTTTTATGTTTGAAATAAACCAGAAAACAGGCAAAGTACTTCCCATGGGTGTTGAAGGTTCAGCTTTCCCGGAAGATGAATATTGTTCTGCAAGTTCCGATGATACTCAAAACGGACTTGGCTGTACTGCCAGAGCTCTAAGCGACAATGAATATTTTAACAAGCTGCCGAAATAAATATATTTTGCATAACATCTTTGTTTAATATATTATTTAATCAGATATGTTAAATAAAAGAGGAATGAGAAATTATGCTAACCGGAAATGAAATAAGAAAGTTGTATTTAGATTATTTTAAAAATAAACATCAGCACACTGTAGTTGAAAGCTCAAGCCTTGTGCCTGACAATCCTACCGTCTTATTGACAACAGCAGGGATGTTACAGTTTTTGCCAATATTTTTAGGAATTCAAAAATGTCCTTACGACCCTGCACGAGCAACATCATGTCAGAAATGTGCAAGAGCCGGCGGAAAAGATTCAGATATTGAGAATGTCGGAAGAACACCGCGTCACCATACCTTCTTTGAAATGTTAGGTAACTTCTCATTTGGAGATTATTATAAAAAAGAAATCATCCCTTGGGCGTGGGAATTTGTTACAGAAGTTTTGAAGCTCGACAAAAACCGCCTGTGGATAACTATTTTTGAAACAGATGACGAAGCTTACGAAATCTGGAGAAATGTTGGAGTTCCTGCCGAAAGAATTAAAAGAAAAGGCAAAAAAGATAATTTCTGGGGACCTCCCGGGGCATCAGGCTCTTGCGGTCCTTGCTCGGAAATTCACTATGACCTCGGCGAACAATACAAATGTGATGATCCTCGCGGCTGCGGAATAGATACCTGCGAATGTGACAGATGGGTTGAGATTTGGAACTTAGTTTTCACAGAACTCTATCAGGATGAAGAAGGCAACCAGTCACCGCTTGACAGTAAAAATGTTGATACAGGTATGGGTCTTGAACGTATTACAATGGTATGTCAGGGCGTTGCTTCCACCTTTGAAACAGACCTTTTAAAACCTATTCTGGACAAAGTTTCTGAGATGAGCGGAGTTCCTTATAAAAAATCTGAAAAAACAGATATTTCATTGAGAATTATCACCGACCATGCAAGATGCGTTACATTTTTGATTTCAGACGGTGTAATCCCGGGTAATGAAGGCAGAAGTTATGTTTTAAGAATGATTTTACGTCGTGCACTACGCCACGGCAAAATTCTCGGTATGGATTTACCATTCTTATACAAGCTTGTTGATGTAGTAATAGAAAATTACGGGGAAGCTTACCCTGATTTAGTTAAAAACAGGCAAAAAATTATTGATACAATCAAGAAAGAAGAAGAAAGATTTGCAAAAACTCTTGACAGAGGCTACAAACTTCTTGATGAATTTATTGCAAATAAAAAAGATATCGACGGAGAAAGTGCATTCAAATTATACGATACTTACGGATTCCCGCTGGAACTTACAAAAGAAATCGCCGCAGAAAACGGCTTGAATGTCGATGAAGACGGCTACAAAACTGCAATGCAGGAACAAAAAGACCGTGCTAAAGCGGCAACTGCCAAAATTAGTGTTACAGGCGATATGAAATATGCAAAGCTTGAAGACGAAGTGGGTTCAACCGAATTTGTAGGATACGAAGAAAACGAATGCGATGCAAAAATCCTTGCAACAATCGAGGGCGACGGATACATCGATGTTGTTTTGAATAAAACTCCGTTCTACGCAGAATGCGGAGGCCAGACCGGAGACAGCGGAATAATTGAAGATAAAAAAACAAACGGTCAGGAAGTTAAGCTGGAAGTTCTCACAACATTTAAGGTTAATAAATTATTTGTTCACCGCTGCAAAATTATCAACGGAGACGAATTAAAAGATGTTGAAGTACATGCACAAATAGATATTCCGCGTCGTGAAGAAATCAGATTACACCACACATCGGCTCACCTTTTACAGTCTGCTTTGAGAAAAGTTCTCGGTGAAGAAGTTCATCAGGCAGGTTCTCAGGTTGAACAGGACAGAATGCGTTTTGACTTCACATTCTCCAGAGCAATGACACCGGAAGAAATTTTCAAAGTTGAAGAAATTATGAACAACTGGGTTGCAAAAGGCCTGAATGTTCACACAGACATTATGGATATTGAACAGGCAAAACTCACCGGTGCAACTGCATTATTCGGCGAAAAATACGATGATATAGTAAGGGTTGTTTCTATAGGAAACGAAACCTGCATTTCAAAAGAATTTTGTGCCGGCACTCACGCAAGAAACACACGGGATCTCAGACTTGTAAAAATTGTAACAGAAGGAGCAATCGCTGCAGGAACAAGACGTATTGAACTTGTTGTTTCAAAAGCCGCATTTGAATATATGAACGCAAAAGTTAAAGAAATGGATAAACTTTCTCTTATGTTCAAAACACACTTTGACGGCGTAGTTGAGCGTGTGGAAAAACTTCAGGAAGAAAATAAAGAACTCCAAAAAGAACTTACACACGTAAAAGAAGAAAATGCCAGAGCGAAGTTTGCAACATTCCTATCAAAAGCTCAAGACATTGAAGGCGGCAAACTCTTTATCACAAAAATTGAAGATATTGACGGCAATGCTCTGAAAACCGGCATTGAATTTGTCTCACAAAAACTCGGTGAAAGCATCATTGTTCTTGCGTCAGCCAAAACAGTTGCAGTAAAAGTTTCCGACAGTTTTGTGAAAAAAGGTGTTAATGCCGGTAAAATCGTCGGCGAAATTGCCCGCTTTACCGGAGCAAACGGCGGCGGAAGACCTAATTTTGCTCAAGGCGGAATTAAAGATGCCTCTAAACTGGATGAAATTCTGGCTAAAGTTGAAGCCGAATTACAATCAGTAAAAGTTTAATTAAAGATATGTGTTAAACAGTTATATTTAATCTATATTTTTAAAGCCATAAAATTAATAATTAATGTAAATATTTGTAAAAACCTGTAAAAATTTTTCTTTACAGGTTTTTAAATTCTTACGAAAGGAAAAATGTACATATGCAGATAAATTCAATCAAAAATGATACGACGACTAATTTTCAAGCAAAAGTTTCTCCTAATTTTATAAATGCTGCAAAGACATATTATACGAAGAACAATTCTTATTCACAGTGCGAAGCTAAAATTAACCGATTTATGTCAAAAGTCGGTGAATATGCAAAGTATGGTTCCGATGATATTAATGTAGTGTTTGAAAAAGTTCCGACCAAAGACAAGCAATATGCTCTTTATGCAGTCAAGGACGGTATGAAACCCGGTGATTATGCCGTTTTGACAGTTAAAGATCAATTCAGAAAAGTTCTTGAAAAATTTCTGAGAATTAATCGCTATGAATTTGAGGTCAAAACTAAAGATATTAAATAATCTCTCACGTCAAAACTTAATAAGTGATAAAAAAGAAAATGCCGTTTTAAATGATGGTATTTTCTTTTTTAGATTCGATATGTGATTATGTTTTATATATTATGCATATTATCAAAGATTTCTTTTCTCTGAACCCAGACTTCCATGCCGAGTTTATTACCTTCATTAACCAGAGCATCTTTGATTTCCGAAAATGAATATTTTGATTTTTCAATATTTCCCAGAAGAAACATTACAAAATGTCCCTGCATAAGTGTTTGTTTAATATCCTCTATATTTACCTCATATTCGGCAAGTACGGTTGTAACTTTTGCAACAATCCCTACCTTATCAACACCCGAAACGGTAACAATTATTTGCTGGTCTGACATGATTCATCTCCGATTTCTTCTTCACTTACAGTCACTGCAACCGGAACCGGTACAGGTTTCGGTTCTGCCTGTGCCAGCCAATCTCGATTGACTAATTTTCCGAGTTTATATTTCTGGCAATAAGCCTTCAAATCTTTTTTAACTTCAGGTGCTAATATATACATTGCTATAATATTCGGAACAGACATTGCAATCATCATTGCATCAGTAATATTAATAACTGATGTAACATTCAAAACCGAACCAATTACGATAAATGAACAATACAACAACTGAAATGCAAGGCTTCTTTTCTTACCTTCTCCGAAAAGGAAGTTCCAGGATTTTTGACCGTAATAAGCCCAGCTTATAATTGTTGATAATGCATATAACAAAACAATACCGGCAAGCAGCGTAGGGAAAAACGGCATTACTGAAGAAATCGCGTCAGAAGTCATTTCAATACCGGAAGTATGGCCTGCGTGAGTTTTGTAAGTACCGGTAATAACAATGGCAAAAGCAGTCATTGTACACATAAAACCGGTCAAGAACGGGTCAAGTAATGCAACAAAACCCTGAGAAAGCGGTTCATCCGTTTTTACGGTAGCGTAAACAATAGGAGCTGAACCTGTACCGGCCTCATTTGATTGAACCGAACGGCGTAACCCCATAATCATAGCAACAAACATCCCGCCATATATTGATTCCGGCTTAAATGCTTCTTTCACAATAACCCATGCAGCATGCGGAACCAGTTTAATATTACAAATAATAACTGCCGCAGCAGCAAACAAATATATAAATATTTTTAACGGAACTATTTTTTCAGTAACTTTAACGATATTTTTAATACCGCCTATAACAATTAAACCGACAACAATAGCCATACCGAGTCCGATAACCCAGTGGAAATTATGCATAAAGCCGTTTTCTCCGCCGCAAACATTAACAAACTGATTTGCAGCCTGATTTATCTGAATCATATTACCGCCCGTAATACCGCCGCAAATACAGAGTATTGCAAACATAACAGATAAAGGCTGACCGAGCCATCTGAGTTTTTTTCTTGTCAAACCGTGAGCCATATAATGCATAGGACCGCCGGATATTGAACCGTCAAGGTTAAATCTTCTGTATTTAACCGCAAGTGAAGCCTCAACAAACTTTAAAGACATACCGAGGATGGCACCAACGATAATCCAGAAAGCAGCACCAGGACCACCCATTGAAATGGCAATCGCAACACCTGCAATACTTCCGAGTCCGATAGTTCCGGACAATGCTGTCATCAGTGCCTGAAATGCTGATACCTCTCCGGAATCGGAAGATGAATTTTTCTTCGGTCTAAAAACATTTTCGCAAGCATGCCAGAAACCCCAGATAGCAATTCCTCGAAGGTAGAATGTAAAAAATATCCCCGCAAACAATATCCAGAAAATAATTATCGGTACATCAGCCCCGAATACGTGTATCGGAAAAAATATAATATCTGCGATTTTATCTGAAATCGGAGCGATATTTTTATCCATAAACGCATCGATACTGAAAGCATTTGCTTGTTGTACTGAAAATAAAAGTGTAAAAAGTACGGTTAAAAATTTTTTCATTAATTCTCTTCCTTTCGAGTAATCATTTGGCTTTTTATCCAAAGGGTAAATTAACCAACTAATTAATACTATCAGAAACATGCACTACAAGTGTAAAATCTTTGTCAAATCTTTACATTATTTTAAAGATTTGTTTCAAATAATTCTCTGCACAGGATGTTTTTGTGTATTGTTTAATTGTTTCAAAATTATTGTATAATAATGCTTTCAGGCTGTCATCATCCATATTTTTTATATTTTGAAGTAAATTTCTTATCTCACCTGAAATCGGAAAAGTTGTAAAACCGTTTATATTATTTTGGATTATACCGTCAATGCCGTCATCCTTCGTGCAGACAGTGATACAACCGGAGGCCATGGCTTCAAGATAAACCATACCAAAGGTTTCGCCTGTACTCGGAAGAATAAAAATATCACTCTGACGCATCTGTTCAAGAATTTTTTCATGCGGCTGCCAGCCCCTAAAAACAGCATCCGGATTTAGTTTCCGGAGCTTCGACAAATCAGTGCCGGCCCCGATTACAGTAAGTTCAAAATCTTTAAGTCCGTACACTGCCTCCAGAACTTTTTCAATATTTTTGCGTTTTTTGTAGTTTGCACAGGTCAAAACCTTCAATGGAACTTCTTTTCTAAGAATATTAAATGTGCCTGTAATAATATTATCATCAATTCCTGACGGTGCAGCAAAAGTTTTGTTTTCAAACTGCGGATAAAGTTTTAAAAACTTATCCTTTAAAACAAAAGAACGGCAGGCAATAGCTTTTGCATTTTGCAGAGCTTTTTCCATTCTTTTTTTAAAATGAAATCTATAAAGCGGAGAAGTTAAAATTGTCAAATCAGAACTGTGAATACCTGCAACAAATGGTAAATTAAGCTTATCCGCATACAAAATTCCCGACGGCATATGAGCTATTACAATATCGTAATGCTTTTTAGGAGGCTTAATCGTTCCCCAAAAAGGAGTCCAAAAATTTAAATTTAAAACTCCATCATAATTTCCCTGTTTGTAAAAAGGTTTCTTACGGATTAGGGAATTTAAAATGAAGTTCGGCTTTATTACATCTACTTCATTTCCTGAAAGTTTCCACTCTTCCACAAAATTTAAAAGTGTTTGGGGAGTCGTTTTTTCACCGTCTTTTACCGGATATAAGTCTGTAATAAAAAGAATTTTCATATATCTATATTATTCCTCTGACAATATTTATTTCGTCCTCTTTAGAAAGTTCCGGATTTTCAAGTTTTTTTACCAAAACATAATCAAAAATTTCCGAGAACTTCCTCGACGGTTTAAGCCCGAGTTTCAATAAATCTTCACCTGTGATTTCAATTTTAATTTTGCTTAAAGTTTCAAGATACCTTTTTGCTGCAAATTTATTTTTCAAAATTAAATAAAGCAAAATTGTTTCTGTTGAAACTTTTTCAAAAGCCTTATAAATTTCAAAATCATTTTTTAATTCACCGATTGCATTGAAATCATCAAGAATCTTCTGCTCTATTTTTGTAAGCGGAAGCCTTGACAAATCACCGATACAACCGGCATAGACAAGCCAAACATTTTCAACGGGATATTCTTTTATCAGTTCTTCAATATCTTCTTTAGGAAGTATTACATCTTTTTCCGTCACAAGTTTGTATATATTTTGTTTGATAAATTTTTCAAAAGCGGCTTGTGAATTGAGATTAAATGTTTCAATCAGTTCTTTCTTAACCCGCTTGTAACACATATCATAATTTATATTTTTAAGATAATTTTCCTGAAGTTTTTTTGTATGCTCATCAAGGTCAAAACCAAAACGTATTGAAAATTTCAAACCTCTTAGAATTCTTGTCGGATCATCAATAAAACTTTCGTCGTGCAGAACTCTTATTGTTTTATTTTTCAAATCATCAAGCCCGCCGGTCAAATCAATAATCTCTCCGGATACAGCCGATTTATAAAGTGCATTAACAGTAAAATCACGACGCATTGAATCTTCTTTTAAAGAACATCCGATTCTTGTAACCGACGGAAGATGCCCTTTTTTTTCGTAAACTTCTTCTCTGGTTGATGCAATATCAATTTCACGCCCGCTCACTTTAACCCTGACAGTTCCGAACGGCTCATTTACCTGTACAATTTCAAAATCCTCAATCCCTTGCAGTTTTTGTTGAACAAATTCAATCGCATTACCTTCATAGGTCATATCAATATCAAAACTTTCTATACCAAGAAGTTCATCTCTCACAACTCCGCCGACATAGTAAAGTTTATTTGAAGTATCCTTTATATTGATGATTTCCATATTGCTTATTTTAGCATAAAATGTAATAATAGAAAGATTGGAAGGCAGGAGGGTAAGAAGTCAGGCAAATTATTTAAATATTTTTGCAATTCTTATTATTACCGCTTATTTTAAAATTCATCATAAAAACGGGAGAGTTCCATGTTACAGGAAGCAACAAAAGCAATAAATTCAGCATTCAACAACAGTTTTATAAAAAAATTAAGCCAGTATCTTCACGACTGTGTCCGTGAAGAAGTTAAAAGTTCAACCTTCAGAAACCTTAAAGGAGATAAAGATAACAAATGGATTTTCATTAAAGGCGAAGAAGAACTTTTCACCAGATGGGATGAATTTTTAAGACTGGACGGCAGTGACAGTAAACTCACTGAATTAATGGTTCAGTCTGAAATGAGTCAGAAAGATAAGTATTTAATTTACGGCTATCTTTTTATTGTAGGTAAAAGCTCAAAAACCAAAAAGCAAAACGAATTTTTAACTCCGCTTTTATATATGCCATGCCGTCTTGAGCGAAACGGTGTAAACATCAACTGCATTCCGCAGGACGAAATGCTTTCCGTAAATACCGGAGCCTTAACCGCACTGATGAAAAAAAGCGACGATGATGATGAAGTTGAGCAGCTGCTTGAAGGGCTGCTTGAAGTCGTACCGAAACTTCCTCTGACTGATGAGGGCTTAAACATCTTTCTTACAACATTGAAATCTTTGATTCCGGAAATTGACGTAACTCTTGATTCTAAAAATGAAGTTGACGAAGATAACGTCACGGCAGATACTGCAAAAGATTTTTATAACGAAAAGATTAACGCAGAAAATGTAGAAGAAATTATTGCGGAAGAAGAAGCAAAACAAAAACAGATAAAAAAATTAGAAAAAATTTCACTCACTAAACAAGCTGCCATTATCCTTACCAAACGTCCGTCAATCACGGCAGGTGTTCTGCACGAATTAACTCAAATCGCCGAACAGCCGAGCGGGATTTATAGAGAAACCGCACTGAACATAATTAACGAAGAATATAATCTCTCAAAAGAAAAAGCCGTTCCGATTAAGGACATGAAAGAAATTAAAGACTTCTACCCGATAACCCCGTTGTCATTAAGTGATTCACAGGAAAAAGTTATCAAAAATATTGACAATAACAAATTCATAGCTGTTCAAGGCCCTCCGGGAACAGGTAAATCTCAAACTATAGTAAACCTCGTTGCCCATCTGATTGCAAACGGAAAAACAGTTCTCGTAGCCTCCCGCATGGATAAAGCCGTTGACGTTGTTGCAGAAAGATTAAACGAACTCGGGGCACCGTATCTTGCACTACGTGCAGGCAGAATGAATTACCAGAAGCAATTAAGCTACCAGCTTCAGGACTTGCTCTCTGGTAAAGTCGATCTGGACAGCGAATTTGAAGACAGCCTCTTTGCAGGCGTTGATGATATGAAAAACCATATCAATATTCTGAAAGATTCCGAAAACAAATGCGAACAGATTATAAAACTTGAAAACGAATGGAGAGGACTTTCAAAAGAAGTTCAAATTCAGGAAAGCTCAGCAGGCGAAATGGTATTTATAAAAACTCCGCTCAAAAAAATTGAGATAGATGCGATTGCGGCAATTATAAAAACGCTTGAACACAACATGGAAAAAACGGGATTTTTTGCAAATATCGCAAACTTCGGCGGTGTAAGCCAGCTAAAAAAAATGCTGAAACTGAAGAATTTTGATGCAAACTATGAAACTCTAAACCGCCTGAAAACAGAACTTGAAACCGCAGAACTGGTTTACAGATTACGCAAAATTGAATCAGATATACAAAAAACAGGCAATCTGCACGTTTTAACAGAACAAATCAAGCAGATGAAAAAGAAACAAAAACCGCTTGCCGTAAATATTCTCAAAAATCGCAGAAGAGAATCGCTCAAAGGACTTCTCCGCGACCAGATAAAACGTCAGCGATTAATCGTTCATGCAAAATCACTTGTTGAAAAACGCCAGAACCTCCAGAGCAGAATCCTTGAAACAGAAGATTTTAAACCGCTTCTGGAAGCTTTCCCTTGCTGGTGTGTCACAACTTATGCCGTATCAGGTTCACTTCCGATGAAACCGGGAATGTTTGACGTTGCAATTATTGATGAAGCATCCCAATGCGATATTGCAAGCTGTTTTCCAATCCTTTACCGTGCTAAAAAAGCCGTTATCGTAGGTGATGACAAGCAGCTCCCGCACCTGTCATTCTTAGAAAAAGCAAAAGAACAATCATTCCTTTCTCAATACGGAATTCCTGACAAATATCAGCTTATGTGGCGTTTCAGAACAAATTCCATGTTTGATCTGGCAGACTATTATTCAATGAATTCTGTTATGCTTGATGAACATTTCAGAAGCCTTCCGCCGATTATAGAATTTTCAAACCGTGAATTTTACGGCGGACGTATGCGGATTATGAAAAAAGACACCGGAACGGATAAAGTTATCGAAATAGTTCAGGTTCCTGACGGCAAAGTTGACTTTGACGCAACCAGAAACCTTCCTGAAATTGAAACTCTGGTTAAATATCTGTATGATATGATTGTTGAAGATGAACGCAAAAATCCTGACAATCCGGTATCTATCGGTGTAATTTCACCGTTCAGGGCTCAGGTGGAGCAGCTGAAAACTTCAATATCAAAAGTTCTATCCGAACATATGATACGCAAACACCAGATAGAAGTCGGTACCGCCCATACGTTTCAGGGCGATGAACGTGACATAATACTTATGTCATGGGCTTATGCTAATAACAGCTTCCCGCAAAGCCTTGTATTTTTACAAAAACCTAACCTTTTTAACGTTGCGGTCACAAGAGCAAGATACAAAATGATTAATTTTATATCAAAAGACGTAAAAGAACTTCCTGACGGATTATTCAGACACTATACAGCATATGTTGAAGAATACCAGAATAAACTGGAAGCACTCAAAAATTGCCGCATAGACGAAAATATATACAAAAATAACCTTGAAAAAATAATCGCCGGAGAAATAAGGAATCTCGGACACGAAGTAAAAGCCGGAGTGGAAATTGCAGGATTGAGTGCAGATTTACTTGTTGACGGGAAATTGGTGATAGAAGTTGACGGGGTTGAAGACAGCATTAAACCAACTCTTTCCAATATGAAAAAACAGGCAATAATTGAACGCTGCGGATTTGATGTAAAACGTGTCACCTTCAGAGAATGGCAGTACTCTTCACAAGCTTGCCTTGACAGATTATTAATAAATTAAGAGGTTAATATGGAAGAAGAAACATCAGAATTAAATGAAGCTGAACAAGAGTCATCAAACGGAAAGCTTCCGTATGCAATGCTTATTGTGCTTGTTCTTCTCATACTTGCACTTCTGACACTTATTAATAATGTCATTAATGAATTCTCGGAAAAAGCAAAACTCAAAGCTGACCGGACACCAACCGCAGCTTTTACTGAGCAGGTGCAAGAACGTAAATTTGCTCATAAACCTGAAAAGGATAGATTTAATGATATAAAAACCGGTACAACCGAAATCATGACTCTCGGGATTAAACCGCTTGAATGCTATAATGGAAAAACAAAAGCCGAAATGTATGAACTTAGAAAAAAATATGTAAAAACTTCCATGTTTTATTCTGATTCCTATGAACCAAATGAAGAAGTTTTCGGCAGAATAGTGGACGGCAAAAATTGGTGGGGGCTTAAAGCGTTAGTATGTAATATGCCAAATGAAGATAATACCCGCGGGGATTCTGCATTAAGCAGATTTATAAACACTCCTGATTTATTAGTTCAGGCATATTTTCCGTTTAGTATGAATTATGATGAGAGATTTAAAGAATACTGCGACGGAGAATTTACAAGAAGTATCCCGAAATCGCTTACATATGACCCGTCGGATAACACTATTACCGCAAAATATATTATGTCACCGTTTGTCTATCAAAACAGAATAAATTATTTCGGTAAGAAAAATATCCGTTATCCAATGATTTTAAGCGGTTTGAATGCAAGAGATTTCGGGTATGAATATGTGAAAATAACGAATTTAAATAATATTACAATGCTCAACGAACACAATGCAGCAGAAGAAGTTTATAAATTCAAAGATTTCATTCATCTGGGCTCAAGCTGCGGTTACAAAGGCGGCTGTAATAATATTTCTCCGCGACAGACCGAACTGGAGTTTAATATTACATCACTTCCGGCGGAAATGAATATGAAATTATGGAAAAATAAACCAATATTTCCGCAACTTGACGGGGATATAAATTTCAAAATAATATTTGAACAGGAATAAATTTTACCGCTTGAAATTGTTAAAAATCGGGTTATAATAAAAGAACGGCACATTAAAAAGAGAATATATGAGACGTTTGCCTTCTTTTCTTAATGAGAGCTGATAGCTCGAATTATAGAAAATGGCGTCACGGTTTCATAAAAAATACATTATATCTAATAAACAATCAAATAGTGACGGATTAGACACCGTACATAATGCGGTTACTGAACATTAACAAATAAATATATGGGGACGTTTTGGATTAGACAGGATGTTTGGTTGAAACAGGCTGCGAGTCCGAGAGCTGTTCTCGGTTATCAACGAGCAAAACAAATTAAATGCTAAAAAATTAGATAACGTAGTTGTAGGCAACTTCGCACCTGCATACGCAGTAGCTGCATAGTCTATAACGATTAGCTACTCATATTACCCAGCTTGCCGGTGATATGGGTCCATTATGCAAGCGGCAGTACGTTGATGACGGTAGGCGTATCAAGATAACCGTTAAAGGTTAGTGTTTCCGGAAAAAACACTCTGGATTATTTAAAAGGTTCTGATATTCCCTGAATAGTCCGAGAGAATTAATATCTACACCCGTAGATGCTTGTTTAGATCCATTTTGGACAGGGGTTCGACTCCCCTCGTCTCCACCATTAAACTTCAGAGGCTTGTGATAGCCTCTTTTATAATGCCAAATTCTCCGCACAGTGCGGACCTTCGCAGATTTAAGAGAATTTACTCCTTTCGATTTTTAAAGAATTTTATCACGCTTGCACCAAAATTCTCTTTGGGCAAATAAAAAGAGTCCTTTCAGAAATATAGATACAGAGCTGTTTTTAGTAAGTTTGGACAAAAGCTCGACTTTTACCATCCTGAGATGAGTATAACTTGTAAACGAATATTATACTGTAAAAGTTATTAATGTAAATCAACCTATAGGATAATTATGAAAAATTTTATTATTACTTTGTTGTGGTGCTTTAGATGTTGGCTGAGGTGTCGAAGTTTGAGGATTCTGATTTTCAGATGAGATTCTATTAGTATTAGAATTTTCTTCTTTTGCTCTTTCAAAATCTCCGTTTGAACTTGTATCTTCCACAATTTCAACAGTACATTTGCAATTCGGGTGAGGACGTTCGGGAACTTCTTCATAAAAATCAAATTCTTTGCCATCTAAAGATTTGCATACATCACATGTATCATCGCTATTTTCAGAGTGCCAGATATATTTGTTATAACTCTGAATCCAATTTATGTTCAATTTTATTGTTAGACAGGTATGCAAACCTTACTTAATATTTAAAAGATATTAAACTAGCAAATTTATTTATTACAGGTCTTTAACTAATATAACTAATAAATCAAGAAAGGATTAAAAACATGGATTGCAGTGTAAATTTTAAAGGTAGATTAGATATTAGTGAAATGACCACCAATAAAGCTCGTTGGAAAAATATTGCAAAAATGTTTAAAGAAGAAACCAAAGGTATAAACTATGAAAGTAGTGTTTACGATGACAACAAGGTATTAGAAATATATGTTAATAGGATGAGTAGAAGAAATAGAAACTTTGATTATATAGATGATTTAACACCAAGAACTGCTACTTTAACCCCAAAAGGAACGGAAGAATTATTATCTCAACCGGATGATGTCATTGCAAAAATTCTTGCTAAACATTTGCAATTTGTACAAAAGTTAGATGAAAATTGCAAAAAGGCTGAAAATATATTAAACAATGCTTATTACAAGGTTGGTAAGCTTCTTTATAAAAACGGCTTTAAGCCAGAAAATGTTGATGAAATATTTTCCCCTATTTCAGCCAGTGAAATCGGACATAAAAATGTTCTTACTGAATATAAGGCTCTTAGAGAACTAACAGGATTTAAGGATGCCGAGATGTCACACGTTAATTATCTTGGATAGTTGCGTAGAATTTACATTTACAGGTCAGTTTATAAATATTTTTATTGCAAAATCTTATAACTGTGCGGTTTAAATATATTTGTATATGTCAATATTTACTATCTTGATGATATAATTATACCAAATAGGAGTAAGATTATGCAGGAAATAAAATGCCCTAAGTGCGGTGAAGTTTTTCAAGTTGACGAATCCGGCTATGCAGCAATCGTCAAACAGGTTCGCGATAAAGAATTTGAAAAAGAAATCGCCTCAAGAGAATCCCAATTTGAAAACGAAAAAGAGACTGCGGTAAAACTGGCCAAAACAGAAACTGAAAGTAAACTTAAAGAACTCTTACTTGAAAAAGAAAAAGAAATTACCAACATCAAAAACAATAAAGAGATGGAAATTCTAAAACTTCAGTCTCAAATTGATAATTTTGAAAAAGATAAAGCCTTAGAAATAAATAAATTTGCAATCGAAAAAGAAAAAGAATTAGCTGAAAAAGAGAAACAAATCACCGAACTTACAGGTCAGCTTAAGACAAACGAAACTGAAAATTTACTCAAAGAACAATCCCTGAAAGAACAATATGAAGCAAAGCTCCGGTTTAAGGATGAAGAAATCGCTCATTACAAAGATTTTAAAGCCAGACTTTCAACAAAAATGATTGGAGAGAGCCTTGAACAGCACTGTGAAATAGAATTTAACAGAATTCGCCCTACAGGATTTCAAAATGCATATTTTGAAAAAGATAACGATGCCAAAACCGGCAGCAAAGGAGATTATATTTTTAGAGAATCCGACACCGACGGAGTGGAATTTATTTCCATAATGTTTGAAATGAAAAACGAAGCGGACACCACTTCCACAAAGAAAAAAAATGAAGATTTTCTCAAAGAACTTGACAAAGACCGCAGAGAAAAGAATTGTGAATATGCGGTTCTGGTATCACTTCTTGAACCTGAAAGCGAATATTACAATTCGGGAATTGTTGATATGTCGCACCGCTATCCAAAAATGTACGTGATACGTCCGCAATTTTTTATTCCGATAATTACACTGTTGAGAAATGCTGCACTAAACTCTCTTCAATATAAGCAGGAACTAGCCGTTATAAGAAATCAGAATATTGATATTTCCAATTTTGAAGAAAATATGAATGATTTCAAAGAAAAGTTTGCAAGAAATTACGAGCTTGCGAGCAAAAAATTCAAAACCGCAATAGAAGAAATTGACAAAACTATTGACCATCTCCAAAAAACAAAAGAGGCATTACTTTCATCCGAAAACAACCTGCGGCTTGCAAACAATAAAGCCGAAGATTTAAGTATCAAACGTTTAACAAAAAACAACCCGACAATGGCAGCAAAATTTGCAGAACTTGAAAATAAAAAATTACTTACCGAAACATAAATTCTATATTTTTCGAATGATTTATTTAATTAACAAAATTTGTATAATTTGATAGTATTAATGTAAAATATATAAAAATAAAAATGCTGAAACTTTTTTGGAATATATTCATATATGTATTATTTATGGCCTGGGCTTTTATATTCTTTGAGAATGCTGTACGGTCAAAATATTTCATTGATGAAGACAATAAATTAATCTTTTATCCTGATAATACCCAAAAAGGATACGTCGCAACTCGGGAGCAAATTGATGAATGTGCTAAAGCCTTCAAAAAATGTTTTTTCTTTAATATCAAAGGTTACAGAAAAGATATTGAAAGAATATTTGCAAACAGTGAAATTGTAAATAAAAAACTCCCGCGTAAAACTTTTCTGAAAAATCAGGCCCGACGAATGAGCTGGCTTTTGTTACTGTCTCTTATTATTATAGATATTGGTGCAATGTTTGCTGTCCGGAATTATAAACCGCTTTTTATTATTTTATTGGCTGCCCTTATACCTACTATACAATTAACATACTTTAAAATTAAAAAGGATTAAATCAGTAAATATCTTATTATGACTGAACGATAAGAACCATATTTACAGCGTGTAACCTGTAAATTTCCAATATTGCTTTAAAAGCAACCTCAAAAAAAAAACAGCTTGCAAGTATGCACACAAGCTGACTTTTTAAATATCGGCCGATTAATTCCAAAGCCTTAAATTGTTTCGACTTTGCGTTGGAATAAACATATACGAGTTTCTTAACATTTTACATATATATTTATGTTGTTACATAAATATAATATATACAACATAAATATTGGTCAAGTATCTTGAAATATTATATGTTTTAATTATGTTGAACATCCACAAAGAGATAAAAATGTTAGCATATGACCATGGCATTTCAATTACAAAGATTTTAAACACATTACGTGCCAGAGGTGTCAGAGTACCTATGCAAAATAATTTTGCGGCCAAATGCAGACAAGGTAATATTAGGTTTGATGAAGTTCAACAGATTTTAGACTATTTAGGATACAAATTAATTATTGAAAAGAAATAGGTTATAATTTAGTTTATTATGCTTGATATAAGAGTTGAACTCAGAAGTTTAATAGCAAGAAAAGGCACATCAATGAACAAAACCGTTCATGCCTTGAGAGAAGCAGGAATTATTTCCAGCGGCCCGAGTAATATGTCTGCAAAAATCATCAACAAAACGATTAAATTTGAAGAAGTTCAACAAATTTTGGATTACTTAGGATACAAACTGGTTATTGAAGAAAAATAGATTTAAATATATAAATGCTATGTGTTTTTCCCGAATTTTGCATTTAGTATTTGTTTTACATCCCTAAAAAATCCTTTTATATCAAGAAAACTTTTTATATTAAATTTTAAAATTTCAATCCTTGAAGCTTTGTCCGGACAAACATTCTGCACTCCGGGCATAGTACCGAATTCTCTGCATATAGGCGGACGTTCTTTATAGACACTGCAGCGTGCATAGTCAGTTATAAACGGACAGTAATTATATATCTTTTGTTCCTCAAATGACATTAACAGTCTTTCAATATCCTCCATACTCTTAAGCTGATATCTTTCCATTGTTTCTTTGCTAATACCGTATAAGGATTTACCAGTCTCATCAAAACCGATAAAAGTTATAGGACGGGTGCTGTAGATTACGGAATTGTAAGTATCACGCGGGTCATTTTGCCCCATATTAACGGCACTAAAAATATGTCTTTGCACTTTATCCTTATGCTTCGGAAGAAAATCCTCCGGTAATGGTGCATTAATACAGCATCTTGCTTTGCATTTCGGAATAAAACATTTTGATGGTGATTTTAGATATGTTTTAAGACTTGTAATTTTTGGCATAATATTTTAAAACATAAACAAAATTTTTTTTGCTATAAATTAAAATACTATGCACAAATACGATTTTTCTGTCTTATAAATACTTCACCGTGACATGGCATTATTGCTTCTTCCCTGATAATTTCACCGACACTGTCAGCCGTAATTACTCCTGATTTTGGATTTTTCACTGAAATTATATGTCCCTTGATATCAGCATCAACATCAGAATATTCAAAAGATAAGTCTGTATCTTCCATTTCACAATTAATAAGTTTAAGATTCTTACAATAACACAGCGGCTGTGTTCCGATAATTTTACAGTTTACAAGAGTAAGATTTTCGGAAAACCAGCCGAGGTATTCTCCTTTAACAACTGAATTTTCCACCAGAATATTTTTGCTGTGCCAGAATGCATCTTTTGTATCCAGTTCGGAGTTTGTAATACGGAGATTTTTCATATATTGAAAAGAATACTTTCCACTCATTTTGAGTCTGCTAATTTCAACATTTTTAGTTTCAAAAAGAAAATACATTGAATCAATAGTCGAATCATTAATATTCACATTTTTACATCTCCAGCCAAACTCCGGAGAAACGATATGACAACAGTTTATCTTAATATTTTTGCATTCTCTGAGGCATTTAATACCATTGATTCTGCAATTTTCTATTTTACCATTGTTGGAATACCATAGCGGGGCTCTGGTTTTGTCATCCATTTCTGAATTTAAAAGCTCAAACCTTTTTGCATGCCACATAGGGTAGCGTAAAGAAAAAGAACAATCCTTCACTATATAATTCCGGCCTTCCTTTAAGACGGATTCACCGTCCGCCGGACCTTCAAATCTGCAGTTTACAACTTCCGTATTCTTTATATTGTATAAAGAACGCTCCTCATCAAATATTTGATTAGAAACCTGTTTTTTCATATATAAATCCTTTTCATTAGCCAAAATATTTTTTCTTATATTATTATTATTTACTATTTTTTAAAAATAGCAAATACTTATATTGTATAGCATAAAATACTTAAAAAGCATATATAAAACAATATTATTCACATTGTTTTTTAATGCACAAATCATCACAAAGTATAATCATGACAGCTTCACCGGCTTTTGCATGGTACTTAAGTCCCGGAGTAATCAAACCTGTAATAAGGCCGACGCTTGTACCTACAGGAATACCTATTGCGTAACCAACACCGAGTTTTGCCGGATTCGGGATAAAAGCAAAACCGGTACCGGCTCCTGCTCCGACAATCCCAAGCCCCAGAGTCCATGATAAGAGCTTACCTGCAGTATGCCATGGGCCTTCTTTCAAAGACGAGTCTTTTGTACAAGGTTTTGCATTCATTGTTATTGCAGTACCGTCTGGCAGTATCAGACATTCAAAATTCAGATAGACTCTGGCATTCTTATTCGGGATTCGCTGTTTTTCTATACGGATAACAGTAGCCACAACCTTGGAACAGGCAGGAATTAGTAAAGTTCCTTCTCTGGTATAGATAGCTTCCGGAACACTAAAATTTACTTTGTCACCGGCTTTTGCACATTCTGACCAGAACTTGCAGTCAAAAACTATTTTAAAAGCATTGCCTTTACAGATTATGTTTTCCAAATTTTTTATAATAACTTTATCACATGTTGAACATTTTTCACAAAACATATGCTCATAAGCAATAGCATCATCCGGACAGCCGCAATCTTCTGCTGCAGCCGACAATCCTGCCAAAGTTAAAATTATACAGCTTAAAATAACTAATCTTTTCATACGGAAACTTTGCACCGGATTAACAGATTTTTCTATTGGCTAGTCAGATAAATATTTTGGTATATTAAATTATCCTAAGTATAAAACTGCACTGTGACGGTTAGTTGTTGCATTCTCTTTTCTGTAAGAGAAAAACAAATCATTATCACAAGATGTACAATAAGGACAAATATCAATATTTTTTACACCTGTTTCAAAAAGTTGACGGGCATTAATAGATTTTAGATCAACAAACGTTTCACCCGTGCGGACTTCCGATAATCCCGAAAAATCACGAACAGAAGTTTTAAGCTGCTCTAAAACTTCATTCCCGACATTATAACAGCACATAGAAATCGCCGGACCTATAACAGCCTTTATGTTTTTAATATCAGAACCGGCTTCTTTCATTCTTGCAACAGTTTTTACCGCGATTCTTCCGGCAGTTCCCCGCCAGCCCGCATGCGAAACCGCTCCGATATTTAGCTTTTCATCATAAAAAATAATGGGCGTACAATCCGCAAAATTAAGGAAAACAGCCTGTTTTGTATTTGTAAGAACTAAGCCGTCCGTATCCGGATATAAAAATTTCCCTTCAGAGCAGAACTCTACGTTATTAGTATGTGTCTGATTCGGAGAAATTAAATCTTTTTCAGATATTTTGAGGTATTTACAAACAAGAGATTTATTTTCTTTTACTTTTTGAAAATAATCTTCTTCTTTAGTCTTTATAATCGTTTCTCTGGTTGTAAAAAAATGATTTACATTAATCAAATCACTTTTCATAACCTTTTTGCCGTCAATTAAATCAAAATAAAACATACAGTTTATATTATAACAAAAATTTATTTTTTAGGGTATTGCTTACGCAAATCTATCTCTTTATTTGTTAAGAAATAGAGATTTTCGGCAACTTCTGCGGGATAATCATCATATCCGACAACAGAACTGTTCTCGGAAAACTCATTTATCTTTTTAAGGTACCCTTTTATATAAACATCTGTTTTTACAAAGTATTTGTACCAATCATAAAAATTAAGATTTTGCTTGGACTGGTTACATTTTTTACATAATCCTATAAGATTATGGCTTTCATCAGAACCTCCATGGTAACGGGATTCCATATGATCTGTAGAAAACATGGAAAGTTTAAACAAACGTTTTACAAAACCTTCACTCCAAATTTTATTTTCACTCTGCATTCTCTTTGATGGAAAAGCCAAATATTGTTTTGTTTTAATGGATTCTGCTTTTGCCAGAATAAAATATTTCAATCGATATACATCTAACGGCTCAATAATATCCGATTCTTCAACAATTTTTTCCAAGTCTCTGTTTTCAATAATTTCAACAGGTTTTGAAAAATCACAAAGTCCCAAAATCTTATCATATAGCCTGAGAAGTTCTGATTTTTCCGTCCCTGAGATGTTATTAGTTTCAATAGTTTCCGTAATTTTTTGAAGAATATCTTTCATATCTTTATGATTAAGCAACGTAACGTATTCAAACATATGTCTTTTGACCATTTTATCCGACAATCTCGGATTAGCCTTCACAAAATCACAATACTCTCTTGCCACATGAAAAAGGTTAGGGGCAACATGTGATTTATTTTGTCGTATAAGACGTACCAGTTCGGTAAGTTTATTTGTATTTGCTATTGTTTTTTCCAGTTTGCCGTAATCGTCATAAGTAAGCATTCTAACACCGCAGGACGGACAAGGAATATCCCGCAATTTTTCAAACGGAAGAGTTGCATGCTGCTGCTGATATTTTAAAATTCCGACATCCGTAGGGGATAAAATAAGAGCCGGTTCCTTAAATCCGACATATCTGGCAACATTAAACACATAATCATAAGGAATACTAATTTGTCCGTTTTTATTTGCAAAATTCAAATCCCTTAAATATGTAAGCAAATTTTTCTTTACTATCGGATAATTATCAGCTTTGGAAAAATAATATTTTGAATGACTACACTTGTCTTTACATTCCTGACACACAACAACTTTATTTGCAGGCATTTCCGCATCGCAATTTTTATTTACCTGAACAGCTTTTGCCACGGAATTTTCAAATACAGTACGGGCAAATAATTCTCTTAATTCATCATTGTTAATGCTACCCATCCCGCCGTCAGACATTGCTTTTCTGAAACTATATACTCTCTGTGCAGGCATAAACGCTTTTTGAAACAAAAGTTTTCTGTCTTTATAATCCATTTTTCTAAAATCTTCGATTACAATCTTGTGATGTTTGGAATAGTCCTTGTAACTCGGGCCGGCTTTTATAATACGCTCAACACAATCTTTTATTGTTGTTTTATCGTTTTCGGATAACCCGGGTGTTTTTAATGCATCTTTCATTATATCAATGCCATCATCCAATTTTTCTGCATAAATATTTGTAATATCATTATAAATAAATGCTATTGCACTATCTGCAGAAGTATTTGGAGAAGTTTTCAACCTTATATTTTCCGGAATAAATTCATATCCCTTTTTTACAAAATTCTTATTTTTATCAAGTATTTTACAAAGCTCACTGCCGGTTTCGGCATTTTTTATATCACTTAGAAGTTTATTATACCTTTTGTCGCTCATTGTAACTTTGCCGCATCTTGCACAATGAATCCCCTCTATATTTTCAGGCTCTAAAGGATTTATTCCGGTAAAAGCCGGAACAAACATATCCGAAGACAATACCGGAGATAAAATCGAAAACCTGCTTTGTTCAAAATTATTCACATAATGTAAATGCGGGATATTATAAAAATTTACTGATTGAACTTTCATATATAGTGCTCTAAAACATCTGAATATTATTTTTTGCTCTTTTATGATAAAATTATAGTATGAAAAAGGTTATTTTATTAATTTTACTGGGGCTTTTAACCTGTAATTACTGTTTTGCACAGGAAAATATAAGTTTCGTTTACATCAACGGTTCAAACAATAATGACGAAAAAATGAAAACCTGGTTTGAAAAAGGTGTCGCAAAACTTCATCCGGTAATGAAAGAAAATTTTGAAAAATACACAACAGAAACATTTCTGAAAAATGGTGAAGTTTTAATTAACGAAAATCCCGTAATATTCTTCTGGGGAGATAAAAGCCGTACGGATTTGGAATTTGTCGAAAAACAATTAGACCTTTCAAAAGCGTTAAGTCCAACTATTGCATATAAAGTACGTTCAATTATTGCAAGCTTTTTACATGATGCAATCTGGGTTCAAAAACAGCACCATATGTTATCAGTTATAGAAGAGCTTAATCAACAAATAAAAGATGAATACGCTCACGGGAATCAGGTTGTACTGTTCGGATATTCGGCAGGTAGTTTTATAACATACGAATATATGTTTAACAAACTTCCGTATATTAATTTTCTTGAGATGTCACAGGCCTCAAATGCTCCTGAAGAAATTAAAGATTTTATAAAGGCAAATCCTATGAAAAACACCTGCATATCAGCACTTGCTGATGCAGGAATCGGTGTAGTTTCCAGTGCAGGTAAGATTGTCTTTGACAAAAACTCATTTAAAGAAAAATATTTAAACATCGATGCTTCTACAGATAAAGTCTGCATGCCGGAAGGTGCAGTAAAAGGTGTGGTAAATTTTGCAAGCCCGCTGGTACTTTTCTATTCGGATCTGGCGGATCCTGACTATGAACTTACCTATTACAACAGATATATGCTCAAATATATTCTGGAAAAAGATTTATTCATGCTGACCGTGAATTTTAAGGAAGATCCGATGGGTTACCCTACAACAAGAAATCTTTCTGCTGAAGAAATAGGAAAACTTGCACATATTGATATAAAAAATCCGAAAGGATTTGTCTATGACAATTCAGGAGTCTGGAGCAAGAGAATATTCCTTCTGGCACACACTTCCTACTGGTCTGCCAGAAAAACTTTTGCAAAAGCTGTAGCGAAATCTTATGTTGAAGGGCTAAAATATTTTTATAACACCGAAAACGAAGATAAAGAACAATCAGACATATAAGGAGAGAACCTATGGAATTTGAAAACGGAGTACAATTTGACCCCGGATTTACGGCATATATATCGGCAATAGTGCCGAATATTAATTACATCTACGGGAATATAAACAGATATAAAAATTTTGGTCAAAAAAAGAATTTCTTTAAAATGCATTGCCAGAAAATTGAAAAACTTCTTGATGATTACATTGCATTTTATCTTGGCTGTATGCTCTGGGCTGATGCGGTAAGCACAATTAAAGATAAACCTATTCTTAACAATTTCTGCTGCGGTGCCGAGTATAATGAAGAAGAAACGCTCTACGAGGTTATCTTCACAACAGAATACACAAAACAATTTATTAAAGATACGAAATACTATGCAGGAAAAGATATCAAAATCGACGATTACAAATTCGATATCCTTAATGCATATAAAGAATTTTTAAAATCCAATAAAGGCTTTACTGCTCTTGCAAAAACCGATGACATTGTTCTTCCTGATTGTATAAAAAAATTATCGGACAAAGATGCACAAAAAGTCATTGATAATATAGAAAAAATCCTTGATAAAGGAGATTTGACTGAATTATATTCTATGAAAGACTTAATTTTATAAGGCAACAATGACACTAAAAGAAAAACTCTATCAAATGTTTATTCTGGGACTGGACGGAGGGGGATATAAAAAAGCCCTCAGTGACGGTCTTGGCGGAATAATATTTTTTACAAACGATATTAAATCATCAGCCGGTCTGAAAAACCTTTGTAAAAAAATAAATATGTCAGCAATGATTCCGCCGTTTCTCTCAATCGATCAGGAAGGCGGCAGAGTAGAACGAACAGAAAACATTCACGGCGGGAAAAAATATCTCTCGGCAAAATTTGCATTTGAAAAGGGATTCGACTTTTTGCAACAACAAACCGAAGAGATAGCAAAAGAACTCAAATCATACGGTATTAACCTGAATTTTGCACCATGCATTGATGTTAATACAAATCCGAAAAATCCAATAATTGGAGAAAGAGCATTTTCAAATAATGCGGATGATGTTATCAAAGCAGAAAATATTGTAAGCGAGACATATCGCAAAAATGGGATTATACCTTGTGTAAAACATTTCCCGGGCCATGGAGATGCCAATACCGACAGCCATTTGACACTGCCGGAAATTAACCTCTCACTTGAAGAAATGGAAAAAACACATATCAAACCTTTTGCAGCAGCTGCAAAAGAAAAAATAGAAATGATGATGATTGCACATCTTCACTGTACCTGCTTTGATAAAGAAATTCTCCCTACATCATTGAGCAAAAATGCCATTTCATACTTAAGAAATACACTCAATTATAACGGAATTATAATCTCTGATGATATGGTTATGAAAGGAGTGTCGAAATTCAATACATTAGAGGCTTGCGAAAAAGGAATAAGAGCAGGGTTGAATATGTTTATTTACAGAAATTCAAATTCTAAAACGATTTCCATGATTGAACAACTTGCCCGAAAAGCCGTAACAGATATAGAATTAAAAGAAAATATCGAACAATCTTACGAAAAAATTATCAACCTGAAAAGAGAAAGAGGGATATTATGACAATTTTAAAAATAGAACGTCTTGAACATAACAAATTTGTACCCGAATACAAAACCGAAGGTGCTGCAGGAATGGATTTATGTGCTGCAATAACAGAACCGGTTACCCTGAAACCTCTGGAAAGAGCATTGATTCCAACCGGACTAAAAATAGAACTTGAACATGGCTACGAAGCACAGATAAGACCTCGTTCCGGCCTTTCGATAAAACATGGAATAACTCTGATAAATTGTGTCGGAACTATTGATGAAGACTACAGAGGTGAAGTCTGTATTCCCGTTGTTAATCTTTCAAACGAAACATACACAATCCAGCCTGATGAAAGAATTGCACAAATGATTATAGCAAAAGTTGAACAGGCCGAAATTGAAGTGGTCACAGAATTAACAGAAACCCTGAGAGGTGCCGGAGGCTTTGGTTCTACAGGTAAATAAACAGTTAGTAAAATTTATATTTATACTTCTTTTGCCGGTATTTTTCTATATTGCAGTAAAACTTCTTATGCATAACGGTGGAAGAGTGGTTTGTATATGGAAAATTATCACACACCACAACTGTCCGGGATGCGGAATTACAAGAGCCTTCAATGCATTATTTGAAGGCAGATTTACGGACGCGTATAACTTCAACCCGAAAATTGTAATTGTTGCACCGCTCATGTTCTTTTTATGGATTGGGCTTATCATTAAAAACTGCTCAAAAATCAATCATTGAGAGGATGACACCCCCCCCCCTGTTAAGCTTAAACAGGTATTTAAATAGGAGGAAGTAAAATGTCACATTTACAAAATTCAAAACATAGTTATCCTGTTACGCTTTTTCTGTGTTTCTTGTTAGGCGGACTCGGAGTGCACAGATTCTATACAGGCTATATTGGTCTTGGTGTATTACAACTTCTTACTGCAGGCGGCTGCGGTATATGGTATTTAATCGACCTTCTGTCTATAGTATTTGGTAAATACAAAGACAGCAACGGACAAGAACTCGAAGGTTATAACAAAAATTTAGGTTATGCCATACTTGGTGTTCTTGCATTAATCATAATACTTGTAGCTGTTACCAGTGCTACATAATAAACAGAGTATTAAAAAAGGAGCCAGATTTTTCCATAAAAAGTCTGCTCCTTTTATATTTATATAAACTAAAACAGAAAGATGATGACAAGAAGCTGCCACATTGATAATATGTCAATGGATTATAGAAAAACAAAAGGAAGTAACTATTATGTCAAATGAAATTCAACCCGGAAAACAACGCAGTTTTTCAATTACACTTTTATTATGTTTTTTATTCGGCGGTTTAGGTGTCCATAGATTTTATACAGGCTACACATTAATAGGTATATTGCAGTTAATCACAGCCGGCGGTTTCGGAATATGGTATTTAATCGACCTGTTATCTCTAATCTTAAACAAATTCCGCGACAGTAAGGGACAGGACTTAAAAGGATACAACAAATATTTATCTTATGCGGTATTTGCATTGTTAATTCTGTTAATTGTATTCATAAATCTTATAACCTGGGGATTGTTTGATTAATTAAATTAAAACAAAAAGACGATGACAACAGGAAATAAGACTGTTAATATTAGTAAAGAGTTTTATAAAAAATAGAAGGAAGTAGATTATGTCTAATGAAATTCAACCAACAAAACAAAGAAGTTTTTCAATTACACTTTTGTTATGCTTTTTATTAGGATGGCTCGGTGTACACAGATATTACACGGGTTATATAGGACTGGGAATTTTGCAAACTCTCACATTAGGCGGATGCGGTATATGGTCAATAATTGATTTAATCGCAATCACATTTGACAGATACAAAGACAGTTCGGGACAACCGCTTGAGGATTACAATAAGAATCTCGGCTATGCAGTTCTGATTGTATTTGCCATTCTTCTTATTATATCTTATGCAACAGCAATGAAATCATAACAAATACAACAAATCAGTTGTCGGACATTCCGGCAAATTAAAAATAAAAAAAGACCTCTTCACACGGGAGGTCTTTATTTTTATTCAAGGAATCATTAAAATCTATTTTTCTTTTGATGAAAAGACTGAAATATCTTTTAAATTCTCAACATCAAAATTAGTTTTTATTAAATTATCAAACAAATTCGGCTCATTTTTTTCAACTTTTTTTTGAGACTGCCAGTAGTCTTTATCAAGCTGCGGGAGCCCTTTTGGTTCTTGAGAAATATTACTGTTAAAATCAACCATTAATTCTTTCCTTTTCTTATTCCATGTAACGGTCGTAATATAAAAAACTTTAACATATTTTATCCAATATTTACAATATGTTACATTTTTTAATCACGTCTGACGGATAAAAGCATTTCATTCGGGATAAATACGTCACTTATCCCCATTTTACCTGTTACAAAAAGGAATTCCAGAGTTTCTCCGAAATCAATCTCCATAGATTTAAAAGGAATCTTCAAATCCATAACTTTGTCATATACTGCAAAAATATCCTTTGAATTTTGTATAACCCATAAATTATGAGGCTGAGCTTTAATAAACCTGACAAACTGCAGCCTCCCGCCGGTGATTGACAGTTGAATTTCATTATGAAACTTTTCTTTAATTACAGGCAGAATATTCTCCGTTTTATTTATCAATCGGATTGGCGAAAGTGAATGTTTTTTATTTGAATTTCTCAAATAAATATACATCTGATAAGTACGTTTAAAAAATTCGGGATTATCTCTCAGATAATTATTTACATAAAACCGCAAATACAAATTATCTTTGTCATATCCAAAACATATACGGTTAAAAAATTTGCTTTCTTTAAGCACCGGACCGTCAGGAATATCTATACAACCGGCATTAAGCCATGAATCATCTCCTTTTTTATCCTGCCCGTCAAGTTCAGGTTTAATCTCACATTTTGGATATCTTGACGGTTTTGTAATTGCGGATAATAACGGAATATCCAAATGTGAAGGAGCTTCAAGACCCAGATATATATATATATTTTTCAGATGTTCCCTGAATATATAGTCAAAAATATTATCCTTGCCGGAATCATTCGGTTCCCCATACCACCAGAACCAATCACTTCCTTCGCATATAAATAATTCACGTCGTGCAAGTTCAATATTCGGGTTGTACGGATTTTTTTTCACGTAAGCCGAAAAATCATCTCTCACCTGTTTAAGGTAACTCCAGGCCAGATTTTTGATAGGTTCATCAATCCATAATTTAAAATTTCGATTTATCCATGAACCTGCGGCAATCTTCGGCAGCGGCTTATGATATTTTTCTTTTTCAAGATAATCACTAATCAAAACAGTTTCAAGAGATTCATCTTTTTCAATCAAAGAATATAATGTTTTCAGAAAAATAATTCCATCCTGCGGATAATTCTCCCAGCAATTTTCACCGTCCATTGCAATAGTCAGAATATGATTTTCATCCGGAGATGACAATAGTTTGCTCTGCAAAACTTTAATTCTGTCATATAAGTCATTAGCAGCAAATTCAGAGTCAAAATTCGGATATTCAAACCCGATTAAATTTGAGATAATTGAATCTCTAAAAATCATTTTCAGACCATTTTTGTATTCGTAAGATTTTACAAGATGATAAGGTTCTTCTGCATAACCTTTAAAATCTCTGACAAATTCAAAATTAATAGAATTGGCAAGAATTCCCTCATCGGAAATTGTCCATTCAAACCCCATTTCTTTAAACAAATCCAATTCTTTTCCGCTGACACAATGCTCGGAAGGCCAGATTCCTCTAGGGCTTATACCAATTAATTCCTCAATTCTTTTTTGTGCCATTTCTATCTGCATTTTTGCATCAAGTGACATTTTCAAGTCGTTAGGCAGTCCGGTTCTATCTTCAATTTTTATACCTTTTATATCAAGAAGTATAGGCACAATCGGATGATAATAAGGACTTGTTGTAACTTCAACTTTACCATCCCGTACATATTTTCTGTAAGCCGGAATAATTTTTCTTATAATATCACGCTGAATTTCAATTATTCTGTATCTGTCTTCAAGCGTATAGCCCTTTTTCTTCTTAAACAATTTTCTCAATTCAACATAATCATTTTTATAAACCGGATCGAACCATACAAGGTTAAACAATGCCATTAAATCCGAATATTCTTCATCGGTAAATGCATCAATATCGACTTCCGCAAGATTTTGACGTTTTTGATATAAACGGTTATACTCATCATACGGAAGAATCATTGTTTGATAGTTTGCATCAAAAAAATTGTTCAAAATAAATTCTTTGTCATCAGCAGTTAAGTTTTCAACAGGTGTGACAGTAAGCCTTGAATGTAAATCATGCATACCTTTCTCACCGTAATCAATAAACGCATCCAACAAAACAGGCACCAGATTTACATTTAGTTTAATTGTTTTGAAATCATCAAGCATTGTTATCATATCAAGATAATCTTTAACGGCGTGAAGTCTTGTCCACGGCATTAAATAATCACCTTCAGGCGACAGTTGATAAACAGGTTGATGCATATGCCAGTAGAATGCTATCGATAATTTTTTATTCTGGCTCATCATAAGAAACTTAACTCCATTTTTTCAAAATAATTATATCATAAAAAGAAATCAAAAAATGAAGCACTTATTTTTATACTATATTAAGCCACAATTTCAGCACGGAAATTATAAAATAAATTCCCGCACTGACAAAAGTTATCTTCAAAATTCCAGAATATTTGAACAAAAATCATCTTCCCAAAATTCCTGAGGAAGCGGATGTATAGGGTTATACAATTCCGCAATCTCTTCTTTTGAAAATTCAATTCTTGCCTGCTCGTCTGATGTGAACCCATCTTTTTCAATTTTATACAAACAGTAAGGATTGCATCTTTGTCCGCATTCCGGCGTTGCAGAACGAACACAGCCACCCTTGCAGACTGAAGCATAAACACAATCTTTACAGTATCCGGTCAGCATTGAACAGTCAAAATGTCTGTTATATGCAAATGCATCTCTATCCTGCCAGATTTCACGTAAAGAACGTTCCGTTGTGTATCCTTCTATATATTCATCTCTTTGAAGTGACAGGCACCCCCTCACAGCTCCGTCACTGCCGAGACCAAGAGCTTTTATCCCTGCAGGACATCCATACCAGGAACCCTGCAGACGTGTTGCATAATCACTCATATAGCCCATTACATCAGCACCGGTTACAACATTAAACTTATCTTTGTAATTTTCCTGTAAATTAAGAATAAATTTTGAAAGCTCAAAGAATTGTCCTTCTGTAAGCATTGCCTCTCTCGGCATTCTGCCGATAAAATCCGCATACTGAATCTGCCAGAGTTTTACACCCATATTAATTAAAAAATCTCTGATTAAAGGCAGATGCGGGAAATTCAATTTGTGAACAGTCGTGACAACGGAAACCTCAATACCGTTTTCCTGCAAAAGACCAATAGCTTTAACAACATTTGCAAAAGTCCCCTTGTGACCTCTGATGTAATCATGCATATACTCTTTTCCGCCGTCTATACTTATTCCAAATACCTTTGGTCTGACAGCTTTGATAATTTTTACAGTTTCTTCATTAACTGCAAGGGCATTGGAAATAAATGCAACATCTATATTAGCACGCTTTAATGCTGCTGCCAGAGCCCCTATATCTTTTCTCAATAAAGGTTCTCCTCCGGAAAAAACGACCAATTTTGCCCCTAGATATTCCAAATCCTGAATAATATCAAGACATTCCGCCGTTGAAAGCTGATAAGGCTTTTCCTGCGAAGCACAGTCAGACCCGCAATGAATACATTTCGCATTACATTTATACGTAGTTTCCCAAACTACAACTTCAGGTGCATATACCATTTTCTTTATCTCCTTCTTATTGCTTAAAAAGGAGACAAGATATAAATCTTATCTCCTTAAATATTACTTATACTATTCTTTTTTGGCTCTTAAACCACGTCCGAAATTATCCTGATTATCATATTGAACAAGTTCAGGAGAACCGTCTTCAAGCCACTCCAGGGTATATTGATTATCCTCAAGGGCAATACCGTTCATGGAAACACATGTGTAAATAGCTTTTCCGTTTTCGTCCTCACCGATTTTTTCGTATGTATAAACATGGTCTTCTCCTGACGAATTATCGGTAATCACAAATTTATCAGGTTTTTTACTGTCTTCACCTTCAGTAGTAAATTTACCGCTGATATTTTGGGTTCTTCCGCTTGCATCACGGCAAACCATTTCATCAGCAGGCTCAGACGGTTCAGTTGGTGTTGTCGGCATTGTTGGAGAATCCACACCCGTAGGAGTTGGTGTATCATCTACTGGAACACCATATAACGGCTTTATTTCGATTGGCGTTAATACACACAAGGCCAAATTACATTATTATGACCTTACGTATTCATTATCGGATATTTTTGAAAAAAATTTAATAAAAAAGACAATCCACCTACATATTATATAATACCATGGAAGACATTATAACTGAATTTTAACTATTTTAAAAATCAGCTTTACATATTTTAATACTTATCAAATTATAAAGATTTATTAAAAATTTTATATATTATAAATAAAAAACCGTTAATCGATTAACGGTTTTTTATTAGAATAAGTTAAAACAACACTACACTTTTTTCAGAATAATAGTTGCATTCTGACCGCCAAATCCAAAGGAGTTTGACAATGCACTTTTAATTTCAGCCTTTCTTGCCTTATGCGGTACATAATCAAGGTCAGCAACTTTTTCATCCTGATTATCAAGATTAATTGTAGGCGGTACAATGCTTTCGCTAATAGCTTTTGCACAAGCAATACATTCAACCGCACCGGTTGCACCAAGCAAATGTCCATGCATGCTTTTTGTAGAACTTACCATTAATTTCGGATTTGTTTTTTTATCTCCAAATACACCTGCAATAGCATAAGATTCTGCAATATCACCAAGACCCGTACTTGTTCCGTGTGCATTGATATAGTCAATATCTTCCGGTTTCATACCTGCATCTTGAAGTGCGAATTGCATGGAATGTTTAGCACCATTACCTTCCGGATCCGGAGCTACAACATCATAAGCATCACCGGTCTGCCCATATCCTACAATTTCCGCATAAATTTTTGCACCGCGTTTTTTAGCATGTTCATATTCCTCAAGAACAATAACACCGGCACCTTCACTCATAACAAATCCGTCTCTGTCCACATCCCAAGGACGTGATGCTTTTTTAGGCTCATCGTTACGCTTTGAAAGTGTTCTGGCACTGGAGAATGCACCTATACCAACATCACAAATAGTTGCCTCACAGCCTCCTGTAACCATAATATCGGCATCGCCGTATTGAATTGAACGGAAAGCATCACCTATAGAATGAGTACCTGTTGCACAGGCAGAAACCACAACTTTATTGATACCTTTAAAACCATATCTCATTGAAATACGACCTGATGCCATGTTTACAATCATCATAGGAATTGTAAACGGAGAACATTTATTAGGTCCTTTTTCAAGAATACGAACATGGTTATCTTCAAAAGTTCTGAAACCGCCGGCGGCAGCACTGACAATAACGCCTATTTTGTAAGGATCAACATCTTTAACCTCTTCCAGTTTTGCATCTTTAACGGCTTCATCAGCAGCAACAAGTGCAAACTGAATAAATCTGTCCATCTTCTTTGCTTCTTTAGGATCCAAATATTCTTCCGGATTAAAATCTTTAACTTCGCCGGAAATTTTAACTACATGCTTAGAAATATCAATCGATTCGGAAGTACTGATTCCGCTGTTTCCCTCAACAAGGTTGTGCCAAAACTTTTCAACACCTACTCCAAAAGGTGAAACGGCACCCATCCCTGTAATTACTACTCTTCTTTTAGTCATCTCTTTACCTTTTTACTCTCTGTGATAAATATACGAGGGAGAAAATAATATTCAATTTTCACCCTCGTTTTTAAATATCATTCTTCAAAGTTTAGATTAACTCCGGTTGAATGTTTTATATTACAATCAACTATGAGTGTGAATCGATGTAGTTTACAGCATCTTGAACTGTCTGAATTTTTTCAGCTTCTTCATCAGGGATTTCGCAGCCGAATTCTTCTTCAAAAGCCATAACCAATTCAACAGTATCTAATGAATCAGCACCCAAGTCAGCTGTGAAGCTTGCTTCTGGAGTAACTAAAGATTCATCAACACTTAACTGGTCAACTACAACTTTTTTAACTTTTTCTAATGTACTACTCATTCTTCTTTACCTCATATTAATAATTGTATTACTATATTTTCTATAATATTATATCTGCTACATATTTTTTTTGCAAGGAATTTACAAATAAACGACTATTTTGTTAAAATTCGTTACTTAGTTAAAATCCAACAAACTTTTAGATAATCAGACCTCCATCAACTTCAATAACCTGACCTGTAATATAGTCTGCATCAACAGCCAAAAATTTAACAGTTTTAGCAATATCTTCAGGTTCACCGAGACGTTTAAGCGGTATAAAATCGGTAAATTTTGATGTATCCAAATCTTTTGTCATATCAGTATTAATAAATCCCGGAGCCACGGCATTTACTCTGATTCCGCGGGAACCCAGTTCTTTTGCAAGAGTTTTTGTTAAACCGATAAGACCTGCTTTTGCAGCCGAATAATTTGCCTGGCCTGCATTGCCTGAAACGCCGACAACACTTGACATATTAACAATCGAACCGCTTCTTTGTTTCATCATAACCTTAACAACAGGTTGTGAAACATAAAATGCACTTGATAGATTTGTATTAATAACTGCATCCCAGTTTTCTGCACTCATTCTCATAAACAAACCATCTCTTGTAATGCCCGCATTATTTACCAGAACATCAATTCTTCCAAATTTTGCAAGCACTTCTTCCACGCCCTTTGCGGATTCCTCTTTATTAGAAACATCAAACTTAAAAGCTGCAGCATCTACACCCAAAGCTTTGAGTTCTTCAACTGTTTTATTTGCCGCATCAACATTCCCTGCATAGTTTACGGCAATATCGTAACCTGCTTTAGCAAGCTCAATCGCACAAGCTTTTCCTATACCGCGTGAGGCACCTGTTATTAATGCTAATTTTTCTGACATTTATTTTTCTCCTTTTTTATTGCTTTGCCTGAACCTGACAGTACCTAGCATCTTTTTTTATTCCATCTATAAAACTATTTTTCTGAACAAAATCAGATACTATATTTTCTTTAAGCATTTTCAAATGTTCATTTGCATATTTTTGTGTAATACGCATAGGGAGTTTGCAAACCATTACCATCTGAGGATTAATTTCCTCTTTAATGACACACTTGCCGTCTTCTTGTCCTATAACCTGATTGGTGTTAACAATTCCCATCATAAGAGAATCATATTTATAGACAGTCGGCGTACATGTTCTCATACTCTGGTAATAATGTTCCAACCCATCGCTCATTGCAGGAGCCTTCTGGGTATCCTGTGCGTTTACGCATAACCCTGATATTATAACTGCTGCAATGACTGCAATTAATTTATATCTCATAAAATCCTCCTTAACTGTACAACTACCTTGCAGCCGTACAGCTTAATTCTTCTTTTAAAGCTTCTAAGGTTGAATCAAGAGTAGCCCTGTCAAAAATATTATAAACTTTAGCTTCAGGAACTATTTTTTTATTTAAACCTGCAAGAACTTTACCCGGACCTATTTCAACAAAAATTTCCACACCGTCATCTGCCATCTTTTGAATTGTTTGAGTCCAGTGAACCGATGAATAAATCTGCTGCGGCATTTTCTTTCTGAAATCTTCTGCCATAGTTGTTGGCAAGGCATCGACATTTGTAATTACAGGAACTTTTGCATTGTTAAGTTCCAAACCTGCTGCAAATTTTTCAAACTCATGTCCTGCATTTTCCATAAATTTCGAATGAAAAGCTCCGGAAACAGCGAGTGGAACAACTCGTCTGGCACCCTTTGCCATTAACAATTCACCTGCTTTTGCGACAGCATTTTCATCCCCCGTTATAACAACCTGAGCAGGAGAGTTGTAATTTGCCACATCAACATATCCTACTTCGGAAGCTTCTTTCAATGATTCTTTTAAAGCTTCATCAGATGCATTCAAAACAGCAGCCATAGCACCGCCTTTTGTTTCACCCATCAAATCAGCTCTTTTTTGAATAGCTTTTAAAGCTGTTTCCAAAGACATGACACCTGCAGCATACATTGCACAATATTCTCCGAGGCTGTGTCCTGCAACATAAGCAGGAGTAATATCACATTCTGACTTCAACGCTTCAAGTGCAGCAATAGACATACTAACTATCGACGGCTGAGTATTAACGGTTTGTTTCAATGCGTCTTCCGGACCATCAAAACACATTGTAGTAATATTTTTACCTAATACTCTGTCAGCAGTATCAAAAACATTTTTTGCCCCTGCATTGCTTTCATATAAATCTTTACCCATTCCGACGGATTGAGAACCCTGTCCCGGAAAAATAAATGCAACTTTTTTTGTCATAAACATATCCCTCTCTTGTACTTATGAGTTGATTATACTACAAACACGCCAAAAGTAAACCGTTTAGAATCCAAACAAAAAGAGGAAAATCATAAACCCTTTCCTCTTTTTAATTTATAAATTTCTATTTTAAAAGTTTTTGACTGTTATCAGATTTTATAAACACATCGTCATTTAATAATCCGATTTTCTCTTTACAAAACTCACATTCAGGTTTAAAAGGCTTACACGAAAGTATAGTTTCCCGTTTAGGAATATTTTCAACAAATTTAGGATTTGCAAAATTAATTGTATTTGAAAACCCTGAAGATTTAGCAGCTAAAATATCAAATCCTCGAATTTCACCAAGCCGTAAACCCATTAGCAAATACCCTCTCTTAGTCGGACAATCGCACCGCCCCATGTCATTCCGGCACCGAATCCGCAAAGAACAGCTGTCGTTCCGAGTTTTAGATTTCCTTTTTCAACACTTTCCGCTAAGGCAATAGGAATTGATGCAGCAGATGTGTTACCGTAATACTTGATATTTGTAACAACTTTCTCATCGCTGTATCCCAGACGTTCCTGAACAGCCTGAATAATTCTGATATTTGCCTGATGAGGTATTAAATAATCAATGTCTTCTGCTTTTAAACCGGCATTTGTAATAAGACTTTCAACATAGTGAGGCAGAATTTTTGCTACAAATGTATAAACACCTCTGCCATTCATTCTTATACCTTTAGGTTTTTCCTCATACTGTTCAACAAGCGGGCAATTTTTTCCGTCAAAAGAAAGTTCTATTAAGTTTCCGTAATTACCATCAGCCTTAATATCAATAGCAATAATATCATCAATACCGTCTTCGGCCTCGGTCACAACCATTGCACCTGCACCGTCTCCGAAAAGAATTGAAGTTCCTCTGTCTGTCCAGTCAACAAGTCTTGAGTTGTTATCAGTAGCGACAAGAAGAATTTTTTTATACATTCCAGAACCGATATAAGCTTTTGCAATACTCAAAGCATAAATTAAACCTGAGCAAGCAGCAGTAATATCAAAAGCAGGAATCTGTTCTTTAATACCCAATCTTTGATGAATATGACATGCTATTGCAGGATACAAATCAGGAGGAGCAGAAGAAGCAGCAATAATAAGCTCAATTTCATCAGGATTAATTTTTGCTCTTTCAATAGCTTTCTGAGCAGCCTCAAATCCCAAATCAATAGCATTCTGTTCTCCGGAAACCACACGGCGTTCTTTTATACCGGTTCTCGTATAAATCCACTCGTCGGAAGTTTCGTATAATTTTGTCAAATCGTCATTTGTAATGACGGTTTCGGGTAAACTGTATCCTACACCCGCAATTCTAAGCGGTATTGTTTTATTCGTCATATTTATTGTTCCTCATTAAATCTGGAAATCTTTTCATTAACGCCTGTTTCAACGGCTTCTTTTGCAACACGGACAGCATTCTTAATTGCATATGCCTTACTTCTTCCGTGGGAAATAACCGTAATGCCTTTTACACCTAAAAGTAATGCTCCGCCGAATTCTTCGTAATTGATTTTCTTGCCGATTCTTTTCATAAACGGTTTTGCCAAAAGGCCGATTATTTTACCTGCAAGATCAGATTTAAATTCTGACTTAATCATTCTGAACAACATTGAAGATGTACCTTCCGTAATTTTCAATGCCACGTTTCCTACAAAACCGTCACATACAACAACATCACATACACTTAAGAAAATTTCTTTACCCTCAATGTTACCGACAAAGTTTATTTTTTCATGGTGTTCATCAAGAAGTTTATATGTAGCCTGAGCCAGTTCATTACCTTTACCTGCTTCTTCCCCGATATTCAAAACACCTACACGCGGATTTTCAATTCCCAAAACATTTTTTGAAAATGTCATACCCATAATTGCAAATTGAAAAAGCATTTCAGGGGTACAATTACTGTTAGCACCGCCGTCAATAAGGACAATCGGACGTTTCATGGTAGGAAGTGTAACCGCAATAGCAGGTCGGTCAATTCCGTTTAATCTTCCGAGTCCGAAAAGACTTGATGCCATGGCTGCACCTGTAGAACCTGCGGCGACAACCGCATCAGAACTACCTTTTGCAACTGCATCCACTGCCAGCACTATAGATGATTTCTTTTTCTTACGAATAGCCTGACCCGGAGCTTCGCCCATTTCTATAACTTCCGAGGCATGGGTTATTTTGATATCAAGTTTATTTAAATCAATCTTGATACGTCTTTGTTTGCCGCCAGAACCGCAATCCGAATAAATCCCTTCCTGAGCAATCCTGTCCAATTCCTGTTCAATACGATCCTGTTTCCCTACAAGTTCAAGAGCGACACCGTAATCTTGAGCCGCCCAAACGGCACCTGCTACGATTTCGTGCGGAGCATGGTCCCCACCCATTGCATCTATTGCTATTCTAGTCATCTTTCCCTCTCAAAGTCTTTAATGTTTAACGGTTGAAAAGTTGAATGGCTGAAAGGTTTCTTTCAACCATTCAATATAAAATTAACTATTTTTCTTCTTTTTCTTCAGCATCGGAAGTTTTTTCTTCAACAGCTTCAACTTCTTTAGTTTCTTCAGCTTCAGCTGTTACAGTCTCAACTTCTTCAGCTTTAACTTCAGCTTTCGGTTCTTCAACCTTTACTTCTTCAGCTTTTTTAGAAGATTTTTTTGCAGGTTTTGCTTCAACAACTGCATCTTCTTTTCTGTCTTTCAAGCTTACCGGTTGACCTTTGTATGTTCCGCAAGCTGTACATACTGTATGTGTTAATACTGCTGCTCCGCAGTTAGGGCATTTTGTCAACTCAGGTTTTGTTGCCTTCCAGTTGCTTCTTCTGTGTCCCTGTGCGGAATGTCCTGTTCTTTTCTTTGGTACTGCCATTTTCCTTTTTCCTTTTTATTTTTACTACTACTTATATTTCTTTTACATTTTTGTAAATGTTGTATGAAACTTACTTATTATTTTGCTCCTTCGATTTTAATGTTTTTAAAAACATCTAATCTCGGATCGGTCAGGTCTTCCTCTTTAGGAAATTCCTTCCCATTACAATTTATACCACAAACTTTTTTATTTGGTAAATTTAATATTACAGATTGATACAATAAGTCATAAATATC
>CALVBS010000005.1 GCA_944325865.1 Candidatus Gastranaerophilales bacterium | reverse complement strand
TTGATAGTAGGCATATCCAATTACCTCCTTCGGTGGTACTGTTTCTTACTATTATTATACGCTATTTCTCGTCAAAATCAACCATTTGTTGTGACAGAGCCTAAAATATTAAATAAAATAGGGAATGAGTGATGAAGAAAGAGTCAAGATTTTTAAAGTATGCAATTATTATGTCACTATTAGCAGGAGGGCTTTGTTTCGGGCTATCTGCTTCAGCGGAGGATATCACTACCGGAGGGGAGCTTTCAGATGCAAATTATAGTACGAATAACACATTAAATATTTTGAATGATATAGAACTCAGACAGGGATATGGGGCTTTTGGGCTGCAGAATGATAAACTGCCTATTATTTCAAGCTCTGTAAATATTGTAGTAAACGGCGGCGGTAAGCGGGTTTATGGAACATTATATTCTAATGACCGCAGCGGATTTGAGACAACCGGCGGTGCTAGTCTCACTTTCAACAATGTAACATTTGATAATTTACAATATGCATATTCTCAAGATTCAGGGACTCTAAATGATATAAGTTGGCTGTTGGAGGGGGCGATTGCTCATTCGGAAAATAGTGCAGGAAGTTTAAATTTTAATCAGACAAACTTTACAAATAATACCGTTGGTATAAGCGGAGAACGTTTGGGGCGTGATGTTACGATGCAGATACATGGCGGTCTTGTTAATAATAACAGTAACTCCCAAATATCAGATTCATCGTTTTCCGATAACAGTGTTACTTCAACTGCTAGTTCTGAAAGTTCATCTGTTGCCAGAGACCATATTTTGACTTCGGAAATTCTTGGTGGTGCTGTATATAATACAAATCAGATGAATATTTCAAATACCTCATTTAATACCACAACTGCTACTGCAAATATTAATGCAGAGGGGAACAGCGGTGTTACAGCAGCAAAAGCAACTGTTCTCGGCGGAGCATTGTATAACAGCGGTAATCTAACAATTTCAAATGAATCGTCTTTTACCGATAATAGTGCTATTGCTCAAGGAACATCTAATAATCTTACTCTCACTGCTCAGGGCGGGGCATTGTACAACTCCGGTACTGCTAATATAAGCGGTACGACTTTTTCAAATAACTCTGTTACTGCTAATATAAGCGGTACGACTTTTTCAAATAACTCTGTTACTGCCACGGGCGGAACTGCACAGGGCGGAGCTATCTATAATGCCGCAAATGCCGTTATTAATATCAGTAATTCAACATTTACCGGGAATACGGCAAACGGTTTAGCTAACGATATTTATTTTGCCCAAAACAGTACTATGTATGTACAGCAGGGCGGTGATGTTACGATAAACAGCGGACTTGCTTCCGACGATAATACTGCTGCTATTAATATAAAATCTGGCGGGAATCTTGTTGTTGCAGATAACAACAGTGCTGATTATACGGGTAGTGTAAATATTGAAGGTTACGGAAAATTGACTTTCGCAAGTCAAACAGCTCCTTCGCTTGAAAATGCAATTATTAAAGTGACGGAAAGCTATGGTTCTGTTGAGTATAAAATCGGTTCAGATTTTACTATGACTGAAAATAACGTAACACTTGCTGATGGTGTTACAAATGCTGAGATAATCAAGTCAGGTTCCAATACAATGACTATAAACGGAGATTTTTCCGATTTTTCAGGTCAGGTATCTGTTGCGAAAGGTATTTTGAAATATATTGCCGATGATGCAAATGACAAATATTATAATGCAAACAGTACTAAAGTACACAGTACTAAAGTACACGGCGGAGCTACTCTGATATTTGATATTGTAAACGCCACCGGGGGGGGGGTACCTGCTCAAAGCTTATCAGGACTTGCTTCTCAGCCTAATAGTTCAGGCAACGGTAAATTTATAAAACAGGGTGACGGCACCTTATACATGACGGGAGACAATACTGAGTTTGTCGGAAATGTGACTGTAGATGAGGGAACTCTAGCTTTTGATTCCGCACAGGGAGCTTCTTCCGATTCTTTCTTTGGTAGTGATGCTGATATTACAATTAATCAGAGTGGTATTCTTTATTCAAATATTGATATGGCTGTAAATGGCAACCTTAAAGGTGACGGTACTTTTAAGGCTGATAAGATAAATCTTTCTGTGAACGGTGATAACAGCGGACTTGCAAACTTTACTCAAACAGGCGGAGAAACAACAGTTGCGTCCGGAGGTTCTCTGTTTAAAAACAATAATATTACCGATGGTAAAGTTATTTTTAATGCGAATTCATTTCTTGCGGACGGTTCTACTTTTACAACCTCAAATTCTGTTGTCGAAATTCTCAATAATAGTGATGCAAATTCAATCATAGGTGCAGTTAACAATGGTACAAATTCAGGGCTTGATTTAGTACTGAATAATTCAAATACAACAGCTGATCTTAATATTGACGGAACAAATATCGAAACCCTTACAACACAAGGAAAAGTAACATATGGCGGAATATTAAGCGGAACTGGCGGCGTAACAAACGAAGGTACTCTTGTGCTTGAAGGTGATGCTTCCGGCTTTACGGGTACATTTAGTCAGGAAATTGCCGACACCTCTACAACTGTTGCCGAAACCGGTAAAGTTTTCGGCGGAGATAAAAATATTAACGCAGGAAGTTTAAATATTACCGCAGAATCTGTCAATTATAATAAAGTTCACCTTGGAAGCGGTGCTCAGCTTAATCATACTTCTACCGGTGTTACAGGAAGTAGCACTATTAGTGAAAGTGTTGTTAATTTTATAGATGGTGCATCAGGTGCAACCGCAACTTTTAACAATGGTAATTATACTCTTGCGGGTGCTGTGGATAACGGGAATGCAAATAGAGTTGTATTTAATAACAGTGATGTGATTTTAGGGGATGTAACAAACTTTACGGGCGGTACAACTTATGTCTTGCATAATTCTGTTTTGGATTTGAGTGCAGATGGTGCTTTAAAAGATTATTCTTTCTCAAACCTTGAAACAGACGAAGTGGTAAAAATTAACATTAATGCCGAGTTTGTAGATGAAGGTTCTACTGCTGCTCAGGGGCATATGAAGACTGATACACTTTATGTCGGGAATGATGGCGGAAATACCGCAGAATTTCAAATAGGAAATATCTTTATAGGCGGCAGTGAAACCGGCAGCCGGAGATATTATACAAATAAAGATGTATTAGATGGTAATGCCCAATTTGATTCGGATCCATCTTCAGGAAATGTTGAGCTTATAGGTGCTACGACATCGTATAAATATAGTGTCGGTATCACGGATGATTTAAAGAGTATTTTCCTTGAAACAACCGGAATGACTGATAATAATACTCTGTACGAGATGAATAAAACATCAGGCGGAAGATTCTTCCAGTTTTCTGTCGGAAATACCGATGAATATCACATTGACAAATCTCTGAGTGCAACTGCAGAAGGGGTTTTTAATGTAACCGGAAGAAATGAAAATGCTGCAGATAGCGTACTTTCCGGAGAAATTGTTGCCTCAACCGGTGGTGAAACAGTTAATTATACTAACGGTAGTTTCTTTAATATTGCAACAGGTGTTGATACTGAATTGAATATTAAAGATTTGACTATTCAAGACGCTTACAAAAATGGTAGTAACGGAAGTGAGGACGGTTCTAAATCAGCAAATGGTGCAGTTATTGAAAATAATAGTACACTGGCAGAAGTAAATGTGGACAATGTTATTTTAAAAAATAATGAAGCCACAGGGCTTGGCGGCGCTATTTATAATAACGGCGGAACGATTACCGTTACGGATAGTATATTTACAAACAATATTGCAACTCAGGGCGGTGCCATTTATAATGCGGCAGGTCAGTTGAATCTGGCAAACGTTACTCTTAATGCGGGGGTACAAACAGGTGCAGGACAAAATGACATATTTAATGCCGGCAATGCCCTTGTGCAGGGTTCAAACACTTTTGGTACAGATATTACCAATAATGGTATATGGGAATTTGATACAGATAGCTCTAGTACCGTAAACGGCAATATTAGCGGCAGCGGTAATATTACGAATGAAGGTTTGCTGGCTCTTAAAGGGGACAATTCCGCTTATACAGGTTCATTTACTCAGAATGGTATAAATTCAGTGACTACAGTTACCGATAAATTTTTTGGAGAAGGCTCGGTTAACACAATTAATAACGGTACATTAAACTGGGCGACTGAAGAAGCGTGGAGTGGTAATTTAACCGTTAAGGACGGTAATTTTAATATAGGGCAGGATGCTCAGGGTAGTACCGGGGCTATTAATTCAGATATAACCCTGACTTCAGGCAGTATTGCAAAAGATGCGGCAACAGGTATCAGTACAGGTTCTTCATTAACTCTTGATGGTAATGGTGTTGTGGTTAATCTTAATTCAGGTGCAACAGATACAAGTACTAATGATATCTGGAACGGAACAGTTAACGTAACAAACGGAACTCTTAATATTGACGGATTCAATCGTAATAACGGTACACTTGTGGCAACGGGCGGAGAAGTTACACTCGGCTCAGGCAGTCTTGTTTTAAATCAAGGGAGTTCAATTTCAGAAGAAGTAACGGCTATTGTCAATGAGGGTACTACAACTTATATTAACGGCGGAAGTCTTATTCTGAATGATGAATTGGACGAATGGGACGGCGATATTGTTATGACGTCTGGTACTTTAAAAGTTGATAATGTCACTTCAGCGGATAATCCTAACGGAAAACTTCAAGCTTCAGGAGGTTCACTTGAATTTGCCGGAGGATATCTTGAACTAGCAGATGAAGACAGTTTTATAGCACATGATGTTCAAACAAATATACGCGACGGAGTAACTACAGAAGTTACGGGCGGTACTCTGGAAATCGGGAATGACGATATATGGGAGGATGAAGGTACAATCCATCTGGATGGTGGAACGCTCAACTATGCCGTAACAAATCCTGATGAAACAGGGATTCTTGATGCTGACAGCGGTAATCTTAATCTTAACAGCGGGTCCGTTTTGAATATTCAAATTCCTAGTGCCATTGAACAGGCGGTTGCAGTTGATATACAAAAAGATGCTCTGGTTAATGTAAATACGGATGCTGAATTAAATCTTGATGCCGCAACTAACGACAAATGGAACGGTATGATTCACATCCTTGATGGTGTTCTTACAACAGATGGTGTAACAAATGCAACCGGAGCCGGCGGTGGTTTGCAGCAGGTAAGCGGTTCTTCCACTTTTGATAATGATTCTCACATATATATTACGGATGCAGACAGTTATATTATCGGCGGTGATGTCGCTATTAAAAATAATTCGAGCTTATATCTGGGGCCTGATACTTATGAATTTACCGTAGATAACTTAAACATGGAAAATAATTCCGCATTGCAGGTTATGAACGGTGTTCTGGATGAAGCATTAATTACAAACTCTGTTATTAATGACTTAAATAATGTAACAGTTGACCTTGATGCAAGACATAAAGTTGGTGATACTTTTATAATCGACAATTTAAAATCTGATTCAAGCGGTATTTTAAATGTTGCAGATTTTAATTTTATCGGCGGAGCTCCTGTTGATAGAGAAATTAAATTCCAGATATTTGATGCCGATTTTATTGAAAATGTGGATTTTATGGCTACAGATAAAGCCATATTCACGCCTATCGGTAATTACAAACTCTTTTCTCAAGGTTCCGGCCTTTATACCGCAAATCTTGTCAGCTATAATCCACAGGTATTCCGCGGACAGGCTGCAACCCTTGCTATGTATAATAATCAGCTTGCAATCGATGATATCATTCTGAACCATGTTATACTGCATAGTGAAAGATTTATTGACAGCGATAAAACAGCCAACAAATATGCTTCGGTTGAACCTATGTTTGCACCTTACCAGTATAAAAAAGAGGATGGCGGACTGTGGTTTAAGTCTTATGTAAACTTTGAAACTTTATCAATGTCTCAAGGGCTTAATGTTGGTAATAATGCTTATGGAGCAATCGTCGGTGCTGATTTCCCTGTGGTAGATTTGAAAGACGGTTGGAAGTTCCTCCCGACTGCATTTATTGCATATAACGGCAGTAACCAGAATTTTAACCATGTAAATATGTATCAAAATGGTGGTCAGGGCGGTTTCATGGGAACATTCATGAAAAATGACTTTATTGGTTCCATGATGGCTTATGCCGGCGGTTATAATAATGAAATGAATGTAGCCGGATTTAACGAAAATAACGGTAACTGGTTTGCTGGTACAGCTGCTAAACTGGCCTATAACCTTCACGCAACTAAACACTTTACTATTCAGCCAACTGCATTTATTTCGTATAATATTTTTGGCAAACAAAGCTGGGGTACTGATTACGGTGTTATGGGAATGAATTCCGGTCTTCTTAACGGTATAAATGTTGCTCCGGGTTTAAACCTTATTTATGCAAGAGAAACATGGAGTTTATACGGTACAATCCAGTATATGTTTAATATTAACGAGCAGGTAGGAGGGCAGGCAGGTAATGTGGATTTACCTAATCTTAATATGCGTCATGGCTATCTGCAGTATGGTATCGGTGCTACCAAAACATGGAAAGACCGTTTGAATTCTTATATACAAATTACTATAAGAAATGGCGGCAGAACAGGTATTGGTTTCCAATTAGGTTTGCAGTATATGTTTGATTGGATGAATATCGGCAAAAATACTAAAAATTCTAATGCTCAAAAACCTAAAACCAAAACAATTTTGAAATCAATGAAATAATTTCATCCATTTGCAGGAGATTTCAAGTCTTGTTTTGATTGACAGCGTTATCAGGATTTTATATACTTAATATTATGTTACAAAAGGTAGATATTCATTTAACAGATCACTGTAATCTTAATTGCAAAGGTTGTACTCATTTTTCACCTCTTGCAGAAAAATTCTTTCTGGATATTGATGATTTTGAAAGGGATTTAACACGACTTTCAGAATTATCAAAAGGTGACGTAGGCGAAATGTTTCTTCTTGGAGGGGAACCTTTGTTGCATCCGGAAATAGTCGATTTTTTCCCGATTGCAAGAAATCTCTTTCCTAATACAAAACTTGTTGTCATTACTAACGGCATTTTGCTGCCTCAGCAGGATGAAAGATTCTGGAAAGCTTGTAAACGTTATAATATTCAGTTGTGGGTTTCTGATTATACTTTGAATATTGATTACAAATCTGCAGAAGCTAAAGCTAGAGAACATGGTGTTTTTCTCGGTTATACTTCAGTTGCTAAAGATGAGCAGAACAGAAAATTGTGGACAAAATATAAACTTGATTTGGAGGGTAAGCAGTATTGGGTTAATTCGTTCAGACGTTGTGCCATAAAAAATTGTGCAACCCTGAAAAAGGGTAAGCTTTATACCTGTTGTACTCTTGCACATATAGAACATTTTAATAAATATTTTGGTACAAATCTTGAAATCAGTGAATTTGATTATGTTGATATTTATAAAGCTGATTCCTGGGAATCTGTTCTAAATGCGATGGTTAAACCTGTTCCGTTTTGCAGGTATTGCAAACCGGGTGAGTTTGAAAGATGTTTCTGGGAGCCAAGTAAAAAAGAAATTTCTGAATGGTCTTAATTTTTGGTTATAATGAAAAATAAGTGGAACTATTCAGGATTCCACTTATTTTTTATTGATTTTGTGAATACTTTTTTAATCTTTCCAGTCAAGGCCGAATTTATTGTAATAGGCACTCAATAGTTTTTTGATATCATTTATTCCGACTACATGTGAGAGTGGAACTTTTTTCCCGTATAAAAAGTCACGGAATCCTACCTGATAATTATCCTGACAGGCTAAATCTACCCATAAGTTTTCGTGGATTCTGCCAGGTTCATAGTCCGGAATGTTTTCTCTGTAGTATGGAAGCGAATCAACCATTATATTTACAAAATTTGTTCTGCCGTTGTATTTCAGATAATTTTTTCTGGCCTCATAATTTTCAGGGTGTGTAATTACTTTATGAATTGTGTCTGCAAGAGATTCTGCAGAAAATTCAGGAACATACTCCCCGCTGTTTCCGAAAAATACCGGATAATCTCCTCTTGTATATTTATTAAAATCTTTAAATACAATTACAGGGCAGTCACAACTTCTACATTCGCTTAAGAACCTGTTTTTCCCCTCAATTAAAGAGCCAAGAACTCCGCATTTTGCAGCTGTATAATATTTTGGCAAATCATAATATTTTATGTATGGAATAAAGTCAATATATTTTTTCGTATCTCCTAAAATTGCATCGACTTCTCTCAGCGGTCCTTTTGCATAGTCTATAACTCCCGAGTAATCAAGAGTACCGTCTTCAAGTTTTTTTGCAGAATTATTCCCTATTGCATAAGTGACTTTTAAAATTCTTCCGTATTTTTCTTCGTAAATCTTTAAAGCTTTAGCAATTACAGGCAGATTTTTAACAGGAAATGCCGTTGAAACACAGACTACATCAATCGTCTTTTCTTTGTTTTCTGTAGGAGCTATTACGTATTCGTTAAGAAAATCTGCATCCTGTAAAGGTAGAAACGGAATATTTTTTGTTTCCGGATATTTGTTTTTATAATACTTTTCTCTTGCTTCATTTTTATAACATGTGAAAAACATATCGGCATTATGTGACCACGGAATGGAAGCAAACATTGAGTTTGCACAAACATGGAAAAGTTTTTTCATATCGGGATATTGTTCCATAAGTAGTCTTGTACCTTGTGAAAAACATATACCTTTAATAAATTTACCCTTGTAATTCATAGGTGGAAACGGTACAAGAAAACTTAAAGATCCCCATTTATTTTCTTGTTCGTAAAGTTCTTCAAAACTGTACCCGTCAATATCATCCCATATTTGTTCAATGGGTTTATTCATATCAGGGTTATGCATATATTGTTCTGGCCAAATACCTTTCATCTTTTAAACTCCCTCGCAGCTACCGTTTATTGTTCTATATTTGATACCAATTTAATCATATTTGTTAAGAAATGTCAAGAAAGCAGGCAAGTCAGCTTGATAATAGTTAGATATCTAACTATAATTAAATATATGAAACAGGCTCTTTCATTAATATCGAAAATAAAAGAAAAGGGTAACCGTTTTGTTCTTGAACAGTTAAAGGCAAATGGTATTGAGGAACTTGTTCCAAGCCACGGAGATATTCTGGCGGTTTTGTTTAAATACGAAAAATCAACAATGAAAGATATTGCGGATAAAATTCATCGTACAAAGCCGACGGTTACTGTGCTTGTTGACAAACTGGAAAAATTAGGGTTTGTCAAAAGAGAAAAATCTGATGAAGATAGCAGAATTACTTATATAGTACTGACAGAAAAGGGAAATGAGTTTAAACCTTTGTTTGAAAACATTTCGGATAAATTAAACAACTTACTTTATAAAAATTTGACAGATGAGGAAGCAGAAACTCTGGATAAACTTCTTAAAAAAATGCTATAACCCAAAAATTTTTAGATAAATAGTTAGATATCAAACTAAAAGGAGGAAATTATGACAAATTACAAAACAACAGAACTCGGAAAAATTGATGAAATTATTAATCTGGAAAACGGAAAAGCTTTTTTGCATGATGTATTGGAGCTTACAGGCTGTGAAATTTCCGTTAACACTGTTCCAAAAGGCTTTAAGGTTCCGTTCAATCATAAACATAAGCAGAATGAAGAAGTTTATATTGTATTGAAGGGTGAAGGAATTATTACGATTGACGGTGAACCTGTAAAGGTTAAGGAGGGTTCTGCAGTTAAGGTTTTACCTGCTGCTTCAAGAACTATTGAGAATATTGGCGACGGACATTTTCAATTTATCTGTGTACAGGCTAAAACAGAGTCCTTAGAACAATTCGGTCTGGGTGATGCAGAGCTATGCTGATAATTCCATAAAATTACCGGTATATAACATGGCAGGGGCATTAATATAATGTTGCCTGCCTTATTTGAAAATATCAGGAGCATCTTTCGGGAGAATTTCTTTGTTTCCGATAAATAGTCTGTCTCCGGGTGCTATAGAAATTTCTTCAAAGGCATTTCGGAGAGTTCCGAGACTGTTTACGGCTCTTTGCGGACCGTTGCCTCTTTTCATGTATTCTGAACAAATTGTCCAGGTATCGTTTTTCGTGTCATAGTGGTAATGTGTTTGCCCGTATTCATTTTTATGGATGCCGAATACGGTAAGATTATTGTTTACCCGTTCTGATATAAGTTGTTTGAATTTATTAAATAAAGGTATTGAAAGCGGGTTTTCGTCAAGTCGTTTGCCGCCAAGAATAATTCCTCTTTCGGGATTTTTGACAAATCGGATTAAAGAAATGACATTATCATTAGCTTTTTTGTTTGTTACCCGATCATCCCAGAAGTGAAAGCCTTCTGCCTCTTGTGTTGACGGTTTGGTTAGTCCGCCTCCGGTGCAGGTTCTTATATCCATTGAATAAAATTCATCGGCTTTTAAAATATTTGGAGTGTCGTGGAAGTATAAAATTTCGTTTTTCTTTTGCATTTTGCTGAATGTTTTCCACGGTACAAATTGAATTTTTGATGTAAAAGAGACATTGTTATTTTGCATATTTCAATAAAACCAAAACATAGAAAAAATTGCTTTAAATTTGGAAATAAAGTACATAAATAATGGAATGTAACAAAATGTAAAGGCGAATTATGAATGGCTGAAACCCTGTTATAATGCCGATATGATATGATATGGTGGTGTGGGATGGGGCAATTTTTATATGCAGGTATCCTTTATTAAATTATAAAAACAATTTTTACAATAATGGAGGATATTAGAATGAGCGAACCACAAATTACAAATTTTCATGGTATTAAAATCGAGGGATTTAAAGGCGTTTCTTCAAGAAAAGAGAACGAAGGTTATGAAGCTTATGGAATTCAGCCCAATACTATATACACGATATATACTGACTATGGTATATTTGAAATAAGTGATACTCAGCTTAAACGTATAAATGAAAACCCTCGGGCATATAAAGAACCGTCTATATTCCGTAATGGATTTACGACTACAATACAGGATTTGGAATTGATGAGTATTAAAGGTACTGACGAAAAGGATTTTTACAATATTGACAATTCCATTGTCGATGATATTGATTTAAAGGATGGAGGTAATGACCAGGTTACTGTTAGTGGTGATAGTCTGGTCGGGAAAATTTTGGGTGATATGATGGACAGAATTTTCCTTATGGGCAAAAGTAGTGTTCAAGGAACTAACATTGATAAAGTTATTGATATGAGAGAGAATAAAGATTCTTGGCTTCCTCTGGATGATAACGGAAATGTTGAGCATTAATATTACCAATTAATTTTGCTAATTAGAACATATAAATATGCTTAATTAGAAATAAGAATTTTAATATAAAAACAGAGGTCAGAAAAATATTCTGACCTCTGTTAAATGGCTGGGACGGAAGGATTCGAACCTCCGAATGGCGGGACCAAAACCCGCTGCCTTACCACTTGGCGACGTCCCAATACAGCCACATTTATTATTCTATCTGATAAACCGTAATTGTCAATAATTTATTCCATTTCTTTAAAAAAATCATTTATATCTACACGAAGAATTTTTGAAAGTTTAAAAATAACCAGTGCACTCGGTATTATTGTGCCGCGTTCTAATTTACCTACATAATTTATGCTCATGTCAAGTAATTCGGCTAGTTTATCCTGCGTATAATGACGCCGGAGTCTTTCTGCTCTAATGTTTGAACCCAAAATATACCCGAAATCATTCTCCATAATAATAATTTTATATTATTGACAAAAAGTATCAAAGAGATTATTATAAATAATATATTTACTATAATAAACATTTAATCTATTATTATAATTGTTAATGAGGAATTATTTTATATGAATAAAAGACGAATTGCCTTTACTTTAGCTGAAGTTCTTATCACTTTGGGTATAATCGGTGTTGTAGCTGCAATGACTCTACCGGCTTTAATACAAAAAAATAATAATCGAGTAGTGGAAACAAGACTGGCAAAATTTTATACAACATTTAATCAGGCAATTCAGCTTGCTGAAGTTGAATTTGGAGATAAAAAGGATTGGTATCTGGATACCGGTGGTGTGGATTTAGATGATGAAGGCAAGCCTATTGAGGGTACAGCAAAAATTGACATTTGGTTTCAGAAATATTTTTCAAAATTTATTGTCATAAAAAAACAAGTAAACACGTCAGGTACAATAAGATATTATTTAAGCGACGGGAGTGCTTTTCAGTTTGGAAACGACGATATGGTGAACTCTTCCCGTGGAGTTGTATTTTTTGTAGGTAATCCTGAAAAGTGTCCGCAATCAGGATACGGTCAATGCAAATTTTATTTCTTGTATATGCCGGTTGACACAAAAGACCCCGTTTGGAAATATCATTACAACCGAGGCTTGGAGCCTTTTAAGTATTCCTGGGACGGCCGTACTGAAACTGCTGTCAGAAATTGTAAAAACGGTACTTATGACGGAAAGTGGTGTACACTTGTTATACAGCTAAACGGCTGGAAAATTCCGGATGATTATCCGTATAAAGTCAGTTATTAGTATATAAACGGACTTTTTTCATCGGCTCTGATTGTTTCCACATCAGCTAAAAGTTTTTCAAAAACTTGCAGGACAAGGATTTCGCTTTCAAAGTGGCCGATATCAAAAATGACCATAGGACTTTCGAGTGCAGTATGGAATTTTACATCTCCGGTTACAAGTGCATCAGCTCCGTTTGAAAGGGCTTCTTCAATAAATTCAGAGCCGCTTCCCGCACAGAAGGCGATTTTATTTAATGTTTTTACTTTTTTATTATTCACATACCGCAGATTTGGCGAGATTTTCAAAAGGAGTTTCTTTAATTCTTCTAGCGTCAAAGTTTTCTCGACATAACGTAAAAAGTCTCCGGTTTGTGATACATCAAGCCCCAGAGTTTTTATTAAAGTATCTGTTGTACCACCGTTTGTGCGGTCAAGGTTTGTGTGGGCACAATAAATGTCAATGCACGGCTGCAGAGATTCAGAAAAGAGTTCGGAGTGACAATTTATTGAAAAAAGCGGATGATGCGAAATTATCATCTCGCAATTTTGAGCTTTTGCCTGTCTTATTATATCTTCCGTGACAGTAAGACAGAGCATAATTTTATGAATTTCCTTCTTGTTTGTTTCTGCAATCCAGCCGGAACAATCCCAATCTTCTGCCAGCTCAGGCGGTGCAAACTCTTCAAGTCTTTTAACTATTTCGTATTTATTCATTAATTTCCTTCAAAATTTCTCTTGCAATTTCGTTTTTTGATGCCCGTTCAAGCTTTTTTATTCCGCCGGTTTTATCCAGAATAGTGACTTCGTTGTAGTCACTTGAAAATCCGATATCTTTTCTTGAGATATCGTTTGCAATTAAGAAATCACAGCCTTTTTTTTGAATTTTTTCCCTGGCATTTTCCAGCAGATTTTCACTCTCAGCACAGAAGCCTACTATTATTCTGTCATGCTTAACTTGTTTCAGCATCTCTTCTTTTTTTCTTTCACATAAGCCTTTTAAGATGTCAGGGTTTTTTATAAGTTCAAGTGTTAAACTATCATCATTAGTTTTTTTTATTTTCTGGTCGGATTTTGTTTTAACCCTGTAATCTGCAACTGCAGCAGCCATAATAATACAATCTGCAGTTTCAAATTCTTCATTAACTGCATTTTGCATATCCTGAGCGGATTTTACTTTTATGACTTTGTAGGGTCTTTTTACATCAACCGTCGAAATCAAAACGACATCATTTCCCTGAAAAAAGGCCTCATCTGCAAGAGCAATGCCCATTTTTCCTGATGAATAATTTGAAATATATCTGACAGGATCAATATCTTCTACTGTGCCGCCTGCAGTTATCACATATTTTTTTTTAGTGCCAGTGCTGTTCAGAATTGCAGCGGCTTCCTCCAATATTTTTTCTAAAGAGCAAAGACGCCCCTTCCCTTCATAACCGCAGGCCAAAAATCCGCTTTCAGGTTCAAGAATTTTATATCCTAAACTTGCTAATTTTTTTAAATTTCCCTGAATTACAGGATTGTCCAACATATTACAGTTCATTGCAGGTGCAATAATTACGGGTTTTTTAAACGCACAGACAACGGATGTCAAAAGGTTATCGCAAATTCCCGTTGCTATTTTGGAGATTGTATTTGCGGTTGCAGGAGCTATTATCATAATATCGGCTTCATCAGCATATGAAATGTGTTCCGGTTTGAAATCTGCAACATCAAATTCCTGAATCCCGACTTCATTTTGACTCAGGTTTTGAAGAGTTAGTTTAGTTACAAAATTCAACGCGTTAGGTGTACAGATTACTCTTACATTTGCATTTTGGCGTTTAAACATTCTTATAAGTTCACAGATTTTGTATGCTGCTATTCCGCCGGATATGCCGATTAAAATATTTTTACCGCTCAGCATTTTTCCTGTTCTCCGCTGATAATTTTTTCAAGCCCGGATATTGCTGTTTGCAAATCATCGTTCACAACTTTATAATCAAAATTTTCAGCACGTTCAAGTTCAATTTTAACTTCGTTCAACCTTTTTTGAATTGTAGCTTCATCCTCAGTATGGCGGCCTCTTAACCTGTTTTCAAGAGTTTCAATGGAAGGCGGGCATATGAAGATTAATACTGCTTCCGGCATTTGTTTTTTTACCTGCAATGCACCCTGAGTATCTATTTCAAGGATTATATCTTTCCCTTCTGCAAGACATTGTTGTATGTACTTCTTTTTAGTTCCGTAGCGGTTTCCTGCAAATTCAGCCCATTCAAGAAATTTATTATTATCAATGCAGTCTTGAAATTCTTCAGGTGTGAGGAAAAAATAATTTACTCCGTCAACTTCTCCGCTGCGGGGCTTTCTTGTCGTGCAGGAAATAGACAGCATAAAATCGGGATGTTTTTCTAAAAAACCTTTTAAAACGGTACCTTTCCCTACACCTGACGAACCTGATATTACAAATAATTTTTTTGTGCCGGAATTTTTGTTCATATTATAATTATACAATGAACATGCCATATGAAAAATTTCTTCATAAGTTTATGAAGAAAATTAATACCTTTAACTCGGTTAAAGAAGTATGCAATGAAATTTCGGTTGAGTTATTAAAATATACAAAAGCTTATGCCTGCTGGGTATATCTTCCTTGCAGTGAAAATAATTCCGTATCGGTAAAGAAAATTTACTATCAGCAGCAGGAGAATGTGCCAAAGAATGTAAAAGAGCTTATTGATAATATATTCCAGCTGGGGGAAGATTTGTTTTCCAATAATTATGAAACCGAAGATACACTTGATTATTTTTATAAATTATCAAAAGAGCGTGTAATAATAGAACCTGTTATTATAAAAGATTCACTGTACGGTTATTTTGCAGTTGTCGGAAAGCGAAATGATTTTAATTATAAGAATAAAAATCTGGCAGAAATGATTGTTGAGGTTTTTAATTCAAGGCTTGAGATAATAACTCTTAATGAAGAACTTAAAAAACAAGATAAAGAAAAAATCCAGTTTCTGGCAAGTATTTCTCATGAATACAAAACTCCGTTAAATTCTATAATCGGTTTTTCTGATATTTTAAAAAATGAGCTTGCGGGGCATGAAAATTATAAATACATTGATAACATTTCCAAGAGTGCAAAGTTTCTATTGAGTTTAATTCAAGATATTCTTGATATGGCACGTTCGCAATTTTCTCAAATGGAACTGGACAAAGAAGTCTTCCGCCCGAAAGAAATTATAGAAGATATCTCTTACAGTTTTCAGGAAATTGTTAATTCTAAAAACCTGCATTTTTCATATACATTAATGGATGTAGAGATAAATGCAGACTTAAGAAGATTCAAGCAGTTAATTTTTAATTTGATTTCAAATGCTGTGAAATTTAACAAACTTAACGGGAAAATTACGATTGTATCATACCTTAACGAGAAAAAAGAATTTGTTTTTGAAATAAAGGATACCGGTGACGGAATAAGAAAAAAAGACTGTGATAAAATTTTCAATTTTTTCTCGCAGGTAAATCAAAATCATCTGAAACGACAACAAGGCTCCGGTGTCGGACTTGCGTTGTGTAAAAAAATAGTTGAAGCACACGGCGGAGAAATAGGCTTTAAGTCCAGATTAAACAGCGGTAGTACTTTCTGGTTTACTATTCCGCAGTAAGTATTACTTTACATCCTGTTTTTTCTTTTTTTCATCAAGCATAAGAATGGTGCATATTCCGATACATATTATTGCAGAAAATACCCAGAATATTATAGCACCGTTCCATCCGAATTTATCAACCATAAATCCTGTGCCTGTTGAAGAAAGGACAGCTCCTATGTAGCCAAAAGTCCCGGTAAATCCGGTTGCCGCCGAGGCAACTTTTTTTGAGCTGCTTTCTACCGCACATAATCCGCCTATCATCATCTGAGGGCCGTAAGTAAATGCACCCAAAAGTCCGATAAGAATAAAATCAATCTTACTTATGGTATTAAATTTCAATAGAATAATACAAATAGCAACACCTGCAAGATAAATTAAGTTAACAGGGGCTCTTTGTCCTTTGAAAATCTTATCTGAAATAACTCCTGCACAAATAGTGCCTGCAATACCGATAAGCGGAAAAGAACTTAATTTTATTGCCGCAAGTTCTAAAGAGTTTGCTTTTGCCTCATTTAGATATTTTATCATCCAGTCTTCTGCCCCAAATCTGATTATGTAAACAAATATATAAGCAATCGCAAGAAGCCAAATTGTTTTGTTATAAAGAATATTTTGTTTGAAGATTTCTATATAAGAACGATTATCTTCTTCAACACATTCAGAATTTTTAGCTGAAGGTTCATTATTATATGTTTCAATATCCGGCAGACCGAGTGATTGCGGTCTGTCTCTTAATCTGTTAAATAACCATATGGCAACCAGTATAGCAAGCGTTCCAGGCACAAAGAATGCCATTTTCCAGCCCCACTGAGCAACAAGAAATCCGGAAACGAGAACGCTTAAGAATGTCCCGACCTGATGAGAACAAGACCATAGCGACCATTTCGTACCTCTTTCCGAATTTGAGTACCAGTAAGTTAAGCTTTTGGCAACAGCCGGAAATCCTGCAGATTGAAACCACCCGCTTGCTCCCCAGAAAAATACAAATAACCATAGCAAAATTGTTGTTGATGGTAAGCCAAAGAATGATACATGTCCCGGTGTAATAAATACTGCCGACAAAGCAAAACATATATTAGCAATAGCTGTCAATATCAATGCCGTAGGCAGAAATTTTCTTACGTCCGAGCCGTCTGCTATAACTCCGTTTACGAATTTCCCGATACCGTATGTAAGGTATAAAGAACTTCCTAAAAGTCCAAGTTCGGTATTTGAATATCCATACTCGGCAGATAATCCGGGCAGTGCTACTGCTATATTTTTTTTACAAAGATAAAATACTGTATAACCGATAAAACACGCATAAAATATTTTCAATCGCCAATGAGAATACATTTCTTTTACCTGTTCTTCATCCTTAATTGTCTCTTTTACAGGTGGTTCTTTAAAAAAACTTGCTATTCTTTTCAACATAATTTATTTTCCTGCTTTTATAATTTGAATATTTCTTGTTTCGGTAATTTCCTGACGGGCATCCTTAATCAATTCCCGTTTGTCTTCATCAAGTCTGTAGCCGCAAACCAGTCTGTCCACAAAACCGGTATTCAGTTTTACTGCTTTGTCAAATGCTCCGACTTCTTCCAGAACATCTTTAATTTGATGTAAGTCATAGCAGAAACTCTGTTTTGAATTATAAACAAGCGTTTCTCCTGTCTGGGCAACTATAGGTGTGCCGCCCTGTTCAAAATAGAGTTTAAATACGGATTTTAAATCCTGCAATTCAGATTGTAATGTTGTAACTGTTTGCTGTATCCTCAAATATCTTTCAAAAAGGTATTCAACATTTTCTAACTGTTTTTGTTCCCAGTCATATTTTTGAAGATATAATTTTTTTAATTTGGGATATGCAAGTGCAAGTCCCATTGTGTCTGCCATGGCCCTGTGATGGTTGTTTAATTCTACATTAAATTTATTTGTCAGAGCTTCAAGACCATGGGATTCCAAGTCAGGATAGACTTCCTTAAACATTTGCTGGGAATCAATTCTTGCATTCTGAATTTCTTTACCGGTTGTGCGTTTTGATGCTTCATTAATAAATGAATAATCGAAAATGGCATTGTGGGCAACTATCGGATAATCCCCTATAAACTCAAGAATTTTTGGCATAGCTTCAGCTTCTGTCGGAGCATCCGCAACCATTTCTTCGGTAATTCCATGTATTGCCATACTGGATTTTCTGATATGCTGTTCAGGATTTATGAGCGTTTGAAATTCATCTTTAATTTTACCGTTTTCAAGCCTGACTGCTGCAAATTCGACCATTTTTTCTTTAGTGTAATCAAGTCCTGTAGTTTCTGTATCAAGGACAATTTCAATAATCTTTTTCCGTGCCATTTTCCTATCCTGTTTATCTCTATTAAGATAATAGCATAAAAAAATTTTCTGTGATAAAATACCGTTTGTAAATAAGAAAAAAGGAGAAAACATGTCAAATTCATTGGATATTAATGATTCAAGTTTTGAACAGGAAGTTCTGCAGTCTTCAACTCCTGTAGTTGTTGATTTTTGGGCTCCTTGGTGTGGACCTTGCAGAAAACTCGGACCAATATTGGATGAAATTGCAAACGAATTTGCAGGCAAAGTTAAATTTGTTAAACTTAATACAGATGAAAACCTTAAAACCGCAAAAGATTATGCAATAAGCGGTTTGCCGAGCCTGCTGGTATTCAAGGATGGAAAAGCCGTTGAAAGACTGGTAGGATTAATGCCTAAATCATCAATTATTTCTAATATTGAAAAACATATGTAATTATATAAATTATTGTAAAGAATCATTAAAGCTCCCATTGTCAGGAAATCCTTACAGTGAGAGCTTTTTTAGTTTTGTATTATAAGTCTTTACAAACATTTACTAAAGTTTTGCTCCTAAAATGCCGTTAAATACTATGCGGAATAGTATTCGTATGCATAATCGAAAGGGTTGAAAATGTTTGAGTACAGCAGTACCGAGATAATAAAGAATAAAGTAAGCCACGGATTATATTTAAGAGAATCTTATTATGACTTTGATATTAGTGAAATGATGGAAGAATTAAGGCAGGATCCTTTTTATGATAAGTTTCCGGATGATCAGCTCATTTATTATGCTATTGAAAAGGGGCTAAAAGAAACTGACACTTTGACAGAGACAATAGTTGAAAATTTGAGGCTTACTGCTGATGAAAGAAGTGAGTATGAAAGCCTTAAACAAAGAATTCAAAATAATGATAATACATTAACTTCCGGTGACAGAGACCGCTATAAAGAACTTGCCAAATTCGCAAACTTTACGGATGATCAGCTTTATGCCTATGCCTATTGTATAAGAGGCAATAATAGCATGCGAATTCACAGGGATACAATTCATTCATACACGGATAAAAGTAAGCCTGAAGATCCTATCTGGGGGCAGTATTCTTATGAAGAAATTCTTGAGATGGAAGCAGGCGGTGTTCAGATTCCGGAGGACATACTTGCATGGGCTCATGGTGAACAGGATGCTGATACTTCGGGATACCAGATTGAAACGGAAGGTAATGATGATCAAAATGCTGTAGCAAATCTTGAAAATAAGACAAATACAGAATCAGGTGCTGCAGTTCAAAAACGTTCGCAGGCTTATAGTTCTCAAGCAGAATCCCAGCAGAAATTAATTGACGAAAAAATGGATGAGGTAGAACCGTTGACTCAAAATGTTGTAGATAAACAGGAAGAGTTAACTCAAGAACAGAATGATACACTTCAAGAAACTTCTGACTTGCTGGAAGAGTGGAAAATTTTAGAAGATAAAGCCAAAGCCGGTACTCTCTCCGAAACGGAAAGAAGAAGATTTGAAGAGATTTCAGGCATACTCAACAATACTTCCAATAATCAATTTACAAATGAAATTGATAAGTTAGATGCTGATATTAATGAACTTGTCGGAGCTATGGATAATATTACAATGTTGATTGATGTAAACGATCAAATTAACACTGAACTTTTAGACTCCAGTGTCCGTATGGTTGATGTTGAGGGTTCCAAAAAACGGGGATACCTTGGAGATAAAAAAGACTTTGGTAATTTTGGTGAAACCGATACTATTCATGCACAGGCTTTGAGTAGTAATATAGGTTTTTCTGCAGCATTAAAGGGTATTGATCTTAACAGTGATAATATTCTGGCTCAAACTGATGTTACCGAGAATAATTTTATTGCTCAGCAGGTTACTGATACTGTTCAGCAGGCAAAACGTCTTGTTGATGAATCTGATACTCAAAACATTGCGTCAGAAAGCAGAATTGTTCTTAACGAAGAAGAAGAAACAGACGAAACACAAAACGAAGAAAAAATTGAAGAATTTACGGATGTAGAACTTAATCAGGAAGAAGAAATTGCAGAAACCGGAGAAGAAAATGAAACCGCTGCCAATGCAGAAAATACTTCCGCTGCTGCAAATATGACATTTGCAAATCCTATAGTTGACGAGGTAAATAACAGGGCAGAAAATGGTGTTTCATTACGTAAAACAACCTCCGAACAGATTCAGGATGAAACAGAGCCGACACCAGTTGATGAAGACGGTAACCGTGCAGTTCTACCTTCTGAAACCCGAACAACAGTTCCGGCTGCGGGCAAGGGTGAAGTCGTTACAATCAAGCCGTCTGCTGAAACGGAAGGCGTTTCTGATACTACAGCAGCCGCTGAAACTTCAGAGGTTTCCGATACTGCTGAAGGAACAGAATCTACAGAAACTATGTCACAGGAAGATACTCAACGTGCATTAATTTCCGAGTATATTACAGGCTGTGATACACGTCAGGCTGAAATAAACAATTCCCAAAACGAACTTGATGCTCTTGCTCAACAGATAAAAGAAATAAAAGATACAAAATTCTCTACAGATATAAAGTTAACCTTAGAATTAAAGAAAAAGACAAAAGATTTGGAAAGAATTGCACAAAAAGCACGCAGCGGACAGGAATTGTCATCTTCCGATATTGCTAAATTCTCCGAACTGAATTCGTTTACGAATGTCGAAAGCGGTGAATATATGACCACTTTACAGGGCAGACTCGATATCTTGAACGCATATAATTCCGGTCTGGAAAACCTTAACAAACTCACTGAGTCTTCTCAAGTTTATGCATCGCAGGCGATTGAAGCTGGTAAAGCTTATGCAAGAGAAGAAATGGGTGATACTAAAGCTTTACGTCATGAGTCAGTTTTATTGCACTTTAAGAAAGAAAAAACTTATGATGCATTATACGGTAAAGCCGGTGAATCTCTCGGAAGGGATTTGATTGACCGCGGAGAAGCTTTACAGAGTACAGCTGAGAAAAAACCATTAAGCGGAGCAAGCATAAAGAGTATGATAATTTCAAAATTTGCAAAAGAGTACGCCCAAACTCTGAATTCAAGACTTGTGGATGCTTCACAAAGTCTTGAGCCTTTACAGGCAGATATACTTGCTGCAATTCAGGCACAATCACAAGAGGCTCAAAATAATACTGTTGAAAATGCTGCGGAAACTGCGTCCGGACAAGAAGACTCCCCTGTTAATCAGCCTGATGTCGTACCTGAAAATACTAATACTGTACTGACAGAGTCTGCAGTAAACACAGCAGTGCAGGTTGATGAAAATAAAAATACTCAGGCTGAGGATATTAATTCTTCTGCAGTTCCGGAATCCCCTGACGAAACAAATGAAGCTGCAATGGTATTGGATTCTGCAGTTTCCGGAGCAGCAGAGAAATTTGATACGGATAATGAATCTGAAAATACTGCAGATATAAATGTAAGAATTGCACGGAACAATGCAAATGCAGAAACAATCGAAAACTTGAACGGAGTTTCAGATTCTGCACAAACAACTCTTACAAATAATGTAAATACTTATGAGACCCTATCTGATGAAATTGAAAAGAATGAAGAAAACGGTTTGAATAATATTACATTAAATACAGACAAGATTTCACCGGAAGAAACTTCTCCGTCACAGTTAAGACTGGCTCAAAATGTAAGTCAGACAATCAAGGCAGTATCCGGAGATTCGGTATTCCGCATAAGTGATATACTGAAAACACTGCAGCCGTCATCATCATTAATTGATTCAATCAGTGATACAGTTGATGACCTTGTTGCACAGAGCAGTCAAAATCCCCCTGATTTCGGATTCAATAACATTTTCCTTAAAAACAGATTTGCTTCAAGTGTGGCTTCCGTTATGGCTGCAGCAGCAAATAATAACTCCAATAATTTTGCAACCACAGTATTGAGTTCTGTTGTTACAAATGCCAATAATATTCTTGCCCCTGAAAATAATTCAGCTGATAGTGCCGAAGAAATTTCAAATGAAACAGCAAAAACCGGTGTTGATGGGCTTGCAGCAGAAACTGCGTCTGAAAACGATGATACCCTACCTGAAGAAAAAATTCCGGCAGTAGTTGCGGAAGATGATTCTATAGACGAAGAAGCAATTCCGGTCTTTGTTGACGAAAATGCAACCGAGAAAGATTTAGAATCTGAAATGGTTGATGAAATATATGCAGAATCCGAAGAAAATCAAAATATGCTGAATAGTTATAATGCAAAACTTGCAATGGAAAAACAGGCTCAGGATGCCGCTAAAACAGCATTAAACGAAACAACTGACCGGGGCGGATTTAAAGCATCTGGTTCCGCAACTGTTTCAATGGGTAACAGATTGCAAAGTGCAGATAGAAAATCCGAAACCGGAAGAACAAGACGATTTATTTCATATGAAGACAAAAACCGCAGAGCAGCCCTTGCTGATAAAGTAGAAGACAGCAAAAAAGTTGTTATGAAACGCGGTCAAAAGAAAAACAGTTAATAATTTTATAACGGGCATAAATCATAACGATTATTGCCCGTTATTATTTGTATTAAATTAATATGTTTGGTGATATATTTCTGTTAACTTGACGATTTTTGAAATCTCATTGTATAATATTTTATACGCCTTATTTGTCATAGTTTGCTTTATATAGGAAGGAAGCATATGACAAATTCTATCATTCCGTATTCGTTTATTCCCGGTACAAAAGCAAAAGCTCAGGAAGTCAATGCAAATTTTATAGCTCTTGCAAACCAGATTACAGAGAATAAAGAATATACGGATTCAAAAATCGAAGAGACACTTTCAGGTGTTAATTCAGATAGAGCCGGAATTAATCTTGAAAATACTACACTTATCTCAAATTGTGTGGTGGAAGCCCCTAATGGTATCATCACATATACAGGAAATACTATTACTGTAAAATCAGGTTTAAAAGTTCTCATTCCTAACGGAAGAAATTCTGACGGAACCTTAAAAAGTATTGAATATACGGTGGAAGAAGATGAACTGTTGACTACTTCAAAAAATTCTACGGTAAATTGTGTTTACGTATCCGAAGATGAAATCGGTACTGAACCGGTATTCCAATGTTCAAATATTACTCCTGTATATTCAGGCGGTATATGGTATAACATTACTGAAAATAAAAATTATATTTACGATACTGATTTAGCAAGCTGGCAGGAATTTGCCGGAATCGTAATTGCAACTTACGAAAATACTGAAGAAACCGTTAAAAACGTGAAAGTCGTAAATCCTACAGGGCTGTTAAAGCAGAATGATATTTTCTCAATAATAAATATGGGAATGCCTGATTATGCAAATACGGTATCAAAAGGTGTAAATACAAACTACACCGCAACAGTAAACGGTTATGCCTTTGCTTTTGCTGAAACTCAGCAGAACCAGTATAAATATCTGTATATTGATAATAAATCTTATACAATAGGTTATCATCAACAGGGGCATATAGGCTGGTCCGCTTTGTGTATGCCTGTTGCAAAGGGTTCAACGTACAAAGTATCAAGCGGCAACTGCAGATTGTCATTTATACCTGTGAAAGGAGAAGAGTAATGTTTTATGTAATTAAGAATAACAGTTTATATGAATACGGTGATAATTTAAGCCGTGCATGGGAATATCCTTCTGAGGCAAAAGAACTTGCCGGAGTAGATGTCATAACCTTTGAAGAAAATAGAGATAAATATACAATTTCTAACGGTTCTCTGGTTGATATATCAAATACGGAAACTTATTTAAACTCGGTTGCTCAAAAAGCTAAAGAAAACAGAATTGCTGAAATAAAAACAGAACTCAATGCTTTAGATTTGAAATGCATCAGAGCTTTACGGGAAGGTGGAAATGATGAAGACGGAGTTCCGTATATTGAAAAATTTCAGGCTGAAATTTCGGAATTGAGAGCTGAATTAAGTTCTCTTCAATAACACAGATTAAAGAAAAGGCTGTTTTATTTTATAAACAGCCTTTTTATATTTTATAACTTATGCAAAATATTCAAACATTTCTGCTTCTATTCCTTTGAAAATTTTTCCTGCACATTTTTTTATGCTAGCCGGATTATGAATTTTTTCTTTCCAATCTTTATCATATGGCTGTAATGAAGTTGAAACTCTTCTGTTTAATAGCAATCCCAAGTCGGAATAATCATTTTTTAAATATCCTGCATCATGGATAATATCTTTTTCAGGCATTTCGGAAATTTTTTTTGTAAGTTTTGCTATAAATTCAAATAACTGAAGAAAATTATTATGTTCAGGAATAATAATTCCGTTAAGTACGGTTACATTAGTTCCTTTGTGATTTATGCTGGCTATATTAATAAAGTTTGAGTAGTAAGGATTTTGAAATGCACTGTGTTTACTGATTAATTTTTTGTATTCCGTAAGGTCATTGCCATATTTGTCATCTTTAAGTTGAGCATTCAGGTAAGAGGCTTTTATACCCTTTTGTTTATCGGAATCGTATATATAGCTTGCATTTCTTATACCGGTAAATGATATTTTCATAATATTTTTCTCCGCTGCTTTTTGTTATCAAAACATAAAATAAGATTTTTTTGCTATTTTGTAAAGAAATTTTGTTTTTGCTACAATTAAAAATACTAAAAGGAGAGAAAAATGGTTGAGATAAGACAGGAATTTTTGGAACAGGCAAAACATTTAACACGAAATGCGGAAGTATTACCGGGCGGAATTGACGAACTAGCTGTGAAATTGCAGCATTCACACGATACAAATACTCCGTTAAGAGTAAAACTGGGTATGGATCCTACACGTCCGGACTTACATCTGGGTCACACTGTAGTTATGAGGAAATTAAGAGAATTTCAAAATCTCGGGCATAAGATAGTCTTGATTGTCGGAGGTGCGACTGCAATGGTCGGCGATCCTTCCGGAAAATCAGAAACAAGACCTGCATTAACCAAAGAACAGGTTGAAGAAAACGCTAAGTCTTATTTTGAACAAATGTCGAAAGTTCTTGATGTATCAAAAGCAGAGGTTACTAATAATGCTGATTGGCTTCATAAAATGAGCTTTATTGATTTATTGAAACTAGCCTCGCAGGTTACTGTTGCTCAGATGATGACACGTGATGATTTTGCCAAAAGATACGCAGAAGGTAAACCTATTGCAATCCATGAATTTTTCTATCCTTTAATGCAGGCATATGATTCTGTTGAAATTGATTCTGACATAGAACTCGGCGGAACGGATCAGAGATTTAACACTCTTCTTGGAAGAGATATTCAGGCTGCTTACGGTAAGAAATATCCGCAGCTTGTAATGCTGTTGCCTTTACTGGAAGGTACAGACGGCGTTGTTAAAATGTCAAAAACTTATCCTGAACATTGTATATCATTAACTGATTCCGAATTTGATATGTTCGGTAAATTGATGAGTATTCCTGATCATATGATTTCACGTTATTTCAGTTTACTGACAGATGCTACAAAAGAAGAACTTGAAGCTATAGATAAACAGATTGCAGATGGTTCTGTTAATCCTCGTGACATCAAAATGAAACTTGCGTACACGATTACTGCTGAATACCATGGAGAAGACGGTGCAAAAAGAGGACAGGAGGCTTTTATAAATATAGTATCAAATAAGGGAATTCCTGATGATATTGAAGAAGTTTCCGGCATGAATGGAAAAGGTATTCTTGATGTGCTTGTAGAACTTAAATTTGTTCAGAGTAAAGGTGAAGCTAAACGTCTTATTCAGGGCGGCGGAGTAAAACTTGACGGCGAAAAAATTACCGATATGGCTTATACTCTTAACTTTACGGAAGATGTAGTATTGCAGGCAGGAAAAAGAAAGTTTGCTAAACTGGTAAAATAGAATGTTTAAAATTTTAAAACGCGGAATAACAAAAGTAAAAGAGGATATTCAGGTAATCTATGACAAAGACCCTGCTGCGGAAAACATATTGGAGATTCTTCTTTGTTATCCGGGGTTGCATGCACTTATTGCATACCGGTTTGCCCACAGATTGTACAAGTGGCATATTCCGTTGATTCCGCGGATTATTTCATACATAACAAGAATTATTACGGGTATAGAAATTCATCCTGCTGCAAAAATCGGCAGAAGATTTTTTATCGACCATGGAGAGGGTGTTGTTATCGGTGCAACAACTGTAATCGGAGATGACGTATTAATATACCAGCAGGTGACGCTTGGCGGAACCGGTAAGGAACACGGGAAACGCCATCCTACGCTTGGTCATGGTGTTATTGTCGGTGCTGGTGCAAAGGTGCTCGGGAATATTACTCTCGGAGATTATGTAAGAGTCGGTGCCGGTTCTGTTGTAGTGGAAGATGTTCCGGAGTATTCAACTGTTGTTGGAATTCCTGGACGGGTTGTCCGCAGAAAAATAAGGGATGAAAACGGAGTTTTGATGCATAACAGAATTCCTGATCCTATAAAATGCGAACTTAACAGATTAAAATATGAAGTTCAGGATTTAAAAGAAGAATTAAGTAAAATGAAACAAAGTTGAAATTTAAGGCTTTATTTAGTAAAATGAAAGCGTTTTTAAATACATATTTATTCCCTTATATAAAACATTCTGACATTGTAGAATATGAAGGTATTAATAACTCTGACGAGGGCGAGTTGATTTCCGTACAGGAGGTAATTTGTTTCAGAATTGCAAACGGAGGGCTTGTTTGTACAAATATTGATTCTGATGGTGGTGATATTGCATACTATGCTAACGGTAAACGTGAAATTAATCCGAGAAATAAGTTTCAGTTTCAGTATGTCAAAGAGGCTCAAGCCGGTGTAAATGGTAATAGAAAAAGTACAGCCTTTATTGAGCCGTATATTAAAAACTGGGACGGAGTGAGAGATCATCTCGGCAGCGGTTATTGGGCTTGCAAGAAGAATTGTACAAACTGCGGATATTGTACAAAGGCAATTCAGTTAAATAATTGGGAAATACCGGATGATTATCCGTGGTGATTTTTTCATGATAAAATTATCTCATTGAAAGAGAGGTTTATGATGAAAGCTGTTGTATTTGATAATGAACTTAAACTTGTAACCGATTACGAAAAACCTGTTCCGAAGAAGGGTGAAGCTCTTGTTAGAGTTACTCTTGCAGGTATTTGCAATACTGATTATGAGATTACAAAAGGTTATATGGGATATAAAGGGATTTTGGGCCACGAAGCTGTCGGAGTTGTTGAAGAAATTAATGATGAAGACCAATCTTTGCTGGGCAAACGTGTTGTTTCAGAAATCAGTTATGGTTGTAAAGATCCGGAATGTCCATGGTGTGCAGAAAAATTATACCGTCACTGCCCGAACCGTCACACTTTAGGTATCTGGCAAAAGGATGGTGTTTTTGCAGAATATTTTACAATGCCGCTTGAGGTTCTTTTTGAGGTTCCGGATAATGTAACAGATGAGCAGGTGGTTTTTGTTGAACCGCTGGCCGCTGCTTGTGAAATTACAGAACAGCTTCATATAAAACCTTTTGAAAAAGTTGTAGTTCTCGGTGATGGAAAACTCGGATTGATTACGGCATTAACTCTTAACGCTCAGAATTTTGACGTAACTCTGGTTGGCAAACATCAAAACAAACTTGATATCGCAAAAGCTCAAGGGGTAAAAACATCTTTACTTCAAAATTTCCCTATAGAGAAGAAATATGATGTTGTTGTCGAAGCAACCGGTTCAGTTTCAGGATTTGAAACTTCGCTCGCATTAACCAGACCACGCGGAGTGCTTGTTTTAAAAAGTACTGTTGCAACAGGAAAAGAACTTAATCTTGCACCAATCGTAATTGATGAAATTACGGTTCTCGGTTCCCGTTGCGGACAGTTCGGGGCTGCATTGAGACTTCTCGAAAAGAACAGAATTGATTTTTCTCCGTTAATTTCAAAAATCTATTCTGTTGATGATGCTATTGAAGCTTTTGAGAAGAATAAAGAAAAAGACGTTCTTAAAGTGTTAATAAAATTTAATGGCTAAAAATGAGTGGTTGAACGGTTGTTTAATTGATTAAGCAACTGTTCAGCTATTTAATTTTTCAACTTTTTCGTTTGCGTAAAATATTTGTTTAAATTATCATGTTGGCATGGCTGTAAGGAAAAAAATTAAACAGAAGATAAAAAGTATTACCTTACTTGATAAATATATTTTAAAACAGGTAGGCGAAATGTTTTTGATGGGGGTTTGTGTCTTTTCGTCAATTATTTTTGCGTCAGATACATTTATTACTCTGATTAAACAGATTTCACTGTTCGGTATTCCTTTCAAAGTCGCATTAATGATGATTATCCTTAACCTACCGCAGGTAATTGTTATGACAATCCCTATGGGTGTCTTGCTTGCAACTGTAATGACGCTTAACGGTTTGAGCCTGAAATCAGAGATTACGGTAATGAGAGCTTGCGGAATTGGTTTGAACAGAATTGCAAAACCTATTTTTGTTTTTGCAATATTAATGTCAATATTTAGTTTTGTAATCAATGAGAGCGTTGTTCCGGTTATGTCCAGACAGTCAAAAGATTTGGCTTTGTGGGCTCTGGGGCAGAAAAACATTCCCGACGGAAAGCAGAATTTTGTATTTAAAGAACTTTCAAAAGACGGAATGCTTAAACGACTGTTTTATGTCGGCTATTGTGAAGATAAAACCCTGCATAATATCACGGTTTTAGATACATCAAAAGAAGGGACCATTCAGGTTCTTCAAGCTGAAGAAGGTAAAACTTCACCTTCCGGATGGGATTTCCGGAAAGGTGCAGTTTATACTGTTGGACAAGAAGGTAAAGTGTTAAATACAACTCTTTTTGAGGATTCTAATGTTAAATTCGGACTTGATCTTTCAAAAGAACTTAATAAAAATATTGCAAAAGAGATGAACTTTATGGAACTTTTGAAGTTTATTTCCACTAAGCTTAATACTGTTGATGAACGCCAGCGAAATGTTGTAGTTATTGAACTTTATGATAAACTTGCATTGCCTCTTACTACAATAGCTCTGGTTCTTATCGGTGTTCCGCTTGCTATTACTCCGCCGAGGGTAAGATATAACAGAGGTTTTCTGTTTAGTATATTGATTATATTTGCATATTACCTGATAAGAGCTCTGTCAATTTCGTTTGGCGAAGCCGGAGCCATTCCTGCATTCTTTGCGGCTTGGACTCCGAATATCGTCTTGACTGCAATGGGTGCTATTCTTTATTACAAAAAGGTTTACACTATAGAATAATTGCTATTCAACCGGTGCTGCAGGTCCGTTTTCTTCAGGCAGACATACTCCGAATTGACAGTTTGAGTTATAATTAGGACTTTCATTTATTCCGGCTGTTTCAGGTGTTTCTGTATTTATAAGCATATCATAATATGGCTTTTGATACTCTCTGGCAAAAGCATCAGGCCTTTGCATCTCCTGCAGGTTATCCGGAATATACCTTTCTTTTAAACTTGGTTGATCAAGTACGGAGCAGGCCCCTCCGGTTAGACTGCAAACTGCAAATCCCGGAGAAACCGTGCCTACTCCCAGCATTATTATCATTATTATCAAAATCTTTTTCATACTACCGCCTTTTCTATTATCCGACTATATGGATAATAAACGATAATCGGGCAGGATACATTAGACAGTCGGGCTATTTTTTCTTTTCTTTTTCGTTTTTGCAAATACTTCAGCAAAACTTTCTATCGGAACCATTTTATACCCGCAATCATCAGACAAAGCCCCGCCCATTGAAAAAAGTTCTTCCTGAGGATATCGGCGGCAAATTCCAGGACGTTTTTTGTGAATTTTACATTTGTGAGTCTCAGGATCCAGATTTGTACATTCAAAGACAAGGCCGGTCTCATCTTTATCTATAACTTTCAAATATGTATAAAATCTGTGCAGAAATTGTAATTTTTTAAATTCTTCTTCGTCCTGAATAACATGTTTGTAATGCTTGACGTAAATTTTTGTGCAGCACTTGCCGCAGGCATTACACTTGCCTGTTCTGTAATACTTCCTCCCGAGAATTTTTGAAAGAACAAACTTTCTGATTTTCAAAAGAATATCTTCCATAATTAATATGATAGCTTGAGAATTGAACAAATGTGTAAAGTTTTGTAAATGTTTTAACCTTAAATGGCAAAACAAAATATTTAGGGGAATTAATAAAAATGAAAAAAGATTAAGCTAACACTACCAAAATATAAATACCATAACAATACTATAACATAACCAAAATAACCAACCTTGACCTCTGATAATCCAAAAAAAGAGGTCTTTTTTTTTGTACGAGTTTGATAATTTTATTTAATTCCTTTATTTTTTAATAGTAAAGAATAGGGTTGGAAATATCATTATAATGTAAAGTGGTTTTTAATATTTCGGCAATTTTTTCCTGTTTTTTGTTTTTATATTAACATAGGGAAAACAGGTAGAAAGTTCATGCTGAAAGTAAATCCGATTCAGATTCAGACAATAAAAAGTGATAATAACAGAAACAACGAAAAAACAGCGGTATTTCAAGGAAATACTCAATCTAATTCCGTCTCCTCATTACCTGATGTCACAAAGGATTATTCCGTAAAAGTGCCGATGGCTTATACAAAGATCGGGGAATTGAACCTGCCTTATGATACCAGAGCACATATGTATAAACTTGCAAACGGCCAGAGAGTTGTTATTATACCGAAAGATGGCGTCAAAACTTATGTGGAAACCTATGTTAACACAGGTTCATTGAATGAATTTGATAATATCCGGGGTATCAGTCACTATATTGAGCATAATCTTTTTAACGGATCTGAAGGGCTTGAGGCAGGTGAATTTTTTGCAACTACTGATAAGATGGGTGCAGTGACCAATGCTTCAACAGCATTTGCTGAAACAAATTATTTTATTGGTTCTCATCTGTTGAACGATGGAGATTTAGAAAAGAAGATAAAAATCCATGCTTCAATGATTCAAACTCCGCGTTTTGCTGTTGATATGCTGGAAAAAGAAAAAGGAATTGTAAATTCCGAAATCAACATGATTACTTCTTATCCGGAAAATATAGCTTTAAATCAAACTCTGCGTGATTTATTCGGTTATCAATCGGCGTCGCCTGATTTAATTGCCGGTTCTACAAATAATATTACAAATCTGACTAAAAAAGATGTTGAAGATTATTTTAACAGAAATTATTATCCTGCCAATATGGTAACTGTTGTGACAGGTGAAGTTAATCCGGATGAGACAATAAATCTTATTTCAAGATATTTTACTTCGACAAAAACTCCGTCACAGGCCCAATATAATGAACCGGTTAAGGAACTTAAACAAACAGTCAGAAAGGATTTGATTTCCGACAAAGCAACATCTGCTATTGTTGCAATGGGATTTACAGGGCCTGAAAACAATAATACTAGAGATAGAATTTTGACAGATGCTCTGTTTGTTCTTATGGACAACTCCACAGAATTGAACAAAGATTTGAAACCACTTAACACGTCACTTTTTACAAGTTGTGAAAAAATGGGCACAAAACCTTCTGCCAAACGGGCTATTATTATTAATGCCGATATGCATGAAGAAAACAGCGAAAAATTCTTAAAAGCGGTCTATAAAGAAATAGCAAGACGTTCAAACTATCTTCCGACACCGGATGAGATGAATATGGTTAAGAAAAAACTTCTCAACTATTTTTCCGGAAGTTTTGAATATTCCGGTGCTGTTAATGAAATGGTCGGCAAAGCAATACTTGAAGATAATTTAGCCTCAATCACAGACTTCGAAAAAATTATTGCACAAATCACCCCGCAAGATATTGTTAATACAGCAAGAAAATATTTTAATCTTAATAAAACCGCAATTACGGTTGTTCACCCTGATACTGCAACTGCAGAAACTATTTCAGCCAACCATAAGTCGGTGGCTTTCACAGGTTCAAAACACAAGACAGCAATAAATATGAATGAGGTCGGCGAGTTTAAAATGCCTAATAATTTTAAACTCGTAACCAACAATACCCGTACAAGAAATTCCTCATTTATAATGTCTTTTAAAACTGAAAAACCGGTTACTCCTCAAAATCCGGCAACAGCTTTTGTTTTGAACGAGCTTTTAAATCAGGGTTCAAAATTCCGTCAGGAAGAACAATTTACGGATGATATGAATAAAAACGATATTGGTATAACTTTTAGTGTAGGCGAAAATTTTATTGACTGTGCGGCCTCCTCAGATTGTAACGATATCCCTAATGCCTTGACGAGTGCAAAAGAAGTTTTGTATAACCCGAGATTTGATAATGATGTGCTTGAGGAAGTTAAAACCTACATAAAAGATGATATTATTCGTGCTGAAAAAAGGCCGTCTGATAAACTTGATGCAGAAATCTATAAAGGACACCTTGCAGGAATTTCAAATAAAGAGATTCTTGATAATATTGATAGTGTAACTCTTGACGATGTCAAAGATTTATACACTCAAATTATGTCGCAGGCAAAAGGTTCATTTGTAATCTCAGCACCATTGAGACAAAATCCTGCACTTATGAATACTGTTATGTCCGAAATAGGCAGATGTCCGCAGGTGAAAGATTTTAATTCAAAACTTTATGATGATTACAAACCCGTAGAAGCTGCAAAAGTTTTGACGGATACGCATAACAAAAATCAGGCAGATATCTTAATGGCTTATAAATTTAAAGTAAACGGTAATATTAAAGATACTGTGGCTATGGAGTTATTGAATACTATACTCGGCGGCGGGCCTTCTTCAAGACTGTTTAGTGACTTACGTGAAAAACAGCACCTTGCATATTCGGTTCATTCTTATCTTGATAACTCTCATAACTCTAAAGCTCTTATTCTTTCAATCGGAACCACAACGGAAAACAAAGATACCGGCGAAATAAGTTATGATAATGTTCAAAAATCCATAGAAGGCTTTAAAAAGCATGTAGAAAAGCTAAAAACAGAAAAAATATCACAGCAAGAACTTGAAAGTGCAAAATTATCATTAAAATCGGCACTTCTGTCACAAAATTCAAGCGGAGCAGGAAAATGTCATACCCTTGCATACTCTCTTGATACTCCTTACGGCTTAACAAGAGAAAATCAGATTATTGATATGATAGATTCCATAACCGTTGATGATATTTATAATGCTGCAAATTATATATTTTCAACAAAGCCTGTATATTCAATAGTTGCTACGGATAATACACTTAAAAATAATGCAGAATATCTGAAATCTCTGGCTGTATAAAAGGCCGTGTCTCTGTCTATCGAATTTTTCGGATAATATCTTTAACGGCATTGTCTCTTTTTAAAAGTATGACACCCGCAAGGATTGTCTTAGTGCTGCTATGTTTCCATCCTGACACGGTTCGACAGCTTACGCCGCCATAAATTTAAACGTCAACGGCAATACAATTATCAATATCCCCCGAAGAACCCTCACAACAGGCTCTGCACCCCGCATTAACTTCGGGTCAAGGGATTGCAATTCCCCGTGGAACACGGCTTAAATTTATACTAACATAAAATATTTATTAAGTCCAACGGTTGCTTGCTGATTGGAGCCTTAATTCTGGATAGTGTAATTGCAACTGCGATAGCACCAAGTCCAACTAGTAATTTTTTGAAATTATTCGGCGTAAATATTGCATGCTGATGAGTTTGTTTCGGCAAATATGCAAATTCACTCAAAACATGTTCATTACCCGGTTTCGGTGCATGAATAGCACCGTTTAATCCTAAAACACTACTGACCCTCATAAGCATATTGTAACGCATGTTATTTGTTTTTTTAACCCGTTTGTTAAGAAATGTTACTCTATAATATTAGCCTGACTGCACAATGTTTTCATTATGTTTTGTTTATATTCTGGACTTGTAAAGGAGAAACCGTATGACAGAACGATTACAACTGTATAAATGTGAAGTTTGCGGAAATATTGTTCAGGTTATTTTGGAGGGTGAAGGGGAGCTGGTTTGCTGCGGGCAGCCTATGAACCTTATGAACCCTAAAAAAAATGATGAAAACGCAAACGAAAAACATGTTCCTATTTTTGTTAAAACGGAAGATGGTGCCGAAATCAGGGTCGGATCAACTCCGCATCCTATGGAAAATGAACATTACATAATGTTTATTGAGACAATTTCAAAAGACAAAAATGATATGAAATTGCATTATTTATACCCTCAACAGAAACCGAAAATGTTTATTAAAGAGGTTATAGATAAAGCAAAAGCACTTGAGTATTGCAATATTCACGGTTTATGGGAGGGCGAAAGTGATTAATAAAAAAGTAGAGGACATATTGAATGCACAAATTAATAAAGAATTCTATTCCGCTTATTTGTATCTTGCTATGTCTGCTTATTTTGACGAAATTGGTCTTAAAGGATTTTCTCATTGGACAAAGGTTCAAGCTCGCGAAGAGGTAGATCACGGAATGATTTTGTTTGATTATATTATTGCAAGAAACGGTAATGTAGATTTTAAACAGATTGATATTCCTGATGCGGATTTCCATGAACCGTTACAAATTTTTGAGAAAATATATGAGCATGAAAAGTCTGTTACATCAAGTATAGACTCTGTAGCATCAATGAGTGAAGACGAATGTGATCTTGCAACCAGAAATTTTATTGACTGGTACATTGCAGAGCAGGTTGAAGAAGAAGCTACTGTTTATGAAGTTATAAAGAAACTTAAAATGTTCGGTTCGGACAAATCAATTCTTTATCATCTTGATAAAGAACTTGGCGGACGTGAGTATTCTCCGCATAAGTACGAAAATTAAGTGTATAATGCAAAAGTGCCGCTTTATAAAGCGGCACTTTTGTTATATTGTAATGCTAGTACCGGCTTTAGAAATGAAATCCCTCTTCTACTTTGCCAAAGTGGACTAATATATGTGCCTTCCTTTATAACGCAGGTGGTACAATGAGCCGGAGAGTTTTTATATGATGACCGTCTTTCTTGCAATCGTATAGAATGATAAAGAATAAACCCACCTTTCCTTTTGCGGGAGAAGGTAGTGTGCGGGGTAGTTAAAAAAAAGACGGCAATGCCGTCTTTATAAATATATTAACTATCTCTCTTCTTCTCTCCCGAATAGACCTATTGCAGAGGAGCCCCCCACAATGAGTCGTTAAATTTGTTCTGATTAGGTCTCATATCAACCGATAAAGTAACATTGCTCGGTGTAAATACGAAAACCAGATCTCCTACTTTTTGCGGTTTACCGTTCAATGCATGAGCTGCACCACAGATAAAATCAATAGTTCTTTGTGATTGTTCTTTATCCAATAAATGAAGGTTTAAAACGAGTGTTTTTCTGTCTTTTAAGTGTTGTACGATTTGAGCGGCGTCATCAAAAGAACGAGGTTCCATAACCATAACTTCATAACCTCTGAAATTAGGATGATTAATAACTTTCAAATCATTTGATTTATCCTGTTTCGGCTGGTAAGAATATGCAGGGTCAACCGCAAGGTTATCCTGAACTTCATAAACTTCTTCATTCATCTCTTCTGCCAAATCATCAAAAGATTCTCTAGGTTCAAAACCTTTAACCAAAAAATCAACAACTGATTTAATCTTATCTGCTACAACTGCCACCGTTTTTCCTCCGTATTTTTAATTTATGTTACTTAACTGAATAATTTTCTTCCTATTCTCAGCATTGTCGCACCGCATCTTGCCGCGATTTGATAATCCTGACTCATCCCCATAGATAACTCGTTCATACTGCAGTTAAATGTTTTTTCAAGAAATTCTTTTGTTTTAACAACATCCAGAAAAAGACTTTCTATATAATCATCACCGGCACCCAGAGGAGCCATATTCATTAACCCTTCAACTTTGATATTTTCAAGTTTTAAGATTTCCGGAAATTCTTTGATTAATGTCTCTTTTGAATAGCCGAATTTTTGAATCTCATGTGCATTATTGAGCTGTAAAAGGATTTTCTGAACTTTACCTTCCGCCTTGGCTTCGACGGATATGTGTGCTGCAAGTTTTAGAGAATCTACCGAATGGATATAATCAAATGTTTTAACTACCTTTTTGACTTTATTTCCCTGAAGATGTCCGATAAAGTGAAATTTTGAATTTTCCCTTACATAATCAGGAAGCTGATTAATTTTTTCAACAGCCTCAACAGCTCTTGATTCTCCAAAATCTCTCAACCCTGCCTCGTAAGCCGCAATAATGGCATTTACGTCAAAGTATTTTGTGACTGCAATAATATTAGGTCTATAAGGTGCAATTTCTTCCTGTATCCGTAAAAGATTTGCCTTTATTGTCTCAAACATAAATAATCTTACCTCTACAAGAAAATCACTCTTTAGATTGAGTATATTTTAATTCTACTCTTTATACCGAGTGTGGACAACTATTTTATTTTAAGTGTAATTCCTCCCCCTTAATATTTTCCGAAACCATGACAGTGACATGATTTCAGCCCGATTTACATAACTTAAAATTTAGTTTACAAATTTTAATATTGGCTAAAAATGGCATGCCTATGGCATGATTTGTGGAACGAAATATTAGAGTTTTAATGTACAAAACAGTTTTCCTATAATTAAAATAAACTATTTAATATAAAACTTACTCCTCTAAAAAGATGAGATTTATGATTATTGATAATATTTTTGGGCATTATTGTCTGCCTTGTTAAAATATTGAAAACATGATATTCTTTACGTGTTATGAGAAACTTTCGTTATGCAGTTGCTTACAATCCGAATATTGAGCATTCCAGGGAGGCACGTACGGCTTTATGTTCTATGCTTATGGAATACGGGATATCTGCGGATGTTCTTGATATAGATAATTTAAAATCAGGTTATGATTTTGTTTTTGTTATTGGCGGAGATGGAACAATTTTGAAATCCGCAAGGTTTTATGCAAAATATCAGACGCCTGTTTTCGGTGTTAATCTCGGTCGTCTCGGGTTTCTTTCGCAGTCAGGAGTTGATGATTTGGAATGTGCAGTGTCAAAAATTCTTAACGGTGAATATATTGTGGAAGACAGGTTAATGCTTGCAAGCGGTGAGTATTCTGCATTGAATGACTTTGTTGTAAAGAGTTCTGTTAGCGGAAGAACCTCTCGTTTTTCATTAAAAATTAATGAAAAAACGGTATGTGATTATCTTGCTGACGGTATTATAGTTGCAACTCCTACGGGTTCTACCGCATACGGGCTTTCTGCCGGCGGTCCGGTTCTGGTTCCGGGGTTGCAGGCTATAGTTATAGTCCCTATCTGCCCGCATACATTAACTGCAAGACCTCTTGTTATTCCGGAATCCGAGAAAATCTCAATTTGCATAAATGACGGAACTGCGTACTGTCTTTATGCTGACGGACAGGAATTTTCGGAGTTTAGCAACGAAATTCAGATTCAAAAATCACAATATAAAGCAAAACTGGCTCTTTTGGAAAGAGGTGGATTCTATTCTTTATTAAATGACAAACTTCACTGGGGAACTTCTCCTGCCAGAATATAATTTTGTAAAATAAATCTTTTGGTGTTTGACACGGTATTTACTCTCCAATGTGCTTTATAAAAAAATATATTAATTTTTGTTCATAATTCCGCTTAAATTCTTGTACTTTTTTCCTATTTAAAATAGTATGTTATTATACTATTGGGGGTACCTGTTACACTAACGGGTACAATAAATGAAACAAAATATAAGTAATATTCAATAAAAGAGGTAAAAATAGTGGAAAATTTCGTATCAGATATCTTCGCAAAAAAAGATGAAACACCGGTTCAGGATCAAACACCTCATTCTGCCGTTAATCCTACAAAAATTAAAGTCGTAGGTGTAGGCGGCGGCGGTGGAAACGCTGTTAACCGAATGATTAAATCCGGTTTGTCCGGTGTTGAATTCTGGCTTATGAATACAGATTTACAGGTTTTGGAATTTGCCCAGACCAAGAATAAAATCCAGTTGGGTGCTAAATCTACAGCAGGTTTAGGTGCAGGCGGAGATCCTTCTGTCGGCGAAAGAGCTGCTGAAGAAGCCCAGCAGGAAATTACAGAAGCACTTGACGGTGCAGATATGGTGTTTATCACTGCAGGTATGGGCGGCGGTACCGGTACCGGTGCAGCTCCTGTTGTTGCTAAGATTGCCAAAGAACTCGGAATTTTAACTATTGCTGTAGTTACAAAACCGTTCTCCTGGGAAGGTCGTAAAAGACAAAATCAAGCTGTTCAAGGCTTGGAAAAATTAAGAGAAGCTGTTGATGCGGTTATTGTTATTCCTAACGATAAATTGTTGCAGGTCGTTGACAGACAGGTTTCATTGACAGAATCATTTATTATCGTTGATGAAGTCCTCTTAAGAGGTGTTCAGGGTATATCCGATATCATTACTGTTCCGGGTACAATTAACGTTGACTTTGCAGATGTCAAAAATGTTATGCAGGCTTCAGGATCAGCACTTATGGGTATTGGTCGTGCAACAGGCGAAGGTCGAGCTATCAAGGCTGCTGAAATTGCTATCAATTCACAGTTGCTTGAAACTTCTATCAATGGTGCTTCCGGTGTAATTGTTAATATCACGGGTGGTCCTGATATGACACTTCACGAAATTACAGATGCTGCAAATATTATTCATGATGCTGTTCTTGATGATGCAACTGTTATTATCGGTACTGCCGTTAATGAAAATATTTCAAATGAAATTCAGGTTACTGTCATTGCTACAGGTTTTGAATTGAAAAATGAACCTGTTGAAGTAGCGAAAAAACCTGAAATTAAACAGATGAGTGCTTCCGATTTCTTCGCAAGCTCATTCTCATCAAACAACCAAACAAGAAGAAGTTCAATGCCTGAAGTTTCTTCTAACTTCACTAACATTGAAATTCCTGACTTTTTGAAAAAGTAATAAGTCGGAGATTGGAATTAAGAAATTGAAAGAACCGTTTTTAATGACGGTTCTTTTTTTTGTTAATTTTTCTTAATAAAAATAAAAATTTAATCAATTTTTTTGAATATTTAAACTTTATATATATAGTCGGGAAATTAAAGGGGATATATATTATGAAGTTATGGGAAAATTTATTTGCCGGAGATTTGCTGTATCAGGATTTGGGTGACTGTTCATTATGTTGTATGCCTGTCGTGCCTGAACTTGATATACATATGCAAAATTCTGACATGGCTGACAAAATTGAAAGAGAAAGCAAGGCAGCTTAATTAATAGGAGAATTTATGGGAATGTACGGTGACGATTTTATAACACCTATAACAAATCAGGATTTGGCAAGTGTCAGCATGCAGCCGATGCCTCTAGTCGGATTTGGAATGCCTCTTGGAATGTATAATACAAATCTTCTGGGAGGTGTAAAAATGCATACCTCGCCGGATAAGGACATATATCGGAATATGCAGGAAAAAGAAGCAAAAGATATGAGTCTTTTGAAAAAGGTCGGTATTGCTATTCTTGTTATGGGCGGTATTGCTATGATTAAATTCGCTCCTATAGCGAAGTGGGTATCGTCAAAATATTCAAAAGCTGCAGATTGGGTTAAAAATTTATTCAAGAAAAAGCCGCCAACGCCGCCAACGCCGCCAACACCGCCAACACCGCCGCCTGCGGTTTCAACTCCGTCAACGGCAGTTACTCCTTAAGTGTTTTGAAGAAAATGCAGGGAATATTTATTTCCTGCATTTTCTATGTTAGTATATTAATCAAAGCAGAAAGGAGAGGGTTAATATGGCAAAAGAATGCAGTTTTGATGTTGTATCAGAATTTGACAGGCAAGAGCTCGTTAATGCAGTCGATCAGGTTAAAAGGGATGTAGCTTCCCGCTTTGATTTGAAAGATTCCAACTCCGAAATTGATTTGGAGGCGGATAAGTCAATAACCATAACGACTGCAGATGAAATGAAATTGAGAAATATATATGATATTTTGCAGACTAAACTTGTAAAAAGAGGTTTGAGTATAAGAATACTTGATGCTCAAGGAATTGAAAATGCACTTGGCGGCAGAGTACGACAGGTTTATAATCTTAAAAAAGGTTTGACTCAGGAGCTTGCTAAAAAAATTGCTGCAGATATAAAGGATTCTAAAATTAAAGTTCAGACTTCTATACAGGGTGACAAGCTGCGTGTATCCGGCAAGGATAAAGATGATTTGCAGGCTGTTATAAAAATGCTTAGGGGAAACGAAGAAAAATACGATTATCCTTTGCAATTTAACAATTACAGGTAGCAAAAAGACCGCCTGAGCGGTCTTTTTTATATGAGGATATAACTAAGCTCATAATTAGTTGTAATCCTGACGGAAGTAATAGATTCTGACAGATTAAGGCAAGCATTCCCAGTATGATTTTGTGCCGTCCCACGGACATGTATCGGATATGGCGTAAGAAGCACAGGTTGCTCCGTTGATATCAGAGTTACTTGTTGCAGATTGCCGCTTGGCTTCAAAACCTAATGAAAAAAACTTGATATTAGTAAAAAACAGAGACTTAATTTTAAACATTATATATTCCTCTTAAATTTATAGTAACGGTTTATATTTTATATTGCTTAACGTTAATTGTCAAACTAAAAAATAATGCTAAACATAATTAAATTAAATTTAAAATAATTCATAATAAAAAAGAGGTAAAGAGATTGGAACTAAAGAAATTAGTCGGGAAAAAAATCCAACAAATTAGAAAACATAAAGGTATAACACAGGAAAAACTTGCCGAAATGATAGGTATAGAGGTTCCAAGTCTTAGTAACCTTGAGACGGGAAAATATTCCCCGTCAACAGAAACACTCCAGAAGCTTTCCATGGTTCTCGGGGTTAAAGTCTGGGAATTTTATTACGTAGAGGATATTTCCTGCGAACAAATGCACAAAGAATTGACACAGGCCCTTAATGAAAATCCGAAACTTGTAAAGTTCTTTTATAATATTTTAAAATCAATGGAATTTTAATGTTTAATAATTTTGTTGTTTTCGTCAACCATAACTATTGTAGGTCTATAACCGTCCATTTTGTCGGGGTCAATGCTGGCATAAGATACGATTATAACTTTGTCGCCAGGTTGAACTTTTCTGGCTGCTGCACCGTTTAAGCAAATGCAGCCGGAATCAGGTGTTCCTTTGATTACATATGTCTGAAATCTTTCACCGTTATTAATATCAAGGATATCAACTTTTTGCCACTCTTTAATTTTTGCGGCATTCATCAATGTTTCATCTATGGTAATTGAACCAACGTAGTTAAGATTTGCATCAGTAACGGTTGCTCTGTGTATCTTAGAAAATAAAAATTCCTGTAACATATTTTTTTCCTCAGCGATATTTTATATTAAACATAAGCAAAAAAAAAGACCGAGAAATTTTCGGTCTTTTTTTATAAATAATTATACTAGTCTATAGATTGCTGCATAATTTCAAAAGGTTTTTCCATAACTTTCATAGTTTCTTCATCAATTATGCCTCTTTTTAATTCTGTAAATGTTGCTTTTTTAGAATTGAATTTTCTTTTCAAAAATTCATAAGAAACTTTCGGGTCGCATTTATCGCCGCATGTAAATAAATCAACTGCAGCATAACCCAATTCAGGCCATGTATGAATCGCAAGGTGGCTTTCCGATATAATAACAACACCGGAAACACCGTATGGATTAAACACATGGAAACATTTTTGGACAATAGTCGCACCACACTCAAGGGCGGCATCCACCATGTATTTTTCTACTTTATCTAAACTATTCAATGTGTTGGGGTCGCAATCAAAAAATTCAGCTAGTACGTGTTGACCAAGATGGATTTCTTTTTTTCCGTTCTCAAATGCTGTAAATGGTGATGTTATTGCCAATTCATGTGCCTCCTTTTATACTATGTATATTTACCTACTAAAAATTTGCTTACGCTATAACATATTACAATAAAAAACAAAAATTTTGTAAAATTTACACTTAAAAATTTTTTTTTTATAAAATCTTAAGTATTAATATGTCCGAAATACAGATATTGTGTATTATACAGACGGATTATCTTTATTAAGAATTATTAACCCGAGATAAAATCATACTTTAAAAAAATGTATTTTAAATATAAAATTTTTTTATGAGCAAGATTTTGGTAGTTGATGACGATTCGGCAATAAACGAACTTATAAAGGTTAACCTTGAGCTGGCAGGACATAGTGTTATACAGGCATTTGACGGAACAACGGGATTCGCTTTGTGTAAACAGGAATTGCCTGCTCTTGTGATTCTTGATGTTATGATGCCGGAAATTGACGGATTTACGGTAGCACAAAGAATACGAAAAAATGAAAATACTAAAGATATTCCGATATTGATGCTAACGGCACTTTCTCAGTTAAATGACAAGGTTAACGGTTTTAATATAGGGGTTGACGATTACCTTGTAAAACCTTTTGAAATGGAAGAGCTGCAGGTTAGGGTCAGAGCTTTGTTAAAACGAACACAACAGATTCCGGAGTCTGCTACGACAAGAGAACTTCAGACTCTTGGTGAAATTACACTTCTGCCTGAAATATACAGTGTAAAAATAGGGGAAAAAACTGCTAAGCTTACTCCTATTGAGTTTGATATTTTTAATCTTCTGTTTCAAAATCATGGTACTATGATTTCGTCTGCAAGACTTTTAAAAGATATATGGGGGTATGCTCCTGATGATGATATTGAGACTATCAGGGTGCATATAAGACATCTGCGTTCCAAGTTAGAAAAAATTTCTAACGGTAAAAAATATATAGAAACTATTTATGGCGGCGGATATAAGCTTAATATATAGGTTTATTTAAATTTATTATTCTCTCTGCTATTAATTTATATGCAATTATAGTCGCAAACTTGCGACAATTTGGTCATGCCATATTCGGGAATGTAAAATGAATCTTGTTGAAATATTATTTAGTTAAGATTGCTAAATATTTCTTTAACTAAATAAGTAATATAGTTGATTAATGAACTATAAACATTATAAATATTTTCGGTAAGACGTACATAGAAAATCTGCATATAATGTCGGTATGAGCATATACGAGGAACTAAAATCTACATTGGCTTACGAGGCAACTACAATGACAAGGGTTGCCGAACTTCTTAAGTTGAAAAAGAATCGTAATCTTACAATGAATAATTTATCAAGAAAATTGAGAACAAAAACTATTAAATTCGAAGAGGTTCGTGATATTTTAGATGTTCTCGGCTATGATATTAAATTTGTAAGAAGACGCGGATAGCCTTTATAATAGAAAATATTTTGGAATTAAGAACAGCATTAAAAAACAATATAATCTAAACTTATCACCATTTTATGGTATAAGTATATTCCGGTATATATTCAAAATGTAATGACTGGAATTTTGGGCATGAAATTTTATTTTTCAGATTCATAACCAAAGTTTTTTAAAGAATTCTGTTTTTTACGCCAATCTTTTTCAACTTTGACTTCAAGAGCAAGAAAAACTTTTTTTTCTGTAATTTTTTCCAGTTCTATATGGGCTTCAGTACCTATTTTTTTGAGAAAATTGCCGCCTTTACCTATTAAAATTCCTTTTTGGCTTTTTGTTTCACAATATATAGTTGCATAGATTCTGTCTATGTCATCATTTTCCTGATATCTGTCAACTTTTACCGCAACGGAGTGCGGAATTTCATCAGAAGAATTAAGCAGAATTTTTTCACGTATAACTTCTTCCGTTACATCACGCATTGTTTCTTCGGTTACGACATCTTCCGGATAAAGCAGGCCGCCTTCAGGAAGGTATTTATAGATGTTTTTTATAAGAGTGTCTATGTTTCTTCCTGTTTTAGCTGAAATTTTTACAACAGGATAGTTCTTCTCAAACAAAGTTTTGTATGTCAAAAGATTTTCTTCAATTTTTTCCATTTTTTTAGTTTTATCAACTTTATTCATTGCAATGATTATCGGAATGTCAATTTGAAGAAGATTTTGAGCAATCCATTTATCACCTTTCCCTGCCGGTTCAGAACCGTCAACAAGGAATATGATTAAATCTGCATCAGGAACTGCAAATTTAGCTTCATCAAGAAGAAAATCCCCCAGTTTATTAAGAGGTTTATGTACACCGGGCGTGTCTATAAAGACGATTTGACCTTCTCCGGTTGTATAAATTCCTTTAATTCTTTTTCGGGTAGTTTGTGCTTTATCTGTTGCTATGACAATCTTTTGACCCAAAATTTGGTTTAAAAGAGTTGATTTTCCTACGTTTGGACGTCCTATTATTGCTGTGAAACCGCTTTTCATATACATATCTTAACATAAAATAACAAACTAGCAATTTTTTTCATCTCAATGTATTATATATATGTGTAGGGAAATTTTTAAACGGATTTAATATGAATACAAAAAACACTAAAGCAGTGTTAGGTTTATTATTAATATTAGGGTTAATGCAGCTCTCTCCTATTCAGGCGGAGGCTAACAGTCTTACTCAGCTTGACATCAGGAAAGGGCAGAGTGATTCGTCTGTTGAGGTTACGTTATATACAACTGATCCTTACGGTGATAATGTCGCTGTTACTAAAAAGGCTGATAATACATATGTTATATTAATGCCGAATCTTTCTGGAAGTTCAGGGGCAGCTCCTGATATCTCAGGTATTAAAGATGTAGTTTCTGATGTTGATGTTAAATCTGTTAATGACGGGGGGCATGGTTATACAAAAGTTACTTTAACCACAACCAGACCTATAAGTGTTAAAACCCGTCTTGAAAAAAGTATGCCTGTAACTCCGGAACAACAGGCTTATAGAGATTTGATAGCAAAATCACGTACCAGAACGTTCACCCCTACTTACGTGCAGGATGAACAGCCTAAACCGGTACAGTCTAAAGTTACAGATAAATCTCAGAGTGCATCTTCGGATAAAATTAAAACTGCAGAAGTTAAGAAATCAGTAGAAACAGCTCAAAAAAAAGCTGAGAAAAAAGCAGTTGATAAAAAGACTGAAACTGGTAAAACCGCCCAGATTGCGGTAGCTATGAAAAAAGAACAACCGAAACAAAGTATTCAAAAAGATGTAAAAACTGTTCCGCAGCAGAAATCGGCACCTATCTCTACACAAGTTGATACTGCTGCGGGTTCTGCATCAGAACCGCAAAAAGTTACAACTCCAGTTGAGTCGGTACCTCCGGTAACGTCAGATAAAAAGCATACAAATATACCGTTTAATATTGCAATGATGCTGGTTCCTGTTGTCGGCCTTTTGTTACTGTTTAAGTTTATAAAAGGTTCAATAACAGCTTCAAATGCATTGAGAAAATCTTTTATTAATAATCTGGCGGAAAAACCATCAGAACCGCAAAATTACAATGAAATTATAACTGATGATAATATAGGTTGGCAGCAAAAATACCAGCAGTATGTGTCTTCTGCAAATAATGAAGTTCCTATGCAGCAAAAAGCTGTTCTTAATGCAGAGACAAATAATTATGCTTTTGTAAGTGAAACAGCTCAAAATATTCAACAAACTGTTGCACGTATGAAAAATACTGCAAAACCTGTTAATAAAAATGTCGTAAATGATAATGTGGTACAAATGCCGGTAACTTCATCCGCACAGCCTATCGAAATTGTTGAGCCTATCGAAATTGTTGAACCGCCTGTACCAAACCCAGCACCGCGGTCGAGAAAAGAAAAAATTGCAAAAGGTAAAAATACAAAACAAGTAAAACCGCCTGTTAAAAAGGCTAAAAAAGTCTCGGTAAAAAAAGTTGTGGATGCTGAGGTCAATAAGGCTGTTCAGGCACTTGAAGAAAGAATTAATAAGCTTGAAGCAGAGAACGAACAAAAAGAAAATGAAATGAAGGAATTGCGTGCCGCTCAAAATGATTTTGAAAAACATGCAGCAAAGAAAAAGCAGGAACAGAAAATTATGGAAAACAATAAATCGTATGAAAACACTGATCTCGTAAGCTTAGAAGAGTTATTACTGAATTCTCCTGATTCGGAAAAAACTAATCTTAATGAAGATATTATCCTCAGAGAACTGGAACAAAACTTTAAGGATATCACTGTTCATAAAGAAGAAGATACCATTGCAAATAACATGATTAACAGTGTTGCATCAATCCCTAAGGCTAAGAAATTTAAAGCTTTTGAAGATAAAGTTGCTCTTGAAGAGTCTTTCAGAAATAAACCTCTGCCTAAGAAACGTTCAGAAGTTACGGGTTCTGTTTTCCCTGAAGGTCAGCATGTTAATCTCGGCTATTCTAAACTTCATTCAACGGCAAGGCTTCTTGACGGAGGAAATCTTAATGTTGGTGACTTAATGGCAAAAAGCGGTAAGTTTTTGAATAAGCCTGTTGAAATTACAAATACAAAACCAAAAGAAGAAATTCCTGCGGTTAATTCGGCTTCAATGGATTATTCAATGGCTACGATAGAGGAATTTTTAGCTCTGGATGAACCTTCAAACAGGGCAACGGCTTCAGAATCTCTTTCAAATAAGGTTGCAGAAAGTCTGGCTAATGTAAAACCTTCAATTAAAATTCAAAAGTCTGAACCTGCAATTAAGAATGTTACCAACCCGATTTCTCAGTCAAAGGCTGAAAAAGATAAATATTTGAACGGATTAATTGTAAAATCAGGATTTAATATTGATAAAGACAGAGGTTTTTATATAGTAAATCTTGATGGTGAAACAGCTCTTATCGGAAGAATTAAGGAAGAAATTTTTGTTTTGAAAAAATTTGATACAAATATCGAAAAACCTTTGCAGGTAAGGCAGGATAATCCGAATGTTTACATGGTAAAAGCTGACGGATTCAGATCTCTGGTTGAAGTTAGTCAAGATAAAATGGGTGTATTGATTGAACTGTAATCAGTAAAGAGTGAATTGTGAAGAGAAAAAATATCTTCAAAAGAATAGTAAAATTTTTCTTATTGACTTGCTGTGTCTGTACTTTATGCGGATGCAGCAAGTCTGATAATGGCACTGTAGTTTTGCAGTATGCAAGCTGGGGTTCAAAGTCGGAGATTGATATTTTAAAACCTATTCTCGACGACTTTGAAAAACTTCACCCTGATATAAAAATTGAATTTATGCATATTCCGCAGAATTATTTTCAAAAAATTCATTTGCTTTTTGCTTCAAATACACCTCCCGATGTGATTTTTATGAATAATTTAAATCTGCCGGTTTATGCAAATGCCGGAGTCCTTGAGAATTTATCCGGATATGGATTTGATACGAAAGAGTTTTTTCCTCAGTCTCTGGATTCTCTAACGTGGAACGGAGTTTTGTATGCAATTCCACGTGATGTTTCAAATCTTGTGGTTTTTTATAATAAAAATATTTTTGATGATACGAAGGTTAGCTATCCTCATAAAGACTGGACTTTTGATGAGTTTTTAGAAACAGCACGGCTGCTGACGAAAAGACCTGACATATTTGGAGTGAGTTTTGAGGAGGATTTATTATTTTATCTGCCTTATCTTATGAGTGAAGGTGGAGGTGTTTTATCGGATGATTTGTCCGCAAGTATTATTACAGGTGAACAATCGCAAAATGGATTGAAATTTTATGCGGATTTAAGAAAAAAATACCATGTTGCACCTTTAAAATCCGAAAGTGCGAGTGCAACAATGGCTCAGATGTTTTTGCAAGGACGGCTTGCTATGCAGATATCCGGACGATGGCTGGTGCCTAAATACAGAGAAGAAGCGGATTTTAACTGGGATATTGCACCTTTTCCGAAAGGTAATGCAGGAAGTATAGTCCCGCTTGATTCATCCGGCTGGGCTGTTGCAAAAGCATCAAAACATAAGACAGAAGCTGTTTTGTTGATAAAATACCTTTCTTCAAAAGAAAATATAGAAAAAATGACTGCAAGCGGTCTGATAGTTCCGGCAAGAATGGATGCCGCAAATTCGAATTATTTTCTTGACGGCAAAAAGCCTGAGAATGCGAGAGTTTTTCTTGATGTAATAGAAACTTCAAAACCGACACCTGTTTCTGTAAACTATAACGAAGTTACTGATAAAATGAAAACATATACAGAAAAGTTATTTAATTAATTTTCTGTCGAATAATTTTTCAAAATCCAAATCAAGAGCATTCATAATCGATACGATAACAGATAATGATGTATTTGTTTCCCCCCGCTCGATTGTTCCGATTACCTGTCCGTATGATAATCCGATTTTTTCCGCAAGCTGTTCCTGTGATAATCCAGCCCGATTTCTTTCAGCTTTTAGATTTCTGCCGAATTCTTTTAGAATGTCCTTTTTATCCATATATGAATTTTATTCATTTGACAAATTTATTACTACAATGTATTATTTGCTATATACAATTTATACATTGTAAAATAAAATAAAAAGATTATATTTTGGAGGTATTTTTATGGATAAAATTTCCAAAGCATTTACTCTTGCTGAAGTGCTAATAACATTAGGAATAATCGGTGTGGTCGCGGCAATGACTTTGCCTGCATTAATTCAAAAGAATAATGCAAAGTCACTTGAAGTTGCGTTCAAAAAAGCGTATTCAAACCTGTATAATGCTTTTAATCAGGTAATAGCAGAGGGTTATCCTGTCTATGTATTAAATCCTACAGAAGACAGACCTGACGGCGGTGTCGATACAAATTCAGAATTTGCACAACAAATTTACTCAAAGTATAAAAAATTAAAACAAATTTCAGATAAAGAACGGAATGAATATAAAAATTCAGCTAAAAATTTTACCAAAAAAAGCCCTATGGGAATACCACAATGTTCTCAATATATGGCAGGTGATGGAGCATTCATTACACCTGACGGCAGTGCATTATCAATTTTTCAAAACTGCAACGGCTTGTGGTTTACGATAGATACTAACGGGATAAAAAAAGGTCCGAATGCTTTGGGGCACGATATTTTTATTTTTGTTGCATGGAAAGACACAGAAAAACTTGTTCCGGCAAACAGAGAATCAGAAGTTTCATGTGACGAAGAGGGTAACTGTAATTACAATAATACAGCGGAAACCGCAAACAAATGTTCTAAAACAAGTAACTCTGATATCAACGGAGCAACCTGTGCAAGTTATGCAATATCCGATACCTGCCCGTGGGACGGCACAAAGGGGTACTGGGAATGTCTGCCGTAGTATTTTTTTCAACACATCTGTGTTAAAATTTACCTATGAAAGAATATGATTTTTATATAGTTCCGACACCTATAGGGAATCTCGGTGACATAACTTTAAGAGCGTTAGAAGTTTTGAAATCAGTTGACATTATAGCATGTGAAGATATACGTGTTACACAAAAACTTCTTAATCATTTCAATATAAAAACCAAGTGTATTTCTTATCATAAATTTAATGAAAAAGAACGTATAAATAAAATTTTGGAAATTCTTGGTGAAGGTAAAAGAATGGCTCTTGTGTCTGATGCCGGCACTCCTTTATTTTGCGATCCGGGGGCTGTAATAGTCGAGGAATTAAGAAAGCATGGTTTCAGTGTAACATCTTTGCCCGGTGCTAATGCAGTTGTGACTTTTCTTTCGCAAATCCCGCGGACGGATGAATACTTTACCTTTATTGGCTTTTTACCGAAAACTGAGTCGCAGATTGTTGAAATTTTGAAAAAAAATAAGTTTTCGGATACTGTTTTTTATGAATCTCCAAACCGTTTAATTAGTACACTTGAAATTATAAAAAATTATAACCCTGAAGCTAAAGTCGCAGTTGGCAGAGAATTAACAAAAGTTTTTGAAGAAATTATTACGGATTCCGTTGGTAATGTAATTTCTTATTTTAAAGAAAAAGGTGTAAAAGGAGAACTCGTTGTTCTTGTATTTAAACAGATTGAAAAAGAAGATACTGCTGATATTGAAGATAAAATTAAACTTCTTATTTCAAAAGGCTTTAAGGCAAAAGAAATTTCGATTATACTATCTTCACTGTATAATCTTAATAAAAATTCCGTTTATAAAAAAATTCTGGATATGTAAATGTATATAAATATTAATTTTTTTACTTTCATTAGTTTATGCTATAATGTAGTTTAAAGAGGGAATAGTAAGGACCGGTTCTTTTGAAAAACAATAATCTTTATAAATTAATACTGCCTTTACTGATAGCTGTAATATTTCCGTTGAGAGGGTTCTGTGCAGATGACTTCTATTCGGACGATTCTGCGGCAGAAAAAATGATGCAGGCGGCAGGAGAAGAAACTCCGGAAAAAGCAGAACGTGTTATTAAAGATATTGAAGTTCATGGGCTTAATGTTATAAGCCCCGAAACGGTTCTAGAAAAGTTGTCTCTGAAAAAAGGAGATAAGTTTGACAGAAATATAGTTCAAAACGATTTGAGAACAATTTATCAAATGGGTTATTTTACGGAAAAAATGAGAGCGTTGCCTGTTAATAATCCTGACGGAACCGTTACCTTAAAACTTATTCTTGAAGAAAATTCTCCGGTTACAGACTTTACTATTGAAGGTAACACTGTGGTTTCTACCGAAGAAATTTTGAATACCTTAATGGATATGAAAGGTAAGCCTCAGAATATTGCCCAGCTTAATCAGGCTATAGCACAGATTCAAGATATTTATAATTCAAAAGGCTATATTCTCTCCAGAGTTGAATCTGTTTCGGATGATCCTGACGGGACAATTAATATAAAAATTAAAGAGGGTGTTGTTAATTCCATTGCTATTTCCGGTAATGAAAAAACGAAAGATTTTATTATTGCACGAAATATCATGACAGAACCGGGCAGTGTATATAATGAAAACCAGATTAAAGAAGATTTGGTAAGACTTTATGCTACACAGGCATTTAAAGATGTTACCAGAGAAATTGAACCGACAGCGGAAGACCCTGATTTGTATGATGTAACAATCAATGTTCAAGAACAGCGAACCGCCAATATTTCTGTCGGTGGTGGTTTGGATTCTGTAACCGGTGTGTTCGGCTCGGTCGGTATTGCAGATAATAACTTCCGCGGAAGAAATCAGAGAGTTTCATTGAACGGTTTGGTCGGTTCAGGTGTTATTCTTAATGATGCTTCAATTAAACGACGCGTGAATATGCAGGCTGAACTGAGTTTCTTTGAACCTCATTTCCTTAATGCGGATACGTCATTGATGGCTAAGTTATTCTTTAGAGATTTTGGAAGTTATCAGGTTCCTCTGGCTATTGAAAGACGATTCGGCGGTGAAGCTACCGTTGCACACAGGATGAAAAAAAACAAACACCTTACTTCGACCTTCTCGCTTGGTGTTGAACATATTGATGTTAGAGAGGGTGACTTTAATAAAATTGCATCTATGTTTGAAAGATACGGGGTGCCTATATCGGAACGTGCAAAACAGTTAGACGGCGGTTTGTTTATGTCTTTGAGTCCTGCGTTGATTTATGACTCAAGAGATTCAGGAATTGTAACCCGAAAAGGTACCATTGCAAGTGTTAGATTTTCTGAAGAACTCGGTTTAATTGACTTTGATAAAACTCATGGTAAATTATCGGGTACAATCAAACATTACATTCCGATTGGTAAAAAATCATCTCTGTCATTTATGGCACGTGGTGGCGGAAAAATCCACGGGGACAATATGCCTGATGTCATGGCTTATCGTTTAGGCGGTCCTTATACAATCAGAGGGTTCAAGATGAGCGGTGTCGGTACCGGTGATGCCTTTATCATGGGTTCTGCCGAATTCGCAACGCCTATACCGTTCCTTGACAGAACAAAACTTGCTAAAAAGGTTAACTTCCTGAATAACATCAGGTTTACCGTATGGGCTGATGCCGGTAAAATTTTCAATCCGACTATTGCAGATACTCTGTATGACAGACCTGGATATGCAGTATCAATGGGTATCGGTTTGAAACTTTATATTCCTGGAATGGGACCTCTGTCTATCGATTACGGTTTCCCTCTTACAAATGCGGGTGATAACGGTCCTGACCACGGTTACTTTACTTTTGGTGTAGGTGATTTAGTATATTAGTAATAATGGAGGATTTCTTATGAAAAAATTTAAAATTGCTGCAATGACATTGTTCTGTGCAACAGTATTATCTCTCACAAGTCAGGCTTTTGCCGGTGGTGTCGGATATATTGACTATCAAAAAGTTCAGGCTGCATATCCGTTAGCTCAACAAGCTGTTAAAGAGGTGGATGCAAAGGCTCTTGAACTGCAACAGTATATGGTTGACAAGGAAAAACAATACAAAGCTCTTGATACTCCGTTGAAAAAGCAAAACTTTGAAGATGCTACGGCACGTGAATTTAATGCTAAACAAGAAGCTTATTTAAGATTAAAATCAGAGAAAGAAGAACTTGTGTTTAATAAAATTCAGGCTGCAGCAAAACAGGTTCTTGTTGAACAAAAGTTAGATGCTATTCTTGATTTTAGAGTTGTATTTGTCGGCGGTGTGGATATTTCCGATTTGGTTATACAAAAGTTGAAAAGCGGACAATAGAGGTATTTAAATAATGAATTATTCAGAGCATGGCGAACAGTATCATATAGGACTGTCTGAAGGTGATGTCGGGAGATATGTTATTCTTCCCGGGGATCCAAAACGCTGTAAAAAAATTGCTGAATATTTTGAAAATCCGGTTATGGTTGCTGACAGACGAGAATTTACTACTTACACCGGATACCTTAACGGGGAAAAGGTAAGTGTAACCTCAACCGGTATCGGCGGGCCTTCTGCTTCTATTGCAATGGAAGAATTGAAAAATATAGGTGCGGATACTTTTATTAGGGTTGGAACTTGCGGCGGAATGGAACTCAATGTAAAAGGCGGTGATGTTGTTATTGCAACCGGTGCCGTCAGAATGGAGGGAACTTCCAAAGAATACGCTCCGATTGAATATCCGGCAGTTGCTGATTTTACTGTTACGAATGCTCTGGTTGCTGCCGCTGAAAATCTTCATTATGAATACCATACAGGAGTTGTTCAGTGTAAAGATTCTTTCTACGGCCAGCATTGTCCGGAAAGAATGCCTGTTTCGACTGAACTTTTAAATAAATGGGAAGCGTGGAAAAGAATGGGCTGTTTGGCTTCTGAAATGGAATCAGCAGCTTTGTTTATTGTGTCTTCTTACTTGAGAGCAAGAACCGGTACTGTATTGCTTACTGTTGCCAATCAGGAAAGGGAAAAGCAAAATTTGGAAAATCCGGTAGTCCACGATACTGATAAGGCTATAAAAACCGCTATAGAGGCTTTAAAAATATTAATAGAAAATGACAAAAAATAAGGGGTGGAATTATGTTTAGAAACAACAAAATGCAGTATATTATCAGAACCTGTTCCAGCGAAAATGTGCAGGAACTGCAAAACCTCTTAAATGAAATGTCAATGAACGGCTGGGAACTTTACAGTATGAATGAAGTTGAAGGGGAAGACGGTTATACTTTTAACTGTATTTTTATGTCGGAAGCAAAATCTGAGGGAAATTCGGATGAAGGTGATGAAATAAATATCTCTACATTTAAAAGCCAGATGGAAAAAATGCTTTCTCCAAAACTTTCACCTTATGAAACCTGTGTGGATATCCAATCTAAAATAAAAATGCAGCAGCAAAAAATTGCAAAAATAAAAAAAGAACTTGAAGGTGAAGCTCCAGCTTCCGTTATGAGAAAGAAACTAAATGATAAGATTTCCGCGGGATTAAAAGAACTGGATGAATTAAAATCCAGTCTGGCCAGAGCTACGTCCCCGGATATAATGTTTGCAAGACTACATGAAGAAAAATTGTCAGTAAATTTGAGCGAAGAACTTATTGAATATGTTGATTCCGAAAGCGACAGTGAAGAAGAGTCTCTTCTTGCTGCAACAGTAAAAACAAGATTGAAACTTACTGATGAACTCGGTTATGTTATACCTAAAATTCTTTTTAAAGATGACGAAACATTAAATCCTTATGAATTTAGTATTAAAATAAGAGGATTTGAAGTTTTTAGAGGTATGGTATATCCGCAGCATTCTGCATTTTTAGCTGATGAAATTCATCTTGATAAAAAGCCTAAAGATTCAGTTTATGATATAGATGCTGTGACAGGTGAAAAGATTATATGGCTGAATAAAAAAGATACAAAAGATTTCTGGGAAAAAGGTCTTTCAGGAGCTGAATATATTGCGGCTGTTCTTGAGCATGCCGTTGTAAAATATGTTGATGAACTGCTTGATTACAATGATGTTGAAAAATATATTGATGTTGTTGAGAGTGTAAATAGTTTCCTTGTGGAAAATCTTATTCCTGATATTATTTCCGTTGCAGATTTACGATATATTTTGACAAGTCTTATCAGAGAACATGTGTCAATTAAAAATATTGTCTATATATTTGAAAAATTAAACGATTATGCGGCTGACTCTCCAAAAGCAGATTTAATCAAAAGAATAAGACTTGCTCTTGGCAGACAGATTTGTAAAAAATATATAAATTCAGAAGGTGTTATTTCGGCATTTGAAATAAGTGAAAAAACTCTTGATACATTTGGGCCTGATGCAGATGAAGAAGATGATTACATCGTAAGAATAGACAGTGCTTTTGCGGAAAAACTTGCATCAAAAATTCTTAAAAAATCAAAACAGTATGATATAAAATCTCCTAAATTAATTGTACCTCTGGAATACAGACATTTATTTTTTACCTTGCTTTCGAATTATTTGAGTGATATAACAGTCTTATCAAGAGAAGAAATAGGCTGTCATTATCCGATAGAAATAATTTCGGAAATATAGCAAAAAAAATATTTAGGGGTTTTAATATAATATGCAGATTATGAAAATACCAGCTCTCAATACTTCTCCGGTGTTTCAGAGAAAACTAAGAGACAATGAAAAATTAGAATATAAGCATGACACAATTCGTCAGGCATATGATTTTCTGGGGATTAAAGATGTTTCTTTGATAATGCATGGAACCTGTTTTCCTGTATCAAAGAACGATATGGGAGTCGGTTCACCATTCAATGCTTTATCAAAAGACGTAATTGAATTTGAAAAACTTCATGGTTTTACCTCTACTCAACTCGGACCGTTAGGTGAGATTAAAAGACGGGATATTTCCCCGTATGCTTCAACAGTATGGGCAAAAAATAAATTATTTATAGACTTGAACGCTCTTTCTACAGATGAATATGCTAATTTGATTTCCGATGAAAAACTTGCTCAGTATGCAGTTCAGTATAATGATAGGGACAGAAATTATACTTATTCACAGTTTTATGAAGCATTTGAAAACTATGACAAAGTTCTAGAGGAAGCTTATGAAAATTTTGTTCTTAAAGTAAGAACCCACGACCCGAAAGCTCTGGCTCTTAACAAAGAATACAGTGCATTCAAAAATCAGAATGGGCAGAGGGTTATGAAAGAAGGTTTGTTTAATGCGTTGAGTCAGATTTACGGAACTGATAAATTTGAACAGTGGGAGAGCGAGATTGATAAAAATTTACCAGAACTTCTTGATCAGAGAAATCTTAAAGCCCTTGATCGTTATAAGTACTTAATTAATCGTAACGGAAAAGATATCGGGCTATATTGTTTCACCCAGTTTTTAATAAATAAACAAATGAAAGAACATAAGGATTTCCGTAAACGAGCCGGCTTTAAGTATAATGCAGATCAGCTTGTCGGAACATCAAAGGTTGAAGAATATATTTATAAAGATGCATTTATGAAAGATATGAGGATGGGATGTCCTTCTGGACCAAATGGTCCACAATTATGGGATTTTCCAGTTCCGGATCCGAATAAACTATTTAAGCCTAACGGAACTCTTGGGCCTGCTGGTGACTTTATTCGTGCAAAACTGGAATCAGCACTTCAAGATTGCGAAAATGTAAGAATTGATCATGTCTTCGGTTTGGTAAATCCATATGTTTATAACAAAAATACAGTTTCATATAATTCAAATGGCAAACTTGAGCTTAATAAACTGGATGCCGGATTCTTGTCTGATATGGGGTTAGACCCTAAGGGGAACTATTGGAAAATTCTTGAAAAAATAATTATTCCGATAATGAAACAATATGAGCTGGAACCGGATAATGCTATTTGGGAAGATTTAGGAGCTCATCCTCCGGGATTTGATGAACTTTTCTATGGAAAACTAAAACTCTCGGGTATAACAGAATTGTCTTATACACGAGCAGAAGTTGCAAGAGAACAAGATAACAAGGGTAATAACTGGTCATATTTGGGTTCCCATGATTCTTTGCCGGGTATCAAATATGTGAAAGAGGATGGCAAAATGCATGACCCTACTTGGAGTTTTGACTATCTTAGCGGCTATCTTAATTCTGATCCGGCAAGAACAAATGAAAGAAAGGCTTTTGAATCAAAAATTATCAGTAATCCAATGGAAAGATTGAAAGCAAAATTTGCGGATGTATTTATGAGTTCCAATAAGATACAAATTTCGTTTGCGGACTTTTTTGGAATTAATCAGGTTTATAATTACGGTGGGCAGAAGTGTAGTACTAATTGGAAACTTCGACTTAATGAAAATTTTGAAGATGCATATTATAAGAATTTATCATCAGATGAACCTACTGCAATGAATCTTCCTGAAATTTTGAAGATTGCAGTCAGAGCTAAAATGGATAGAATGATTGTAAACCAGCTAAATACAAATCCAAAAGAGGTTGACCATTTTAGAAATACAATTAATGCGAGAATGCAGCCGCTTTTGGACAGACTGGAAAAATACGCAAATATTCTAAAAGAAAAAGAATAATAAATCAGAAGTAAATTAATTATTGATAAAACAGCAGTCGATAAAAGACTGCTGTTTTACTAATTATTTACAATTAAATTATTTATTTTTCTTTTGCCGTTCCTGTTTCTATTCCAGGGAAACATAAGAAAACTGGTACTGTATTAGCTATTGCAGATGAAAACTTTGATTGCTTTGCCATAAGCGATACTGCCATACTCAAGTCATCAACATGTGGTGCAAAGTCCGTTCCTTTGATTTTTCGATCAACTTCTTTATGATAAAGTTTTTCGTTTATAAAGTTTGAAACTTTGTTCCCCGTAATTATTCCTGCACCAAGTGCAGCAAGTGTCATTATGGATGACGGTATATATTTTAGTGCTTTATTAAAATGTTTTATAAATTTTCCATTAGATTTAATTTGTGGTACATGGCTTAAAATCTGTGGTTTATATTTGGTATAAATTTTGGACGCTCCGCTAACAAAACCAACCGGAATAAGTACATTTCCCAGTATTTGGTTAAGAGCCTCTCTGCCTTTTGCTTTTATATTCTTTTTATCATCAGTGATTGAACCTCCGATAAATCCTCCTGCAACAGAACTTCCAGCCATTGTTAAAATTTCTTTTTCATGCAATTTAATAAGTTTTCTGTCAGGATTTTTCTTATCAAAAAGTTTTATCAGTGACCAATCTTTAACCGGTGTTCTTAAAATTCTTTTTGGATTGAGTGAAAAACCTTGCTTTTTAGCATGAAATGCATAAGCTGCTCCGACTCCTAAAGCACTGCCGGCTATTGATGCTAAATGTACTTTTTTCTCCTTTGATGTTTTATTTTCATTATCTAAATGTAAGTGAGTAAATGATTGTTGATTATTACCAGAAATGTTATTAATACGCATAATATTAAATCCTTCTACTTCCGATTTTATCAAAAACCGTGAAAAAAAAACATTGCCATTTTATATTATATCTTTTACAAAACTTAAATCATACTGTAAAGATTTTTTAATATTCATTTCATATTAGGCAAAAAATAATTTTCAGGATAATTAAATAAGAGGTAGAAGGTTAATTTTAATAATGGACATAAAAGTTACTCCAAATCAGACACTGAAAGACTTTAGTTACGGGCGAAAATTTGTAAAGGGTTTTGCCAGCCGCTCTATTGTTCCGGTTATGCTTTTGGAAGCATTTGTAGAAGGCGGGAGAACGTATCAGGCCTATCAAAGAGGCGGTTTTACCGAAGCCCGCGAACGTCTGACAGAAGAAATGATTGGTGCTGCATTCTGGTTTAGCGGAGTACCTTTATTTGATAAATTAATTGATAAGTTTGTCGGTGAAAAATTGTATAAACTGCCTGAAACGGATTTTGATACCGGAAAAGATGCTTTGCGTAATCCGTTTAAGAATTATATGAAAAAATTTGCGGATCAGCTTAAATTTGAGCCTGAAAAAGCTGAAAAAATTATTGCAAAATACAAGTTTGGAAAAGTTATTACAAGTATTATTCTTGCAAACTGCCTTGTCGGTATAGCTTTGCCGAAAGTTAATCAGGCTATCACAAGATATATTCTGAAGAAAAACAAAAATCAGGAACAAAATCCGCAGCAAAAACCGGTTAATGCTGATAAAAATAATCAATATGCCGCTCTAAAACAATATGACATAAGTGATTTTCTTGATAAAGATGAGAAAAAAGACGTAAGTTTCGGTGCTATTTCTCCGCAGACTTTAATGTCTCTTGCATTTAATTTTGAAAATAATCCTAAATACCAGCTTTTATCGACTGATATGGGCGTATGGCTCGGCAGAGGAATTTGTGCAAGAAACAGCCACGAAAGGACGGAAGTATTATTCAGAGATATTTCATCAAGTTATTTCTATATGTTTAATATGCCTGTTATTGCAATGCTGTTGAATAAAATTCAGGATGGCAAATCCAGCCGTTTAGATCCGGTTGCTGCAAAACAGGTTAATGACCATCTTTTGAATGTATTGAAAGCTAATGACAATAAAATGACTCCGGAAGCCTTTAAGTCAGTTGTACTGGGCAACAGTGCAGACCGCTATATGATTACACCAAAACTCGCTGAAGAATTGGCTGTCCGAAGCGATGTTATTGATTTGGATAAATTCCTTGAATACCTCAAAGATATTGCTCCGAAAGATAAATATGAAAAACTTGCAAAAGATGCACAGGGTATGTCGGAATTGCAGCCGAAAATTGCAGGAAAATCCGTGATTTCCAAACATCAGATTGAAGATGTATTTACCGGCGGAGCATTAAAAATGCCGGAATTCCTGAAGAATGTATTCAGATGCTCAACATCCGACCAGAACCTGTTTACCGGAAAAATAAAAGAACCGTCTTTTGATAAAGATTTAAGGTTTGTATCGCAGAAAACCTTTATAAAAATCCAGAAAGATATGGAAGAGTATGTGAATACTATAATCAAAAAGGCAAAAGGAAAAGAAATAACTGCAGATCTTTTGAATAGAGTCTGCCGTGAAAATTATATTAAAAATGCATTTAACTGGGGACTTGGATTTGCAATATCTGCAGCCTTCTTATCAACATTTATTCCGAAAATCCAATACTGGATTACAAGAAAAGTCACAGGTTCAAATGAGTTCCCGGGAACTGCCGATTATAGTAACGAAAAGAAATAGATAATTGAATTTCGCATTTTAGTTTAACATATATAAATAGAGCCTCCCTTTTGCAGGGAGGCTCTATTTATTAATATAAGTTTATAATCTCTATACAGCAAATCTAAAATGAACAATATCTCCGTCCTGAACTTCATAATCTTTACCTTCAAGACGGGTAACACCTTTTTCTTTGCAGGCTGTGTAAGAGCCGAGTTTTACAAAATCTTCGTATGGAGTAATTTCCGCTCTGATAAATCCTTTTTCGAAATCAGAGTGGATTACGCCGGCAGCCTGTGGAGCTTTTGCTCCTGCCGGTATAGTCCAGGCACGAACTTCTTTTTCTCCGGCCGTCAGGAATGTACGTAAATCTAAAAGGTGATATACGTGCTTAATCATTCTGTTAATTCCACTGTCATCAATACCGAGTTCTTTTAAATATTCTAAAGATTCAGGTCCGAGTTCGGAAAGTTCCTGTTCAATTTTAGCGGAAATTATAACCATTTCGGCACAGTGAGCCTTTGCGTACTCATCAACAAGTTTTGTATAGTCGTTTCCGTTTTTCAAATCAAATTCAGAAACATTTGCCGCATAAATTACCGGCTTTGTTGACATTAAATTCAACTGTTTTACAAACGGCATTTCATCTTCATTAAAAATTTCTTTTGCATTGATAAATGTTCCTTTAAAAAGTAATTCCATCAATTTATCAAGAACTTTTTGTTCAAGAACGGCATCTTTGTCTCCCGATTTAACGGTTTTGGCAATTCTGGCCATTCTCTTTTCAACAGAGGTAATATCCGCAAGTGCAAGCTCTGTGTTAATGGTTTCAATATCCTCAAGCGGATCTACCTTACCTGAAACGTGAATAGTATTAGGATCGTCAAAACATCTTACAACCTGAATTATTGCGTCAACTTCACGGATATTGTGAAGAAACTGGTTTCCAAGTCCTTCGCCCTTACTGGCACCTTTTACCAGTCCCGCAATATCTACAAACTCAATCGCGGTAGGAATAATTTCTTTTGAATTACACAGTTTAGCAAGAACTTCCAGTCTTTCGTCCGGAACATTTACGACTCCGACATTAGGTTCTATTGTACAAAACGGATAGTTGGCACTCTGTGCATTTTTTGCACTTGTAAGTGCATTGAATAAAGTTGATTTTCCGACATTCGGAAGCCCTACAATTCCGGTTCTTAACATTAATCTTTTTCCTTATTAAGCTACATCTTATACTTATTTTAACAGAAAAACGTGAAAAAGTGAATAACTTAATAATCACGGACTATCATTTTTTTCATGTCCATGCTACCATTTAAACATAATTACAGACTAAATTTGGAGAGGATAATTTAATAATGCTAGATTTTTTATTAAAAATATTCGGCGATCCTAACGAAAAAAAGATTAAACATATGATGGGGATTGTTGAACATATAAATGCTCTGGAACCTCAGTTTTCAATGCTCAGTGATGAGGAATTGAGAGCAAAAACGGACGAATTTAAGGCGATTCTTGCAAAACGTCCGACTTCTAAAGATTTTAAAACGGACAGAAAACTGGAAAAAGAGGCTCTGGATAAAATTCTTCCTGAAGCTTTTGCTACAGTCAGAGAAGCAGGTAAAAGGGTTTTGAATATGAGACACTTTGATGTCCAGTTAATAGGAGGTTATTTCCTGCATAACGGTCATATTGCAGAAATGAGAACCGGTGAAGGTAAAACTCTTGTAGCTACTCTTCCGGCATATCTTAATGCCTTGACAGGTAAAGGTGTCCACGTAATTACGGTGAACGATTATCTTGCAAAACGTGACAGTGAGTGGATGGGCAAGATTTATAAATTTCTCGGGCTTTCAGTCGGAGTGATTCTTTCGGGCGGGCGTACAATGGATGATTATGCCGCCAAAAAACACGCATATGACTGTGATATTACATACGGTACAAACAATGAGTTCGGGTTTGATTATCTTCGCGATAATATGGCACAAAGTCCGGATGCCCTTGTTCAAAGACCTTATAATTATGCAATTATTGATGAAGTTGACAGTATTTTGATTGATGAGGCAAGAACTCCTTTAATCATCAGCGGAAGACTGGAAAAATCAGCCGAACTTTACAGGGTTATGGCAACGATTGCCCCTAAATTAACTAAAGATAAAGATTACGAAGTTGATGAGAAAAATAAAAACGTAATTCTGACAGAAGACGGTATTGATAAAGCTCAAGAGCTTTTGCAAATTAAAGATTTGTTTGATATTAATACACAATATGCCCATCACCTTTTGCAGGCCTTAAAGGCAAAAGAATTATTCATCAAAGATACTGATTATGTTGTAAGAAACAATGAGGTTATGATTGTTGATGAGTTTACGGGAAGAATTATGGAAGGCCGACGCTGGTCAGATGGTCTTCATCAGGCTATTGAAGCAAAAGAAGGAGTTGAAATTCAGGATGAAACGCAGACTCTGGCAAGCATTACTTTCCAGAACCTGTTTAGGCTTTATCCAAAATTATCCGGTATGACCGGTACAGCAATGACGGAAGAAGCAGAGTTTGGAAAAATTTATAATCTTGAAGTTACGACAATTCCAACAAATAAACCCGATATAAGAATTAATTATCCTGATGTAATATACAAAAATGAACGTGCAAAATTCAATGCTGTTGTGGAAGATATTATCGCACAGCACAACATTGGCAGACCGGTTCTTGTCGGGACAATCAGTATTGAAAAATCGGAATATGTATCGCATCTTTTAACTCAACGTGGTATTAAGCATAACGTTCTTAACGCTAAACACCACGAAAAAGAGGCATATATTATTGCACAGGCCGGTCGTGTAGGGGCTGTTACCATTGCAACCAATATGGCAGGCCGCGGTACCGATATCCTTTTAGGCGGTAACGCTGAATTCCTTGCTAAAGAAGATTTGGAAAAACATGGAATTACTCCGGATTCTCCGGATTATGAAGAAAAGAAGAATGAGGCAATGGCTGCAGCTAAAAAGATTACAGAAGCTGAGCATGCAAAGGTTGTAGAAGCCGGCGGGCTTCATGTAATAGGTACAGAACGCCATGAATCAAGACGTATAGACAATCAGTTGAGAGGTCGTGCAGCACGACAGGGAGACCCTGGTTCTACAAGATTTTTCCTTTCTCTGGAAGATAATCTTATGAGAATTTTCGGCGGAGACAAGATTACTTCATTGATGAATGCCTTAAATGTTGAGGAGACAATGGCTATAGAACACCCGCTTATTACAAGGCAAATTCAATCAGCTCAGAAAAAAGTCGAAACTTATCACTTTGATATAAGAAAAAGTGTACTTGAATACGATGATGTTATGAATATTCAGCGTGAAAAATTCTATGCCCAGCGTAGAAAAGTTCTTTTCGGTCAGGATTTGAGCGAGGATATTTACTACATGATAGAAAAAGAAATTGACAGACTTGTCGGAAGCTATATAGCCTCAGATCAAAATCCTGAAGAATATGTATTTGAAGACCTTCAACGTATGATAAAGGAACTGCACTCAATTATACCGCAGCTCAATCATTTTACGGTGAATGATATTCAGGGATTAAGATATGATGCAATTTATAATAAACTTAAAGACTTCGCAATTCAGGCATATAGAACTCATGAAGAAGAAGTTATCAATTTTTACAACGATGTTGTTTCAAAATATGATCCGCAATTTGTTCCTCAGGAAGCATTTTCGGGTAATAACGTAATAAGAAATCTTGAAAAAGATATTCTTTTAAGAGTGATTGATAACAAATGGATAGATCATCTTCATAATATTGATATGTTGCGTGAAGGAATCGGGTTGAGAGCCTACGGCCAGAAAGATCCGCTTATTGAATACAAACGTGAAGCTTATGACTTATTCAATAAAATGATGTTTGAAATTCAGGAAGATACCGTAAAACACCTGTTCAGAACTAAATTCGGTATTCAGATAATGAATGGTCCTGATGAAGGTTTAGTCTAAGACCAAATTTGAATAATGCGGTTTAAAAATAAGAAATCACATTGTTTATTTCTGAGTATAAAAAAAGACGGTTTTATAAAACCGTCTTTTTTTATATAAATTTATTTTGATTTAGATTTATCTTGAAACAAGAGAGAGTTTAGAACCTTTTTCATCATCCCTTTTTTGAACATAGGCATTATGTGTTCTGAAATTATATTGAGGGTTATATAATTCTCTGCGTCTGTCGTTTCCTTTGAATGAAGGTTGTTTTGTCTCTGCCTTTTTCCGTAAATCAAGCAGCTGATTATATGTTACGTCAAGCACTTTCTGCTTGCCTTCATTTTGTGCGGCAATAGCTTCACGTAATTTATTTATACGCTGGATTTTCTCATTAGATTCAGGTGAAACATAATAAAGAATTTTGGTATTATCATCCAGATAAATTGTTCCGCCGCCTTTTTTTACAATTTTGTAGTGCTCGGAGTCATTTCCGTTGACTACCTCAAATCTGTCGTTAGGGTTATTTGCGTCAATAAACTCCATTCCGAGAGGCAAGCCGCATCTTAAACCTGCACCGTATTTGTCATCAGGATTTATTTTGTTCAATTCGATTGCATCTATATGAACAGGGTATTTATCAGGTTCATTTTTGTATCTGAAATCGTGATTTGCTCCGGACATATTGAATAATGATATAGTCATAGAGCCGTCCGTACTTTGACGTAATATGGCATTAACTTTCTGATTTGAGCCGTTAACGTTAATAGGATTTAAAAGATACGGAGCACCGTCATTCAACGGATGAAGTTCCGGACGTTTACGGGTAGCCATAATATCGTCAATTATTTTTTTATGTTCTTTTATAAATTCCAAATATTCAGGCGAATTCTCATCAAGCCATTCATAATGGAGAGTCGAGCGGTTTTGAAGATACATATTTTTTGTCAACTGTTCATAACCAGTAGAACCCATATCATCACCTGCAAACAGAGTAGGTGCTCCAGGTAATGCTACATAAGTTTTCATAATACCTTCAAGTTTTGTCAAAGCAGGATCAAGTGCAGCCCAGAACATTGTGTTTTTAAGACGTTTTATTAATTCGGCATTTTGGGTTTCATCATCCGAAAATTTTAATCCATGCTGTTTTACAGCCTGATTAACAACCATTTCTATTGCAATATCAAACGGTCGAACCCCGAAAGCTTCAGCCTGAAAAACTTTCCCGTTGTAAATCCCTTTTGATAAATCTGCAACTGCTGCAGCAAGAGCTTTATAAGCCATATTTTGCTGTTCATTGGAAATATATTGTGTCCATTTCTTTTCAGGTCCGCCGGAAAGCGTTTCAAGAGCCTTACCGAATGCATTACCCATTGCATCACCCATTGCGATTGCTTTAGGACTTATTCTTGTATAATCATAATTTACAACCTTGTAAGACTCTACTGTATCTCCCGGATAAAAAATACCATGTGTTACTTTATAGGCTGTTTCTTTATGTTTATAATCCGGAGTATTAAACTGATCTGTTTTTAGTGTTTTATTCAAATCGGCATAGAATAAACCCATGTCCATAGCAAGCCCGTGTAAAAGTCTTGGCTTATCATGGTTATCCCCGAATGTATAAGAGCTAATTAATGACGGTAATGGTCCTGAATGTAAAAAGTCTTTTCTTTCCTCACTGCCATTATGTCCGGTACCAAGAAGATCATATATTTTTGTATGACTTACACCCCAGTCTTCGCCTTTTTCAATATTTTTTCCGAATAATGCAGGGATATCGGTAAAGAAAAAATTGTAATTTGCCGTAGATGTAATACCTGTTTCCCTTAGAAATTTCATAACAACGTCCTTAGGGTATGAGTATTTCGGCGATTTATTTCCGGCTTTACCATACATCGTCATTTCATCCGTTACTTCCGCAACAAGATATGAATTCGGATTTTCTTTATATACCGACTTTGCAAATTTTGACCAGAAATTGATAATATTTCCCCAGGTATCTTCAAAATCGGTCTGTTCATTTCTCAAAGATTCGACATCTGCAATATCTTTTGTCGCATCAATTCTCCAGTCCAAACCTGATTTGCTTCTGTCAACAATAACTTCAGCAAGTTTGAAACTCATAGCATTTGTTCCTTCAAGCATTTTGTAAAGAGCTTCTACCAGAACATTTCTATCTTTGTCGCTTATTGCAGGAATACCGCTTTTAATAAATTTGGAACCTTTTAATCGTCTGAGCAGTAATTCAGCTTCCTGAACAGGTGAATTTGCATTTATCCCGAGTTCCTGAAGTGACGTTTGTTTCAATTTATCGTAGTCATAGATTACACCGCCGTTTATATTGTCCACTTTAACTTCAGCATTAGGGAACAAGCCCTTAATAACTGCAAATTTTGCAATTTCAGCGGTTAAAAGAGGCATTACATATTTACCGTATTCGGAAGTGTTTACTCCGTCATTCAACTGATTTTGAGCAGGCAGTTTTTTATTCAACGCTGCAAGTATATCACTTGCGAAATCATACATTTCTTTTTCATATAATTCATTTGTTGCCTGATATGTTTTCTTAAATTTGTCATCAAGATTAGCATCTTCTTCCTTATAATGAAGTTCAGAACGAGATTTACCAAGATCATCCTGTGTTGTCGCACGTTTTGTCATATATGGAGATGCCAGAACTGATACAATATTGTCACCGAGTTCTATTGAATCAAGCGGTAAATCCATCATTCCGGATATTAAAACATTTTTATAGTCTTCAGATGTTTTCTTTTTTAATTCGTATTTACCGTTAATAACTTGTTGAATTACATCTTCGTCAATTAATTCATTAAGTTTCTGTGGAAATACCTGTTTATTAACGATATTATCTTTGATTTGTGCCATTATTTTAGCGGCATCTTTAGTATCAACATTTTTCAGGTTCTGTGCAACATGCAAATTCAGGAAATCGTTAGTAACTTTTGTCCAGTAATTAGCAGATGTAAGTGCATAATCCTGAGTCATAAAATTATTTTTTGTTATCAGGCGGTTATAATCCACTCTGTCATCAGTATCCATTATATTATGCAGTTCTTTGATATTTTCTTTTGAATAAACATAATTTATTTTTGCAATATCAACATTTGCATCCCAGGTATCAAAACCGCTCTCAATTTTCTCATCAAGAATGAAGTTTTCAAATCTTGATAATAATCTTATTGCCTGATAAGAGTCTTTAGTAAGTTTTTTATCACCTTTAAGGTCTTTATTATAACTGATAAGATCTTTCATATTCTTTGTCAAAGTATCAGGATTAACCTCAAAAGAATATGGCGGCAATGTATCCTGATGGGTAACAATATCAAAAGTATTACCGGTATCAAGTTTTGAATAACTTTTAATCAGCGGAGTATTATCCTGAGCTTCTTTTTCAGTTACCAAACGTTTATCAAATACCTGTATATAAGTAGGTTTCTTACTGTCATAATTTTTATTCGAACGAACACCTGTTGCTATTCCGTTTTGGTCAGTAACAACAACTTCCGGTGCATTAATAACTTTGAATCCTATAAAATCCGTGTTTTTAGGGAAAACTCCGAGTGTCAGCGGTTTATCTTTTAAACTTGATGCTCTGAACCAGTTAAAGTAAGGTGATTTTTCCCCATATTTTAAAACATGTCTAAAGTGAACACCTTCCAGTCCTTCGTTAACAAATGCCCCGTCAGACACCCAGTTTATACCTTTTGCAAACAATTTTTTCTGTAAAGACTGGTAATTTTTAATATTTCCAAGTGAATGAGCCATTTGCATACAGTTTTTATTCCAATAAGAATGAGGAGTTAAACTGTCGTCAGTGAATAGTGGTGTTGAAATGATTTTTGTATAATTATCAAATCTGCCGGCTTCAAGCTCATGTTCAACACCGGCAAGAGAACCGCCCATTTTGTTTGAAAAGTGTTTAGTTGCTTTAATAGCATCCAGATACTTAAGATTCGGAACTATTTTCCCGTCTTTGTCATAAGCATACATTGCATTATAAGTATCAGGTATCAGCAGAATTTGTGAGCCTACTTCAAGGCCTTTGGTTCCGTTTGGAACAATAATATTATATATATCATGTGCCTGTCCGTAAGGAGTAAAATCAACTATATCTCCGGAATCTACCTGATAAATCGGTACGCCTCCGTTTTTCGGGACAAGTTTGAAGTGATAGCCAAAAGCTGTATTGACCGGAATTCCGTAATCTTTACTCAAGTTTACAACAGTTTTTCCTGAATTTAGAGGTAAAGACATTGCGGCAATTTTTTTCTGTCTATTGTCTTTAATATCGCCTACATCAAGGTTTTTATTGGTTAAGCCTTCGACAATATGATAATTGCCATTCTCATCTTTTTTTACAAGGCAAATGTCAACATAACCGTTATACTTTTTTGTATCATACGGGAAGTTAAATGTATATAACAAATCCCCGATTTTTGATTTCTCGGTTTCATAACCTTTAAAATTTACCTGTGACGGTGATTTTACGCTTTGTTGGTTGTCAATACTTACTTTCACATGCACTCCTTACTTCTGATTTTATAACTCCTGTGAAGAACAATTTTTGCCAAAACGACATCTTATATTAAGAAATTTTTACATAAATATAACTCCGTTTACATAAATGTAACAAATTATTGCCATTTTTATTTTAAATTCTATAATATTATCGTACTAATTACACTTATTCAGTGTACAAAACAGGAGAATTTAAATGGTGATGACCGAACTTAAATGTGATATTAAAGACATTAACCTTGCAGATCAAGGTAAAAATCAGATAGAATGGGCGTTTAAGGATATGCCTGTTTTAAAACAGATTCAAAAAAGATTTATTGAAGAACAACCTTTTAAGGGTTTAAAATTATCGGCTTGTGTTCATGTTACTAAGGAAACGGCTGCTCTTTGTGTTGTTATGAAATCCGGCGGTGCCGATGCTGTTCTTGTTGCATCAAATCCTCTTTCAACGCAGGATGACGTTGCCGCAGCTCTGGTAAAACATTACGGAATACCTGTTTTTGCGGTTGCTGGTGAAAGTGTTGAACAATACAAAAAACATATTCAGATTGCACTGGATCATAATCCTGACATTATTATTGATGACGGCTGTGATATGGTTTCAACAATCCATGCGGAAAGACCTGAACTTGCCGCAAAAGTTATCGGTTCTACCGAAGAAACAACAACCGGTATTATAAGACTTCAGGCTCTTGAAAATGAAGGTAAATTGAAATTCCCTGCAGTCGGAGTTAACACAAGTCTTACAAAACATTTATACGACAATCGTTACGGAACAGGGCAAAGCTCACTTGATGGAATTATCCGTGGTGCCAACATTCTTATTGCCGGTAAAACAGTTGTTGTATCAGGTTATGGCTGGTGCGGCAAAGGATGTGCATTAAGAGCAAAAGCTCTCGGGGCAAACGTTATTGTTTGTGAAGTTGACCCGCTCAAAGCTCTTGAAGCTGCCATGGAAGGCTATAGAGTTATGCCTATTGCACAGGCGGCAAAAGAAGGCGATATCTTCCTAACCGTAACAGGCGACAAACACGTTATTGATGTTCAGCATATCTTGAATATGAAAGACGGAGCATTCCTTGCAAACTCCGGACACTTTGATTGGGAAATCAATGTTGCAGGCTTGAAAGAACATACTGTTGAAATCAATGAAATCAGACCTAATTTTGCAGAATATAAACTTTCTAACGGCAAATCAGTTTACGTTTTTGCTGAAGGCAGACTCGTTAACCTTGTAAACGCAGAAGGTCATCCTGCAAGCGTTATGGATATGAGTTTTGCAAATCAGGCTCTCGGTATTGAATTCCTTGTTAAAAACAAAGGCAAACTTGAAAATAAGATGTACACACTTCCGCACGAAGTTGATGTAAAAATTGCGGAATTAAAATTGAAAGCTATGGGTATTGAAATAGATACACTTACTCCGGAGCAGGAAGAATATCTTAACAGCTGGAAATTTTAATTATACTGTAATTCACACAAAAACTCCCGTAACAGTACGGGAGTTTTTTATTATTATAAATTTTTTATATTATTTACTTCTCTGGAAAAATGCTGCAATTTCTTTATGCGGGAAAAACTTACAAATCGGGCGGCCATGCGGACAGGTATATGGCATTTTCGTAGTACGCCATTTTTTTATAATTTCCTGCATTTGCCAGACAGATAATTTTTGTCCGGCTTTAACAGAAGCTTTGCAAGATGTTGTAATAAGAATTTTTTCTTCAAGTCTGTCTATATCACCGTCTATATTTTCAAGAATATCAGCAAGAATTTCTTTTGGATTTACTTTTGCTATCAACTGCGGAACTTTTCTGAAAATTAACTCTGTATCACCTGTAAATTCAATACCGTAGCCAAATTTTTCAAACTTATCCGTATTTTCTTTTATTAATTCTGCTTCACTGGGCGTAACTGTCAAAACATCTGAAACAAACAGAAGCTGAGAAACGATATTTTTTTCGGATTTTAATTTTTCATATATATATCTTTCTTCAGCAATATGTTGATCAATAATCTCAAGTCCGTCTTCTTTTTCAACAAGTATATAAGTATTTTTATACTGACCTACAATATTCTCTTCCGGTTCAGGTTCGTTTTCTTTTGGCGGACTGAATATCTGTTTTTGTTCTGTTGAGTTTTCTAGATCGTCCTGAATTTTTTCGAAAATTGCATCACTCACATAAACTTCATCTTCGGATTTGTTATAAATAATATCAGGAGTTTTTTGTATAAATTCTACAACATTTTGAGCATTGTTTATTTCAGATATATTAATAGGTTCTTGAGATGCCGAAGGCAAAGACATGTTAAAATTATTTTGCCGTTCAACATAATTTGACAGGCCGCCCTGAATAGCTGTCATTATAAAATTAAAAACCATGTTTGTATTTTTATAACGAACTTCTTTTTTTGTAGGGTGAACATTTACATCCACATCTGCAGGCGGAATTTCCAGATTCAGCACAATAAACGGATATTTCCCGCCGGCAATGAGACTTTTATATGCGGTATCTATAGCTTTTTGAAAAACCGGACACTTAACCGTTCTTGAATTTATATAAATATGATAATCTTTCTTACTGGAGCGGGTAAAGTCCGGAGTGCTGACATAACCGGAAATTTTCATACCCGACAAATTATCCGTTTTCAAAACTTCTTTCAGATTATCTGTAACATTTGACGAAAAGATTTCTTTCAAAGCATATTTTAATTCATTATTACCGGAAGTTTTTAAAACTGTTTTCCCATTCTTTTTTAATTCAAATGCAATATTCGGGTTTACTATTGCAATAGACTGAACAAGTTCCTGAATATAAGAAAATTCTGTATTTGAATTTTTAAGGAACTTCAAACGTGCCGGAATATTATAAAATAAATCCCTGATTTCCATAATAGTTCCGATAGCACAACCTGTTTCCACCTGTTTAACTTCTGAATTTTCACATTTGACCTTGGTTCCGGTTTCAAATTCTTTAGTTCTTGTCGTACAGGTAACTTTTGCGATTGAAATTATGCTGGATAGAGCCTCTCCCCTGAAACCTAGAGTGTGAATAGCAAACAAATCTTCATCAGTAGCGATTTTGCTGGTTGCATGTTTTGAAAAAGCAAGCATTATATCATCCGGATGAATCCCGGAACCGTTGTCGGCAACTCTTATATCGCGGCATTCATTAGAAATTTCGACACTTATTTTTGTTGCACCGGCATCAACGGAATTTTCCACAAGTTCTTTCACAACGGAGGCTGGTCGTTCGATAACCTCACCCGCTGCAATCTGGTTTATTAAATGCTTTGATAACTGTTTAATTCTTGCCATGCCTAACACTCCTCAAATAAATCAATCATCCCGCTTACACATCAATGTACTTCAAAAATAATCTCATCTAAATGTTTGATTACAAATTTGAAACATTTTTGTAAGATGGGTACTGTAAAAGACTAATCGGGAGGGGATATGGCAAGATTAAAAGCCAATACAAAATTAAAACCTGTCAAAAAAGCTGATTTACAGGTTGTAAAACCTGTCAAAACGACAAAATACAGTGATATTGATTTAAATAACTGGAAAGCTTATGACCATGTAAAGACGGATACTCTCTGGGAATTCCCTTCCAGATTGAAAGATGGCGGGCATTCAAATGAATACCACGGAAATTATATTCCGCAAATTGCACAGCAGTTGTATGAAAGATTTACAAAGAAAAACGATATTGTTCTGGATCTTTTCTTTGGTTCGGGAACTTCGGGAATTGAAGCTGTAAATATGGGAAGACGCTGCATTGGCGTTGAACTTAAGGATGATTTGGCAGAAAAAGTTTCGGAAAAATTTACCCCGAAACAGCTTGTAACAGATGTCAGAATTATATGTGGAGATTCTGCATCTGTAGAAGTCAGAGAAAAAGTTCAGGCAAGTCTTGATATTATGCGTGAGGAAAAAGCTCAATTACTTATTCTTCATCCGCCTTATGATGATATAATTAAGTTTTCTGATAAAAAAGAAGACCTCTCTAACTGTGAATCAACTGAACAATTTTATGATTTATTTGAACAGGTTGCCAAAAACGGATATGATTTATTGGAAAAAGGTCGTTTTGCGGCATTAATTATCGGTGATAGCTATAAAAATTCCGAAGTGCAGCCGCTCGGGTTTGAATGTATGGCAAGAATGATGAAACTCGGGTTCAAACTTAAAGGCATTATTGTAAAAGACATACAGGGCAATGAAAGAGCAAAGGGCAGAACCGCAAATCTCTGGAGGTATAGAGCTCTGGCAGGCGGTTTTTATATTTTTAAACATGAATATATTATGATTTTCCAAAAATCTTAAAGTTTTTAAGAAATTGTATAATAATAAAGCCATAAAATATTTTATGGCTTTATTACTGTAGTGAAAATTATATGACTGAAATCAAAATAAGATTACAAATTAGCACCGCAGCATTTTTTGAACTTTTTACCGCTTCCGCAAGGGCAAGGATCATTTCTTCCGATTTTTGATAAATCTATCCCCTGAGGCAGTGTCGGTTTTTCTTCCTGTTCTTCAATTATTCCGAGAGTGCTTGAAAATGCTTTTGAGCGATACAGAACCGTTGTGGATGAATATATTTTCTGTTCAAGATAGTGTGATTTATATTTTTCCAACAATTCATCCAGTGTATAGTTCGTTTTATAGATACCGTTTATTATAGGCATAAAATTATCATGTCTTTCTGCAACACGTCTGATAAGATTTGCTGAAAATTTGTCGTTTCTGAGAAAATATTCAATACATTTATCATAGTTTAAAATTTCAGAAGGATTTTTTGTCTCAAATATTTTATTGAATGTTCCATAAAAAGGAACCGCATACATCCCGAGTTCTTCATCAAACACAATACCTACATCATAGGTTTCTTTGTGAGAAGAAAATCCTCCGAGCGAATTTTCTATAAAGTTATCATAAGAGTTATTAAATTCCCTAACATTGAAGAATTTATATTCTTCAGGCAGTTGGATTTTATCCTGAAAATCGACTTTTTCTCCGCCCTCTGCATAGTCATTAAATAACCCTATAATATCATCAGCAAATTTGTTTGTTGTAATAACTTCATCAGAGCCAAAAAAGTCTGTGAATTTAGCATATAAACCTTTAATATCTTTTTCTATTTCCTTCATTTTTTTCGGATTATCCAGATAAACGAGTTCCGGATTTTGGATTATTTTTGCAACTGCAAATCTATAAACATCGTCTCTTCTTGTGGTTGAAAGAACTCCCGAAATTTCAAGAAGGAAATATGTTTTTTCAAAAGAGAATACTCTTGCTACAACATATTGTCCCGGCCCCATTCCTCTAAATGTAGTCATTTTCACAAGAGAAGTTACTTCATAATCTTTTTCATTGATGATGTTGTATAACTGAAATCCTGTTTTGGTAATTCTTCTGATTTCAAAAACGGAAGATAGAGAATTTTTTAAAGCTTTCAATATTTTTTTTGTATCAGCCGGAATTTTTTTTGTGTTTTCTAAATATATGTCTATTATATGTTTTCTGTCTTCTGTTAATCTTCTTTCAAAAATGTAATTAAAGCATGCAGCCTGAAAATCCGTAGAATGAGCTTTGGTTCCTAATGTTTTAATATATTCATCAAAGTCAGGTTTTACGGCTTCATCTGTCTGAATAAATTCGGCTAATTTTTTTATAACGTCATTAATTTCTTTCAAATTTTCTGCAACAGGCATATATAATTCTCTCCTCTTTTTTATATAAAAGATTACTTTAAATAAAACAAAAACTCAATACCTTACAGGATTAATAATATAAAAAGGGCGATGCTTTTTTCCATTTCTTAATATTTTTTAATAAATGGCAATTTTTTTTCGGTACATGTTTTAATATAAATATGATGAAGAAATTATTGTTAGTAGTAGGTTTATTATTTATTTGTGCTGGAAATGCAATGGCATTATCCACTCCGCGTTGGTCATTCTTTCCGGTGAACGTGTATATTCAGCATGACGGCAAGAATGCTGCTAATGCTCAGATTGTTCAGAATGCATTTAAAACATGGCAGTCAAATTCAAATTATATTCTGAAATTTTTGTACAAAAACAGCTCCGGATATGCAAAAAATGCTCAAATCAGAGTCAAGTTTGCGGATAACATTCCTGAAGGCGGTTATTATTACATAAATGATATGACAATGAGCAAAAGTTTTCGCAATCAGTATGTCAGAGGTTTTTATATGTATGTGGATATTATTATCCGCACAAAAGAAGCTGACGGCTCAAAAATTTCCAAAAAGAAACTTCAGGCTATTGCAATGCAGGCTGTAGGACGTGCTGTCGGAGTCAGATGTATTTCTGATGAAAACAGCGTTATGAACTGCAATTCTGATTTTTCTAAAACAACTTTGACATCTAAAGATATTGAGGCTTTGCGACAGGTTTATAAGTATAAATATAAAAGCGTAAAAAGCAAACGAAAATAATAATTTTAGAAAAAAATAAAACGACGGTAAAAACATCGTCGTTTTATTTTTTCTAATGTGCTTGGTTGATTTTTTGCCGATTTGGATATGTAGTGTTTGAAATTTGAAATATCATGGTATATAATATTTGAGTTACAGTGTTTAAATATATTAAGAGGATAAATTGATGAAGTTACACATGCAGATTTTGATTGCATTAGGATTAGGCATTAAAAGGAACTGGCATATTTTCTTCGGTATTATTGCCGGTATTATTGTGGGAATTTTCCTACATGCACATACTATTCCTATTGTAAATACGATATTGACATTTATCGGGCAGGTATTTATCAGATTAATTCAAATGGTTGTTATACCGCTTGTCGTTTCGGCTATTGTAATCGGGATTACCAGTATCGGTGACAATAAACAGCTTGGTAAATTCGGGTCAAAAATGGTTCTTTATTACGGAATAATTACTGTTGCAGCGGTTGTCATCGGTACAATTCTCGCATTGATATGTAAACCTGGCCTCGGTGCAGCTAATTATATTGCGGCCAATACAGCAAGTGAAGTTCAGGCAACGGTTGCAAACGCTATGGCACAGCAGCAGGGTAATATTTTAAATATATTCCTTGGTTTTATTCCTAGTAATCCTCTTAATGCTCTGGCTAATGGCAATATGGTTGCAATTATTGTTTTTGTACTTATGTTTGCTGTTGCTCTTGCAAAGGTTGGCGATGTTAACCGCCCTGTTGTTTCGTTTTTTGAATCAATTTTTGCAGCAACGATGAAAATTACTGATTGGATTATGTTCCTTGCCGCTCCTGGTGTGTTTGCACTTACTGCAAGTGCTGTTTCCAGTTTCGGTGTTGATATATTTATGAGTATTTCAAAATATCTCGGAGTGCTCGCTGTCGGATTTTTGTTACAGCTTTTTGTTGTATATCCGTTGTTTTTGAAATTTTTCTCAAAAGTAAATATATGGATGTTATATTCTGCAGTGGCAGAGGCTTTGATGGTTGCCTTCGGAACGGCCAGTTCTTCTGCGACTTTGCCTTTAACTATTGCTTGTTGTGAGAAGAGAGGTATTTCACATAAAATTTCCAGCTTTGTGCTTCCGCTGGGAGCAACTTTGAATATGGACGGGACTGCATTATTGCAGACTGTTGCCGTAATTTTCCTTGCTCAGGCTTACGGTGTTGCACTTACTCCGTTCTTAATCATCCAGATTGCAATTCTTGCAATTATTGCATCGAGCACCTGTGCCGGAATTCCTGGTGCTGGATTGATTACGATTGCTTTGATTCTTGACGGTATGGGATTAAGCCCTGAACAGCTCGTTGCAGGGTTTGCATTCCTGTTTACTATCGAAAGAATTACGGATATGATGAGAACGTTGGTGAATGTCGCTTCAGATGCTGTCGTTGTTGCGGCAATCGCTGATAATGAAAATGAAATTAATTACGACCTGTTGAACAATCCGCAGGCATATGAAGATATTGCGTAATTAGTTAAAAATATTTATAAAAATCCCGCTTTAAATAGGCGGGATTTTTTGTGCTAACATAATTGATATGACGAATATAAAATCAGATAAAACAAACGAGATTGCCTCTAAATTTTTGGGGAAGAAAGTAAGCGGAAGCGAATGTTATGACGCCTCTCTTCTTGTTGCTGTTCCGCGTATAGAAAATCGCAGGCTGTACGGTATAAAAAATGAGAATCTTCCATTTGATGGTTTTGATATATGGCACGCTTACGAATTTTCTGCTATGACGGAAAACGGGCTCCCCGTAACCAGATTGATGAAAATGAAATATAGCTGTGAAAATGATTTTCTTGTGGAATCTAAATCTTTGAAGTTGTATTTGAATTCTTTCAATATGTCCCGTTTCGGCAAAAATATTGAAGAGTGTCTTGAAATTTGTAAGAACATTATTGAACGTGATTTGAGTGAAAAATTGCAGACTTCTGTGTCCGTAAATTTTCTGAACAAGAATTCTTCAAGAATAAATATTTTTGAAAATTTTAAAAATATTATGGATTTTGTTAATGAAGATGATTTAAAAGTTGAAAAGTTTAAAGAGGCTCCTGAACTTCTTGAAACTGAAGAAAGCGATTTTTTGTCCGAATATTTTCTGATGTTTGATTCTTTGCGTTCAAATTGCAGGGTTACGCATCAGCCTGATTTCGGGGACGCTTATATTTATTACAAATCGAAAAAGCATATAAAAGAGGATTCTCTTATCAGATATTTAGTTTCTTTTCGTTCGGAATTTCATTTTCATGAGGAATGCTGCGAGATGATTTTTAAAAGGTTATCAGATATTCTGGATAAGGAAGATGAAATTTTTGTATGTGCAATGTACACAAGACGCGGCGGAATTGATATTTGTCCTGTTCGGCTGAGTAAGAATTGCACTATAAATCCTGCTGAAAATCTTCTTGATATTACAAAATTTGCAAGATGCGGGATTAAGCAGTAGGAGATTTTATTATGGATAATCGCAAACTTGGAAATGCCGGAGAAGATTTAGCCTGCAGATATCTGGAAAAGAACGGTTATAAAATTCTTGAGAGAAACAAGCACTATTCTCGTTTTTGCGAAATTGATATCATTGCTCAATACAAAAATAAAGTTATTTTCGTTGAAGTAAAGACTCGTAAAACTAATGCTTACGGAACCCCTATGGAAGCTATTACCCATACAAAATATGAAAACATAAAAAAGGGGGTTCAATATTATCTGGCAGAGCATAAAATTAAGGATTACAGAATAGATGTAGTAGGTATTACTCTTAAGCCTGAGATAAAAATTGAGCATCTAAAAAATGTATCGTTGGCTTAATATGTAAGCCAACGATATGAAGGAAGATAGTCATTTTTAATAATATAGTGCTTAGGGGTGATTATTTCTTGTCAGAGTCTTTCGGCTGCGGAGCGTTTTTGGCTTTTTCCAATATCCGCGGATCAGGACCTCTTTTTCTGTCAATATCGCGACCCTGTCTGTCTTTTTTCAAGTGAGGACGAGCCGGTCTGTCAGAGTTAAATTCTCCGTCGTAATCTTTTGTGAATCTTGGTCTGTCAGGTCTGTCAGGCCGAAATTCACCTTTGTGGTGTTTTGCATAATGAGGTCTGTTATGCCCTGAATCATACATTTGATGAAATGGCGGCGGCGGGGGGCAATGTCTTGGAATAGGAGGTTTGGATGTGAGAGATGCATAAACCGCCAGTGCCAGCAGACATCCTACAAAAGATGCTGCACAAGGTATAACAAATCGTAAAACTTTACGTTCATTCAAACCGAAGCATTTTTTACAAACTGGTTTTTCAATTTTCTTTTCTTCATCAGCCATATAATGTCTCCTTTTTGTTAAAAATAAATACCGTATATCAGACTAACGAGATTAAACAAAAAATTGTTCATTTTTAATTTGCCCCCTTTTTTAAAGGGGGTAGGGGGGATTTTTCTGCAATAAAGAAAACTTTCCGTCACTATGTGTCACCTCCCTTAAAAAGGGAGGCATTATCGGCCCCCTTTTTTAAAGGGGGGTAGGGGGAATTTTATAGTAATAATGAAAACCCACCGTCACTTCGTGCCACCTCCCTTAAAAGGGAGGCATTATAAGCCCCCTTTTTTAAAGGGGTTTAGGGGGATTTTATAGTAATAATGAAAACCTTCCGTCACTATGTGTCACTTTCCTTAAAAGGGAGGCTAATTATAAGCCCCCTTTTTTAAATGGGTTTAGGGGGATTTTTCTGCAATAATTAAAACCTTCCGTCACTTCGTGCCACCTCCCTTAAAAAGGGAGGCTAATTATTTGCCCCCTTTTTTAAATGGGTTTAGGGGGATTTTATAGTAATATCGAAAACCCACCGTCACTATGTGTCACTTTCCTTAAAAGAGAGGTGTAATTGGGTTGAAAGCCCAATCTACATTATTACAATTCGTACAATTTTTCAAACGGAATATCAAGAGCCTTTAGGATTGCAATAAGTGTTGTAAATTTTATATCAGAATTTCCATTTTCAATTCTGCTTAAATGATGCATCAGAATTCCAACCTTTTCTGCAAGTGCTTCTTGAGAAAGATTAAGTCTGTTTCTTTCTGCTCTTAAATTATTTCCAAGTGTTTTTAATATTTTCTTTTTTTCCATTTGTTGTATAATAGTCCATTGACAATGTAAATTCTATACATTATAATGTAAATTAAATGCATTGTAGTATATAACAGACAATATATAGTATAGATAAATTAATCTGGAGATTATAAAATGTTATCTAAAGATTTAAAAGAAAGATTTTTAAAAGTTTATGGTGAAATTGCGGAGGTTTCCGGATTTTTTGATATCATTATGGCTGTGTTGAGGGATAACGACGGACGCAAACAGAAAACTGATTGCTTTCCGGTTGCGGAAATTCTCGCTGAAAAAATGGAAAAACTCCGCTGTGATTCTCATGATTTACTGTGTGAATTTCATGAAAAACAGCTTATTTAATCGCCCCGTTTTCAATTTTGAAAATCTTTACGTCTTTTAAAAATTCTTCTTCAAATAAAACCGTATCAACAGAAGTTATAATTGTTTGAGTCTGAGCATTAATGGATTTTAGCAGATAATTTTGTCTTATGTCATCGAGTTCGGCCAGTACGTCATCAAGCAGAAGAATTGGTTCATCGCCTGTTTTTTCCGTTATTATATCAAGTTCGGAAAGTTTCAGGGCAAGTACAACGGTTCTTTGCTGTCCCTGCGAGGCAAACTTTGTGGCTTCGTTGTCATTTATGTAAAAAAGGATATCATCTCTGTGAGGACCGACACAGGCCTGACATCGGCGGATTTCTTCGATTTTCCTTTCTTCAAGCGAGGCTTTGAATTTTGTAAGAATATCCTCAAGTTCGGTTTCGTCTTCCAAAAATGAACAATCGTAGGATATTTTAAGCTCCTCTGTTTCACTTATAATTCTGTGTTTTTCTTTTGCAATTCTTTCAATTTCTTTTAAGAATTTTTTTCGTAAGAAAATAATGTTGCTTCCGGTAATTGCAAGCTGCTCGTTGTAAACTTCCAGTAATGTTTCATCTAACTGAATCCCTTTTACAAGTTCTTTCAAAAAATTGTTTTTCTGTACACGAATTTTGTCGTATTTGGAAAGTCTGTCGTCATATGCAGGGTAAACCTGAGAAATAGCTCTATCCAGCCAATCCCTTCTATCTGACGGATTACCTCTCAACAGAAGCAAATCCGAGGTTGAAAATAATACAGTTTTTAATACCGCTTTGAAATCTTTAGGTCTGCTTTTGACTCCGTTAATTTTGTACTCTTTTGTTTTTTCTTTTGTATAAACGTATTGCAGTGAAATTTCAGTATCTGCTTTTACCAGATCAGATTCAACCGAAAATTTATCCGCATTAAAATTAATAAGTTCAAGATTGTTTGAAGTCCTGGGACTTTTTAGAACGGATAGTACATAAATACTTTCGAGGATGTTGGTTTTTCCCTGTGCGTTCTTCCCTATTATCAAAACTTTATTTGAATCAAGGGCAAGTTCAACTTCCTTGCAGTTCCTGTAATCGGTCAGTTTTAAATTTAAAAGTTTCATATAAAAATTATACTTCAAACAAATGATTTTTCGGCAGGGTATTGCAGAAACAAACACATATAAGTTATAATGACAAATGTATAATAGGCACGAGGTTTGTTATGTTACCTATAATAACGGAAGAGATTGCAGCAGAGACTTTCTCAGAGATTTTCAAGGATATGCCGGCATGGCGTAAGCAGATGATTCATTATATCAAAGATGAAAATCCCGAAATTAATACTGCAATAATAGAGGCGGCTAATAATACCGATCTTGATCCAAAAGCCGTTGCTCTTGGTGCTTATATGACTTACAGTTTATTAGAATCTGCGATGAAAGAATCAGATGCAATGATGAACTTCTCGGATTAGTTTAATCGAAAAGGTGGTTAACAAATGGTAGTAGAAATATCAGAATTATTGGAAAGATTAGTTAAGGAAGGCGGATCCGACTTGCATATTTCAAGTAACCTGCCTCCGGCAATTCGTGTTGACGGTAAATTAAAAAGAATGGAATATCCGCCTCTCGGACCTGATGATGTAGAAAATCTGCTGTTTCCTATGCTGTCAAATGAGCAGAGAAGAAGATTGGAACAGGAATGGGAGCTGGACTTTTCTTACGGTATTGAAGGTTTGAGCCGTTTCAGGGTTAACTTTTATAAGGATAAAGGTAATTATGCTGCAGCATTTCGTACAATTACATCAAAAGTTCCTTCGTTTGATCAGCTGGGATTGCCTGAAATAGTCAGAACCACCGCCGAAAAGCCGAGAGGTTTGATTCTTGTAACCGGCCCTACCGGTTCAGGTAAATCAACTACTCTTGCTGCTATGATTGACTACATTAACTCGACAAAGGCGGAACATATTCTTACAATCGAAGACCCTATCGAATTTGTACACTCATCAAAAACAAGTATCGTTCACCAGCGTGAATTGGGTATGGATACAAGATCTTTTGCAAACGCTCTTAAATCCGCACTTCGTGAAGACCCTGATATCATTCTGGTAGGTGAGATGCGTGACCATGAAACCATTGCTCTTGCTTTGACCGCAGCAGAAACAGGCCACTTGGTTTTCGGAACCCTGCACACCTCTTCTGCTTCTCAAACGGTTGACCGTATCATCGACGTATTCCCTGAAGGTCAGCAGCAGCAGATTCGTGTTCAGCTTGCAAACTCTCTTCAGGCTGTATTTTCACAAACTCTTTTACCTAAGCTTCAACCGGACGGAACTAAAAAAGGCCGTGTTATGGCTCAGGAAATTATGCTTGTTACCCCTGCGATTGCCAACCTTATTCGAGAAGCAAAAGCAGCTCAGATTTATTCTACAATTCAGATGAATCAGGGTATGGGCATGCAGACACTTGAAATGGCTCTGGCTGATTTATATAAGAAAAAACTTATTTCTCTGGAAGATGCTCTTGCTAAGACATCAAGGCCGGATGAATTGAAACGTATGATTAATACATAAAAAAGAGGCTTTTTAAAAGCCTCTTTTTTATTTCTGTAATTCTAAATTACTTAAATCTTGTCAAAATTAAAATAATTGTTTTGTTTGTGTTATTATAAAATTAAGAGTTACACTGAAAGTGAGGAAGTATAAATTATGACACAACAAACAGTTCACGAGTCGAATTCGGCTATTGATCAAATAAGACAGACAAGAATCCAAAAATTAACAGATCTGGCAGACAAAGGCGTCAATCCGTATCCGTATGTGTTTGATAAAAATGCAGATGCTGCCGACTTGCAGGAAAAATACAAAGATTTGGCTGCAGGTGAAGAAACCGAAGATGTTTATTCCGTTGCCGGCCGTGTTATGGCTATCAGAAACACCGGTATGTTTATTGACCTGATGGATGCTTCAGGTAAAATTCAGATTTTTTCTCATAAGGAAAATCTTTCGGAAGATAAATTGAAAATTTTAAAATTAATTGATATTGGTGATATTGTCGGGTTTACAGGTACTATCAGAAGAACTCCGCGAGGAGAACTTTCTGTTAAGTCAACAGATTTGAAATTGTTATCAAAATCCTTACTGCCGCTGCCTGAGAAATTCCATGGTTTAACTGATGTGGAAACACGTTACCGTCAGCGTTACGTTGATATGATTGTCAACGACGATGTTAGAAAAACATTTAGAACAAGAAGTTTGATTATCCAAAAAATCAGAGAATATTTAACAAAACAGGGCTTTTTGGAAGTTGAAACTCCTATGCTTCATCCACAGGCCGGCGGAGCTAATGCAAGACCTTTTATAACACACCATAATACTCTTGATATGGATATGTACTTGAGAATTGCTCCGGAACTTTATTTAAAAAGACTTATGGTTGGCGGATTGAGTGAAAAGATTTTTGAAATTAACAGAAGTTTCAGAAACGAAGGTATTGATATCCGTCACAACCCTGAATTTACAATGATGGAATTGTATCAGGCATATGTTGATTATAACGAAATGATGGTTCTTACGGAGAATCTTGTCTCAACTGTTGCTCAGGAAGTTCTCGGTACAATGAAGATTCAATACGGCGAAAACGAAATTGATTTGACACCGCCTTGGGACAGAAAAACTATGCTTGGTGCGATTAAAGAATATACAGGTATTGATTTTAATTCATGCTATGCACTGGAAGATGCTAAAGAGAAAGCTAAAGCAATGGGTATTAATCCTGAAGACTGCGATAACTGGGGACAGGTTATTGACTTGATATTTGAAGAAAAAGTTGAACCGCACCTTATTCAGCCTGTTCACATCATTGATTATCCTCGTGACATATCTCCGCTTGCAAAAGTTCACAGAGATAATGAAAGATTAACAGAACGTTTTGAAACAAGAGTGAACGGATGGGAAATCGCAAATGCATTCTCTGAACTTACTGATCCTATCGACCAGAGAATGAGATTTGAAGCTCAAATGCAGGCTAAGGCTAACGGTGATGAAGAAGCAATGCCGATTGATGAGGATTATATTTGTGCATTGGAACACGGTGCTCCTCCGATGGGCGGTTTGGGTGTCGGTATTGACCGATTGGTTATGCTGTTGACAAATTCCCCTTCAATTCGTGATGTAATCGCATTTCCGACACTCAAAAAGAAAAACTGATTAGATAAAAATAAATAACTTAAAAAGAACCGATTTTTTAATCGGTTCTTTTTTATGCGTGAATGGACACATTTCTAAACTTCGGTGATATTTCATCCCGTTGACGCTATTCTGTATTTTACTTTTTTCTTTGTTTGGCATAAATTTATTGTATGTTTGAAGTCTATGAGGATTGTATAAATGAGCTGGAAAAACACGCTCATTTTAGATTTATCAGGGATATAGAAAAAAAAGATGGCAAGTTTATTTATATTAAAGGGGAAAAACTGCTTAATTTATCCTCTAATAATTATTTAAATTTGGCGGATAATAAAGAGCTTACTGACAAATTTTATGCACAGGTAGGCTATAAATATTCTCTTGGCAGTGCGTCGGCAAGATTATTGACCGGAACTTTACCTGTTTATAAGGAGTTAGAAAATTTAATTACTGATTTGTATAAAAGTGAAGATACCCTTCTTTTTAACAGCGGTTATCATGCAAATGTTGGGATAAATTCTTCTATTGCAGGCAGGGGGGATGTGATTTTTTCTGATAAGCTTAATCACGCCAGCATTATTGACGGAATGCGTCTTGGCGATGCTAAATTTTTCAGATATCCGCACAACGATATGACTGCTCTTGAAAAACTTCTTACAAGAGAACGTAATAATTTTAAAAATTCTGTTATTGTCTCGGAAAGTGTTTTTTCGATGGATGGCGATATTGCGGATTTGAAAAAACTTGTTGAATTAAAAAATAAATACAACTGCATTTTAATTCTTGATGAAGCTCATGCATTTGGGGTTTTTGGAAAAAACGGACTCGGTGTGTGCGAAGAGTTAGATATTTTGAGTGAAGTTGATTTGCTTGTAGGAACTTTTGGCAAGGCTATAGGTTCAACGGGGGCTTTTGTCACCGGAAGAAAAATTTTAATTGATTATTTGATTAATAAAGCTCGTTCATTTATTTTTTCAACCGCTTTGCCGCCTGTAAATGTTGCTTTTTCAAAATGGATTATTGAAAACGAACTTCCGAAAACTTTTGAAAAGCGGATGAAAATGCTTGAACTCGGACGGAAATTAAAAAGTCAAAGTCATATAATACCTGTGATTGTCGGTGACAATGAAAAGACTGTTGAGCTGTGTAATATTCTCTACCAAAACGGGTATTTTACACTTCCGATTCGTCCTCCGACCGTTCCTGTCGGAACTTCAAGAATAAGGCTATCGCTTACGGCAGATATAGAAGAAAAAGATTTGGAGAAATTATGCAGTATTATTGGCTGAATGATAGAAATAAAGAAAATCGCAAGAAATTAATTATATTTTTCTGCGGATGGAGTTTTGACAATTATCCTTTTAAAACTTTAGATTGCGGAGATTATGATATTTTGATGTTTTATGATTATAAAAATCATAATATTCCTATAGAAATTCCGCAGTATGAAGAATACTATCTTGTAACGTGGTCGATGGGGGTTTATATCGCATATCTTCTTAAAGACATGCTTCCGGATTTTAAATTGAAGATTGCAATAAACGGTACCCCTTTTCCCATTCATAACGAACTGGGTATTCCGGAAAGAACTTTTGAATTAACCTTGAGAAATGTTGATACCGGTTTACGCGGCAAATTCCAGCGAAATCTTTTCAAAGAAGAAAAAGATTATGAAAAATATCTTCAAAATCCTGTTCAAAGAAAAATTCCTGAACAAGCTCAGGAACTTCGGGATTTGAAAGATTTTATATCTAAAGCTGATATTTCTTATGAAAAATATTACGACCGTGCTATAATCAGTGAAACAGATAAAATAGTACCGACTAAAAATCAGGTTAACTGCTGGAAAAACAGAGCCTCGGTAATTATGCTTGACAGCGGGCATTTCCCGTTTTATTCCTTTAACGGCTGGGATGATATTTTAAAATGCAATTAAACCCTAAATTGATAAAAAATAAATTCAAAAAAAGTATGGATAAGTATGACGAAAATGCCGTTGTACAAAAACTTATGGCTGAAAAGCTAATAGCAAATCTGCCTCAAAAATCATATGAAAAAATTCTTGAACTTGGCTGCGGCACAGGGATTTTGACAAAGCATATCGCTCAAAGTCTTTCTTATAAGAAATATTATGCTAATGACATAGTTGAAAAATCTAAATTTTATGTGGATAAAATTATTTTAGATAATATTTTTATCTGCGGTAATGCTCAAAAAATAAAATTGCCGTCAAAAGTTGATTTAATAATTTCAAATGCGATGTTCCAGTGGTTTTCTAATCTTGATAAAGTTTTGGAATATTACGGAACACTGTTAAATCAGGGTGGAACTATTGCCTTTTCTACGTTTTCACCAAATAATTTTTTAGAAATAAGAGAGATTACAGGCCTAAGTTTGGATTACAAAACTACTGATGAAATACACAGAATTTTAGAGCGTAATTTTGAAATTATTTACCTTGAAAACTTTGACTATAAGCTTAATTTTGCCAATCCTCTGGAAATCCTTGCTCATATGAAAAATACCGGAGTAAATTCACTTACCGGCAAACAATGGGGGATAACAGACGTTAAGATATTCTGCGATGAATATAAAAAAAAGTTCCCTGATTTATCGCTTACATATTCTCCGATTATTGCAATTTGTAAAAAATATTAAACTCCAGCAAAATTTGTTATGTTTCTTTTTAATATATTTATTAAGAAAGGAATATAAATATGGTATCAAAAATTTTTCAAAAAGCGGTTCAGTCAGGCGGGCAAATACTTGCAGACGGTAGTGTTTATACCTGGCGGTACGGGAAGAAGAATCCTAACATGCTGATACAGCGTACGGTTGCTCCAAATGGTAATTATGCAATTCAGCTCAGTGAAAACGGTAATATTTTTAAGAAAATTAATAAATGCTTTTTGAATGGTTCATCAGAATTGGTCGATACTTTTGATTTTAATACGGGTAAAGGTATTTATTTGAGTTCTGTTGATGCTGCTGAAGGAGGAGCAAGATTTTATAAAGTTTTTGATAAGGTTAAAGAAAATGGTATAAGTCAGGACGGATTGATTTACCTTATCAGAAACAATGACTCTTTCAGATATTTATGTAACATAAGAACATTTGACGGACAATCATGTCAACCAAAACCGGGTACAACATTTGCCTGGTTTGCTCAAAAGTTTGGCGAACTCTTTAACCGTTAAACTTTTTTCCGGAATCAAAAAGTTTTTTGGCCTGTTCTTTTGTAAAGGTTAATGTTTCAAGTGTAGATTTTTTAACTTTGTCAGGGTTTTTGAAATTGTTTGAAAGAAAAGTTACAAATTCTGTAGCCTGATTTACAAGTTTTTTAAGACTCTTGAAAAAAGGTTTTTTGTAACTTAAAACTTTTCCGTTTACCGTGTTTACTTCTAATTTTGATTTCCCGATTTCAATGACGGTTTCGCCTCCTATTCCTCTTAAATCAAAAAGGTTTCCGTCCTGAGTTGACAGTTTTGTTGTTAATATATTTCCGTTTCTTTTTGTCGGAAGATTAGATAATAAATATCTTAAATTGTGTCTGTCAACCGAATAAGTTTTCGGGGTAAAAATTTGCGGATTTTTCACGATAGTCCTTTCTTGTTACCAGTTTGTTCTTGTAAGTATTTGCTTGGCGTTTCTGTCAAACATTTTTTCCTTGTACCAGACACCTTTGAATGTCCCGTCAGGTTCATAAACATACTGCAAATCATGTGAGATAAAATATATTGCTCCTGCAAGTTTTCCGTTGGAGCGGTATTGTTTTGAGTAATACGGAAAGTCCGGATAGTTATCCGACATTTCATCAACATAGCTTAACCTTCCGAAAGCTGAGTAGTAATAGACAGTTTTCGGATTTTTTTTATATTGAATTGCATACATATAAATAACATTATTTTTATAATAAAAGGCACAAAGATTTGCATCTGAGGTTTCCGTAATTCCGTTCATTACAAGCTGATAAGTTGTTTTATAATATTCATCTTTCAAAAAATCTTTATATTTTGCACGAAATTCTTTTCGTGGAATCTTTGTTTGAATCTCATCACCGAAAATCAAATTTTGATACTGGGAAATTTCAGCGTCTCTTTCAACCTGAGACATATTTACCCAGTTAAAGTCAACGCTGCCGGTAATAACTGTATCTTCAGCAAAACAACAATTCCCTAAAAACAATATCCCCAGAATAATTAAAAGTTTTTTCATTAATCCCTCCGCATCAAGTTTATCATAATACATTGAAAAAATCAAAGAATGCATATATAATTAAATATGTTAGCAGGAAAGAAATGGAGAGTAATATGTTAAATTTCACTAATAATAATGTTTTCGGGGGGGGGGGCAACCTGTATAAGCTCTCCGCTTAAGCTTTTTGAGGACGTAAACAAAAGTAAAACGATTTACAAACTTAATCGCAATGTCGCATTTACATTGGCAGAGGTGCTGGTTACTCTTGGTATAATTGGAATAGTTGCCGCAATGACATTGCCGTCGCTAATAGGACATTACAGAAAGCAAGAAATCTGTACGCGATTACAAAAATTTTCATCAACAATGCAAAATGCTATAAATTTTTCAACTATTGATAATGGTCCCGCTGAATATTGGATTACCCCAACAGAACAAGATGATACAAAAGATGAGATTGTTTCAGCTTATGTAAAGAAGTACATTTATCCGTATTTAACAGGAGTTAAAGTTTGCGATATGAAGGATTCTGAATGTAAAAGTATTGGTAAATCATTGTTTCCGACAGAAACTTCACAGCAAGAACAGCCTATTTATATATTTAGTGACGGAAGTTGTTTTACGATGTTTTTTGGTGGAGTTTCCACGTCTGGTGGTATGATACATATCATTTATGACTATAACTGTTTAGGCAGGCCAAATGAATATGATAAAGATCAATTTTCTTTTGTCATAAGTTATACCAGCGGAAAAAGTGCAAGATTTTACGCAGGAAGCAATGCCACTTATAATGTGGAAGATAGAGACCGTTTATTAGAGCTTTGTAAAAATCATACGGCCGCTCACGGTAAAGGTGGTTGCTCTGCATTAATTGAATATGACGGATGGGAAATCAAAGACGATTATCCGTGGCTTTAATATAAAAGGTTGAAAGCTGCTTAAATCGGAGCTTTTGACCTTTTTATATATTATGAATATAAACTTAGTCACTTGACAGTGTATCCTTTGTGCTGCAATAGTTTTGAGTATTTAGAATTTGTTTGTAAAGAAAGCTTAATATTTCATATATATGTACGGGAAATTTTCTTGACTACAAATTTTGTTAAGTTTATGATTTAAGAACATGTAAAAATTAAAGTCGGGTGAACTATGCCTATATTCCAAAAAGCCCGAATTTCATAAAAAGGTTTATCAGTCTGAAACGCAAGTAGCACAAAACTTTTAAGTAAAAAGAGATTTCAGCGGATAAAAGGTTAACAGCCTTAAGTTAGAACAATAAAAAATTTTAGTACGTACACCATTTATAAATGAGGTGAATTGATGTCTAAGACAAAATATGCAGAAAGAGTAACACCAATGGGTATTCCTCATACTCGTTTGGATGATTTACCGGATCTTATTGAAGTGCAGAAAAAATCTTTTGAATGGTTTTTAAAAGAAGGTTTGAAGGAAGAGTTACTTTCATTCAGCCCTATTAAAGACTATACAGGCAGATTGGAATTACACTTCTTACCTAACTATACTTTTGACAACGCAAAATATACCGTTGAAGAAGCAAGAATTCATGACGCAACTTATGCAAAACAACTCCGCGTTATGATTAGATTAGTTAACCGTGACAGCGGTGAAATTAAAGAACAGGAAGTATATATCGGAGACATTCCTACAATGACCGATAAAGGTACTTTCATTGTAAACGGTGCGGAACGTGTAATCGTTTCTCAGATTGTTCGTTCTCCTGGCGTTTACTTTAAACGTGAAATTTCCCCTGCAGGAAAACGCTTGTATAATGCAACAATGATTCCTAACCGCGGTGCATGGTTGAAAATCGAAACAGATTCAAATGACTTAATCTATGTAAAAATAGATAAAAACAGAAAAATTTTGGCAACAACTTTATTGAAAGCTATGGGTATCACAGTTGGTGAAATGGAAACTTTATTCACTCACTTTGAATTCTTAAAGAAAACTCTTGATAAAGATACAGCTGAAACTACAGATGATGCTTTAATTGAAGTTTATAAAAAATTGAGACCGGGAGATCCTGCTTCACCTCAGGGCGGAAGACAGATTCTTGAGGCTCGTTTCTTCGATGAAAAGAAGTATGATATCGGTCGTGTAGGACGTTATAAATTAAATAAAAAATTGAACTTGAATATTCCTAAAAACCAGAGAACTTTAACTGTTCAGGATATTGTTGCATCAATCGAATACTTAATCAATTTAACTTATGATGAAGGTTCCGTCGATGATATCGACCACTTAGGAAACAGAAGAATCCGTTCAGTTGGTGAATTGTTGCAGAACCAGTTCAGAGTCGGACTTTCAAGAATTGAAAGAATCGTTAAAGAAAGAATGACTCTTCAAGATTCTGAAACTCTTACTCCGTTGAACTTATTGAACACTAAACCATTAGTTGCTTCATTGAAAGAATTCTTCGGAAGTTCACAGTTGTCACAGTTCATGGATCAGATTAATCCTCTTGCTGAATTAACTCACAAAAGACGTATTTCAGCATTAGGACCTGGCGGTTTGATGAGAGAAAGAGCAGGGTTCGCAGTACGTGATATTCACCCTTCTCACTACGGACGTATTTGTCCTATTGAAACTCCTGAAGGTCCGAACGCAGGGTTGATAGGTTCACTTGCAACTCACGCAAAAGTTAACGATTACGGCTTCATTGAATCTCCGTTCTTTGTTGTTAAAGACGGAAAAGTTACAGATGAAGTAGTTTATATGACTGCGGATGAAGATGAAAACTTCCGTTGTGCACCGGCTGACGTTCAGCTTAATCCGGATAATACATTCAAAGATGAATATGTACCTATCCGTTACCGTTCGGAATTCACAATGAGTGAATCAAGCAAAGTTGACTATGTCGGTGTTTCGCCTATTCAGATTATTTCGGTTGCGACATCTTTGATTCCGTTTATTGAACACGATGATGCTAACCGTGCTTTGATGGGTTCAAACATGCAGCGTCAATCAGTACCGCTTTTAATTACCGAAAGACCAAGAGTCGGAACTGGTATGGAAGCAAGGGCAGCAAAAGATTCAGGCATGGTGCTTGTTTCAGATGTTGACGGTACTGTCACCCGTGTTACCGGTGAAGAAATTATTATTACCGATAAACATGGCAAGCCGCATCTTCATCAGTTAGTAAAATATTTAAGAAGTAACCAGGATACATGCATTAACCAGCGTCCTATTGTTCACGAAGGTGATGCTGTAAAAGAAGGTGAAGTTATCGCAGACGGTGCTTCAACAAATTGCGGAGAACTTTCGTTAGGTAAAAATGTTCTTGTAGCATATATGCCTTGGGAAGGATATAACTTCGAAGATGCTATCCTGTTATCAGAAAGATGTGTTCACGATGATATCTTTACATCGGTTCACATTGAAAAATTAGAAATAGATGCACGTCAGACAAAACTCGGACCTGAAGAAATTACCCGTGAAATTCCGAATGTTTCGGAAGATGCATTGAGACATCTTGATGAACGCGGTATTGTTCGTATCGGTGCAAGAGTTTATGCAGATGATATTCTTGTAGGTAAAGTTACACCTAAAGGTGAATCGGAACATCCGCCGGAAGAAAAATTGTTAAGAGCAATCTTTGCTGAAAAAGCAAGAGATGTTAAAGATAATTCATTGAGAGTACCTCACGGTGAAGGCGGAAGAGTTCTTGACGTTAAGGTATTCGACAGAGAAAAAGGTGATGAACTCCCTCCTGGAGCCAATACTGTTATCAGAGTTTACATAGCTCAGAAACGTAAAGTTTCTGTAGGTGATAAACTTTCAGGACGTCACGGAAATAAAGGTATTGTTTCAAGAATCCTTCCGAAAGAAGATATGCCGTTCCTTCCTGACGGAACTCCTGTTGATATCGTATTGAACCCGCTTGGTGTTCCTTCCCGTATGAACGTAGGACAGACTTATGAACTTCTTCTCGGTTTGGCTTCCTACCTCACCGGAAATTATTATGAAGCTCCGTCTTTCGATGAAAGATACGGTGAAAATACTTCAGAAAAAGCAACTAAAGCAGAGCTTTTGAAAGGTATTAAAGAATCAGGATGCGATTGGGTTAACGAAGACGGTAAGGTAAGGTTGATTGACGGAAGAACAGGCGAGCAGTTTGATGAACCTGTAGCTGTAGGTCTTTCTTATATCCTGAAACTTGTTCACCTTGTTGATGATAAAATTCACGCAAGAAGTACAGGACCTTATTCATTAGTTACACAACAGCCTTTAGGCGGTAAAGCTCAGTTCGGCGGACAGAGATTCGGTGAAATGGAAGTTTGGGCTTTGGAAGCTTATGGTGCGGCTTATACATTGCAGGAAATGTTAACGATTAAATCTGATGATGTAAACGGTCGTAACAGAGCTTATGAAGCAATCGTTAAAGGTGATAATATTCCAAGACCGGGTATTCCTGAATCCTTCAAAGTACTTGTAAGAGAATTACAGTCTATAGGTCTTGATATTACGGTAGCGAAAAAGGACGGTGTTGAAGTTGATTTGATGACTGATATGGATGATTTGAGAAAATCAGCTCCGAAAAGAACACTTTCCGATATTGATTCGGAATTGTTGAACATCAATTTCTTTGAAACACCGGCTTCATTCGGAGACTTATAAAAAAGTGAAAAGTGAAGTGTGACGGGTGACAATTTACCCTCACTCTTCACTTAACACCCTTCACTCAACAAAAAAAGGAGATTAATAAACAATGTCAACAAGCATAGATTATTTTGACTATATACGAATTAGTATAGCGTCACCGGAAAGGATTCTGAAATGGTCCTACGGTGAAGTTACTAAACCGGAAACTATTAACTACCGTACATTAAAACCTGAACGCGACGGCTTGTTCTGTGAAAGAATTTTTGGACCGTCAAAGGATTGGGAATGTTATTGCGGTAAATATAAAAGAGTTCGCCACAAAGGTATTATATGCGAACGCTGCGGTGTTGAGGTTACTGACTCAAAAGTAAGACGTCAGAGAATGGGACATATAAAACTTGCTGCTCCTGTATCTCACATCTGGTTTTTGAAAGGTATTCCTTCATACCTCGGTTTGCTGCTGGATATGACTTTGAAAGATTTGGAGCAAGTTATCTACTTCAATAATTATGTTGTATTGGATGGCGGAGACAGTGATTTCAAAAAATTCCAGCTTTTAGGCGAAGAAGAATATGAAGATTATATGGCAGAACACGAAGATTCTACTTTGAAAGTAGGTATCGGTGCCGAAGCTATAAAAGAATTATTAAGTGAAATCGATGTAAAAGCTCAGGCTGAAGAAATGAGAGCTGAATTAGCAGGAAATGTTACTTCTGTTCAAAGAAAAAGTAAACTTATCAAACGTTTAAGATTATTTGATTCTTTAATTTCTTCTGAAACAGATCCTACCTGGATGATTATGGATGTACTGCCTGTAACTCCTCCTGATTTGAGACCTATGGTTCAATTAGACGGCGGACGTTTTGCTACATCTGACTTAAATGATTTATACAGACGTGTTATTAACAGAAACAACCGTTTGCAAAGATTGTTGGAAATGGGTGCTCCTGAAATTATCGTAAGAAACGAAAAACGTATGCTTCAGGAAGCAGTTGATGCTCTTATTGATAACGGCAGACGCGGAAGAACAGTTGTCGGTCCAAATAACAGAGCATTAAAATCTTTGTCTAATATTATTGAAGGTAAACAGGGTCGTTTCCGTCAGAACTTGCTCGGTAAACGTGTTGATTATTCCGGCCGTTCTGTTATCGTTGTAGGTCCGCAGTTGAGTTTGAATCAATGCGGTCTGCCGAAAGAAATGGCAATCGAATTATTTAAACCGTTTGTTGTTAATAAATTGATTGAAAGAGGTTACGTTCAAAATATTAAATCTGCTAAAAAGAAAATTGAACGTTCCGAACCAATCGTTTGGGATATATTGGAAGAAGTAATTGACGGACATCCGGTATTGCTTAACCGTGCACCGACATTGCACAGATTGGGTATTCAGGCATTTGAACCGAAATTGGTAGAAGGTCGTGCAATCCAGCTTCACCCGCTTGTTTGTACAGCATTCAACGCTGACTTTGACGGTGACCAGATGGCTGTCCACGTACCGTTGTCTATTGAAGCTCAGACAGAAGCCCGCATGTTGATGCTTGCTACAAACAACATCCTTGCTCCGGCTACAGGTAAACCTATTATCACTCCTTCTCAGGATATGGTATTGGGTATGTATTATCTGACTATCTTGAAAAATCCTGAATCTGAGCCGAAAGGATACTTCTACAGCTTTGAAGATGCAATTTCCGCTCTTGAAGTCGGTGTAATTGAACTTCACGATAAAATTATCGTAAGGGATGAACACGGTAAGAGAATTGAAACAACCGTCGGAAGAATTATCTTCAACGAAACCGTAAGAAAAGCTATTGCTTAATCTTTCGGTTAAATAAAAAATGAACTTAATTAAATTTGAGGAAAATAGAATGGAAACAACTTATTCAAAACATAAAACACTTGATTTCATCAACAAGCAGATGGATAAAGGTGCTTTGAAGTCATTTTTATCCCAGATGTATTTGGAATTTGGCGGAGCAACAACTGCAGAAGTTGCGAACAGCTTGAAAAACCTCGGTTACAAATATGCAACCAGATCTGGCGTTACAATTTCTATTGCAGACTTGCAGGTTCCTGCCGTAAAAAAACAATTACTTCAGGAAGCTGAAAAAGAAATCGAAAAATCAACCAACAGATACCTAAAAGGTGAAATTACAGAAGTAGAAAGATATACAAAAGTTATTGATACTTGGTCGGAAACAACCGCAAAATTAACATCAAGCGTAGTTGACAATTTTGACAGATTGAATCCGGTTTATATGATGGCATTCTCCGGTGCGAGAGGTAACTTATCACAGGTATCACAGCTGGTAGGTATGCGTGGTTTGATGGCTGATGCTCAGGGACAGATTATCGACTTGCCTATCAAATCCAACTTTAAAGAAGGTTTGTCTGTAACTGAATACATCATTTCATCATACGGAGCAAGAAAAGGTCTTGTAGATACTGCGTTGAAAACAGCTGACTCCGGTTATTTGACAAGACGTCTTGTTGACGTTGCTCAGGATGTTATTATTCGTGCTGATGACTGCCACACTACAAAATCAATTAACATGAAACCGATTATGGACGGTGATACAATTATTGTTCCTTTAATCGACAGATTACTCGGACGTACTGTTGCGGAAGATATTCTTGATAAAGACGGTACAGTTCTTGTTAAAGCCGGAACAACTATGGACCGTAAAGATATCAGAAAAATCTCTCACCTGAATCTTACAGAATTAAAAGTTCGTTCAGGTTTAACATGCGGTTTAGAATATGGTATCTGCCAAAAATGCTACGGCTGGGCTATGACAACACAAAAGCTTGTAGATATTGGTGAAGCTATCGGTATTATTGCAGCTCAGTCAATCGGTGAACCTGGTACACAGCTTACAATGAGAACATTCCACACCGGTGGTGTATTTAAAGGTTCCGGTGCTATGAAATCCGTTGAAACAGCTATAGCCGGTGAGGTGGTTTCTAACGTTAAGACAAGAGAGTTGAGAACCCGTCACGGTGATGTTGTTAGAGTTGCTAACTACGAAGCTGATATTGAAGTTAAAGGGGATAAGAAGACTGAAAAATATCATATCCCGGCAGGTTCTACAGTATTCTTTGAAAACGGTATGAAAGTTGAAAAGGGCTTTAAACTTGCAACTTATGAACCGGTATCTCAGGGTGATGGTTCCCGTTTGACGGAAAAGGCTACAAAAGATATTACATCAGATCTGCCTGGTGAAGTATTATACGAAGACTTTACAGTTGACGAAAAGAAAGACAGACAGGGTAATATTTCCAGAACAACCAACAAGCAGGGTGTTATCTGGGTTCTTGGCGGTGATGTTTATAACCTCCCTGGCGGTTCTAAAGTTCTTGTAAAGAATGACCAGAAGGTAAAAGCCGGTGAAAAGCTGGCTGAAACTTTAACTATTTCTGAACATGGCGGTGAAGTTCGCTTTGGTGAAGATCTGGTTATTGAAGATGTTCAATTTGAAGGCAAAAAGATTAAGAAAATCGTTCAGGGTAAAGAAATTACTATCGTAATCGCTTCCTTAATGCCTGAAAATGCTTCATTTGAACAGACTAAAAAAGAACAGTTATGGACTGTTAATAAAACAGGAGAAAAATACATTGTAAAAGCTCCTGTTGATACTCCTGTAGAAAACGGTATGATTATTGCCGAACTTATCGATGATGAGTGTGCCGTAACTTCTTCTGGAGAAATAAGATACGTCGATGTTGAAGTTGACGAAAATCAGATTATTACCAAACCTGGTGCAGTTGTATTTATTCCTGAAGAAATTCATCAAATTTCTAAAGACAGCTCGTTAAAAATGGTTGAAAACGGTACTTACGTAACTGCAGGTACTGAAATTGTTAAAGATGTTTACTGCCATATTGACGGTATTGTCGAATTTAGAGAATACAATGACATAATTCATGAAATTACAATCAGACCTGGTGAATTGCATACACTTGCTAACGTTGGCGAATTAAAAGTTGATGAAGGCGAAGTCGTTAAGAAAGGTACAGTAATTGCTGATGGTATCAAGGCTAAAGAAACATCAATTATTACAATCATGGATTCAAATATTGATGATTTGGATATTGACGATTTGGATGAAGAACTTGATACAAACCTTTCACTTGATGAAGACAGTATTTCAAACCAACCTATACAAATTCTTGTAAGACCTGTTCAGGTTCTTAATGTTGAACAGAAAAACGTATCAATCAAATTTAATACAACTGATGACCTGATTGATATTGTTCCTGTAACTCAGTTGCAGTATAAGGATGGTGCAAGAGTAAGAAACCTTGACGGTTCTACAATTACGAGAACAAGTCTTGTTCTTCAGATGCAGGGTTACCTCTCACACCTCAAAGGTATGGTTGAACTTGATGAAAAAGGCAATTTGAGAATTGTTGTTCTTGAAAACCTTATTGTACGTCGTGAACAGGAAGGCAATGCAAAATCCACAACTGCACTGCAAACAGAACTTCTTGTAAAAGACGGCCAAACAATCGATCCAAAAACTCCTGTTGCTAAAACTCAGGTACTTGCAGTGAACGACGGTGTTGCATCAATTAAAAATGAAGACGCAGATGCAAGAAGATTGTTATTGACAAGTGAAAATTATGAAGAAGTCATCAAAATTGCTTCAAAACCTGTTGTTAAAAAAGGCGATTTTGTAAGACTTGACGGAGTAATTTCAGAAAGCGGAGATAAAGCAACAGTTTCCGGTCAGGTTATTTCAGTAAATAAGGGCGAGGTTACTATAAGAACAGGCCGTCCTTACTTAATTAGCCCTGGTACAATGTTACAGGTTGAAGCAGGTGCTCTGGTACTCCGCGGCGATATGCTAGCTACTCTGGTATTTGAAAGACAGAAAACAGGTGATATTGTTCAAGGTTTGCCGAGAGTTGAAGAACTGCTTGAAGGCCGCAAACCTAAAGATTGTGCAATTCTTGCTGAAGAAGACGGTGTTGCTGAAATCGTTACTGATGAAGATCTTCCGAGACTTTATCTTGTTAATGACAATGGCAGAACTGAAATTAAATACGCAATCGATGCTAACATTATTGTTCAGGATAAACAGAAAATTAAAAAAGGTCAGCCTTTAACAAGCGGTCCTTTAAATCCGCATGATGTTATCAGACTTTGCGGTCCTGAAGCTGCACAGCAGTATCTGGTTGATGAAGTTCAGCGTGTATATCGTTCACAGGGTGTAGAAATTGCTGATAAACACGTTGAAATTATAGTTCGTCAGATGACCAAAAAGGTTAAAGTTCTTGATGCCGGTGATACTACATTACTTCCTGGAGAACTTGTTGAAATTCAACATTTTGAAAATGAAAATAAAAAAGTTGAAGAGGAAGGCAAAAATCCGGCAACCTGTGAATATATGCTCTTAGGTATTACAAAAGCTTCTTTAAATACTGAAAGCTTTATCTCAGCAGCATCATTCCAGGAAACAACAAGAATCCTTACAGAAGCAGCCGTTGACGGTAAAAAAGATATGCTTCGCGGTTTGAAAGAAAACGTTATTATCGGTAGATTGATTCCTGCTGGTACAGGTTTCCATCACCTTTCTAACGCTAATGAAGAAAAAGAACGTGAAGAAAGAAAACGTGCTGTTGCTCAAAGAAATCAGGCAAGAAAACCTTCCGCAATTTTGGAAGAAATCGAAGGTATGTTCGGAGCTCCTGATTTGTCACTCGGTGACGATGATAAAATTGAATAATTGATATTCAAATAATATAAAACTCCCTCAAGTAATTGAGGGAGTTTTAGTATGTCAATATGATTTGTAAACTTCTTAAAGATGGTATGTTAGTAAAGAAATTTTAGCGTGAAAGGTTCTATATGTCCGAAGATGTAATGTCGGTGTTTAATGAAATCTATGAAAAGCAGATAGTTCCTGTAATTATACCTGTTGAAAAGAGCCGGATACAATATTTAAGGCGAATGTTTACCTCTGAATTATTTTTAATTTTAACGACCTTGCTGGCTACGGCAGGTTGTTGTAAAACAACGGAATATTTTGGCGTCGCTTTTCTTATGCTTTGTCTTGCGATGATAACTTTTTCTTTTGCCGTAGTTTTGCCGTTCAGTTATATGCGGGAATTTTCTCAAAAATTTAAACGATTTACAGTACAATCGGTTATAGACAGTTTCGGGAATATTACTTATTCAAATTTTTCAAATATTTCTGATGAATTTCTCCGTAAAAGTTTAATTATCAATCCCTTTAACTCAAGATTAGATGACGATTGTTTTGAAGGCTGGTATAAGAAGGTTTTCTATACTGTTGCGGAATCAAATTTTATAGGTGGGCACGGAAAACACTCGTACACATTTAGTTATGTTCTTATTCTTTTCAAATTTAATAAACCAATAGGTGCCAGAACAATAATTGCGGATAAATCAAGTTTTAATAAATTTTTAATGTACCCGTTAAATCCCGAAGAAGCTGGTTTAAAAGAAATAAAACTGGAAGATGTTGAATTTGCAAAACGGTACAAAGCATTTTCAAAAGATGATATAGAGGGACGGTATTTGATTACACCTGCTTTTATGGAGAGGTTTAAACAACTCAGAAAAATAATGAAAGCTCCAACTACAAGATGTTCATTTTTTGACAATTATTTGTTGTTTGCAATTCCGACATTCAAGAATCGTTTTGAGTTGGCAAATATTTTTTGTACGTTGAAAAATCCGAAAAGATATTTGAAATTTTTTCAGGAACTTGCAGCAATTTTTGCAGTTATTGATTGTTTTAAACTTGACGAAAAAGCAGTCTTGTAAACTAATAACTAACCTTAAATGGGTAATAATCAGGAATTTTCCATCCGTTGTACTGGATTAAAGCCGTGCAGTAAGCAGTTTTAGAATCATTACACCCTGTCCCGGGATAACTTCCACCGTTAATTAATCCATCTTTTGTGCCATCCCAATAGTATTTATAAGGTTCAAATCCTTTATTTCTATGGTGCCGCCATGCTTCACTAGTATTAGCATCTTTGCTTGCACCGTCACCTCCTGGCATAAATATGAATGCAAAAGAACACTTTCCTCTGCTGTTAGTATCAGAACCATATTTAGCAATACATTTCTCCGGATCCCCTGTGTAGAATAACCAGTCTCTCATGTTTCCGGGTTGAATAGCCTTTAAGGCAGAGCCGTCAGCAAACATAAAAATAGGCAGCCCGCTGTCATCATATTTAATATCAACGGTTTTAATATAAGGAGCCATATATTTATTCCACCATTTTTCAACAGTGGAGCTACCTTTGACAGGATTGCCGTCTTTATCCGTATCAATATGATTTGTATCCTGATACCAGTATTTTTTATCCCCGTAATCGACTTCAGCTCTTTGAATAGCCTGATTGATAGTGGAATAGAATTTCTGCAATCTTGTTTCTACAACCCGATTATTATTTTTCTGAATGAGAGCAGGCAGTGTCATTGCTGCAACAACCCCTATTATTCCCAGAGTAATCAGTACTTCTGCTAAGGTAAATGCAGCTTTATCAGAGTTTTTATTGGTTGTTAAAATAAATTCACGCATGTTTTCGCTCCTGTATAGATATATATAGCTATTTTATTATCATAATACATCTATACATTAAATCTGTCAATTATTATACATATATGTATATGAAATTAGATATGACAAAGGATGAATTACTGAGAAAGTTCGGGTTAAACGTGAAGTTTGCAAGAATGAAAAAAGGACTTACTCAGGAACAGCTTTCTGAAATGATGAATATTCATATTACATACTTGGCACGCATAGAAACCGGTAAAATAAACATGTCTTTGGGTAAAATTCTTGAGCTTGCCAAGATACTTAATGTGGATATAAATAAACTATTATATATTGAATAGCAATAATCGCTTGTAAAAAAATATTGCCTGTGAGATAATTTTAGAGGAAAGGCAAGACATGTCGAACGTTTTAGTTTATACATTAGACGGAAAAATTTATATTAATTTGACAAACAGATGCACAAATGATTGCATTTTTTGTCTTCGAAAAGATAAAAGCGATGTTAAAGGTCAGGAACTCTGGCTGGATAATGAAAATTCCTCTGCTCAAGATGTTATTGAGCAGTTTGATAAAATATATAAAGAATCTCCGTCTAAAGAGGTTATTTTTTGCGGTTACGGCGAACCTATGATGAAACTTGACATTTTAAAAGAAGTTGCCGAGTATATTAAAAATAAATACCCTGACGTAAAAATACGTGTTAATACAAACGGACATGCCAATTTCGTTTATAAGCGGAATGTGATTCCTGAATTAAAAGGACTTATTGATGAGTTTTCAGTAAGTTTAAATGGTGCAACAAAAGAAGAATATGATGAGCTTTCACAGCCAAAATTTGGACAGGCTTATGATGAAATGAAAAAGTTTATAAAGGCCTGTTCCGATGCGGAAATCTCTGTCGTTGCCAGTGTTGTGGAAGGATACAAAGGCCGACATCTTGATCTTAAAGCCTGTGAAGAAATTGCTCATAGTCTTGGTGCAAAGTTTAGAGTGAGAGAATGGATTGTAAACGGTTATTAAATTTGAAAGGATAAGTTATGCAAGTTCAAAACATCTCTACATCACAAGTTTCTACCCCGAATTTTCAGGGAAAAATAAACATTATTCCGGGTGATTTAAGTTATGAACCGGCTAAATATGTAAGAAAAGCCTATTCTGCAATGGAAGCAAAAATTAAAGATAAGCCGTTTGACTTATTTTTAAAACAGAAAAACGGAACAGTGTCGGTAAGGGCTCAAAAAGAAAAAGATTTTATCAGAAACAAAGGCATTAAGGCTGAGGTTGATGTATCTAATAATGCAGATATATATGAAAGTGTTACAAATTCCGTTATTGAAATGTACGAAAATAAGCTAAAAAGCCAACCAAAAACTTTTCAAGCAAAAATAAATCATTTTTTTAAGAGGACCTGTGATAAGTTTTTACAGATAATGGAATCTAACGAAGGTATCAATACTTAATAAAAACACGAGGAACATATAATTGTAAACTAAAAGAAAGGACAAAAATATGACTCTATTGGACAAAATCATGAAACCGAAATCAATCGCGGTTATTGGTGCGTCAACAAAAGAACACACCATCGGTTCCGATATTATGAAAAGATTACAGGAATACAAATTCAATGGAAAAATTTATCCTGTAAACCCTAAAGGTGGTATTATAGAAGGGCTTCAAGCTTATACCTCAGTTCTTGAAGTTCCAGGTGAAGTTGATTTGGCTATAATTGTAGTTAATGCCAAATTTGTACTTTCAACTATTGATCAGTGCCACGAAAAAGGTATAAAAGGTTTATGTATCATCACTGCAGGTTTTAAAGAAACCGGCAAAGAAGGTGCAGAATTAGAAAAACAATTAGTTGAAAAAATTAAAGAATACGGTATGAGATGTGTTGGTCCAAACTGTTTAGGTGTTGTTAACACTAACCCTGAAATCAGAATGGACGGATGCTTTGCTGAATCTCTTCCGGAAAGAGGAAATATCGGGTTCGTTTCTCAATCAGGTGCATTGGGCGGCGGAATTTTGAATATCTTAAAAGATCTTAACCTTGGTTTTGCACAATTTATTTCAATCGGTAATCAGGCTGATGTTAATGCAGAAACAGCTATTGAATACTGGGAAAATGATGATGATGTTCAACAAATTCTACTTTATATGGAATCAATTCAGAACCCTGCAAACTTTAGAAAATTAGCATCAAGAGTAAGCAAGAAAAAACCTATTTTGGCTTTAAAAGCAGGCCGTTCGGCAGCAGGTGCTTCGGCTGCTTCTTCTCACACAGGTTCTCTTGCAGGTGCTGATAAAGCTGCTGCTGCTTTGTTGAAACAATCAGGCGTTATTAGAGAATTTTCTTTACAGAACCTTTTTGAAACTGCAAAAGTTTTTGCAAATTGTCCTATTCCAAAAGGTGACAGAGTAGCAATTATCACAAACTCAGGCGGTCCTGGTATTATGGCAACAGATGCGGTTTGTGAATACGGTATGCAGATGGCTAAAATTTCTGATGCTACAAAAGAAAAATTAAGAAGTTTCTTGCCATCAGCAGCATCAGTTAAAAATCCAATCGATATGATTGCATCAGCTCCTATTGAACATTACAAACAAACTCTTGAAACCGTTATTGCGGATGAAAATGTTGATATGATTATTACTATCTATCTTCCGTTCTTAGGCTTGAAAGATATTGATGTTGCTAAAGCATTGATGGAAATTAAAGCTAAAAATCCTCAAAAACCGGTTGTAGGTGTATTCATGACAACTAATGAGTTCTTCTCAAAATTGTCTGATATGGATGTAAATATGCCGTTCTTTATGTATGCAGAACAGGCAGCTGACGGTTTGAACAGATTGAATCAGCAGAGACTCTGGATGGAAAGACCGGAAGGCAAAATCCCTTGCTACGATGTTGATAGAGCTAAAGTTGAACAGATTATTAAAAAATCACTTTCAGAAGGCAGAGCTCAGCTTACAACATTGGAATCAATCGATGTTCTTCAAGCTTACGGAATTCGTGCTTGCAAATATGGTCTTGCAACTAATGAGGATGAAGTTGTTGAACTCGGTAACTCAATCGGGTACCCTGTAGTTATGAAAATGACTTCTAAAACAACATCACACAAAACCGATGTAGGTGGTGTTGTTGTTAACATCAAATCAGAAGAACAGTTAAGAAAAGAATACAAAGGCCTTCTTGAAAGACTTGAAGCAAAAGGTTTGCTTGATGGTCTTGAAGGTGTTATCATTCAGGAAATGGTTAAAGGCAGCCGTGAAATGGTTTGCGGTATCGCAACTGACCCTCAGTATGGTCCGATGATGATGTTTGGTCTTGGCGGTGTATTCGTTGAAGTTATGAAAGATGTAACATTCAGAATTGCTCCTTTGACTGATGTTGATGCAGAAGAAATGATTAAATCTGTTAAAGCATATAAACTTCTGGAAGGTGCAAGAGGTACTAAACCGGCTCAAATGGATCAAATCAAAGAAACCTTGTTGAGACTTTCTCAGCTGGTAAGTGATTTCAAATTTATTGATGAACTTGATATCAACCCGCTGTTAATTTCTGAAACAACAGGTGAAGGAATTGCCGTTGACGGACGTATTAAAGTAAGAATGGAAGAAGCGAAAGAAGCTTTGAACTGCTCTTGCAGCGGTCAATGCTCACTTTGCCACTAATACTTTGATTAGTTGAATAAAAAGACCGGTCACCTGACCGGTCTTTTTTGCCCCTGATTATGTAATTTGAGAGGAGAATAATGATAAAAATAACCCCTAAAATTTCTGCCGCCATAGGTGCAACAAAAGATAGAATTTATATAAGAAGATATGAAAAAGGAAAAATAAATGATACCCCGGCTTTTTATAATAAACTTGTCGAAAAATCCGGCAAATCGTCTAATAATTTAAAAAACATGTTTATTAACTGGACATTGGCCTATAAAGATAATCTTAGATATCAAAATATGATAGAAGATATACAAAATAAATTTAAAGGCAAATAATTGGAAACCCGCATATGCGGGTTTTTAGAATTTACAGTTTATTATTTCCATAACATCAACATTTAATGCTTCTGCAATATTATACAAAGTTTTTATTTTAAAATTGTAAGCTCCGCGTTCGATAGAACTTACTGAATTTGTGCTTAAATCTGATTTAAACCCCAATTCCTCCTGGGACATACCTTTTTTAAGACGTAAATATCTGATACTCTGTCCTAATTTAAATAAAAGTTCATCCTGCATAACATTAATTCTACCTGCTTGACAATTAAGCTTCTAATATGTAAACTTGTATTATTACAAGTAAACATGTAAAAATAAACGTGTAATAGGAGAAAGATTAATATGAGAGCAGCATTTACATTAGCAGAGGTTTTAATAACTCTGGGAATAATAGGCGTAGTAGCTGCTATGACTATGCCAACTCTATTGAATAAAACAAGAAATAAAGAATTACATACAGCCTTTTTAAAGACTTATTCAGAATTAAATCAGGTTGCAGGATTGTTTAAAGCTGATTATGGAGTTTCAGTTTCTGAATATATGAGCGGACAAATATCAAATCCAAATACCGGCAACGGTCTAAAATCAGATGCTGCAAAGCTTCTCTTTTCATATTATAAAGGAGCCAAAAACCTGACTAAATCAGGAATGGGAACAGATGACGGGGAAGGTAATTTTGTTGCTTATTATCAAATGAATAACTTAAACGGCAGCAACTATTCCGGTGGAGCAAACAGCGGAGGAAAGAACTCCTCTTTCTTATGTGATAATTCGGCATTTACAAATAATCAATCAGGGGCATTAATGATACTTAATGATGCTCCGCTACAAGGCCAGAACGGTCCTGTAATATGTGTTGATGTCAATGGCAAAAAAGGTCCTAATCGATACGGAATTGATTATTTTATGTTTATTTTTACCGTTGACGGAATTGTTATTCCGGTTGGTCAACAACATAAAAATAACCCTGCAGGTTGTAACAGCAGCAGTGGCTCTTGCAATAATTTTAATAACGTAGGGGCAGAGTATTGCTCAAACACAGCCTCTGATATTTCTAAAAATACATCCTGTGCATATTATGCTCTGACAAATAGTCATCCGACAAAGACTGGGAAAGATTACTGGAAGGATTTTCTGGAGGAAGTTTACAGCAGATAAATGTAAATTTTTCGTAATGAATTAGCAAAAAATATATTCAGCACTTTATTATATTATAAATATGTGGTCAAAAATAAAGGGGTGTGTTTATGAAAGTTTCAGCTATAAGGAGTTATTCTACTGCTACATTTACGGGAGAGAAATCGAAAAAAGCTAATACTGCAAAGACGGCGGCCGGTGCGGCAATGATTGCTCTTGCAACAGCTATGCCGGCACAAGAAGCTGATGCCCAAATTTTTTATCCTTACGTGCCGCCTACTCATTATTACTATGTTCCAAGGCCGGTAACAACAATGAGGGTGCCAAATTGCTTTATTGACGGCGATATGCAAAATTTTGAGTATGATAAATCAATGAATCAAGTATTCTCTGAAATTGATGCTAAAGTTGACCCTAACAGAGAATTATCTGTTAATGAAGTAGTCAAAGCTGAAAAGGATAACTGGCATTTATATAATTACTACCCTTATAATTCCGCAAATATGCGAAATACCGCAAGACAATTTAAACTTCTCTCGGAAGTTTACAATGAAAAGGGTTCAAATCCAAACACAATCAGCTACAGTGAATATAAAAATATTATGAACGATTATATGGATCAGCAGAATGTTACCAGTTTCATAATGCTTATGGATTTGTTGACAAGGCCGAGGTATCGTCATTGTCATCCTTATATGACACCTCCTCCGCCACCGCCGCATCATCATCACAGACATTAGTATTTGTCTGTTTTTGATATATTTCAAGTCTGCTTTACAAAAAATATCCTCCGCTAAAATATGTTTAGGGAGGATATTTTCTTATAAGTCTTCAAAACCCGGAGATGTTGCCGGTAAATTTTTATACCCCCTGTTTGATTGGACTGTCTTTTTTATGTATTTATTTGTATAATTCCCTTTTTCAAAAAGTTTTTTCAGGGTGTTTTCCCTTCTTACCAGAGGGTGCATATTGTCATTTCCGCTTTCAGGATATGCATTTAAAATTTCACACCAGACCGAAGCTTCCATAGTCCATGCATAAGTTTCTTCCGCAAGAGAATTGTATTCATCCTGATGAAGAGCTTCATGAGCAAGTAATGCCGCCAATGCTCCCGGAGGAGCGTCCTGATGACGAGGATTAATAAATATATAAAGATTTTTTCCTTTTTTCCAGCCTAGTGCATCAAAAGAGGCATAATCCTGATTTATGGTTCCCAAATCTTTAAATGAAATTTTGACCGGCCTTTGTGAGAGATTATTCCCGAGAATTGCTCTTCTTGAAAAGTCTCCGTTTGTTCCTTTCAGCATATCCAGTGCCACATAGAATACAAAATCTTTTCCGACTTCTTTATATTCCGGAGTAATTTGTTCAATATATTCCGCTGTATATTTTTTCGGAAAATTTTGCGGTACAACTATATCACTCTTCTTTTTTCCCCAGGCAAATGCCGGAGCTGCGGCAAGAAGTTGAGCAGTTAGCAGTAAACATAAAATCTTTTTCATTTTATCCTTAACCTCCTCTTAATCAAATCCGGCTTTTGCCGTGCATAATTATTATTATAATTAAATATTTTTGCAGGGCAAATTTATTTTTTTCTGTTTAATGCAGCCAGTTCCCGGTATATTATTTTGTATTCAGTGGAAGAATCAATGCTTTCAGCTTCTTTTATATATTCAAATGCGGTTTTTAAGTCATTTATCTGTCTGTAAATGTTACTCATTTCCGCATAATATTTTGCGTTTGAAACATCATAAGTTATTGCACGTTTCATACATTCAATGGCTTCTTCAAAATCCTCTTCATTTTTTCTTACAAGTGCAAGGTAATAATATCCTTCAGAACAGTTTATATCAAGAGCAAGAGCCTTTTGTGCAAATTCTTTTGTCTTATCATAGTCACATTTAAGATAAGACGCGTTTGCTCCTGTTAAATATGCAGAAATATAATTTTCATTCTCTGAAATTATTTTGTCTGCAAGTTCAACAGCTTTATCATACTCTTTTTCTTTTATATATATTTCAGCCAGATCAATTTTGTATGAAGGATTATCTGAGGAATTTTCAATTACTTTTTTTATAGTATCTTCAGCTTTTTTATACATATCAAGCTCTTTATAAACTTTTGCAAGCGAAATCAATGTAAAAGAGTCATTGCTTCCTTGTTTGAGGTTATTTTCAAGAATTTCAAGACTTCCAAGATAATCTTTATTATGGAGTTTTAAAAGAGCAAGCAGTACTTTTGCCTGAGAGTGTTCAGGATTTTGAGCCAGAATATAGTCAATTTCTTTTTGAGTTTTTTCATACTCCTGTTTTTCAAAATACAGATAAGCTAATGAATATTTATAATCAAGATTTTCAGGATTATTAACTATAGCTTTTTTATAAGCTTCGACAGCTTCATCCTGCCAGCCGTTATAGAAATATGCATTGCCCAAATTGTAATGATAAATTGCATTATTTTTATCAATGCTAGCGGCTTTGGAAAAATCTTTTATTGCTTCTACAAAATTCATATTTTCTAATTCAAATAAACCTTTGTAATTTAGAATTTCAGGATTTTGTGTTGTTTTTTGAAATGAATCGAATATCTCTTTTGATTTTTCAAATTCGTTTTCATCAAAATATATTTTTCCCAGCAAAACTTTGCATGATTCATTCTCAGGATTATTAATATCAACAGAAGATAAAAGTTCTTTTGCTTTATCTATATATCTGTTTTGGTATAGTGCATTTGCACATTCACATATGCATTTCGGAGTATTATAAGAATTATTTTGCATTAAATTTTCAATGTTAGATATTTTCCCTAGTTTTCCGTAGTATTTTATGAGTTTTAAATATGTATTTTCGCTTTTTTCCAGTTCAAAAATTTTTTTTGCAATATCTGCTGCTTCCGCTATATAATTTTGTCTTTCTTTAATTGTGCATAATAAATTTAATGAAGGAAGGTGCTTTTCATCAGAATCCAGAACCTTTTCCAGATATTGTATTGCTCTGTCGTAGTTATGGAGAAGAAAATACAATTCACCTACCTGAAAAAGTATTTCAATATTATCCGGCTCGGTTTCAAGAGCTTTATAAAGCATTTCTATTGCCTGTTTATAGCATTCCTGAGATTTAAGTTCAAACGCTCTTTTTATGTAAGAAATGACTTCTTCATTCTGATTTTCCTGCATTAATGCTCTCCGTTAGTTCTTTTTTCGTTTTTATCTTTGTTGTTGTTACTTTTCTCTTCGGTGTCTGCTGAATTAGAATTATTATTTATGATAATTAAAACTTCATCTTCTCCGGCCATTTTGAGATTATTTCTGGCAATTTCTTCAAGACTGGCTGTTTTTGAGAAGAATTTTATGTCGGATTTTAATTCTTTGTTTCTATTTTCAGCATCATCTCTGACTTTTTCCATAGTTAATATTTTTGCTTTGTAAGCAATAATTTTGGAAATATTCAGAATTGCACCAAAACCAACCTGTACAAGGCAAAAAAGCAACACAACGGTTAAGAATGAATAATAAAATCCTATTTTTCTTTTATGTTGCTTAATTCTTTTTTTTGATTTTACGGCAAGGGTCTGTTCCTGCCCGTTTACGGGAGGCGGTGTCGGAATATTAGGGAGATTTACTCCGCTGTCGGATATATTATTTTCCAACTGAAGCTCCTTAGCAGTCTTGCTTTTTCTAAATTATAAATTAAATATTTATAAGGTTCAATTATATGTTAATATTTTTACAATTTAAATTTTGTATTGAATTTTACCTGTGACCAGGAACGGTCGTTATTTATATCATATGTTGTTCCTGCACCGATTTCGAATTTCATGCGGTCATCTTTCAGAGGACTTACAGAAAGGATGATTTCTCCTTTTCGTCTGTTTCTTGTAATGTCTGTTGAAAGAATTTCAGAGAGTGAAAATATATCGTTAAATTTTAGTTCCGGTGCTATATAGAAATTGTCCGTATTCAGACCGTAAGTAGTTAGATTATTTTTTTTGTAAGCGGAATTTATAGCAAATTTTTTCTTTTCATATCTGGTAAAAAGAGTTGTGGAGCGTTCCAGCTGAGCATTATCAATTCCGCTGTTAAAAAGTGTTCCGTATGAAAAATTTCCTTTTTTTTCAACAGCCATAAGAGATTTCGGCTGAATATTATATTCTTCTGAATTAAATATTGAATAAGTTTTATGGTTATTCATTTCTTTGCTGTCAACAAGTTTTTTTGACTCAATTTTTTGCGGAATTCTTAAATTTAATACAAAATTGTTATTCTCATCTTTAAGATAGATAGCGTCAGCATTATCCTCATATTCAGCATAGCCTTTCAGCGGAATTTCATCAGGCATAATTTTAAGACTGATTTCTTCCCCTTCATTTTCAGTTTCTTCATTAGTATCATAAGATTCCTGTTCTTCATCAGGAATATGCCATATAAAAATATTCGGGAGAATGTTGTCATCATCGGTTGATGCATCAGTATTTTTTGCAAAAGCTCCGAAATTCAATGCAGACATAAATATAAGAAGTAATATTAAAATCCTCTTCATAATTTAATTGTACACTTTAATCAAAGTCAGTCAAATTATGTTAACAGGCTTTACTTATCTTCAGTCTCAAGATTATCCAGGGCATATTCACAGCACTGTTTTACAAGATTATTTAGACCACTTATCTGAAATGAGTCTTAATGTGTCTTGAAATCAGCAATTATGCATATTATAATTATAGTTGTTTTAAGAAGTAACTGAAGTTATTTATATAATATGAAATCTTTAGATTTAAAAAGAAACAATAAAAAATTTATTGATTTCTGTGCCGGAATCGGTGGGGGAAGGCTCGGGTTACTTGATGCAGGTCTGTCTTGTGCCGGATACAGTGAAATTGATATGAAAGCTTCTGACACATACCGTTTTTTTTATGGAGATTCAGAATGTAATTACGGAGATTTAATGGATATTAATCCCGATACTCTGCCAGATTTTGATGTTCTAATCGCGGGGTTTCCCTGTCAGACTTTTAGTATTGTCGGAAAAAGAGAGGGTTTTGAAGACTCCCGCGGACAGGTTATTTACGGATTGTGTAAAATTTTGAAAAAGAAAGAAGTACCTTATTTTATTCTTGAAAATGTCAAAGGGTTGATTAATCATGATAAGGGTAGAACTTTTAAAAAAATAACAGATGAACTTTCAAGGCTCGGTTATTGTGTAAAATCAAAGGTCCTGGACAGTTCGGATTTCGGTGTTCCACAAATGAGAGAGAGAGTTTATATTGTCGGATATTTGAAAGATAATTTGAAAAAGGATTTTGTTTTTCCTGCGTCTGTTCCTATGAAGAGTTTAAATAACTATTTGATTGATGACAATAGTGATTGTTTGGATATTAATGATAAAACTTTTCAGAAATATTTGAATAATAAATATAATAAAGGAAGATTTGATATAAATGATATCCTGAAACAGGATTATCTTGTTATTGATACCCGCCAGAGTGACTTGCGGCTTTATAAAGATAAATGCCCGACACTCAGAACAGGCAGGCATGGGATTTTGTATGTGAAAGATGGAAAATTAAAAAAATTGTCAGGGTTTGAAGCCTTGCTTTTGCAGGGGTTTCCGCTTGAGCTTGCAAAAAAAGCAAAAGGAGCCAATATTGCCAATAACAGACTTCTTTCTCTGGCCGGAAATGCTATGACTGTAAATGTTATACAGGCTATTGCAAAAAATTTAATGGAATGCTGTAAATAGGAGAAATTTAAATGGTTGATTTAGTGAAAAAAGGCTCGGATACTGCCAGAAATGGTTTTAAAAATGAGCATTATGTGGCTGATAAATTTGAGAATTGGTTATATGATGAAGATGCACGGCACTGGCTTCAGATTATGAATTACAATCTTGACGAAATTGAATGTGTTAAAGCTGATGTCATACATGGATACAAATCTGATATAAATCTTAAGATTAAAATAAAGCTCAAACAAGGGCTTGATACAGAAAATATTCAAGTTAAGCTCGTTTCTAATAAAAGCGGATTTAATCAGGTTGATAAAAGATGGTTAAAAAATTATCATGAATTATGGAATTTCCCCGCTGATGTATATATGATTTTGCAGTATTTTACAGGTGAACTACCGCCTTATAAGGATGGTACCAGAGACAAGCGAAGAATGTTCTTTTCTGAAATGACTGATTCGGAGAGACAAATAATACTTGACTGGTTCAAGCAGAATAAGACTCTAATCCTTTCTGATATAATACGCGGCCGCGGTCAATTTAGTGCTGAGTGGGTTCTTGTTATACAGAATGTGGATAATCAATCAAGATGGGTTTTAAAAAATATTAATCAGGTATTGCAGCATTATTCTTCTGCGGATGTGGCTTTTAGTCCGAAAGGTTCTCTAAATATCGGTCTGGTCGGAATGCAGAGAAAGGGCGGAGACGGAGGACGGGATACTGCTAAAATGTTACAATTCAAGCTTGATCCTGTTGATTTATTTGATGTTGAATAATTTTATCTTAAACCTTGAAAAACTTTCGTCTTCATGATACTTTTACAGTGCTGTAAATGGTAAATTTCAGTAATTTTAATAAAGAAGAAAGAAGGATATAAAATGTCAGAAGTCAGAGTCAGAATAGCCCCGTCTCCGAGCGGTAATTTGCATATCGGAACGGCAAGAACGGCTTTATTTAATTATTTATTTGCTAAAAAAAATAACGGAAAATTTATCTTAAGAATTGAAGATACCGATGCTGAGCGTACAAGCCAGGCATATATTGATAATATTTTTGACAGTTTGAAAGCTCTCGGGCTTAATTGGGATGAAGGTCCGGATGTAGGTGGTCCTTACGGGCCTTATACTCAGTCCGAAAGATTTGATATTTATCCGAAATATGTTCAGGAACTTATTGATAAAGGTTTTGCCTATGAATGTTTCTGTACTCCGGAAGAACTTGAGGCTGAAAAAGAAGAAGCTGCTAAAAATAAAAAGCCTTATGTTTATACAAAGAAATGTGTTAATTTAACAGAAGAAGAAAAGGCTAAGTTGCGTGCAGAAGGCAGAAAACCTGCAGTAAGGTTTAATATAGAAAAAGCACAAAAAGCTTTTCATGATTCTTCAATTTTGAAATTTGATGACCTTGTAAAAGGCGAATTGCATATGGATACTTCTTTACTCGGAGATTTCGTTATTTTCAAATCTAACGGAACTCCTACTTACAACTTTGCAGTTGTAATTGATGATATGCTTATGAAGATTTCGCACGTAATCCGCGGTGAAGACCATATTTCAAATACATTTAAGCAAATTTTGATATTTGAGGCTCTTGGTGCGGAAGTTCCTAGATTTGGACATCTGGGTATGATTCTTGCTCCTGACAGAAGCAAACTCTCAAAACGCCATGGTGCAACTGCTGTTTCAGAATTTGTTGAAAAAGGTTATTTGACTGATGCCTTAATTAACTTCGTCGCACTTCTCGGCTGGTCGCCTTCTGACGGTCAGGAAATCAAAACAGTTGATGAAATCGCTAAAGATTTCAGAATTAACGAAGTTTCTTCTTCAAATTCAATTTTTGAATATGACAAGTTAAACTGGATGAACAGCCATTATATAAAAATGCTTTCTATTGATGAGTTGAAAGAAAGACTTAAACCGTATTTGAAAAAATATGATTTGTCAGAACTTACAGATGCTCAATATACAAGAATGGTTGAAGTTACTTATGAACCTTTAACTTTGCTTTCAGATATAACCGATGCTGTTCCGTATTTCTTTGGAGAAGGTGTTGAAATTGATGAAAAAGCAAAAGAAACACTTGAGACTGAAACTTCTCAGGATGTCTTGAAGACTTTCCTTGAACAGGCTAAGGATTGGGATTGGACAGAAGAAAATCTTCATGAAAAACTGGAAGCTTTCAGGGCTTACTATAAAGAAAAGGGTATTAAACCTAAAGTTACCATGTGGGCAATCAGAGCTGCCGTTACCGGCAGAATATGCGGTGCAGATATGACTGCAATTCTGGCAATTATCGGTAAAGAAAAGACCTTCAAACGGGTCAACAGTGCAATAAAACAAACCGTTTAGGTTTTCGTATAATATCTTTACAAAATCCGAATTTCTTTAAAGAAATTCGGATTTTTGCCGATAAAGATAAAAAGGTTTTATTTTTATGAGTGTGAACGGACCAAATAGTGAACTGAAACTGAATGTAGATTTTCAGAATGCATATAAAAAGAGTAATATACTTGGCATGGGGTCTATTATGACTACAGGTGCTACTATACCAACTGAGCCGGATATGAAAGGTTTAGAGGTTCAGCAGGATAAAAATGAAAATTATAATTACGAATATTATGATAATGGCAATATAAGAACTAAAATCCTTATAAATCCACAGACAAAAGAAAAGGATAAAGAGTGGTTTTTTGATGAAAACGGACAATTAAAGGCTGAAACTGTATTTTCCGATGATGTTATTGAGTCTGTTATGTATAGCAGTTATGGTAAAATTAAGATTTTTTTAGATAAAAAGACTCAAAAACACTTATCTGTTATTCGCTATGACCAAAAAGACAGAATTGAGATGGAAACAATCCATAATAAGGATACGGGGTTTCCGGAATTTGAAACTGTTTATGACACTGAAACAGGGAAAAAGATTGTTGAACGAGAATTCAATCCTAAGATAGATAACCAGATAACTAAAATTCATAATATAGATGAAAAATATCCGGAAGCTCATTACGAAAATTTTTATGACAAGAATAACAATCTTGTAGAAGTAAAACATTATAACAAAGATATGCGGCTTGTTGACTCAACACGATATAGTGATGACCCGCTAATCAGAAGTAAAGAATATTATAATCCTGACGGCTCTGTGGCTAAAACAACGGAAATAGTTGCAGGACATGAACTTCATCCTGTTGCAACTGCTCTTGCAAAGGATTTTTCCGATGAGAATATAAAAAAGATTGACTGTGATAATGTTGTTGATGTTATAAATGATTATTCTTTCAGGAATCGTCAAATTGAAGCTGCAAAGGATATGACTGACGAAGAACGTGAATTATTGAAAGATTCTTTTGAAACAGATCTGTCAAAAGTTGATGTGTCTGTGCGTTTGCAAAACGGTCTTCTTGAAAAAATTTTTGAAAATCCTGATAGAACAGAGCGGTCAGCTCAAATTAATCATATTACAAATGCATTAAAAGAAAAATTTGTAATGGTTAAAAGAGAATCTTCCGATTTATATTGTGATAATAAAGAAGCTGTAGATAAGGGTATAAATTATATTTGCAGGCGGCTGGATTTATGTGATAATGTGAAATTACCTGAAGCTCAAAAAACATTAGAGATAGCAGTCAGTATGCTTGAAAATAACGATTTATTCATTGATGCAGCAAATGGAGAAATTGATAAAATAAATTATCAGGGAGTAACGGGTGACTGCTGGCTTCTTGCGGCGTTGAACGGAATAGCGGAAACTCCTAACGGTAAAAATCTTATATCAGATTGTGTTTCTATAAATCCTGAAACTCAGGATATTTCAGTCAAACTTGAAGGCGGTAAAAAAGAATATATAATTACTCAGGATGATTTGTTAAAATCCGGACGTCTTTCTAAAGGTGATGCAGATTTACGAGCAATGGAAATCGCTTTTAAACGATATTACGAAGACCAGATTCCTCCGGCAACTCTCGATGGCGGGCATGCTTTTAAAGCATTTGAAATTTTAACGGGAAATACCTCAAGCATGGTTGTGTCCGCTATAAATCCGGACAATCCTTCAGAAACACACCTTTCTGTTATGGAGGGTGGAAATCTTTGTGAACTGGATTCTAATACAATAGCAAAATATAAAAATAAACCTTTGATTGTAATGGGAGGCTTGTCCGCATTAGATGAACTGGAAAGATTACAGCCAAATGTTGTAATCTGTGCGGATGCAAAAACCTCTGAATTTGAATCACATCAATACTGGGTAAAAATTGACGGTGATAATGTTATTGTTAAAGAACCTCATAATAGTGCAAATGAAAAAGTTTATTCTAAAGAAGACTTTTGGCAGCATTTTAATGGCGGGTTGCATGTAATGATATTGTAACTTTTTTGTAATATAAGTGGTAAATAATTAAAGATTTTCTGTGTCCTGACCGTAATAAAAGGCATAAAGTTATATGTAGTCCCAAAGGAGTAAGATTATGGAACTAACAAATACTTTTGAAGAAAAAGATTTTCACTTTGTGAAAAATGTGACAATTAAAGAATTGTCAAATCATTCATTTATGACTTCAATGGTCAACTTTATTTCAAAGCTTGATGCAAAAGCAAAGAGCGGAAGAATTATTGTTATGGATGAACAAAAACCGGAAAATACCCAGATTTACACATATCCTAAATTTTTAGAGATATATGAAACAATGGGCTTTGACGGGTTTAAACAGTAAGGTAAAGTAAGAAACGGAGTAATTATGGAGTTAGAAAACAAAATTAACAACGACATTGTATTTATTTCAAGTCGGGATGCCGAAGAAGAACTTTTTGACATGGATTCTTTACTGGCTTCAATCGATGAAAAACGCAGCAGAACAGTCTCTATTATAGATGCTGAACATCCTGAAGATTCTCAAATTTATACATATAATAAATTTTTAGAAATCTTTGATGACAGCGGACTTGACGGTTTTATTGTGTAACGGTTTATGCTAAAATTCCTGTATGGAATTTAAGCATTATACCGTTATGAAAAAAGAAGCCGTTGATGCCCTTGAGTGTCAGCGTGGTAAACTTTATGTTGACTGTACCCTCGGGGGCGGCGGTCACAGCGAACTTATCTTGCAACGAATATCGCCGGAAGGGCGGTTGATTGCGTTTGATATTGATAACGATGCTATTAAAGCTGCTTCAGAAAGACTGAAAGATTACGATAACTTAACAATCGTAAAAGATTCTTATGTAAATATTAAGAAAGTTTTACATAATCTCGGAATCGAAAAAATCGACGGGGGTGTGCTTTTTGACCTTGGTGCATCTTATCATCAATTTAATAAAGCAGAAAGAGGTTTTTCTTTTTCAAAAGAAGCTCCTCTCGATATGCGTTTTAATCAGGATTCGGATTTTTCTGCCTATGATGTTGTAAATAGTTACTCAGAGGCTGATTTGGTTAAAATATTTTCAGAATACGGAGAAGAACGTTTTTCAAAAAGAATCGCTGCAAAAATAGTGGAAAAGCGGCGTATGAAAAAGATTGCAACAACAACTGAACTTGCAAATATTATAATAGAGGCAACTCCAAAGATTAAATCGTCAATTCACCCTGCAACAAGAGTATTTCAGGCTATCCGAATTGAAGTGAATCATGAGTTACAAAATGTTAAAAATACTTTAAATGATGTGTTGGATTTACTTGAAGTTGGTGCTATAATAAGTGTAATAAGTTTTCACTCGTTGGAGGATAGGATAGTGAAAAACTTATTCAGGTACCATTCGGCACGGTGTCACTGTGATAAAAATCAAATGATTTGTACATGCCCGCCGCCAAAGCTGGAACTGGTAAATAAAAAGCCTCTTACGGCGACACACGAGGAGATATCTGAAAATCCGCCGTCAAGAAGTGCAAAGTTAAGAATCGCAAGATGTATTAACTAAGGTTTGGGACATTTTAAAAGGTAATATTGGGGAATAAAGTTGAATACAGCTAGAGCAAGAGTAAGAGAAGAATACGATTATTCTTATGCTAAAGAGGATCTGGTACAGAATCCGATATATCAGGCACCTGTTATAGAAGGTTATTTTCACAAAGAAAATACGGTAAAAGAAATGGCTATAAGAAAAGTAAATAAAACTTTATGCGGAATACTGGGAATATTTATTTTGACGGCTTTTGTAAGCTATTACTTTGAAATGTCAAATGAAATTACCTTGAATACTCTCAGCCGTCAGGTTCGTACTCTGAATGATGAAAATGCAGAACTCCAAAATACGCTTGACAGACTTAAATCTTTCAATAACGTTGATAATAAAATGGTTCAGTATAATATTTTGCAAAAAGCTGCTAAAGTTATTGAAGTTCCTGCTGTTGCATCAACAGTTGTTCCCGTCGATACAAAAAAAGCTGCTTCTACCCATGTAAACTGGGCTATAGGATACTAGCATTTTTATATAGTTATAGTGTTAAAATTCACTTATTTTTTATTGCACTTTGCTTAATTTAGTTTCTTGAAGCATTTGGTTTAAAACTTTTTTGGCAGTATTTAGCTGTACATCATTATTGTTTTTTAAATCATTAATTGTAAAATTGACTTCTATATCGGGTTTAATACCTTTTTTATTAATATCAGTTCCTGATGGGGTTAGATATTTGGCGACTGTGAGATTCAGGCCTGTTTCATTCGGCAGCGGGATAATTTTTTGAACCATGCCTTTTCCGAAAGTTCTTGTTCCGACAAGTTTTGCTTTGTGATAATCTTTTAATGCTCCTGATAAAATTTCACTGGCAGATGCGGAACCTCCGTCCACAAGAACTACAACAGGTTTGTTAATACCGAGTTCGGTATTTTGAGCCTGTATATCATATCTGAAACCGTTACGTCCGACAATGCTTACAATATTACCCTCAGGAATAAACAGGTTTGCGATAAATATTGCATTTGGCAGTAAGCCGCCTGTGTTTCCGCGTAAGTCTATTATCAATCCCTGAGTATTTTTTGTTTTTTCAAGTGCTTCAAGAAATTCATTAGGTGTTGTTGTTCCTATAAAACTTGATATTTGAATATATCCTATGTCTTTCTCAACGGAACTTTTTACGGATTTTATTTTTATTTCTTTTCTTAAAACTTTTTTAGTAAACTTGTCATTATTTCTTAAAATAGTTAGTTGAACAAATGTATTTTCCGGTCCTCTCACAAGGTTCGCAACTTCAGACAGCGAAAGTCCGCTTGCGTCTTTTCCGTCAATGTCCAGAATGATATCTCCGGTCTGTAGATTTGCCATTTGAGCAGGAGTCCCGTCTATAACGTTGATTATTTGAACTTTTCCTGAAATTGTAGAGATATTAACTCCTATACCGGAAATTTTGGCATTAATTGAGGTATTTTGATCGGAGTATTCCTGTTTTGTCATATATCTGGAATAAGGATCATTCAGACTTGCAAGGATTGTATCTGCCGCGACTTTTACATCAGAATCTGTTTTTATTTTTCCTCTGTAATGATCTTTCCAATATTGCCATGTCTGGTGATTCATTGTTGAGTCATAATAGTTATTTTTAATTTCTGACCATACATCATCAAACAGTTTCTGAGAAGAGACATACTCTTTATTCACAAGTTCTTCGTCTGTCGAATAAAGCGGATTATTATTAGTCATGACAAACACGTTTATACCGATGAGTGCCAGTATGACTGCTGAAAATATCAATAATTCTTTTCTCTTCATACGAATATTTAACATCAATTTTTACGTATAATCAATATACTTTTTAAGTAACCATATCTATCAATACAAAATATATTAAATGTAACGAAATGTAAAAATAGATTTACGAGTCTGGAATTCAAATATAATCCCACCATAGGATAGGTTAGGATGGAGGTCTAGCAATTTTTTTTGAAAAAATCCTTTATATAAACATAAGCAATGTGTGCTTAACACGAGAATTAGAAAGGAGATAAAATGCTTGAAGGAATTAACGGCTTAGGCGGTATTAACGGTAACCAGAAAAGTCAAAGGACTGCACAATCCGCAGGACAGGAAAGTTTGAATTCAGTATTTGGAACAGGTTCATCAAAGGTTTCAGAAGGGCAGAATGATTTAAATCCAATATCATTGGGCAGCCGAGTTAAGAAAGTTGTAACAACAATAAATGATGATGGGTCCAAAACAGAAAAGAGTTATGATAAAGACGGAAAATTAACTAAAGAAGTCGTGTATAAAGATGTAAACGGCGATGGTAAAGAGGATATTTATTCAGTAACGAATTTTTATGAAGCATACGATGATCCCGTAGAAGAAGGAAAACGCCATCCGGCAAAGAGTATAAGCTTTATAGATGAAGACGGCGACGGGTATTATGATTCAAGAATTGAAAAAGAATATGATGAAAACGGTAAATTAAAGACCGAGACAAAATCATATGAAGAAGATATTAATGATGTAAAAAATCGTGATCATATGCCTTGGGAGATTCACAACAGACGAATGGATGCACACAAATCAGGTGTGTTGATGATGTAATATAGAATAAATGATATATAGTTAGGGAAGTTTGAACAATTTAGATTTCCCTGACTATATTTTATAGAGTAAATCAATAAAATATTTAAAATTTCCTATTATAGTTCCTTATTCATAAAGAAATTTTTGTATCGTAAATCTTTCTTGTTTACAACCAGTCCGCATTTTGAGCATGCAAGAGTTTGTCCGGTACTGTCAATGGGCATGAACATATGTTCACAATTAGGCTCATCTTCATTTTCCGGAATTTCATTTAAAGGGTTTAATGCATTTTGCCTGTCATGCTCATCCAGAATTTCTATTACTCTGTCTTTCTTTAAGTATTTTACCAGAAGTTCAAAGAGATACATTACAAATCAAATCCTTGAGGAAGAAGTTCATCCAGTTTTCGTACAATAATATCTTCTTTTCCCAGTGTAATTATATCCATACCATTTTCAATTTCAAATTCGTGAAGAACCTGTCTGCATGCTCCACAAGGAAGGCAGTCGTACATTTTGGGTGAATAAATTGCAATAGCCACAAATTTTTTTTCTCCGTCAGCTATAGCTGAACCTACAGCATTACGTTCTGCACAAATTGAAAGTCCGTAACTGGAATTTTCAAAATTACAGCCCTCATAAACTTTCCCGCCTTCAGTCAAAAGGCATGCTCCGACTTTAAATTTTGAGTATTTTGCGTAGGCATTTTTAGATACCTTTTTAGCTTTTTTCATTAATTCCTGGTATTCCATACAAGAGTTCTCCTTATTATATATTTTAGTCCGATTGGTTAAAAATATAATCGGTTAGTCGTATGAAAAAAACTGTGTTACAATAAGTCTATGAAAAAATTATTTCATACGGTTATTTTGTTTTTAAGTTTAATTTTTATAACTCCTGCGGCAAATGCTTTATCTTTTAATGTTGTAGTTTTGCCGACGGATTTGATGAATGTTTGTGATAACTATTATTGTTATCCTGAAGTTTCTGAAATAATTGCAAGTGATTTAATACAGTATTTTAATCATACCGGAAAGGTAAATTCTCCATCTCTAATAGAAGTACGCAGACGGCTTGCTGCTAATCCGCAGCTTAGAACAGCATTACAGAATTCTTTAATAAAATACAGAAACAGTTCCAATATAGATTTTCCTGTATATAAAAAGGTCGCGGATTTATTTTCCGCAAAATCAGTGCTTGTTGTTTCAAACACTGTAAATGTGGAAAATGCATATGTTAAAAGAAATGTATGGGAAATTCTTGAACTTTCGACAGCTTTGGATTTTACATATCCGTACTTTATGGAAACTGAAGCTGTTCTTCTTGATACATATAATGGTCTGGTGATGTGGAGCGGAACGTATTCAAAGAAAATAAGCGACAGTAATGGCAATTTTTCGGCACCAAAATCTTCTCAGAGTTATTCAAAACTCGGATTTATTGAATTTTATTCGGAAGATATAATTTCTAAAACCATAGGAGAAAATGTGGTTTTAAGATTTTTCCCTAAGACGATAAATCCTATGGTTAATCCAAAAACAGTTAAACCTACAGGAGAATTTTTGCGTTACGAGAGTAAAACCCCTCAAATTAATCGTCCGGAACGGGATGAATTGAATCCTGATGCCGGCGGTTATGGAGAGTTGATTTTTGGTATCTAGTATCTTCTTGGTGTAAGCGTTGGCGAAATACCTTTTTGAGGACGCTGCATCGGATTTACATTGAGGTTTTTATCATTGTTCTGTCCGTTTTGCATATTAAGGTTGTTATTTTCTGTTGATCTGGATTCAAATTTTTTTTCTACGCCTTCACCACCAGAGCTGTTAAGTTGTGGTTTCATCTCTACTTCCGTCGGGGTTATTGCGGCAATTTCTTCCATTATTGAATGCGTATCCAAAGCGGCAAGTATTACCAATCCGAGTATTGATGTAAGTATCAAAAATTTCTTCATAATACCCTCCTTTTGCAAATATTGTAATAAGATCTCTTAATACAGTAATTATCCGAAAATGTAATATCATGCGGTAAGTTAAACACTTGCACAATAATAAAAACAATGATAATATATTAACTGTAGAAAATAAGTTAAAAGAGGGTATTATGGCAAGATTAATAAGACCTACATGGGCTATCAGATGTGTTCAATCAGGATGTAAGACTTTATTTGAAGTTGCAAAACTTGAAGATGGTAAGCAGCAGGAAGTCGTTTGTCCGAATTGCGGTGAACACTATGTTTACCCTATAACGGAAGAAGACGAAAACAGATAAAATGTTTAATAATACTGATAAAAGATATAATCAGTATAGTGCGTTTTTAAAGCAAAAATTCGGCGTCAAGGTGTATAAGATTACCCTTGATGCCGGTTTTTCGTGTCCTAACAGAGACGGAACAATTTCGTCGGGCGGGTGTATTTTTTGTGATGAAGGCGGAAGTTTTTCGCAGGCACACTCCAATTTGTTATCACTGGAAGAACAGATTAATACAGGAATCGAGACTTTAAGTAAAAGATTTAAGGCTGAAAAATTTATGGCTTATTTTCAGGCTTATTCCAATACTTATAAGCCGGTTAATGAATTAGAAAAAATTTATGATTCTGCCTTGTGTAATGACAGGGTTGTGGGGCTTTCTATAGGAACACGTCCTGATTGTGTTGATGATGAAAAATTGAGGCTGATTGCCTCATATAAAGATGATTATTATACCTGGATAGAATATGGATTGCAGTCCATACATGATAAGACGTTAAGGCGTATTAACCGCGGACATAATTTCGATTGTTTTTTGAGAGCTTACGAAAAGTCAAAAGAGATGGGGATAAATGTTTGTGTCCATGTTATTTTCGGGTTATGGGAATCTCATGATGAAATGATGCAGACGGCTCAAGCTCTTGCCGATTTGAAAGTTGACGGTGTAAAGATTCATATGTTATGTGCATTAAAGGATACAAGACTTGCTAATCTTTATGAGCTCGGGGAGATTGATTTTATGAGTGAAGATGAGTATGTAAATACTGTTTGTGACTTTCTGGAATATCTTCCGAAAAGTACAACAATTCATCGTCTTGCGGGTAACGGTTTGAAAAAAAATCTTATCGCTCCACGCTGGCTCGGAGCAAAACTTGACTGTCTGAATAAAATTGACAGAGAGTTATTAAGGAGAAACTCTTATCAGGGAATTAAATGTAATTAATTTCATCCTGGCTATTTTTATCGGATAAATTCAAATAATAACCATTTTTTTTAAACCTTTTGTTGGATTCTGCAAAAGGTTTTATTAATCCTTGCCGATAATAACTTTGGAAAGGATTTATCTTATGGCAAGAATTATTGAAGGCGAACGTAGAATTATTAAAATGTCTGTTGACGATATTATTAACATTGTGCGTGAATATCAGCTGATAACCAGAAATTCATGCTGCTATGAACATACAAGAGAGTTGTTAGAGAAAGCAAGCTTTTTTGTTCCGGAAGATGTCTAGTCGGCTAATAGTGCAATTCTCTTTTTCGTTTATGCTAATATAAAAGAAAAGGAGAGTCCTATGAAAAAAAATATTATTACGGTACTGCTGGTTTTATTTTTACCTCTGATTGCATACATTTTTATTACTCATTCCGGTAATGAACCGGTTAATGTTGCAGATGCCGTTACCAATAAACCGCAGATTATAAAATTTACTTCGTCAATGTGTCTGGACTGTCAGGAAATGAATAAAGTAATGAAAGAAATTTATCCGCAATTTCAGGACAGAATTGCTCTTACGGAATATCAAGTTCAGGATGGTAAACCCGCTACAGATGAACAGATTAAAAAATATAATGTAACTCTCGTTCCTACGATTATTCTTATTAATTCTGATGGACAGCAGGTACAAAGAATTGAGGGTGCTATTCCTAAAGAAGAAATGATTACGTGCTTAGAAGGATTAAAATAACAAATGGAAAATTACGTCGGTTTATTTACGGGTAATACGAGTATAATGCTATTGTTCGCCATATCTTTTCTTGGCGGACTAATAGCATCGGTATCTCCATGTTCTCTTGCAATGCTGCCTATTATCATAGGGTATGTCGGAGGCTATTCAGATGAAAAACCTTTGAAAACCTTTATTCAGCTTGTTTTTTTCATCATGGGTACTGCTATAGTTTTTTCAATTATAGGGATTATTTGTGCGGTAACCGGAAAAGTTTTTGTTTCGGTTGGCGGTTCGTATTTTAGTCTTATTATTGCAAGTATCATTATGATTATGGGACTTAAGCTTGTAGGATTTTTAGATTTTGAAATTCCGCTTCTTGTAAAAGAAATGCCTAAAAATAACGGTACAAGTACGGTGTTATACCCTATACTTCTCGGAGGTGTTTTTGCATTAGCGGGTACTCCTTGTTCTACCCCGATACTTGCGGCGATTATGGCCTTTGCCTCCCTTTCGGCAAGTCTTACGCAGGCTGTTATTATGCTATTCTTATTCTCTCTGGGACAGGGAATTATACTGGTGCTTGCAGGTGTATTAACTTCCAAATTGAAAACATGGAAAAATTTTTATAAACTTTCGGATGCACTCTTGAAGATCAGCGGAGTATTATTAATCCTGACTTCAATATATATTTTTTATAAGATTTTTGCCCCTCTTATTGTAAAATAGTGCTTTATGTTGTAAAATATAGGCATATAGAGGACTAAGGAGAAAATTTTTATGAAAACATATGAAGGCAGGCTTGTAGCGGAAGATGAAAAGTTTTGTATTATAGTTTCAAGATTCAATGATTTTATAGGTTCAAAACTGCTTGCCGGTGCTGTTGATGAATTAAGAAGACACGGTGTAAATCCTGATAATATTGATATTGTTAAAGTTCCAGGGGCTTTTGAGATTCCGATTATGGCTTTGAAATTTGCAAAAACCAACAGATATAACGCAATTATTACTCTCGGTGCGATTATTAAAGGTTCAACTTCACACTATGATTATGTCTGTGCGGAATTAACAAAAGGGATTGCTCAAGTAGCGTTACAAACTGAAGTTCCGGTATTATTCGGAGTTTTGACTACGGAAAATCTGGAACAGGCTATTGAAAGAGCTGGTACAAAGGCCGGTAACAAGGGTGCGGAAGCTGCAAAATCCGCTATTGAAATGGCAAATCTGATTAAATCGGTTTAGTGTTTATTAGTGTATAAAAAGGGGGTTCTATGAGCGACATTATTACGGAATACCGAAATGAGAATACCAAGGATATTGATATTCTGCCTACCATTGAAATGGTCAAAAAAATGAATGACGAGGATAAACTGGTTGCACTTGCCGTTGAAGACGAGGCCGAGCATATAGCGGAAGGTATTGATTTAATAGCAAAGCAATTTTTGAAAGGCGGAAAATTATATTATTTTGGTGCAGGAACATCGGGACGGCTTGGTATTCTGGATGCTTCGGAATGCCCTCCTACATTTAGTGTGCCAAAAGATATGGTAACGGGATTTATTGCAGGCGGTGATAAAGCAATTCGACATTCTATAGAAGGGGCTGAAGACAATCCTGATTTCGGCTATGAAGATGCTGCGGTTCTTAAGCCTGAAGATGTGGCTGTTGTGATTTCAGCAAGCGGGAATCCTAAATATCTTATGGGTGTTTTAAAGCGTGCTGAAGAAGTCGGTTGTAAAACAATCGGGATTACATGCAATCCCGAGGGAAGAATTGCTGATGAAGCAGGGCTTGTAATATGTGTTGAGGTCGGGCCTGAAGTTATTGCAGGTTCAAGCAGGTTGAAAGCAGGTACCGCTCAAAAGATGGTTTTGAATATGCTGAGTACAGGTTCTATGATTAAAATCGGTAAAACCTATGAAAATTTCATGATAGATTTACAGGCTGTCAATGAAAAATTGAAGGACCGTGCAATCAGAATTGTCGCCCAGATTTCCAATGTTCAGCACAGTGAAGCTCTGTCAGCTCTTTTGAAATGTAATTGGGAAATCAAAACAGCTATAATTTCACTTATGATGAAAATAGATGCGGAAGATGCAAGGGCAGAACTAAAAAAACATGGCGGGGTTTTGAGAAAAATTATTAAATCAAAGCTTGCGGTATAGGGAGAAAAGGTTATGAAATTAACAGTAATCGGTGCAGGATGTTGGGGGCTTACTTTAGCATGGCTTTTAACTGATAATTTTGATAAAGTAACTGTATGGGGCAGAGAACAGGATTTGTCCGAAGATTTGCTCAAGAATAAACATGCCTCAAAACCTCTTGAAGTTCAACTTGCTGATAAGGTTGAGGTTACTTCGAATTTATCAGCAGCGATTGATGGTGCTGATATTATTCTTAATGTTGTGGCTACTTCCGGCACGAGAAATGTTTGTGAAAATCTTAAAAAATCGGGAATTAAGTCAGAGCAAATTCTGGTAAATGCTTCAAAGGGTATTGAATTGCCTTCATTGATGAGAATGTCGGAGGTTATAAAGGATGTTCTCCCAGAACAAAAACTTGCAATTCTTTCCGGTCCGACTCTTGCAAAAGAAGTTCTTGCAGGCAAGCCTACTGCGGCTTGTGTTGCTTGTGAAGATATGCAGGTAGCCGAATTCGTTCAGAAAGCCTGCAACGTCCCTGACAGGTTTAGATTATATACAAACAATGATGTTATAGGCGTTGAGCTTGGCGGAAGTTTGAAAAATGTTATCGCGATAGCTTCCGGATTTGCTCATGAAATGGGTCTTGGAGACAACTGTGCAGGAGCCTTGTTAACCCGTGGTATGGCAGAAATTGTCAGAGTAAGTATTCAGCTGGGGGCTAACCCTTCAACTCTTTACGGTCTTTCGGGTATGGGAGACCTGATAGCGACTTGCTCAAGCCCAATGTCAAGAAACTATACGGTTGGAGCTATGCTCGGTAAAGGTAAAAAAATTGATGATATTTTGCGAGAACTTGGTTCTGTGGCAGAAGGTGTCAAAACCTCTAAAGCAATTTGTGAACTTGCCAAAAAACTTGATATCGATGTTCCTGTATCAAACGCTATTTATGAAGCCGTATATACTGATATAACACCAAAAGAGCTTTTGTCAAAGTTAATGAACAGAAAATTGAAAGAAGAAGAAAGATACGTATAAATGAAATTCGCCGTAAAATATTTAAAAAACACATTTTACCCGCTGGATGTTCCGGATAATATTCAGTTGGAAGACGGTCAGCTTGTTATCGTAAGGACTGAAAAAGGCGAGGAGGTTTTAAAAGCAGAGCTGCTCAGCCCTGAAATCTCTGAACTCTGGGAACATTCCAAAAATAAACCTGAACCGTTGCCTTTAATAAGGGTCTGTACACAAAGAGATTTGCAGACTCTTGATGATATTAAAAAGGAAGAAGTTGAGTCATTTTTTAAATGTCAGGCTCTTGTCAGGCAGCATAAACTTGTTATGAATCTTGTTCAGTGCAGGATTACTTTTGACAGAAGAAAAATAACATTTTACTATACAGCTCCGGAAAGAGTTGACTTCAGGGCGTTGTTAAAAGATTTAACACAGGTGTTTACGCGGGTAAGAATTGACTTAAGGCATATCGGAGTGCGTGATGAAACCTCCATTCTGGACGGAGTAGGTCTTTGCGGCAGGCCTTTCTGCTGTTCATCTTTTTTAAGGAAGTTTGCAACTATTAATGTTAAACTTGCAAAAGATCAGGGAATGCCGATTGCTCCCGGAAAGATTTCAGGTACCTGCGGACGTTTATTATGCTGTTTGACTTACGAATATTCAAACTATATAGATGCAGCAAAAGGAATGCCTCCTGTGGGCTCGTCCGTTATGACTCCGGAAGGACTCGGAAAAGTATGTTATCTCCAATTCCTCAATGGAACAGTTGCCGTTAAAATGGAAGATGGAAAGACAAGAGAATTTCCGAAAGGTGATATTGAAATGGTTGATGCAGATGTCAACGTTGAAATTGATATTCCTGTTATTAACAATACTTATGAAGATGACAGTGATGTTGATATAAAACAGCTGGAAGATGACAGGAACAGTTCTACGGGAAATGTTTAAAAGAGGACGGATAGTTGGGATTTTGTGAATTTCTCGAAAAATACAGATTAAAAAATAAGTTGAGAAAAATAAATCAAAAAAAATATAATATTTTTGTCTGTTATCATAAACCGTATAATATTCTTGAAAATGAAGTTTTGACACCTATACATGCAGGGCGGGCTGTAGCTTCAAATCCTCTGCAGGATACAAAGATTACGCTTAAAGATTTGAAGTGGTTGAAGTCCAAAATGATCGGAGATAATTCCGGTGAAAATATTTCAGATAAAAATCGCTATTATAACGAATGTACGGTTACTTACTGGATTTGGAAAAATATTACGTCTCCGTATGTAGGGCTTTTCCATTACAGACGTATTTTCGACATGAATGACAGTAATGATGCTATAAACCATGAAAAGTCTGTATCTGTTGCTGAGAAATATGGAATAACATATAAAAATTTGGAAAAATTGATGTCTGAATATGATATTTTACTGCCTTGTCCTATGGGATTCAGTACATCAATTTATGACAGTTATGTAAAATATCTGCGAAAAGATGATATTGATTTTGCTTTTGACTATATAAGATTTAAGTATCCGGAAATGTATTCGTATGCTGAAAAATTAAAAGTATCTCATGTTGCATATTTGTTTAATATGTTTATAACATCAAGAGAAATTTTTGACGGGTATGCACAGTTCCTTTTTACCGTTCTTTCAGCACTTGAAAATCATATAAAAGACAGAGAGCAAAGAAGTATTTACCTGCAGCGGGCGGAGGGCTTTCTTGCAGAGCGTTTAAGCAGTGTTTATTTTGACTATATTATTAATACAAAAAGTTTGAAGGTAAAAGAGTTTCCTGTTATAAGACTTGATAATATAAAGTCAAAAAAAATGTTTAATTTTAAACGTTTTGCAGTAAAAAATTCTAAAGATAAGGGTATTACATTGATACTCAGGATTAAAATTTAATTATATAATGGAGGAGTTTTGAATTTTTCGGAATTTTTGAAGAAGTTTAAATCAGAACGAAAACTTAAAAAGATAAACAAGAAAAAATATCATATCTGTGTGGTTTATCATAAACCATGGCAGTTGCTTGAAAATGATGTTGTTACTCCAGTGCATGCAGGGCGGAGTATTGCAATGAATGCCGCGAAAGACGGCTCTTTGTCTGTTAAGGATAGTGATTGGATGATAAAACATATGGTCGGGGATAATACAGGTGTTAATATTTCCGATAAAAACAGATATTTCGCTGAAAATACTGTTACTTACTGGATGTGGAAAAATATTAACAGTCCATACCTCGGATTGATGCATTATCGCCGTATTTTTGATTTGAGCAGTGCTGATTCAAAGTATCAAAAATCAAATAAAATTTTAACAAAATATGCAATAAATAAACGGAATCTTGATAAAATATTCTCTGAATTTGATATTATTTTGCCAAAGAAATTAGGGTTCGAAATGTCTATTTATGAGCAATATGCAAAGTGGCATATAATTGAGGATTTGGATTTTGTACTTTCTTATATTAAGGAACGATATCCGGATATAGAACCTTTTGCTCAAAAAATAAAAACTGCCAATGTTGGTTATTTTTATAATATGTTTATTACTTCAAAAGAAATCTTTAATGGATATGCAGATTTTCTTTTTGATGTTTTATTTGCATTTTCAAGACAGGTTAAAGACAGAGAAGCAAGACCGATTTATCAACAGAGAGCTGAAGGGTATCTAGCAGAACGTTTGACCGGAATATATTTTGATTATTTAATAAATACTAAAAATTTAAAGGTAAAAGAGTTGCCGGTTGTAAGTATAGAAGATAAAACTTCAAAAAAACATATAAATATTATACGTTTTAATGGCAGAAACGATAAAGGTAAGGGCATAACTCTTGTTTTGAGAATTAAACTTTAAAAATATTGCGGGCTTTTTGCCCGCAATAACTAAATCTCATATTTAATATTTCAACATAGAAACAATTTTCCCGCAGTCTGCATTTAATTTTTCTCTGCCTTTAAGATCGCAAAGTTCAATCAAAAATGCAATACCTACAAGATTTGCTCCTGTCTTTTTGACAAGTTTACATGCAGCTTCTGCAGTTCCGCCGGTTGCAAGAAGGTCATCAACTATAAGAACATTGGCTCCTTCCGGAAAAGCGTCTCTGTGAACTTCGATTTTATCTGTTCCGTATTCAAGTTCATATTCCTGAGAGTAAGTTTCTGCAGGCAGTTTATTAGGTTTTCTTATCGGAACGAATCCGGCATTCATTTTATATGCCATCGGCATTCCGAAAATAAAACCTCGGCTTTCTATACCTGCAACATAGTCTATTTTTATATCTTTAAATTGTTCGCAAAGATAATCTATCATAATCTTCAATGTTTCAGGATCTTTAAGTGCTGTTGTTATATCACGAAAAATGATTCCCTTTTTAGGAAAATCAACAACATCTCTTATTTTATTTTTAACGTTTAATAAAGTTTCTGTCATTATTTTCTCCTTTTTCAGCCAGTTTTTGTTTAAGTTTTTCTGTATATTCTTTTGTGTAATTTTTTGTTTTTTCAAGTTCTTTTTTTATAAAAGCTTTAATGCTTGCTTCTTCTTCCTGAACCAGACCGTGAGCTGTTTTACCCCAGTTCATATCTTTTTTCATAAACAGAATTTTAAAGCCTATAAATAATACAAGCGGAAACCAGATTATAAAGAGATAAATTGATGTTTCCAGTGCTTCAAATATGGCATCAGGCCTCGGCATAAAATCATAGCGTCTGAGGGCGTATCTTGCTGCAAGGAAGAAACCTAATCCTATTGCAATCCCTATAATTATGGATGAATACAGCATATGCGGTGAGGCATCTTTGGCAAGAACTTTAAATGCTCTTATTACAATTTCAATTAAAAACCACAGAGGCATTATAAATTCCGAAATATATGCCATCATATCAATTCTCGCACGCAGGGACATTTTTTTTGAAGTCAGTGCGGCTCCCGAATATTCCAGATAACGTCTTATGGTTCCTTCAAGCCAGCGTCTTCGTTGTCTGTATAACGGACCGAGATAAGCAATGCCTTCTTCATAAACTATGGCATCAATACAGTAGCGAACATCCCAGCCTTTTATATGAAGTCTTGTTGACATATCCAGATCGTCAACAATGGTATAATTATTCCAGCCTCCAATATCTTCAAGGGCTTCTCTTTTAATTAATTCGCCGTTACCTCTCAGTTCAACTGCACCTTTAACAGAGTCTCTGCTGACCTGAAAATAGGTATCCATTGTATATTCATTATTCTGGCATCTTGTCAGAATATTTTGATTCTTATTTCTAATAACTTTTCTGGCCTGAACTGCTCCTACATCTTTCGGTTCAAGCTGAGGTACTAGTTTTGAAAGAAAATCCGGATCGACTGTAGCATCAGCATCAAATACCAAAACAGCATCTCCCTTGGTCATTTTAAAAGCATCGTTCAATACGGCCGATTTCCCCGGAAACGCACCGTGTTCCCGAATCAGAGCTTTAACTTTATCATATTTTTGCTCCAAATCCTTTATTACTGAAGCCGTATTATCAGTACTTCTGTCATCAATAACAATTACTTCAAAGTTTTCGTAATCCATTCCCAGAATATTTTCAACTGTGTTTGCAATAACACTTTCTTCATTATGAGCCGGAATCATGACAGAGATAAACGGTTTATAGTCTTCATTAATAATTTGCGGATATTTTTTAAGCTTCCTTTTTTTTAGATTGTATGCCAGATTGGCAAATCCTGCATATATTGCCATACATAAACACAAAAAGGCAAGTCCCCATATTGTGTTGAAATAACTCTGAAAAACATATAAAAATATGGCAAGTCCGAAAATAATAGTGAATAAAATTATTCGTTCTTTCATTGCTATTCCTTAGAATTTCCCCGTAAAATACTACAGTTCCAAAAAATATTGTACCAAAAACTTACGAAAATTGAAAATAAAAGTAAAATTTTTTATAAATAGTTTATAAAATTCCTTTAAACGGAGGTTTTTTTACCCCGAAAGTGTTAAAATTCTTTAAAATACTTGCTAAAATTTGAAAATCCTATATAATGAAATGGTACATAAAAAGAAGGAGTTTTATTATGAACAAAGAAGAATTAGTACAAGAAGTTGCAAAAAAAGCTAACGTTACTCAGAAAGAAGCATCTGAAGTAATCAGTGCATGGATTGATACAGTACAAAAAACTGTTGCTAAAGGTAAAAAAGTAACATTGGTTGGTTTCGGTACTTTTGAAGCTAGAAAAAGATCAGCAAGAACTGGCAGAAACCCGCAAACAGGTAAAGAAATTAAAATCCCTGCTAAAACAGTTCCTGCATTTTCAGCTGGTAAAAAATTCAAAACTGTTGTTAATGGCAAATAGTTAAGATTTTAAAACTTGCAAGTTTTAAAAAGAGGTGTGCTGACGAGTACATCTCTTTTTTATTAGTTTATTTCTATTTTTTCAAATTTAATTCTGTATCCGAGTACTTCCGCCAGAAATTTTAGTTCGTCATATTTCATAGAACTGTTTACCAATTTTTGAGAGAGTGTGTGTACGGTAAATTTTTTGCCTGAAGCTTTTTCTGCTTCTCTGGCAAGTTCAGTTAGAGTCATTTTTTCTTTGACTAACAGTATTTTTAGGTCTTCCCTGACTCCCATAATGTATATAATTATATAATTTTCAATAAATCTTGACATCTTTTAGTTTATTAAATATAATATTCAATAAAAATATTGAAAATTATCTAAAATTAGATATATTTTTGGAATAAAACTTAACGAGGAAGGTTTATGAAACAAGCATTTACTTTGGCAGAGGTTCTTATAACACTTGGGATAATTGGAGTTGTCGCCGCAATGACATTGCCTGCTTTGATACAATCATATGCTAATACCGTTGTTGAAACTAGATTGGCAAAGTTTTATTCAACTATTAATCAAGCAATAGCAAGGGCAGAAGTTGATTATGGAGACAGAAGATACTGGTTTGAAGAAACTGCAGGTATTGGTGGTGTCGATAATCCTGATTCTGCAAGATTGGATTGGTTTAAAAAATATTTACTTCCTTATATGAATGGGGTTACTTATAAAATGAAAAATACGACTCCTATTTTTTATATGTCAGACGGTTCTGCATTTGCCAGCATTAATGGCGGAGAGGTTAATCGTGACTGGTTATTTTGGACTTCTGACCCTCTTACAAAATGTACACGCTGGAATGTTACAAACGGATACGATGATATAGGTGTTTGTGCGTTCGCATTTTATTATTCGCCAAATGATGTAAATGGCTATAATAAAACACCTGGGGTAGAACCATGGAAAGTTAACTGGACAGGAAAAGTTGATGATTTATATACCAACTGTAAAAATACATCTCTTACATATAACAGACAATGTGCCGCAATTATACAGTTGAACGGTTGGAAAATTCCCAAAGATTACCCGTTTAAAGTACATTATTGATAATTCTTTAATCGGCTGAGAAGATTTCTCGGATATCATCCATTGTAAGAGATTTAACAATATTTCTGTCGATTGAGATTACGCTGTCAACAAGGTTACGTTTAACGGTTTTGAGTTTTTGAATTTTTTCTTCAACCGTATTTTTCGTAATGAGTCTGTAAACAAATACTTTTTTAGTTTGTCCGATACGGTAGGCTCTATCGGTTGCCTGATCTTCAACTGCAGGGTTCCACCACGGGTCGTAATGGATTACGTAATCTGCTCCGGTTAAGTTCAACCCCGTACCGCCGGCTTTCAAACTGATTAAGAATATCGGAATATTGCTGTTGTTAAAGTGTTCAACTGCAGCCTGACGGTCTTTTGTTTTACCTGTAAGGTATTCATATTCAATGCCTTCACGTTCAAGCCAGCCTTTTACTATATCAAGCATATTGACAAACTGGCTGAATAAAAGAACTCTGTGACCTTCCGAGATAATTTCTTCCAGCATAACTTTGAGTTTTTCAAACTTGCCTGACGACATAACATGTTTAACATTTTCTTTGTCATAAAGCCGCGGATGGCAACATATCTGGCGGAGTCTGAGAAGTGCTGAGAATATTGAAAGTCTGCTCTTTTCAAGTCCGTTTTGTTCAATACTCTTGAACAATTCTTCTTTTGTACTGTCAAGTACCTGTAAGTAGAAGTCTTTTTGTTCATCTGTTAATTCACAGTATGCAATGTTTTCAACCTTATCAGGTAAGTCTTTTGCTACATCTCGTTTCATACGTCGTAAGATAAACGGATAAATCTGTAACTTTAATCGTTTTTCAACTGTTTTATCCTGTCTTTCCATAATCGGATTAACATATCTTGCATTAAATTCCGCAGCACTCAGCAAAAATCCCGGCATTAAGAAATCAAACACTGACCATAATTCTTCCAGTTTATTTTCAATAGGAGTACCGGAAAGGGCAAGTTTGTGGGTTGCCTGTAGCTGTTTTACAGCCTGTGCAGTCTGTGACATTGCATTTTTAATATTCTGTGATTCATCCAGAATTACGTATCTGAAATTAATGTCTTTGAAATGTTTGATATCACGGCGAATAAGTGCATAGCTTGTTATAACAACATCGTAATTAGGAATTTCCTTGAATAAGGTTTTTCTGTCAACTCCGGATAGTTTAAGACAGCTTAATTCAGGAGCAAATTTTTGAATTTCGGATTCCCAGTTAAAAACAACGGTTGTCGGACATATTACAAGTGTCGGCATAGGGCCGTCCACTTCTTTTGCTTTTTGCAGAACTGTTAATGCCTGCAGTGTTTTACCAAGCCCCATGTCATCGGCAAGAATTCCGTTTAGCCCGTATTTATACATAAACCAGAGCCAGCCAAAACCTTTAAGCTGATATTCACGAAATTCTGCAGTTGCTGTTTTCGGGAGTTCCAGTCCGTCATGGGTAGAAAACGTTGACATTTGCTCCCAGAATTTTTCAAATCTTTCGCTGAGAACAAGTTCAACATCCAAATTTTTAAGTTCGTTAATTAAACCTGCACGGTAAGTTTTTACAGTAAATTTATTTTCATCGTTTCTGTAAACATCAAACGAGTTGAACGCTCTCATCATTGCGTAAATGTTTTGAGCAGGAAATTCAACGAATCCCAAACTTCTTATACGGCTGTATTTTTCCCCGCTCTGAATAGTATCATAAACATCATCAAAATTAATGATTTCATCGCCCACCTGACCGTAAAGCTGGATTTCAAAACTGTCGTGTGAATCTTCCGAAAAGTCAATTTTTGCACACATCCTGAACGGTTCATCCATAAGTTTGAAAAAGTTCATATCATCTTTTTCAACGAATTTCCAGCCTTCTCCGGCCTGTTTTATGTAATAGTTGTAAAAATCAATAGCGTTTTCTTTTTCAAGTGCAAGGTTATTTGTCTGCATCGGGACAAATTTGCAGGCAAGCAGCATGTTGTAGGCTTCCTGTTCATGTTTGTAATTTCTTTTAATCCAGTAGATAAAATCTTCACCCTGTTTTTTTACCGTAATATATGGCGATTTATCACTGGATTTTGAATACGGAACAACAACTCCGTCATATTCAAATTCAAGTGACGCTTTTAATGACTGGTCGTAATCAATTCCGAGAGTCACAATATTCAAAGGAGGTCTTTCTTCCAGCATTAATTTAGAAATGCTCTCATCAATGTTTACCTCCATAACTTCACGTAGTTTAGGGAGTTCTTCGTAGATGAATTTTCCTCCGTCAGAATCTTTTAAATCAGTGAAGGAAGATTTTAAAAGGTTCTGCGGCACAACCTGCATTGCAACGTTTGTCGGGAATATTATATTTTTATATCGTCCCCATTTCAGATGTCTTGAAAAATATCGAACTTCTTCAAGCGGATAAACATCATCTTTATCCGGACGTTTCCATTCAAGAGAAAGCAAAATTGTTCCTCCCTGAGAGATATTAACATTTAAAATCAGTTTCCATTCTTCATCGGTAAATTTTAATCTCTGTTTTGTCTTTTCGTCCAGAACTTCATCGGCTTTAGCAAGAAGTGAAAACATAGGACCGAATTTAGTAATAGGAATATCGTACCAGCCTGCTTTTTTATCCTGTCTTGATATTGTCAAAAGCTGCTGAAAAATTGCTATTTCCACTTTTTGGGAATTATTCAGTTCAAAATCGGGATTTTGTTTTTGAGCTTCAATTAATGCTCTTAAAATATTTTCAATTTGTCTTACAACTTTGCCTGTCTCTCTTGACATTACAAGAATGGAGAAGAAATTTGCTTTACGTTTCGGATTGAAGTGAAAGATGTAATTCCCTGTCGGTTCTGTTGTTAATTCTGTATTTTCGTCAGGAAAATCGAATTCCATCCCGAATTTTGTTTCAAGCCAATCTTCATATGCATGTTCATCAATAGCTTTCAAGCCTACTGCAACTGCGTGTTTGCACCATTCTTCTTTCAAAGGGCAACTGCAGCGAGCTTCAACTTTATTTTTTTTGAAAATCAAATCAGTATTGTAATGATCCTGAAAGTTCCCTTTAACTTTACCCATATAGAAGTTTTTTTCAGGATAAGTATCAAATACCATATCTTTAAGGTGGTATTCATATCCGCGACGCCAGCTTCCTGCCGATGCCCTGTCTTTTATATACTTGTAATTAAATTCCTCAACACCCATTGATTTTTGGAGTATCTCTTTCTTTCCGTTAGAGGGTAACATCCGATATAGATTACTTAATCTATAGACCCTCCTGATTTAAATTATTACATGAATAATATTAAAACGCAAGTATCAATTATGAGATTAAGAACATATGATAGCAATATGCAAATAATATGCCGAAAATTGCACCCATAATGACTTCAAGCGGAGTATGTCCCAGAAGTTCTTTTAACTTTCCGCCGATTGCCTGCACATCGTGTTTGTAAAAGTCTTCCATCATACGATTAAGGCATGCTGCAGTTTTACCGGCTGCACGTCTTACTCCTGCAGCATCATACATTGTGATAAGTGCATAACCGAGAGCTATGGCAAATACTATTGAATCAAAGCCTTTGATTAATCCGACTGATGTAGAAAGTCCCATAACTCCTGCAGAATGTGAACTCGGCATTCCGCCTGTCGTTGTGAATATTTTAAAATTAATTTTTTTGCTTTTAATTGTAAATATTATAAATTTAATCAGTTGTGCAAAAAATGCTGCCATTAATCCTGAAAAAATTGCTTCTATTCCGGTATTTGCAATCTCAATCATTAAATTCCTACTCTCTTATTTTTATTATTGTTTGTTAAAATCTTTAACGAAATCCTTATTTATTCTAACATAACCAAATCTTATGGCAAATCGTTTTACAAAAAGTAAAAATGTATTTAATGGAAATATATTTGTGTTAATATCAATTCAGGATTAAGGATGGACAGATATTTTTACAGCTCAATATATAAAACACGCTACTGTTTAAATAAAACAGCTAATACTTTATGTTTATTTAAAGAAACAAAAGACGGCAGAGAAATTCCTGTTGCCGGAAAAGTTTATGAAAACACAAAGTCCGGTCTGGAAACTATTAAACGTTTTATTGTTAATGACGACGAACTAATATTGCCGACAACAACAATTTACCGCAGAGATAACCATCCTGTAGCGTTTAAGTTGCATAAAACCTTCGGATATGATATTTACGGAACTCTTATGAACGGCAGGGTTGTTTCTGTTTTACGTAACAATACTTTTCATATGATACCCACTTCCGGTCAAGAGGCTGTTCCTATGGTAAAAAGGTTAACCGGAAAACTACAGGAATATTATTATAGAATTAAAAAATAACGATTAATATTATTTCGGGGAGTATAAAAAACGGTTTAGCCGGCTTTTTGTATCTTATATAAAATTTGTTCAAATACCTCGGATTGTAAGTTGTTATCTGCCAAAATTTGAAAGCATTTATTGACAAGATTATTTAAATCTGCTTTAGCTTTTTCAAGTCCATATAGTGTTGTGTAAGTAAGTTTGCCGGCTTCTTTATCTTTACCCATTGTTTTACCCATTTCTTCAAAAGTGGAAGTTTCATCCAGAATATCATCCGCAATTTGAAAGGCTACTCCCATATGTTGTCCGAATTCTGTTATTTCTTCCATTTCTTTCTCGGAAGCATTGGCAATAATAGCTCCTGTTCTGAGTGCAAGCTTAAATAAATCTGCAGTTTTATGAGTATGTATGTATGTTAAAATCGTAGATTTATCTGAGGTTATATTCCCTTTTTCGCTTTCAATATCTACAACCTGACCCGCAATTACTCCGAATGCTCCTGCTGCGTGAAAATATTCTTCCAGAATTCTTATAAGTTTTTCGGCACCGAGATTTTTCGAATTTTTCACAATAATTTGCGGAGCAAAAGTCAGTAAAGCATCTCCGGCAAGGACGGCGTTAGCTTCTCCAAACACTTTATGATTTGTAGGTTTGCCTCTTCTGAAATCGTCATTATCCATACATGGTAAATCATCATGAATTAATGTTTGAGCATGGAGCATTTCAGTAGCACAGGCGGCAGGGATTGCGTCTTCATAATTCCCGCCGAACATTCTGCATGTTTCAAGACACATAACCGGACGAAGTCTTTTACCGGGAAGTGTGACGGTATATTTCATGGCTTTGAAAATATCTTCTGGATATTGAATTATCATAAATTCGTCAAGTTTTTTGTCAACTAATTCTATATAATCACTCATTTGCATTGTTTTCGAATTCCTTATAAATGTTTTGTTTAAGAGTGTTTCGTGCACTCTGACGTTTCCTTGTACTTATTTTTGCCATTGTTCTGTTATGGACAATTTTTTTTGAGTATTCTTCTTTTTTACCTTCGTATTTGATTTTTTCTTTATATTCTTTTGCTTCTTCAACAAAAGCAAGATAGCTTTCATAGCGTGTCTTGTCTATTTTATCAATATTAGCAAGTACGCTGCATCCGTCTTCATTTATATGCAGGCAGTCTGAATATTTGCATTCGTCTCTGTATTGTGCAATTTCTTCAAATAATAAGTCAACATCGGCAGGAAGTATAAAATCGAATTTTATATTGCTGAAACCCGGAGTGTCAACAATTCTTGAGGTATTATTTATGTTAATAATTTCGCAGTGGCGGGTTGTATGTGTGCCGCGTTGAGTTTTTTCACTGACCTGTTTGGTTCGAAGTTTTAAATCGGGATTAATTGCATTTATCAAACTTGATTTTCCGACCCCTGAATTACCGCAGAGTACACTTATTTTCCCTTCCAGTACCTTTTCAAAAGCTTTTATTCCGCAATGTTCTGTAGCTGACGTGTAAACAGTTTTATAGCCAAGTTTTTCATAAATCTTTTTTATATCAGATTTAATATGTTTATCCCATTTCAAGTCTTCTTTATTAAAACAAAGAACCGTCGGAATATTATAATATTTTGCAAGTGCAATATATCTGTTAAGCTGATGCAGGTCAAGATCAGGTTCTTTCAGGGCTGAAACTATAATAATCTGATCAATATTAGCAACACTTGGCCGTTTAATATAATTTTTTCGCGGCAGAATTTTTGTAATATGTCCGTTTTCAAATTCAACATAATCTCCTACCAGAATTTTTTCTTTCTGTTTTTTTAGAACTTCACGGATTTTGCATTCAAAAATCTCTTCGCCCGAAGCCGCATAATAAAAATCTGAGTGGATTTTATAAATTTGACCCTGTACCATTATAGATTTATTTTAGCATAAAAAGATAACAGGCTGACAATCATTGCAAAATATCTACGTATCAAGTATTACAGGGTATATGATTAATTAAAATTTTTAAATTATTTTACTTTAAACATAAAACAAAATATAATAATTTTATGAAAAGATTTGTATTGATATTTTTAATATTGATGTCGGCTCAATGTGCTTTTGCACTTGATATTGTGTATCCTAAGAAAAATAATGTTGTAATTAATGCAAAATCTTCTTTTATTGTCGGTTCTGCAAATCCTAAAAAAGAGTTGACAATAAACGGTATAAAGGTTAATGTCCATCCTTCCGGAGGATTTGCTTATGTTGTTCCGTTAAAAGTAGGTAAAAATAGTTTTACGATAATTTCTGATGGAGAAAAACTTATCTATGATATTACAAAGCCTGCTCCCGGAGCCTCTGCCAATCCTGCAGCTCCGGCTGCTCTTAAGGAGTATGAGGATTTGAAATATGCACAGGTTGTGAATGAAAACTCTCCGCTTCGCTCTACTGCAGTTAATTCCGGAATAAATAGAATTGCTCATTTGCAAAAAGATATGCCGCTGGTATTGGATGGTGAAAAGGGCAGTTTTTACAGAACAATTCTCGGTAGTATGAAAACCGGCTGGATTGCAAAATCAGATGTAAAACTAATTGACTCGGGAGCATCGCTGGCGGAGTTGAAAGGTTATGATACTCTTGATACTCCGGAGTTTAATATTTATGTATTTCACTTAAATAAAATGATTCCATATGAACTTGTTGAAGGCAGCCCTTTTATTGTAAGGCTTTTTAATGTTGAGAATAATCCTGAAAATACTTATGAATTAAAGATTCCTCAACAAAGACTCTACGGTTACAGTGCACGTTTTAGCGGAACCGATTTTGTGGTAAAAATACGAAAAGTTCCGCCGGTAGATAAAAGTCATCCGCTGAAGGGTATTAATATTACGGTTGATGCTGGACATGGCGGAAATGAGTCAGGTGCGATAGGATGTCTCGGAAATCTTGAAAAAAATACAAATCTTGAATTTGCACGGCTGTTAGCTCAGGAATTATCTCATCGCGGGGCAAATGTTTCAATGACAAGAAATGATGATTCTGCAGTAGGGCTTAGAGAAAGAGTTGAATTTGCAAATGAAGAGGATTCTATGATTTTAATCAGTCTGCACGGAAATTCCCTTCCGGACGGTGCTGACCCTATAGCTAATAACGGAACTGAAATTTATTATTATTATAATCAGGCAAAACCGCTTGCGGACTCTATATTGAAAGAAATAGTCTCACAGACAGGTATGAATGATCATAAGGTTCGCCAATCAAGTCTTGCTCTTGTAAGAAATACAAATGCGTTAAGTATTCTTATTGAACTTGGCTATATGATAAACCCTTCAGATAATTCAAAACTTGTGGATAAAGAGTTTCAGAAAAAAGCTGTCAAAGCCATTGCTGATGGAATAGAAAGTTTTCTTAAAATTTAAAATTAAACAATAGACACATTGATAGTGATACTTCAGCGAATATTCTGAAGGAAAAACCTAGCGAATCACTAAAAAGCGGGATATTTAATCCCGCTGTTTTTATATTTTACTTATTACTTATGCATTTTTAATATAGTTCAGAAAGGTTCTGACGCCTGCACCAGTTGCTCCTGCAATAAATTCTTTTTGTGGTTTTTCCAGAAATGCTGTTCCTGCAATATCAATGTGACACCATTTTACACCGCTGACGAATTCCTGCAGAAATACTCCGGCAGTTGATGCTCCGCCATATCTTGAGCCTGTATTTTTCATATCGGCAATATCTGATTTAAGACTGTCTTTATATTCCGGAAACATCGGAAGCTGCCAGAAATTTTCACCGCTGTCTTTTGCGGTTCTGATGAGTGTTGAAATCATATCCTCATCATTCCCCATTATTCCAGAAGCCTGTGTCCCGAGAGCTACCATACATGCACCGGTCAGAGTTGCAATATCGATTACTTCATCAACTCCGAGTTCGCATGCAAAGCAAAGTGCGTCTGCAAGTGTCAATCTTCCTTCCGCATCCGTATTGTCAACTTCAATAGTTTTTCCGTTTTTGGCTTTCAATATGTCCCCGGGTTTATAAGAACTTCCTGACGGCATATTTTCGCATGCTGCAATTATGCCATGAACTTCCATATCCGGTTCTAATGCGGAAAGTGCTTTCATAACACCGAGAACACAGGCTGCTCCTGACATATCATCACGCATTGTAAGCATTGACGAAGCAGGTTTTATATCAAGTCCGCCGCTGTCAAAACATATACCTTTCCCGATAATGGCTATTTTTTTCTTAGGGTTTCTTCCGGTATATTTCATATGGATAAACTTTGGAGGCTGAATACTTCCCTGCCCTACCGCAAGATATGCTCCCATTCCCATTCTTTCGATTTCTTCTTTATCATAAATTTTAGTGGTAATTCCATCTATACTTGAGGCGATTTCCGCAAGTTTGGAAGGTGTGGCATATGCTGCAGGTTCATTTGCAAGGTCTCTTGTAAATTTCATGGACTCACCGAATATAATACCTTCTTTTACATCGGCTTCAGAGAATTTTGCAAAAGTTACTTTCGCAACTCTTTTTGCTTTTTCATTTTTATATTTGTCAAATGCATAATCTGCTATTAAGGCTCCGATGGCTGCAGATTTTCCGTAATCGCAGTTTACGTCAAAATCAAAACATACATCCTGTGCTTGAATTTGCTGTAGTTTTTTTATAGCTTTAGCTACGGCTTGTCTCATTTTATTTGAATCAAATTCTTCTTTTTTGCCGAATCCGACAACAAGAATTTTGTCTGCAGGAATTTTCCCTAACGTATGCATAAGATATGTTTGACCAAATTTGCCTTCAAAATGATCTTTTTCAACGGCATAAGTATTTGCTAATTCCTGAGAAGTTTTTTCGTTTTCAAATTTGTTAATAACCAGAACTTCGCATGGTGTATCTTTTACATTGTCCGATACTTTAATTTCCATAAATATCTCTCCTTTTTACAAGTGAATTATAGCATTATTTTTATAGTTTGTAAATTTATTTTAAGCTGTAACAAATTTTAGTTTTTACAACTTTTGAAAATTATATGCAGATTTGTGACTATCCAAATTGGTTAATAAATAATACTTATTGCGGGAATAGGGCAGTAAACCGCTTAAGTTTTCAAGGATTATTGTATTGTGATCCGAAAACCAGAATGCCTTTGGACAGTTGGTTTTTTAGAGATTATGATACCCTGAAAAAAGCTGCCGATGAAATAAAAACAACATTTCCCGAAGGTGCAGAAGTCTGGGATTTCGCTTGTTCCAACGGAGAGGAAACTATTTCCATAAAATCCCTTCTTGAAGATCCGAAATATAAAGTTATAGGATATGATTCCAGCACATCAGCATTAAAGCTGGCCAAAAAAGGTATTTATACCGTATTTTCAAACTGGTATGATTCATTTCTTCTGCCAAATGAAGACCCTCAAGGGGAAGAAAAAGTTTTAAAAGATAAATTTTATCGAATTATGGAAGAAACATTTCCTCAAAGGGAAGACAGATATATTAACAATAAAGCTACTTATTTTGATATAAAAAAATTTTTTGTTAATTTTCAGGAAAAGTTTTTCCGCATAAGTCCTCAAAAACTTGAGCAGATTGATATCAGAAAAGGAAATATCAACTGTATTGAAAACTATAGAAATCAGGATAAAGTAGGGGCGGTATTTTTCAGAAATGCTCTTTACCAGATGGTCGGCAATGATTTAAATGAAACTATCGAACAGAGAAAATATTTTAATTCTCGGTCGGTAAATAATAAAAAAGAAATTATAGAAAAATTTGTTGATCGTATTCATAGAAAACTTGAGAACGGCGGTATTTTTGTAATCGGTGATCATATAAAAGATCATTTATTTTTGGCAGATTATAATCTTTCTGATGATGAAGTCGTTTTATTCAAAGATACCCCGTTTTTCGATATCGGTGATAAAAAACATGTTTGTGCATCAAATCTGAAATTATTTAAAGAATCTCCGTTAAAAACTTCGCTTGAAAAGAACAATAGATTTATCCCCGTTGGTTTTTCAAAAACCTGGCTGACTTATGGCGGAAATAAAATTACGGTTCCGACGGTATGGAAAAAGATACGGTAATAATTTGTGAAAAAACTATATACAAATTACGTTTATCATGTTATTATATATACAGATGTAGTAGTATAAATATTTTTTGTGAATATATGCGATAGTGTAAATTTTAATTCAATATAAATTTCAAACCCGATAGGTTATATGTATCGGGGATTGCATGTATTATAAAAAAATAGAAAAGGATAAGGTAAAGACTTAATGGATTACTTATTAATTCTTGCGGTTATTGCAGTAATAGCCTTAATCGCTGTGCTGATTATCCAGCAAAACAAAATGAAATCGGTCGTTCAGAGCATCCAGAAAGACAAATCCGCTCTTGAAGAAAAAGAGAAAATTCTTTTTAAAGAAGCTAAAATCAGAGCTATTGAAGAATTACAGGATGACAGAGAAAAACTTAACGAAGAAGAAAGAGAAAGAAGACAGGAGCTTGCAAGATTAGAAGCTAAATTAAACAAACGCGAAGATATGCTTGAAGATAAAATTCAGGAATATACAGATAAAGATTTGCAGGTTCAAAGAAAAATAGATGAACTTCTTGAAAAAGAAGATTATCTTGCAGAAATAGTTCAAAAACAAACAACAGAACTTGAAAGAATTGCGGGGATGACTGCGGAAGAAGCGAAAAATATGCTTCTTGAACAACTTAAACACGATTTGGCACAAGAGCAGATGACGCTGATTCGTGAAAATGAAGCTAAAATAAAAGAAACATCTCTTGAAAAAGCAAAAGAAATTCTTTCAACTACAATGCAGAGATGTATGATTGAGCAGGTGGTGGAAACAACTGTTTCCGTTGTAGCTCTGCCTAATGATGAAATGAAAGGCCGTATAATCGGACGTGAAGGTCGAAATATCAGAGCTTTGGAAACTTTAACCGGTGTCGATTTAATCATCGATGATACTCCGGAAGCTGTTGTTTTATCAAGCTTTGACCCTGTTCGCAGAGAAGTTGCAAAACTGGCTCTTGAAAAATTAATTGTTGACGGACGTATTCATCCTGTCCGCATTGAGGAAATGGTTGAAAAAGCCAATGAAGAAATTGAAAAGAAAATTTGGACGGAAGGTGAAAATGCCGCTCTTGATATGGGCGTTATGGGGTTAAACAAAGAACTTATCAAAACTCTCGGACGTCTTTATTACAGAACTAGTTACGGACAAAACGTTTTGAAACATTCACTAGAAGTCGGGCATATTGCAGGCATGCTGGCTGCAGAACTCGGTGCAAATGAAGCTGTTGCAAAACGTGCAGGACTTCTTCATGATATAGGAAAAGCTGTTGATCAGACTCAGGAAGGTACTCATATTCAGCTGGGTGTTGAACTTGCTGCAAGATACGGTGAAAGCCCTGAAGTTATTCATGCAATAGAAGCTCATCATGATGATGTTGTTGCAAATACGATTGAGGCTGTCCTTGTAAAGGTTGCTGATGCAATTTCTGCCGGCAGACCGGGGGCAAGACGTGATACGCTGGAAATCTACATTAAACGTCTTCAGAAAATTGAGGAAATAGTAAACAGCTACAGCGGTATTAAACAATCTTTTGCAGTTCAGGCAGGCAGAGAAGTCAGAATTATTGTTCAGGCTGAAATGTTTGATGATTTGGCATCTCAACGGCTTGCAAGAGATGTCGCAAAACGTATTGAAGACGAACTTGATTATCCTGGTCAAATCAGGGTTACTGTTGTAAGAGAATTTCGTACAACAGAAATCGCAAAATAGTTGAATGGTTAAATGTTGAAGGGTTAATTGATTTAATTCATTTCCCCTTCAACTATTCAACCGTAAGGAAGATAAATGGGTGATGATAATACTATAAAAATATTATTTTTCGGTGATATGGTCGGCAGACCCGGAAGATATGCCGTGAGAGATTTTTTGAGCGGTATGTTTAAGGATACTGATTATTTAAGCCCGATTTCTGCATTTGATTTTAGTCATTCGCATTTTGTAATTGCTAATGTCGAAAATGCATCTCATGGTTTTGGGTTAACTGAAAAAAATTATAATGAAATTTCTGATTACGGAGTCGATTGTATGACTTCCGGAAATCATATCTGGGATAAACGTGAAATTTTTAACTACATCGATAATGCTGAAAAACTGCTGCGTCCTATAAATTATCCTAAAGGTTGCTCGGGAGTCGGAAGCCGTATATTTGAAAAGAACGGAGTAAAAATAGGAGTTATTAATGTTCTCGGCAGAGTATTTGTGAATATTGCGGATTCTCCCTGGGAGATTGTAAAAGAAGAAATTCAAAAAATTAAGGAAGTTACGCCGATTGTAATAATTGATTTTCATGCGGAAGCAACGGCGGAAAAAATTTGTTTTGGCAGATTCTGTTCTGAATTTGGTGTGAGTGCATTTTTGGGGACTCATACTCATGTGCAGACTGCGGATGAATGTATTATTAATAACATGGGATATATAACCGATGCCGGTTTTTGCGGTGCTGTTGACAGTGTAATCGGTATGGATTATCAAACATCATTAAATCGGTTTTTGACGGCTATTCCGGAACGTTATGACGTGGCAGACGGCGATGTTGTGCAGATTAATGCAGTTGAAGTCGAAATAGAAAAAGATACGGGTTATGCTGTTGCCATAAGAAGAGTTTTTTGTAGTAGAAATAGTAAAGAAAAGGAAACAGGTCAATGAAGACAGATTTGCACATCCACACATATTATTCGGATGGTGTGTTTTCACCCGAAAAGATTGTTGATACCGCTATTGATGTCGGCTTGCAGGTTATTGCTCTGACCGATCACGATAATGTCCTGTCTTACGGTGTGGCAAAAGATTATTTGAAAAAAAATAATAATGAAGATAAATTGGAAGTGATTCAGGGTGTCGAGATAAATACACTTTATAAAAATTATGAAGTTCATATTCTCGGTTATTTTATGGATACCAACAACAGTGATTTCCAAAATTTATTGAAAATACAGCAGCAGGCCAGAATTAAGCAGACTAAAGAAATTATTACACTTCTTGCCAAAAAAGAAGGTATAAAAATAAAATTTGATGATATCAAAAAACAGGTTGCTGAAGGAGGAAGTATCGGGCGTCCGCATATCGCAAAGGCAATAACCAATGCTGGCGGAACAAGCAATGTTATGGAAGCTTATGCAAAATATATCCATGATGATTCTCCTGTTTATGTCCCGAGAAAGACGGTTTCTCCTCATGATGCCGTTGAAATAATTTATGATGCGGGTGGTGTTCCGGTTATTGCTCACCCGCATGATTTGGATATAGCTGAATCACTTATTAAAGAACTGATGAGCTTTGGCTTGAGAGGTATTGAAGCTTATCACCGGAAACATTCTCCTGCCTGTGTTGAATATTTTTCATCAATGGCTGAAGAACTCGGCTTAATTGTTACCGGAGGTTCTGATTTTCACGCTCCGAATATTATGAACGGACAAATTATTCTTGGCAAAAATTTTGTTCCCGATTGGGTTTACGATAAATTGGTGCAGGAAAAGAAACAAATAGATATGGCTTGAGGCTCTTTATGAAAAAAAAGCGTTTTTGGAAACTGGAATATTCACTTACATTCTTTGTTGTATTTATCGTCGTTCTGTTATTAATTCCGACATCAATACAATCTACTTTGCAAGCTGATTTAATAACTAAATGGAATGACTGTTATGATAATATTTCATTTATGAAAGATGCAATGAATAAGCATGAAAAGGAAAATATGCTTATTAAGTTAAAACAGGCAAAAGACAAATCTGAGCGTGAAAAAATTGTCACGCTTATAATAAAACCTTATTTCAGACTTACTGAAAACAAATATTTAAAACACTATCGTACAAAATATCTTAACGGAAGTAGGATAAAACAGGGGGATGAATATTATTTTTCAGAACTTTATAACGGTGACAGAAACATTATTGTGGGAATCAAAGATATAAAAGATGTTTCTCAGGAATCGGCAATGTTTATGATGATGTTTGATGTCAACGGAATATTGCCGCCAAATACATGGGGAAGAGATATTTTCGGTGTAAAAGTCTATGATGACAGGGTTGCTCCTATCGGAGATACACTTACTATCGACGAATTAAAATCGGACTGTTCGATGGAGGGTACCGGTGTTAGCTGTTCGTATTATTATCATATAGGAGGATCTTTTATTGAATAAAAATATCTGTGTGTTTGCTTCTTCTTGTAATTATCTGGATGAAAGTTATTATCCTGTTGCCGCTGAACTCGGGAAGTTACTTGCCAAAAACGGGTTTAATATGGTTTACGGAGGAAGTTCACTCGGTTTAATGTGGGCTTGTGCAGAACAGGTTCAAGAATATGGCGGAAAAATTTTCGGAGTGATGCCTGAAAAATTATATAATATTGGAGTTTCTACGGAGGCTTGTGTAGATTTAACCGTAACGCCTTGTATGAGAACCAGAAAAGCTAAAATGGATGAGTTATCTCATGGTGTTATCGCTTTACCCGGCGGCTTTGGAACATTGGAAGAGTTGTCAGAAATGATTGTGCAAAAGCAGCTTGGCTATAATAATAAACCCATAGTTATATTGAATACAAACGGTTTTTATAATAAGCTTATTGAATTTTTTGACGTTATTATAAAAGAAAAATTTGCAAATCATAAATTAAGCAGTAATCTTTATTATGTTGCTCAAACTCCGAAAGATACGATTGAATATTTATTAAATTATGATTATTCTGCAAAATCGGAAGTTTCTTGTTCTTCCATATATAAAAGATAATTCATCAGACTAATTCTAAAACTTTTTGAATACTGGTTTCATTGGAGTTATCAGTAATTTTAACTTTATTATCCGGAATTTCTAAGCCCCAATTATCCCATCCGTTGTAATTTTTACGGGCAAAGAGCTCTATTTTATTTTGTTGAGGGAACATTTTTGTAATTCCGGATATAACAAGTTCAGGTTTTTCGCTGTGTTTACCCCGCGGAACCGATATAAGCTGGCGGATGTTTCTTGCACCACGCGGGCTTGGAATTTTACCTTTTTTAAATACAAGACAAAATTCGGTTTCTGATAAAGTATATCGTCCCGGATTGTGAACCTGTTTATCCCAGACAAATGCAACTGTTTTGTACTCAAATCCCCAGGTGTTTCCAAGTTCTATTGAATTGGCAAACTGTGGTCCGGTTGTCCACATAAAAAGCAGGCAATTATCTGAAGCAATGGAATTTACATCAAGTTGTTTTAATTGATTTAATTTCAATGTCGGATATTTAAAAGTTGCTGAACTTATAAAAATATTTTTTTTAAAACCGATATTTTCACTTTTTATGCAAGATTTATCATACTGCATTTTTCCGCCATAATCCCATGGCGGATCTGCATAAATAATGTCATATTTTTTATCGGGAAGTGCCGGATATAATTCTTCAAGAGGGTTAATTTTTGTTCGTTTTTTTGCCTCTATATTGTAGATTGAATATCCTGAAATGTTTTCTGTGTTTGAATTCATCATACTCTTACTTTTACCCTAATCTTTATTTATTTTATTTAATAAAGCAGATTTAGTCAAGAAATTGTTGCTTATAATCCGTTGTCTTATTGTCAGAATATAGATAATATATTTACGAGGTTTCTGAATGATACAGGAAAAGCTTGGTAAAAGGATAAAAGATTTACGTGTTAAAAAAGGACTAAGTCAGGAAAAATTTGCACTGCAGATTTCTATGGACAGAACTTATCTTGCATCTGTAGAAAGTGGTAAGAGAAATATTTCAATAAATAACATAGAAAAAATTGCAAACGGATTAGAAATAAGTCTGGAAGTCTTATTTAAAGGTTTATAATGGGTAAAAAAGAATTACAAAAACGTGATAACTGGCAGACCGTGAGCGGCTCTATTGCGACAGCAGCGGAACATAATTTTTATGAGGTATTCAAAAAGGCATTTGAAGGAACTGATTATAAACTTCATGAAAAACCTAAACATCTGAAAAGTTTATATACACAGGTTCAATTATCGCCAAAGCTGAAAAGTAAAATATACAATCCTGATATAGATTATGTAAATGTGCACTGGGGTGTTTCTCCTGATTTTGCTATAGAGAATACAAGGACTCATAAAATTTTATTCGGTGAGATAAAACGACAGGACGGCTGGGTGGAAGGTAAAGAGCCAAGTGCAGGCAGAGGGAACGCTCATGAACGGTTGTGTAAATTATTTACCCCCGGATTACTAAAGGCATATCGCGATATCGGACGTATCCAGGACGAAAATATTTTACCTTTCTGGGTCGTGTTTGAAGGTGATATAACAAGAGATCCGAAACGTGTAAGGGAGATTACATTCTGGTTTGACAGGTATGTTGATAATTTCTTTCTGTGGCAGCCGGATATGGGTAATGCAGAAATTCTAGACCATTTTTATTCAAAATTAAAACGTTATCTTGATTGATTTACTACTTGACTAATTTTTTTATTATGTTAAGCTGATAAAGCAAAGGAAATTGGTAATTTATGTCAAACTTAAATTTAAACGCTCAATTATGGTGGCACCTGTCTAAAGAGACAGGAAATTTAAGCTGGCGATAGTTCGATAATATTGTTCAAATTTTAAATGACCTGTACTCTTTATGTTCAGGTCATTTTTTGTTGTCGGATTATAATGGAGAAATTACTGATGAAAACTAATAATGTAAATAACGTATCTTTTACAAATTCAAATATAGGTTTAGGCTTAAAGGCAATGAGTAAAATCGTTGCAGTTCAGGAAGGAGGTGCAGGGCTTTCAAACATAAGATTTATTCAGGATACGGCAACAGGGCTTATCCCGAAGGCTGTTTTTGCCAGAAGTAAGGCCGATTTAGGTGAAAATTCTTTTCTGGAACTTTCTGAGTCTGCTCTTGTTTATTATTGTCCCGCATTATTAGGTAAAGTTTTCAAAAATATTTATTCGAAAAGACTTCCGGCAGATTTACAAAAACAAATCTCAACTCCGGCTGTTGAATTATTAAAACAAAAAGGAAATAAAGCTTTGTTGCCCGTTAAGGCTGCAATCGCTCTCGGAGCTTTTGCAATTCCTTTGATTGAATTTACCCTTAATTACATAAAAAATCTTATGACTTTGAAAGTTTTTAAGCAGGGAAATTTTGAAAACATTGCAAATTTAAATAAAGATAATAAAGAAGATAAAGATTTTAATGCAAGAGTTGAAAAAAGTGCAAAGAAAAACATTCTGAAAGCTTCAGGAATATATGCAGGATGTCTTGCTCTTGGTAGTCTGCTTGCGGTGAGAGGGAATAAGTCTAAAGCTTTACAGAATATTTCAGAATTAATTCTTGCTCCCGGTACAAAACTATTTAGAAATAATAAGAAAAAAGCGGATTTTCTAAACCGTTATTTCAGTCTGGATTTTGCCGACAATAACGGAAAGCTGGCTTTGAGTAAAGGACAGTTGACTTCTTGTGTACTGGTAGGTGGTGCAGGTTATTTCGGAGCCTCAAAAGACAGGGGAAAACAGAATTTCTTAGAAACTCTGTTCCGTTTCCCGCTTGTGGGATTCTATATAATCTGCGGTAATGAACTTTTGGAAAAAGGTTTCAGAAAACTTTTATACAAAAATAACAAATGCCGTGATTTAATTAATGAACAATTTGAAGTTCCGAAATTGAAAGATTTGAAAGAATTAGCAATAAAAAAGGGCGGAGATTTTGATACTGTATATAAAAAATTATTGAAACAAAAGTGTATGATTGCAGGCATTCCTTTATTATTCGGAATCGGTGTAATGGGATTTTTTATTGCGGGTTCGTCAAATCTTTTTACCAAATACCGTTACAATAAAGAAAAACAAAAAGGTTAGTCTAATGTATAAATCAAATGTTTCATAATTTTACCGTGCACAAGTTTATTGAATTCTCCGGTAATTTTGGCCCCGAGACGATTGGCAACCTTGACAGAATTAAGGTTTTCCGGTCGTATTTCAAGAATATATTCCTGATTCGGATATTTTATTTTTGCATAATCAAGGAGAGTTTTGGCTGCTTCTGTTGCATAACCTTTTCCCCAAAATTCCTTTTTTAATATATATCCGATTTCATAATAAAGTTTGTTGTTAATAATATCAGGCATAAGAGCAGCCTGTCCTAAAGGCTGTTTTAAAAATTTATCTGAAATGATAAAATAACCTAATCCGTAAGTTTTATAACGTTCAAGATTTATTGTAATCCAATCGTTTACATCCTTATCAGTAAAATTATATTCCCATGCATACATAACCTGTGGATCTTTTAACATTGACGCTATAATATCAAAATCATCAGGTTTTATTTTTCTGAAATAAAGTCTTTGTGACTCTAAAAAATGTGTTTCCATAAACCTATTATACATGAATGAAACTTAAACCTATTATTACTTATCGGATTTTGAAACACGGGAATGGGAACCAGAATAAACACCTGCACCAACTGCAAGAATGCTGTTAATCATAAAAGAATTTTTTGTAGGTGATTTTGATAGTTTAATTTTTCTGGAGATATAATCCAGCCCAATGCCAAATCCAAACCATGCTCCGGCTGTTGTTAATCCGGTTTTAAGTGCATTAGGTTTCGTGAGTGAATTGTTTTGTAAATTTGTTTTTTGGGCTCCATAAAAATTTATGGGAGTATAAATGCTATTTATATTTGAAATTCTCATATTTTCTATTATTATATTTCAAAAACTGATGTCAAGCTGTCTTTAAAGATAAAAATGTTGAAGTTTTTTAGTTTCGTAGGTTTTATACACTTGCAAAATATCACAAAAAAAGACTCCATAAGGAGTCTTTTTTTAATGGTGTCGAAGAAGGGACTCGAACCCTCAAGGCGTTAACCACATGAACCTGAATCATGCGCGTCTACCAATTCCGCCACTTCGACATAAATATATTTAAATTAAATTTTCAAAGTAATAGTTTGGTCTCAGTGGCGGAAGTATTTGCAATAAGCTCATACCCTCTCAAAAAATGATACTTAATCATTTTTTTCGGCAGAGTGCCACTTCGACATTTTTAAGCCGGATTTTTATCTTTGCTTATAATTTCTATTTTATTTTCAATTATTTAACTTCTTTGAAAAATTCTTCAGATATCAACTGTGAATATTTTGATTTTTCGTTGACCGCAACCAGAATTCTATTTGTTCCATCCTGTGCTGTTGTCACAGAAATTATACCTGAAACATCTCCGATTGGCAACCTGCTGATTTTGGCATCAAATCTCACGTATGGTTTTTCTTTCCCGTAAGCATACATATTACCGCGTTTTGTGACTTTTAGATCTTCTATGGAAGCGGCCTGATATTTAAATTTTTGCAAAGCTGTTTTTAATTTTTCTTCAATATTTTCAGATTTAATATCTTCTTCAGTAATAATTGTCTTTTTTGAAGAATCCACTACAATTAACTTTTGTCCGGAAGCCTTATGTTCTGCCACAACAGCATTATATCCGAGCATGCCGGCAGCTTTTTCCAATTCAAACTCTTCGTTGATTCCCGAGAAATCTCCTACTTTTTGTGCCCGTTCAAGAATTGTTTCATGCGTAGGATGAATCCATTGTGAAAACCATCCCGCAACAAATTCTTTGCCGCCTATAGACAAAAATCCTATAACAGCAAGGGTAAGTATAATGGCTCTGATAATATTTTTAAGACAGCCCATATTGACATCCTCTTTTCATGGTATAATTTAATTATAACTATGACAAGAACCGAAATCAACAACATACATACTAAAGATGTTGAGATGGAAAAACTCACTCCGGTCATGCAGCAGTATCTGGAGAATAAACGCCAAAATCCTGATGCAGTATTGCTATACCGGCTCGGTGATTTTTATGAAACATTTTTTGAAGATGCTGTTCTTTTGTCTAAAGAACTGGAATTAACATTGACATGCAGGGATGCCGGAAGTTATTACGGAAAAGTTCCGCTTGCAGGTATTCCGGCAAAGGCTGTTACCGGTTATCTGGAAAAACTTGTACAGAAAAATATTAAAGTAGCAATATGTGATCAGCTTGAGGATCCGAAATTTGCCAAAGGTCTTGTAAAAAGAGGAGTTACCCGCATTATTACAGCTGGGACACTTACCGAAAGCGATTTTCTGAAACAAAATTCCAATAACTATATATGTGCAATGTTTAAGGATGAAAAAAGTGATTTGTACGGGTTTGCTTATGCTGATATTTCAACGGGTGAATTTAAAGCTACTCAGGCACCGCTTAATTTAATTATGGCAGAACTGACGAGAATTTCTCCGGCTGAAATAGTCGCTCCGTCGCTTGCTCAAAAAGTTCAGCCTTTCCAGATTGTTCCGGAAGAAAAAATTGATTTGCCAGAAAATATTCAAAAGCTTTATAACTGTTCAAAAATTCCGACAAATGTTTTTTCTGCAGAGTTTGCAGGTAATAATTTAAAAGCTGTTTTTGAAACTAAAAGTCTTGAATCATTCGGGTTTTCAAAATATAAACTCGGGTTCCGTGCAGCTGGGGCTTTGCTTGCTTATGTCTGGGAAACTTTGAAAAATAATATTCCTAAATTCGAAAGAATTGAAACTTATGAATTATCTGAATATATGATACTTGATGCATCAACAAGAAAAAATCTTGAACTTGTTGAAACATTGAGGGAAAAGAATAAATACGGCTCTCTTTTGTGGGCAGTTGATAAAACTAAAACCAATATGGGAGCAAGATTGCTGAAAAATTGGATTTGCCAGCCGTTAAAGGATATCAGACAAATTCTTTCCAGACAGAATTCTGTTTCTGAGTTTGTAGAAAAAACTGAAATCAGAAAATCGTTTATTGAAAGTTTAGAAAAAGTTTACGATATTCAAAGACTTTCTACCAGAATGAGCAACGGTTCAGCAAGTCCTCGTGATTTTTTAAGTCTTAAAGAGTCTTTGTTTGTGCTGCCGGAATTGGTGGAAATAGCTTCAAATCTTGAATATAATCCGTTAAAAACGATTGAGGAATACCTTCCGGAAATTAAGGATTATACTGCATTAATCGAAAAAACCTTGGCTGAAAATCCTCCGATTGTAATAAAAGACGGTGGAATTATCAAGGAAGGAGTTAACGGAGAGCTTGATTATTTCAGAGATTTGTTGACCGGCGGAGAAAAATGGCTGAAAGAATTTGAAGAATCCGAAAAAGAAAGAACCGGAATAAAAAATTTACGTGTCGGCTACAACAAAGTTTTCGGATATTTTATAGAAATTTCAAATTCCAATCTGGGTCTGGTTCCTGCTGAATATATAAGAAAGCAGACCCTTACAAACGGCGAAAGATTTATTACGGACGAATTGAAGAAACATGAAGATGATGTACTTTCAGCAAAATTTAAGTCAACCGAGCTTGAATATAAAATTTTTGTTGATTTTAGAGAATACTCAAAAGAATTTGTTACTAAAATAAGAGAAATTGCAGAATGTATAGCAAGAGCTGATGTCTTTTCTTCTCTTGCGGAAACCGCGGTTGAAAACAGTTACTGCAGACCTGAAATTGATGAATCGGATGACTTTATTGTGAAAAACGGACGTCACGCAGTGTTGGAAAAAATTCTGCCGCTGGGTGAATATGTTGCGAATGATTTGGAATTGAAATGTAATTCAACTTCTGAAACTCAGTTTATGATTTTGACCGGTCCGAATATGGCGGGTAAATCAACTTATATGAGACAAAATGCCCTTATTGCACTTCTGGCTCAAATCGGCTCCTGGGTTCCTGCAGATTACGTTAAACTTGGAATTATTGATAAGATATTTACCAGAGTTGGGGCATCAGATGATTTAACTCTCGGACAGTCAACATTTATGGTTGAAATGATTGAGACCTCATACATTCTTAATTCCGCAACCGAGAGAAGTTTTATTCTTCTTGATGAAATCGGCAGGGGGACAAGTACTTATGACGGGGTTGCGATTGCCTGGTCTGTTGCAGAATATATTGCGACTAAAATCAAGGCAAGATGTATTTTTGCAACACATTATCACGAACTGAATGTTATGACAAAAACATATCCGCAGATTAAGAATTACAGAATTACAATAGCTGAAGAAAACGGTGAAATTGAATTTTTGAGAAAAATTGTTCAAGGCGGAGCAAGTAAAAGTTACGGCATTCAGGTGGCAAAAATGGCCGGACTTCCATCGTCTGTAATAAAGCGTTCACAGGATTTGATGACAAAAATGCAAAAGAATTATTCAAAAGATCTTGCAACCAGAAAAAAATCTGTTGATAACGGCGAACTTTCTGTTCCTCAATTAAATCTGTTTAATTAATTTTTGTAAATTTTTGTGTCTATCTGGTCAAAATTTTTAATTTATGCGTTTTAATGTAAATAAGTTTAAGTGTAGGAGTAATCTATGGCAGTAAGTCTTAATTCAAATGTTAATTTTACATCATACAGATTGCCTGATAATGTTGTTGAAAAAGCCAGAGAACAGGCAAAAGCAGAAAATAATACACTTGCAATGAGTGTGCTTGATCAATGTCAATTTGAAGCAGACAAAAAAGGTGCTACCGATAAACATGAAAAAGAGCCGGGTAAATTGAAAAAAGCTATTGCATCCGTTGCAAAATTCTTCACGGCGACAGAAGAAATTACCAAAGGAACGGCAAAAGGTGCTGTTTACGGGACAATGACAGGTATTGGCTGTCTGGCCGCCGGCTGGTTGTTTAATGCATTACCTAAAGGATTTAAAAAAGGTGGTTCTTTAAAACAGGTATTTAAACAGCCGCTTAAGAGCATGAGTACTCCGGTGAAAGTCGTTTCTGCTTTAGCTGCAGCTGGCGTTGCTGTGTATCATGTTATAAGAGGCAAACTGCAGGCTAACCAGCGTAATGCTTTTGTAGATCAGAAATTAAGAATGGGAAATTAAAGTTTAATAGTTCACAACTATATATTAAAGAAGGCTGAAATTAAATTTTCAGCCTTTTGTTTATCTTTGTTATTTCGTCTTACCCGTCCTCTTGTAATATTCTTCAATAAAGCCTGTATTAAAGTTTCCGCTGGTAAATACGGGATCTTCAATTATTGCCTGATGGAACGGAATTGTTGTTTCAATACCTGTAATAACATATTCTTTTAATGCTCTATACATTCTTCTGCGGGCCTCGTTTCTTGTCCTGCCCCAGCAGATAAGTTTTCCTATCATTGAATCATAGTACGGCGGAATTGAGTAATCCTGATAAACATGTGAGTCAACTCTGACTCCAAAACCTCCCGGAGTAACATAACCCGTGATTTGACCCGGATTAGGCATAAAGTCTTTTTCAGGATTTTCCGCATTAATACGGCATTCGATAGCATGACCTCTCAATACGATGTCATCTTGCGTAAAGTCAAGTTTTTCACCTGCAGCAACCATAATTTGTTCTCTTACCAGATCAATATTGGAAATCATTTCTGTGACACAGTGCTCAACCTGAATACGTGTATTCATTTCCATGAAATACCATTTGCCGTCGTGGTCAAGAAGAAATTCACAGGTTCCGGCACCTTCATAATTTATGGCTTTTGCTGCTCTAACCGCTGCTGCTCCCATTTCTTTACGGGTCTTTTCATCAATAGCAGGAGACGGAGCTTCTTCTATTAATTTTTGATGGCGTCTTTGAATTGAACAGTCTCTTTCTCCGATATGAACCACATTTCCATACTGATCACCCAGAATTTGTACTTCAATATGGCGAGGATTTTCAAGATATTTTTCGGCATAAACATCCGGATTTCCAAAGAAATTTTGAGCTTCAGACTGGCAAAGATTCATATTTGTTTCAACTTCATCATCATTTCTGACTATTCTCATTCCTTTGCCGCCGCCGCCGGCTGTTGCTTTAAGAATAATAGGGTAACCTGCTTTTCTTGCAAATTCTTTAACTTCTTCCGGTGTTTTTAAAATTCCTGTTCCCGGTGTTACAGGAACATTATTTTCAATCATTGTTTTACGGGCAGTAGCTTTGTCGCCCATTTTTCTCATAGCTTCAGCCGTAGGACCGATAAATTTTATACCGTGTTTAGCACAAATTTCTGCAAAATCAGCTCTCTCCGACATAAATCCGTAACCGGGATGGATTGCATCCGCACCGGATACCAACGCAGCAGATATAATTGCAGGAATACTTAAATAGCTCTTTGCACTTTGAGCAGGACCTATGCAGTATGCTTCGGTTGCTAATCTTACGTGCAGAGAATTTGCATCGGCCTGAGAATAAATAGCTACTGTCGGAATACCGATTTCTCTGCAGGCTCTTATAATTCGAACCGCAATTTCTCCACGGTTTGCTATTAATACTTTTTTAAACATTTTTTCTATCCCTTTTCAAAATTCATACTTCTTGCGAAAAGGTGAAGTGTAAAGCGTGAAGAGTGAATTAAAAATATTCACTCCTCAACTTTTAAGCTTCACTTTATTCAACATACATCAAAACCTGACCAAATTCGACAGGTTGACCGTCTTTAACGCAAATTTCAACAATTTTGCCGGAACACTCGGCTTCAATTTCATTCATAAGTTTCATAGCTTCAACGATACAAACCACATCGCCTTGAGAAATAGTCTGCCCTACCTCTACAAAAGGTTTTGCATCAGGAGATGGTGCCGAATAGAAAGTTCCTACCATAGGTGAGGTGATAGGTTTTCCTTTTTTTGCCGGCTCTGCAGGTTGTTCCTGAGCTGAAACAGCAGGAACCGGAGCTGCAGCCTGAGGAACAGCTGTTTGAACAGGAGCACCTGTCATTACAAGGTCTTTTCTTAATGTAATAGCCTGTTCTCCATCTTCCAACGATATTTCGGTTAACGAATTATCGGCAAGAACTTTAGCTAACTTTTCAACATATTCGATATCAAATTTCATGATTTTGCCTTTCTGTTATACTCTGTCGAGGTATTCGTTGGATCTTGTATCTACTCTGATAATGTCTCCGTTGGAAATAAAGAACGGAACGTTAACAACGGCACCTGTTTCAAGAGTTGCAGGTTTTGAGCCGCCCTGTGCTGTATTTCCTTTTTCAGCAGGAGGAGTATCAACAACTTCAAGTTCAACGTGAGCAGGAATATCAACCCCGATGATTCTTCCGTCGTGAAGAAGAACCTGAACATTCATATTCTCTTTCAAATATTTTTTGCCGTCACCGATATGATCTTCCGGAATTTGTAATTGTTCGTAAGTCTCATTATCCATCATAATATAATCGGCACCTTCTTTGTAAAGGTATTGCATTTCACGTCTGTCAAGAGTTGCTTTTGCAACTTTTTCACCGGCACGGAATGTTTTTTCAACAACCTGCCCTGTTTCTACGTTTTTTAGTTTTGATCTTACAAACGCAGCACCTTTACCCGGTTTAACGTGTAAAAATTCAACAACTGACCACAAGCCGTTGTCTAATTCTAAAGTTAAACCTGTTTTGAAATCGTTTACTGAAATCATATTTTTCCCCTTATTATAATAATAATCATCTGTTTTATTTACAATGGTAGCATAAAGATAGAAAACTTCAAATATTTGTAACAATTTTAAAGCCGATATTAACATTTTTGGATTTAAATATGCGTTAAGATTAGTTAATATTTGTATGTGTGCATAATTCCTTGTGATAAAATTTTATTTACAGGGAGAAAAAAGGTGAGAGAAAGACGTAAGGAGAAGGCAGCCGATAAAAGATTGAAAAGCTTTGACAGAATATTGAGCTGGCTTTATATTTTATTTATTCTTTTTGCCGTCGCTTTAATTATATATTTATTTTTTATACAGGTAATTGATATAAAAAAATATAGAGTTAAAGCGAGAAATCAGCGTGCGGGGCAGAATTTTGCAGTTCGCGGTGATATTTATGACAGAAACGGAATTAAGCTTGCTACCGATAAAGTTTTTTATAATGTTTTTGCTAGGCGTGCTGATTATGACGAAGATGACTCGTCACCTGAAGTTATTGCAAAACAGCTTGCTCCTATCTTAAAAATCCCCAAAGAACAGCTTTTGAAAAAGTTAAACAGCCAGAATCAAATTATAGCCGTAAAAAAAGATGTTGACAGAAATACAGCCAAGGAAATTTCTCAACTTCATTTAAGGGCGATAAGTCTTGATAAAAAAAATACGAGAGAGTATCCTCAAGGTTCTCTGGCAGCACATGTTCTGGGGTATTATAATTTTGATGCTGATATCGCAAACGGTGTTGAATACACGGAAAAAGATAAACTTGAACATGTTGAAAATACAGTGAAATTTCAGCGTACGCAAAAAGGGAAAATTATTTATGACTTTATGACAGATCCCGTTGCAACGGCTACAAATCCGAAAGGTCAGGATGTTACGCTAACTATAGATGCTGCAATTCAGCATATATGTGAAAAAGAATTGCAGAAAATGGTTGATGAAAAAGAAGCATTGAGAGGAACTGTTATTGTAATGAATCCTAAAAACGGGGAAATCCTTGCTTATGCAGTTTATCCGACATACGATCCTAATAATTTCAGAAATGCTTCTCCGGATTTAATTAAAAATTGGACTCTGACTGATGTATTCCCTCCGGGGTCAACTTTTAAGATAGTGACCGTTGCCAGTGCAATGGAACTTGGTAAAATCAACGAACGTTCAAAAATTCTTGATACCGGAAAAACCATGATTGGTAAATGGGAGATAAAAAATTACGACTATGACGTTCATCCTTACCCGGGTGAAATTTCTCTGGAGTATCTTTTTGAACACTCCAGCAATATTGGTTCTATAAATGTTGCAAAAACAATGACTCCGAAAGAGTTTTACGATATGTTGAAAAAATTCGGCTACGGCTCTAAAACCGGTATTGATTTACCGGGTGAATCTTCAGGGCTTCTGCCGTATTGGAGCAACTGGGATCAGGGAATCCATGCGACAATGGCATACGGATACGGAACCTCTGTTACTGCAATGCAGATGATTTCGGCTGTTCAGGCTCTTGCAAACGGCGGGGTCAGGGTTACTCCACATGTTATAAAATATTCGCCTGAAGAAGAAGCCGTAAAGGTTCACAGAACGCAGGTTGTTTCGCAGATGACAGCCGATGTAATTACAAGACTGCTCGCAAGAAGTGTCAATAACGGCCGCTCTGTCATAAAAATGGATAACTACAATGTTGCGGCAAAAACAGGCACATCCCGTAAACCTAAAGAAAATTCGTCCGGATATACCCCTTATATGTACACTTCTACAATAGGGTATCTGCCGGCCAGCGACCCGCAGGTTTTGATATATGTTATGGTTGACAGTGCAAAAGTCGGGGCTATATGGGGAAACACGGTTGCAGGGCCTGTTTTCCATGAAGTTTCTACTCAGATTGCCAGAATGATGAATTTGAAGCCTGATAAAGCGGCTCCGGTTAAACCTAAAAATGATTAATAATATTTTATAAAGGAGAGTTGTAAAAATGAAATTGGATGAACTTATTGAACATTTAGACTATAAAGATTTAATAAATTTTCGAAATGTTGAAATTACCGGTATTTCTTATAATTCAAGAACAACGAAGAAGGGGGATATTTTTGTATGTCTTCCGGGGGAATATACTGACGGGCATGAGTTTGCTAAAAATGCAATAGAAAAAGGTGCGGCGGCTCTTCTTGTGGAAAGAAAAGTTGATGTAGATAAAAAAATTCCGCAGGTTGTTGTATGTTCTGCAAGACATAAAATAGCAGATGTCGCTGACAGATTTTATTCAAGTCCTTCAAAAGGGTTAAACCTTATCGGAGTGACCGGTACAAACGGTAAAACAACAGTTACTCACTTAATACAGAAAATATTTGAACAGAGCGGGCAAAAATGTGCCTTAATCGGAACTCTGGGGTATAAACTTTCATCCGGCGGAGAATACCGCGACGCAAAACATACTACGCCGCAGGCTCCTGAATTGCAGGCAACTTTGAGAATGATTAAGGATGTTGAAAAAATTGATAATGTCGTAATGGAAGTAAGTTCTCATGCTCTGGAGCAAAACAGAGTAGGCGGTTGTAAGTTTGACGGTGCTATTTTGACAAATCTTACTCAGGATCACCTTGATTACCATATTACAATGGATAATTATTTTGAAGCAAAGGCTTTATTGTTCAAAGGGCTTGCGGAGTCAATGCCATTGGAAGGTGACGAAATTTCGAAAGTGCCGTTTGCTGTTATAAATGCTGATGACAACTATGCGGATAGGTTTTTAGGTGTTGTTCCAAAAGGTGTCCGAACTTTTACTTATGGTGTAAAAAAATCAGCTGATGTAATGGCCAAAAATATAAATTTCTCGCTTAACGGAGCAGAATTTACGCTTGTGACAAAGGATGGTGAATATCCTGTTAATCTGCATATGAATGGTATGTTCAGCGTTTACAATGTTCTGGCTGCTGTTACGGCTTCTCTTGCAATAGGAATTGATTTAAGTGTTGCTCTAAAAGCTCTGGAAAATGTAAAAGGGGTGGCAGGCAGATTTGAGGTTGTAGTTAAAAAGCCTCTGGTAATCGTTGATTATGCACATACACCTGACGGATTGGAAAATGTTTTGAATTCGGCAAGGGAAATTACTCCGAAGGAAGGAAAACTTATCTGTCTTTTCGGATGCGGTGGTGACAGAGATGCTACAAAACGGCCTAAGATGGGTGCCATTGCTGAAAAAATTGCCGATAAAATCGTAATTACAAGTGATAATCCGCGAAGTGAAGACCCGCAGACGATTATAACAGATATTATTGCAGGACTTAAGTCAACAAATCCCGATAAGGTTACCGTTGAACCTGATAGAGGTCATGCTATCGCATTATTGAAAAATATTGCCGGAAATAATGATGTTGTTGTCATTGCAGGTAAAGGACATGAGGACTATCAAATCCTTAAAGATCGTACAATTCATTTTGATGACAGGGAAGAAGCACGAAAAGTCTTTGAAGGCAGTGTAATTTAATAAAAAATACAATATTTCTCTCACCCCTTGCGGGAGAGTGAAAGAGGATGAAGAAAGATAATGAAAAGCAGATTATTAATTGAGCAGCATTTCCACGGTGCTTTCGGGGTCAATTTTAATACAGCAAATGTTGATGATGTTTTATATTTATCAAAAGAAATTCTTAAATACGGTATCGGCGGGATTTTTCCGACGCTTGTGACAGATAGTGCGGCTAATATAAAGCGGGCAGTTGCCGTTATTAAGGAAGCTGCCGCAAAACAGACAGCCGGAATGGCAAAAATCCTTGGAGTTCATCTTGAAGGTATATTTATCAATGAAAAGAAAAAAGGAATACATAACCCTGTACACTTTCTTGCCCCTACAGTTGAAAATTACAAATTATTAGAGGATGACTTTATAAAAATTGTGACGCTTGCTCCTGAGCTTAATGTTGATTTGATGGGTTATTTAAGAGAAAAAGGTGTAAAGGTTCAGGCCGGACACTGTGTAGGTGGCGACTTAACCGGTTGCTCCGGAACCACTCATACTTTTAACGCTATGGAAGGAATTTCACACCGTGGAAAGTCAACAGCACTTTCTGCATTGATTAATGACGATTTGTATTCTGAAGTCATAGCGGACGGAGTTCACGTATCCGATGACGCATTGAAACTGTTTTTTAAATGCAAACCGGTTGATAAGGTACTTCTTGTAAGCGACTGTCTCCCTTGTACAAAATATACCCTCGCTATTTGCGGGAAAGGGCAGTGTGAGGGGTTATACAAATTTATGTTTGCTGACTCTGAAATTTTCTATGACGGCAAACAAGCGGCTTCAAAAGATGGAACTATAGCAGGCAGTACAACTTTATTACCTGATATCATAAAACGATTACATTCTGTTGGGATGTTTCATCCACAGTATATAGAAAATCCTTATAATTACCATAATATTGATGATATTAAGGGGGCTGTTGAATGGGATGATGAATGTAATATTCTGCGGGTATGCTCTGATTAATTATGTATCTATAAAAACAATCCCTCTTTTACAAAAAAGAGAGATTTTTCTATGACAATATAAATGATTAATTTTGTTGTAAACACTAAATTATTTTGAGAATTTTCATGTGTATATTATGATTATATAATGTTTTCAACAAATGTCAATATAAATTATGGTGTTTTCATTATTATTTTTTTTAATACATAAATATATTCTTTAATATAAGGAGTTATTTATGAATGGAAGCAGAAAATTAATCGGACAGAAAATTAAGGAAATACGAAAACGTAATGGTATTACTCAGGAGACATTCAGCGAAATTATTGGTATTGAACCATCTTCTTTAAGTAATATAGAAAATGGCAAAAGTTTTCCGTCAATGCAGACCATTCTAAAAATAATGGAAAAGTTTAATGCTAAGCCGCAGGACTTTTTTAATTTCGAATATTTAAAAGATGAAGAATCCCTTGAAGAAGAAATTATAGAGATAATAAAACGACAGCCGTATGATAAAAAGCAGATAATTTTCAGAATAATAAAACAGTTTGCTGTATAATAGTTACGGCAGGTGATTTTATGAAAAGCGATAATATTAAAAAGGGTATAGCACGAACTCCGCACAGGGGCTTATTAATGGCGACAGGCGTTAGCCGTAAGAATATGAATGTACCGTTTATCGGTATTGCAAGTTCTTTTTCGGATTTAGTTCCGGGGCATATAGGGATGAGAGATTTGGAGCGTCAAATTGAAAAAGGTATTCATAGTGCAGGCGGTCAAGCTTTTGTTTTTGGCGTTCCTGCAATTTGTGACGGAATAGCTATGGGGCATAGCGGAATGAGATATTCTCTGCCATCAAGGGACTTGATTGCAGATTGTGTGGAAAGTGTTGCTGCGGCACATCAGCTTGACGGCATTGTTTTGCTTTCTAATTGCGACAAGATTACTCCGGGAATGCTTATCGGGGCTTTAAGACTTAATATTCCTGCAATTATTGTAACAGCAGGTCCTATGCTTGACGGTATGTGCAGAGGTGAAAATAAATTAACTATGGTAACAGGTTCGTTTGAAGCTGTCGGAAGATTTAGAAAGGGTGAAATTACGGAAGAACATCTGCTTGCACTGGAAGAAAACTCCTGTCCGTCCGCAGGAGCCTGTCAGGGAATGTACACCGCAAATACTATGGCCTGTCTGGCTGAAGTTATGGGAATGAGTATGCCATATTGTTCATCAGCATCAGCTGTATCGTCCCAAAAACGAAGGATTGCTTTTGAAAGCGGTATGCAGATTGTTGAACTTGTAAAAAATGATGTGAAACCTTCGGATATTATTACAAGAGAAAGTCTTAGAAATGCAATAACGGTTGATTTAGCTTTGGGCGGCTCAACAAATACATTTTTACATTTACTGGCTGTAGCGAATGCCGGTGGAATTGATATTACGCTGAATGATTTTGAGGAATTGAGCGGAAAAATTCATCAGATTGTGAAGATTAATCCTTCATCAACGCTAACTATGACTGATTTTCATAATGCCGGAGGGGTTCCGGCTGTATTGAAATCGTTATTGGGAAATTCTGAAAATAGATTTTTGTATAATACTCCTACCGTGTCAGGTTTGACTGTGTATGAAATTGCAAAATCCGCATGGTCTGATGAAAATATTATTCCATCTTATGAAAAATCAACTTATACACAGGCCGGACTTGCTGTTTTGTATGGAAATCTAGCAAAAGACGGTTGTGTAATAAAAACATCGGGTGTTGCACCTGAATGTTATGAGTTTGAGGGATTGGCAAAGACTTTTGACAGCGAAGAAGATGCAATGAAGGCTCTTGAGAATGATGAGATTAAAGAGGGTGATGTTATAGTAATCCGTTATGAAGGACCGAAAGGCGGACCGGGTATGAGAGAAATGCTTGCTCCGACGTCACTGCTTGTCGGAAAAGGGTTGGGGAAAAAATGTGCATTGATTACTGACGGAAGATTTTCAGGAGCTACCCGCGGAATTTGTGTCGGTCACATCTGTCCTGAAGCCGCTAACGGCGGAACGATAGCCCTAATCGAAAACGGAGATAAAATCAGAATAGATATAAATAAAAGATTAATTGAGCTTTGTGTTGATGATTCAGTGCTTGAGGAACGCAGAAAGAATTTAAAACCGTTTGTGCCGAAAATAAAATCAGGTTATCTTGCTAAATATGCAAAAAATGTTCAAGATGCCTCCCATGGAGCTATAGTCTAACGTTTTTCTTCACGTCTTACAAATTTTAAATCATAACCCAGTATATCTGCAATAATTATCATTTCACGGTGGGTTATAGTTTCCTTGCGGAGTTTGTTCGACAGATTTTGCATAGAATAGGGTTTGTTTAGTTTTTTACTTAAGGCTTGAGCCAGTTCTGTAAGATTTACATTAACATCGAGCAGAATTTTTTTTAGTTCATTTATTATTGACATTATTTACTCCATTAATCTATTTAAAATTATATAAATTAGTTAAGATGTTAACGAATAAATTGAATGATTGATTGACATTTAAATAAAAATATGTAAATATAAACTCATTAATTTAACTATTTAATATATTGTAATGAGGTAAAAATGAGAAAAGCTTTTACTTTAGCAGAAGTTCTTATTACCCTCGGGATAATCGGGGTAGTTGCGGCTATGACTTTGCCGTCACTAATAAATAAATACAATCAGCAGGAAACAATTACAGCACTTCAAAAAACATATTCAGTATTAAATCAGGCGTTTATGATGTCACAGGCAAAAAATGAGTCCTATGAATACTGGGAAGAAGCCTATAAAATGGGACCAGGGGAATATTTTAATAAATATTGGAAACCTTATTTCAAAATAAATAAGCAATGTAATACTTATAATGAATGCGGATATAAAGAACAATTTCCTTGGCTGTTTTTAAATGGTCAAAAAGATTCATTAGCAGTAGCAAACCCTTCCTTAAGAACGACTTTTTACACTCCTGATGGCATTCTGATAATGATAATGGCATTTCGTGGCTCCTCAGACCTTGAAAACGGAGGTTCCATAAATAATTCAATTTATGTGGATTTGAATGGTTCTAAACGTCCAAATCAATATGGTAAAGATTTTTTTGTCTTTACTCGTACTAAAAAAGGGATAATGCCTTATGGATATGATAAAAATGATGATATTGTTGATAAAAATTGTTCACTAAGTGGAGATGGCCAATATTGTGCAGCAAAATTATCAAAAGATGGCTGGAAAATGGATAATGATTACCCTTGGTAATTTCCGTGTTATTATTATAGTATGAAAAAGCTGGAAGATTTTGCCGATGATATAAATAAGTGCTCAAAATGCGGGCTTTGTCAGTCTGTTTGTCCGGTCTATAAAATTACTGGCAATGATTGTGCAGTTTCACGCGGAAAATTCGTTATGCTTGACGGCGTTTTGAAAGGTGATTTAAAGTTAAATAAAAATATTGAAAAATACCTTGATATGTGTCTCAAGTGCGGAAAATGCAAAAATTTTTGCCCGAGTAACATTGATGTTTGCGAAATTTTTAATACAGCTAAATATGAATGTGCTAAGAATACCATTCAAGGTAAGTTTGAGAAGTTTTTTGAGTCCAAATTGGTCTTTGGAACTTTTATGAAATTCATGAAAATTTTCCGCCGAATTAATTCGGCGGCCTCCATTTCAGGCAACAGAGGAGAAGGTTGTATTAAGCTGCTCTATTTTAAAGGGTGTGTGAATAATGTTTATCCGAAAACAGAGCGGGCTTTGAAGAAAATCTTTTCAAATCTTAATGTTGAAATTATAGAACGTGATTTTGATTGCTGCGGACTCCCGTTTTTATCAAGCGGAAATATGGAACGGTTTGAGGAGGTTAAAAAATATAATTTAGCACTTATGGATAGTGATTTTGATTATATTCTGACGGATTGTGCTAGTTGTGAAAGTACACTGAAAGGGTATTTTAATTCAACACATGCCCCCCTTACAACAGAGGATAAAAAGGCCTCCTTTGAAAGGGCTGTGGCACGCAGCGACGGAGGGTTTTCTTTTGTTAATGCTGCGGAGTTTCTTGCAGGACAGAACATTAAATTTAAATTTAAAAAGCCTGTTAAAGTTACTTTCCACAAGCCGTGTCATCTCGAAAATGATGAGTTTTTGAAACCTCTTCTTCAAAAGTGTGAAAATGTTGAATATATTGAAGCGGAAGATTATGATGAATGCTGCGGGTTTGCAGGTGAATTTGCACTCAAAAATCATAAGATTTCAAAGAATATTTCAGTAAAAAAAGCAGATAATATTGCAAAAACGAATGCTGACATTGTGCTTACAACCTGTCCTGCATGCATTTTAGGAATTAAACATGGATTTCTGTTTTCCGGTAAAAAATTTCCCAAAATTATGAATATAATGGAATTTCTTGCAGATTCTCAGATTATAGTTTAATCTTTTAGCATCATACTTAGGTTCGGCAATCCTACCCCGCACCAGTTAGGGGTTTGCATATTATATCCTTTTGCTCCCGGTCTCAGCGGATCAATAAAGCTTGAATCTCCGATATCTATAACTTTTAAAATTCCGTCTTTTTCAATAAAATTACAGCTGCAGGCATCGTTATAGTAAATTCCGAGGCTGTTCATATCTTTAAGGCGTTTGTTTGCGTCAAGAATGTTTTCAATTCCGCCGGCTTCTTTACCTTTTTGAAATTCATATAGTCCTGAGTTTGAATTGTAATCGTAAAGATAGAATTTCGTGGCATTTTCGCAGTTATGAAGTGTCAGATAATAGTCCATTTGTGCATTCATAAATGCCGAATCAGATTTGTAGCACAGGTTTTCTTTTGCATAAGCTGTATCGCATCCCCAGCTCTGTTGTGCTTTCAGAACAAATGCTTTTTCTTCGGGTTTTCCTTTATTAAATTCAATAATATAAGGGGCTTTACCCGACAGCCCTTTATTAATTCTGGTTACGTGCATATGTTTCCCGCTGTATTCAAGCAGTTTGGTTTCGTTTTCAGCGAAGTTCATATTATTTAGCCAGTGTACGAAGTGGCTGTAATCACCGAGTTCTTTAAATTCTTCCGGTAATTCTCCAAACCTGAAATTCTGGGTTTTTGCAATGTCTTGAAATTCTTTCAAAAACCAGTTTGGAGATATGGAAAGTAAATCTTCAGCTTTTCTGTCAGGATTTGCAATGACTTTTTCAATATATTTTCCGTATGCATCATTATATCCGTTAGTGGCTTGCAGCCACTCCAACAGGTTCTTTTCTCCGCCGATTTTATTTTTTAACAGTGAAAGATTTTCTACAGTTTTTCTTGGATCCTGCAGCATTTCGTGTACAAATTCCTGACCAGCTTTTTCGTCGGCTGTTACTGAAAATAGAAAGTTTTTTATATTTTTAGCGTCTTCTTTGGTGTTGTTTAAGAAATTCATGAAAGTGTCTTTAGTTTCTGAAAATGCTTTATACAGTTTGTTTTCAGATAACTTTTCTATTTTATAAGGCAGAAGGGTTTCAACAAAATCTAATGCATTTTTATTAGAATTTGAATTTTCCTGTATAATTCGGCGTAAGGTATTGATTTTTCCCTGTTTTGCAGAAACAACAGCGGTCAATCCGAGAATTCCGGCTGCGGAAAGTCCTGCATAAATAACTTCTCCGGTTGTAAGATGCGGAATTTTAGTTTCTTTTTTATTTTTTTCCTGAATTTTATTTTGTGCCGTACCTGATTCTGTAAATGTAATAGCATTTATTTTCATTGTGAGACCTCGTTGTTAACTGCATTATTTATATAATAACCGGTAAAAAATATTTTTGATATTCCCCGTCTTTATTATGAAGAATTATTTACAGGTCTTTAGTCGGATAAATTGTATTCAATTCTATCCCTAAAGCCAGACATATTTTAATAACTATAACTATAGTAGGATTAGCTTTTCTGTTCTCAATCATATTGAGATATTTTGTAGAAATATCAATCATTTCAGCAAGCTTTTCCTGAGAAAGCCTTTTTTTTGTTCGTGCAATCCTAATATTATCCGAGACCTGTATCAATATGTCATTATCTTTTTGCATATTACAATTTTATTTTACTTGACAATCTTAATATATCCACTATAATTCATGATATAGAAATATAGTTCATAAAAATGGAAGGATATTACTATGAAAAAGAATTATAATGTCTTGAATTTAAAGGAGGTTTTTCAATACACTATGCAGGACAATCGTAGGTCAGCGTTTACCCTGGCAGAGGTCTTAATCACACTTGGAATAATCGGAGTAGTAGCAGCAATGACGCTTCCGGCCTTGATTAATAATCATAGAGATAAAGAGTTAATCACAAGAGTCAAGAAAACCTATTCGGCACTAAATCAGGCTTTAGAATTGGCACAGGCTCATTATGCAACTCCCGGAGATAATTCGGCACTGTTTTCTTCCGGTAAAACATCAGCTGAACTAACAAAAGAAATGTCCGGATATTTTAATGGAGCAAGATATTGTGAGGCTGGTGCAAATGCTGAAGGCTGTAAAAATTTAAATTATAAAATAAAATATGCATCACTAATGCAAAGCGGAAACAGTGGAGCTCAAATTACTAATATGACTGGATATCCGAGAATTGTATTGAATGATGGAAGCATTATTGCTATGGATAATAAGGGAAATTCTTGTGATGAAGTCGTAGAAACCGGAACTTCCTTCAATCCTGATGGGAGTGTCGCGAAAAATCCTGACGGAAGTATTAAAACATGGACAAGAACAAGAGCCGTGTGCGGAAAAATACTGTTTGATGTAAATGGCAATAAAAATCCTAATCAATTCGGTCGGGATGCCTATGCCGTAGATATATATCGAAATAAAATAGGTGATGTAACCTGGAGTGCCTGGGGAACTGAAAGTCTGCATAATATTTTAATGGGCAAGAAAAATCCTTTTGTTTATAAAGACTATGATGCAAATGGTGAATTCGAATGGTAATATAAATAAAAAAGGAGGGCTTAGCCTCCTTTTATTTGCCTAATTCATTAGCTTTTCGTGCGGTTTTTTCGATTACATCGCTAAAAAGTTTTGCGGAATTTTCTTCTTTCATTGTCTGAATTCCGACAAAAGTACATCCTCCTTTTGTGGCAACATTATCAATTAAAGTCTGAACCGTTAATTCTCCACGGTTCATTACCATTTTCGCAGACCCTGCAGCCGTTTGTGTTGCAAGCAGGAGCGATTTTTCATAATCCAGTCCGAGTTTTTCTCCGGCTCTTGCCATATCCTCAATTACCTGATAGAAAAATGCAGGTCCGGAACCCGAAATTGCAGTTACTATATCAATTTGAGACTCTTCTACTTCTATAACTTTCCCTATACCGGATAAAAGATTTATTACAAATTGAGCGTCTTCTTCCGTCGCAAATTCCCCCTTGCATACTCCGCTCATTCCCTCCTGTACAAGAGCCGGTGTGTTTGGCATTACACGTATAACTCTTCTTTGTCCGATAATATTTTGTATTTTTTCAGTGCTTACACCTGCAGCGATTGATACTATAAGTTTATCGTCAGTCAGTTCATCTTTGATTTCTTCCAGAACCTGTGCTACATAATTAGGTTTTGTCGCAATAAATATCACGTCGCTGTCTATTACAAGCATTCTGTTATCCGTTAATACAGATATTCCCAGTTTGTTTTGTGCAAGCTCGGCTATCTCACAGTTAACTTCTGCTCCTTTTATCTCAAATTTTTCACCGCATGAAGATGCCTTTATCCCTTTTATAATAGCACTTGCCATTTTGCCGCATCCGATAAATCCTATTTTTTTGTTCATATTCCGTAACCTGCTCCTCTTTTTGTGTTGACTAATTCTTTTTTTTTATTTAACATTAGAATTATACGACAAATAAAATTAATAAGGAATAAAGAAAATGAGACGTACACTAGAAGGAACTAAGATTAAAAGACAGCACGTAAGCGGCTTTAGAGCAAGAATGGCAACTCCTGGCGGCAGAGAAGTTATCAATAGACGCCGTGCTAAAGGTCGTCACAGATTAGCTATTACAGCTAAAAAACGTGCGTAAGTTTGAGTTATACTCAAATTAAAAAATAATTATAACACAGCAGGTCGAAATTAGTTTGGCGTGCTGTGTTCTTGTAGGATATTATGTTAAAAAAACAATTTAGATTAAAAAATAAGGCAGCCTTTACTGCGACTTATAGAATAAAAAATTCCCGTCACTCCGGCGGTTTAACCCTTTTTATCGGAAAGAAGAAAAAAGAAGATTATCCGACCAGAGTCGGGTTTGTCGTTAGTAAAAAAGTTAGCAAAAGGTCTGTTAAAAGAAACAGGCTTAAACGTCTTATGAGAGAAAGCTATAGACTTCTACAGAAAAATAATTCACTCGGCAATTCTCAGGACTTTATATCTTTAATTTTTGTCGGTCATGAAAGAGCTCTCGGGAAAACTTTTGACGAAATTCAAAAAATCGTTAAAAAATTATTAGAGGAGATTTAATTTTATGCTGGAAGGTGTTTATGTTGATACTATTATGAATCATAATACAACACGTCCATATCCTCAGCAGCCGCAGGAAGTTTCCGGAATTACTCTGGGGCAGGGTGCTATCTACCGCTATTCATTACCCGAGGCTGATTATCCAACGCTGATTATTGTAGAGCCTCTTTATGATGATGACAAAAATTTTATCCCGCCGGGATACTACGAACTTGCATTGAATGATGATAAAGATTTTTTACTACTTATTCAAAGCAAACATCCCGTCGCAATTATCCCTGTTTTTAAAGTGGAATTTGATGCTAATGAACCGGCAAGGCTGAACAATAAAAAATATAAAAAGCAGCTTAAAAAAGAGGCTAGAGAAAAAAAAGAAACAAATGAAAAACGTGCAAAAGTCGGAATGCCGCCTGTCGAAGATTTTGTCTATAAAGAAGCTACAATAGAATATGATAAGGACGGTGACTACTACCTGATAAAATATCAACGCGGTACAATCAAAGCCTGGGGGGCTATAAAAAAATAAATTTGCTGATATCTAACCCTATTTTATGGCAGATTTTTCCAGTAGTTTTTATCGGTTAATGCATAATATGTACAGCCCAAACCATTTAAAGCGTTTGTTGAGGTAGTGGAACAGTATGTGTTTTTGTTTGCAAAATTAGTTCCAGGTGCACCTGCAGGTACTAATTTCCCATTCTGTAACAGTTGAAAACTGAATAAATCATGTCCCCATAAATTAGGTCTTTTTAAGATACCGTTTATATCAACTGTTATAATAAGCAGATTGGGATTCTGGTTTTCTATCATATAGAATTCGTTTAAAGTTCGAAATTTTCCGTCATCAAAGTATGTAGTACTGACATTTCGGGATTTATTATAAGTTTTATATTCTTTTATAAGAGTTGTAATTGTCGGATCATTTTCGTCTTCAGTTTTACTTGCACAGTTTTCGTTTCCTTCGCTGCACTTATTTACATAGTTAAAATATTTTAAAAATTCCGGTGCAAATTCTAAATAGTCGAAGTTTGTTGATTTTGGTGTTTCCCCTATGTCAAGTTCCATCCTTTGTAATACTTGTTGAATTATGCTGTAATTTTTTTGCAGAGCAACTTCCAGTTTTTTTGTATTTTGCTGATGTATAATTGCGGGTAATGTCATTGCTGCAACTATTCCGATTATTCCAAGTGTGATGAGTACTTCCGCCAGTGTAAATGCATTTTTATGTAAAATATTTTTATGCAGCCTTATAATTCCAAAACAAGTATCGGTTTTCATCATTTCTCCTTAATTAAAACATATAATTGTTAATTTATATATGGAAAATTATACACAATTAAATTGTGTTTGTAAATAGTTAAACTTGGTTCTTTTAAATCGTTATGCAATTTAACATAATAAAAAGGTAAGATATGACTGATATTAAAAAGTTATTGGGTGCAAAAATCAGCCGGATACGGAAAGAAAAAGGCTACTCTCAAATCCAATTTGCAGAGATGCTGGGACTTTCTACGAATGCATTAAGCATTATTGAAACGGGGAATGGTTTTTTGACGGCTGAAACACTGGAAAAAATTCTTTTAAAACTTGAACTGGAACCTGATGAACTTTTTTCATTCGGCGGTCTAAAGTCTGAAGAAGAGTTATACAAAAATATTATTAAAAATCTGGAAACAATAAAATCCGACAGAGCAAAGCTTGTAATAATTGACAAGATGTTAAAAATAATAATATAAATTTGATTTCGGTTTATATACAGTTTAACAGGGTTGTTGTGTTTTAAAAAACAGAGGGCTTGATTTTTGTTTTTTAGCGTTTAATAATGGGGTGGGGGTAAATGATAATGGTAATTGTCAGGTGCCCAAAATAGAATATCGCGGGATGGAGCAGTCTGGTAGCTCGTCGGGCTCATAACCCGAAGGTCGTTGGTTCAAATCCAGCTCCCGCAACCAATTATCAAAAGAGGGTTTCAAGGTTTTAGGAACTCTCTTTTTTAATAGAAAAATAGCTAATTGTTTGTAATTTAACGACCGGTTTGATTTGTACGGATACTTTGATTATTTTGGACAGTCCGCTCTGCGATGGCGTTTTCGGGTCGGAAAATTAAGTTTACCCAAAAAATCAAACTGCCGAACTGGACTTTTTTCGGACTGTACGGATAGATTGAGATTTTCTTAATATAGCTGAATTTAGCACCAATTTTGAAGTGTACGGATAAAATGATTATTTTGGTAAAGTCCAGTTTCGTTAATATTAAAAAATTACAAATATACTTATTTTAAATATTTATCGAGAATTGCCTGTTTTTTAGTAGGTATTTCATCAATTTCTTTTTGCAATTTTTCTACTTCTTTTTCTAATGGTATTATCTCTGCAATTATATCTTTTTGTACACTATAGTCTGGAATAGGAATTTTTATTGTCTCAATTCTATCTATTGATGCACGCTTGTTTCTTGAAAATCCATATTCTATACCAGCTTGTTGCAGTGCATATGCCACATATTTTTCAATAAATATATTTTCTTTTTTCAATCTCAAGATCCCACAGTGATCAGTTGGGTAAAATAAAATATTTTTATCTATAGAATTTACCATCCAGTCGCCATCAATTCCCCAAATTACTGATGATTTATTAAAATCTTCAAAAAGTAATTTATCTATGTATCCAAAAGGTTTAAATACATTTGCACTATATACAGGAATATTACCATCTTGTTTTAATTGCTTATTTAAAATACGTTTACCAATAGATAAATCAAATACATCTTTATCTGATAAACGTATCAAATTCTTACCTTGATTATACAAAAATTGATATTTATTGTTTATCAGTTCGTTCAAACTAACTATTTTTTTATTATTGTCTGAAAGAATATTACATAATGGATTTATTTCGTTAATTATTTGTTTTTGAATATCTTTTGGTGGCAACGGCAGTTTAATACCGTAAAGTTTACTTGATAAATTTTTAATATTACTACCAGTAGCATATGCTTCAATTGTTTGTTTTATATTTGGATGTTCAAGAAGAAAGAATAAACATTTAGGTAGTATTTTGTCAACATTCGCTCTTATAATTCCCATAAAACCACCTGCGTAGTAATTAGTATCGGATGGTATATAAGCAACTTTTCCTATATGTTTTTTACTTCCACTAGATAAGCATATAAATATGTCATTTTCTTTTAAAATTTTATCACTAGGCAAATTTGTTGTTTCCTTTAAAAAAATTTCCTTTTTAATGTCTAATTCATTGTTTAATGTTATATTGTCGGCTGTTAGTATAACCTTATTGGTTTTTTTTAAACTTTCGTCTTTGTTTTCATATGTTATACCAGCACTAAAATATGATTTTAATAATTCAAATTTTTCTTGTTTATATTTGCTTTCAATTTTTAGTTTTTTTTTAGAATTTATATTTATAGCTTTCTCAAATTTCGACAATGGTAAAGTATAGTCAATTAAATCAGATAGTCTGCAATAGTCAATATGATTATTAAGCGGATGGTGCTCATCAGTAGTTATGTCAGATATATCTTTTTTTACATCTACTCCTAATATGTTTTTATATATGTAAGTATTTAGCTTATTATTATCCAAATTATCAATATCTGAAAACAATGAAGACATGATATTATCACATTCGTCTTTAAAAATATTTATTTTCTTTTGTTTATCAATTGTCCTAAATTCATAACCAATAAAGAGTTTTTCAATATCTTTTTCTCCAGAATTAGAAAGAATAAGCTTAGAATTGTATGATAAAAAGAAATATAACATTTTATCAGCTTCTAGCTCCTGTAATTCTTTAACTTCTATGTCTTTATGATCTTTATAAAAATCTGTATTTTTAATAGAATCTTTTACATCACCTTGTAATAAATTTACATAATCCTCAAAAGAAACATCCTCATAATTTTCTGATACAAATACCGAGAAAGCTTTTTCAATTCCTGCAACAGTGACATCTTTGAATGTGATAAAAAAGTTTTTAACGTGTTGCTTTATTAGTTCCCAATCATTGTTGCCTCTTCTTTTCATTATTAATATAATTGTTTCTGTATTAGTTGCCATAAATGCCTTATCTTTTAGAGAAAGGATTCCTTTTATATCAAAATATTTTAATATTATTTCTCTTGTCTTAGTTTCAATTCCATTGTTAGTAAATAAAGTTATTGGCAATACTATGCCAACATATCCACCTTCTTTTACTAGTTGCTTTGCTCTTTCAACAAAGAAACATTCTATGGCACTACACTTTTCGGTTAAATAAGAATATAATTCAAAACACTGTTGTCCTTTTTCTATAGCATGTTTACCAAATTCTTTTACTGAATATGGTGGATTTGCAATCAGTATATCAAATTTTTGATTATTTTGTTTTAAGCTGTCACTATATAACTCACCAATATAATCTTGACTATCAAATGGAGCCAAACCATTTGCATGTATCAAATTTGCTTTTCCATCACCATTTAGGAAACAACTAATTTTTGAAGCTTTTATCAATCTATAGTCTAAATCAATACCATAAATATAATCTTTAGCCCAACTAAAACTATCATCTTGCCAGCTGGTTACAGTTCTTTGTAATGAAGGACTTAAATTAGTTTTATCAATATCATTTTTTATAATATTATCTAACTCTTCCATAATTTCTGTAAGAAAATGTCCCGTACCACAGGCGTAATCAACAACAAGTGGTAAAATATTTTTCTCACCATTTGCAATTTTAGAATTAATTATTTCTCTAATTGGTAAACATTTAATAATAAATTGAGTTAATGGTACTGGAGTGAAAAATTGCCCAGCTTCCTGTTTTATACTATCATTTAATAAAATTTCATAAAAATCGCCTAAAAACTGCTGTTTCTTTGTATATCGTAGTTGATAATTTTGCAACATCTCAACAACTTCTTTAACAACCTTAGCATTATCTTCAAATGATTTTTTATCAAAAACCTCTTTAAATGCAAATTCATTATTTTTGTACAATCTTAAAGTTTTATATAGATCTTCAAATTGTTGTTTTTTACTATCATCTCCTAGAAATTTTAACAATGTTTCAAATTCATCTTTTGAATAATCAGAAATATCATAATTAAAATATTCTTTCATTCCGGCTTTATATAAGTCATTTAGATCATCAAGCAATTCCTCGTTAGTTTTATAGCGTCCTAATGTTTTGAGTTGAAATTTGACTTCTTCGCTAGGGTTTCTATCTTCGTCATAAATTTTACATAAAAACAAATTGATTATTTTATTAAAGGCATTAGGCTTATCTGAAATTACATTATGTCTCAATATTTCAGCAAATTGTTTGTATAGCCTGTCACTATCTTCTTTGGTGAGAACCGTTAATTCTTTCCTTAATATAGATTTTGAATTAACATTGTACAAAGGAATATTATCTTCAAAAATGCCATTGCTTTCCCAAGTTTTAGACCATTGATTAAACCTTTCTTCTTGATTTAAATCTTTCCATTCTTCTTTATTATTTACAATTGCATTTTTATAAATAATTTGTCCATTTTCAATGCGAGAAGTATAATAACAAATAGCCTTAGTTGTTTTAGGTTCTTGTTGTAAGTAAGAAAAAATTTGATCTTTTTCATTCTTAGTTGCAGCTTGTACCGTACTTTCATATTTATCCCAGTGTTTTACATCTATCATTAAAAAGGATTTATTATTTTTATCTTTTACAAGAATATCTAAATATCCAGGTTTATGCCCAAGCTGCCAAGGTTTTTCTAATTCAATGTCTTGAGCCATATACCCTTTATTTAATAATCTAGTTACACACTCAAGGTGAACTACATTTTCGGGTTTTGTAAAATTGCAAATAGTATCTCTATGACATTTTATATTGCCATAATCAATAGTTGATTTTTCTGGAGTTTTTTCATTATATTTAATCTTTATTTCGGTATCTGTATATTTTTTACTATAAATTAAATCTTCCCCATTTTTGGGTTTAAATCCTAAACTGATAATTAGGTTTTTTATTTTCTCGCTCATTCGACTCTCTCTTGATTTTGATTATAAATAACCATCATAATTTTCTCAAAATATTAAGAAATGTAAATCAAACTAATGGTGTACATTGTCAATAAAGTACCCTATAAATATATTAGAAAAACTATATAAAACATGTGGAATTAAAAAATTTTTCTTGTCCTGTTTCGGACAATTTTTTAAATAGGCTTGAATTATTGTGAGAAATAGTTTATACTCACAATGACATAGATGGATTAATAATTCATTGCATATATTCTTAAACATTCTTGGTTCGTTTCCAACCTGGGGCACATGTTAAAATCAAACTAACTGTTAAAACAAGTCAAACTGCAAGAAAAATTACAAATGAATAAAAAATGTATTGATAATGGCTGTTATAAATGTTTGTATGTAATTTTGTTCATATGTACAATAGTTATTATTTTCGCAGATTGCTTGTTTCATGAGCTTTTTGATAATTTAATCAATTTTGGAATTTTAATAGTTTCTCTTTTCGCGTTGATTTTAGCTTACAAAACAAGAAATGATTGGATGAAAAACTTATATAAAGATAAAGAATTAAATGCCAAAAATGATTTAATAGTTTCTATTATCGATATGATGGCAACTTTAGACATAAACTCTTGGGATAGCTTACCAATGTCAGAAAAAACTGAAGATAATCCTGAAATAGCAAGGGAAATAACAATCGATAAAAAAATAATGCACCAAGAATTATTAAATATTGATGTTGAATTTACTAGAAAAATGCGTATAGTAAACAAAAATTATAAAATATATGAATATTATAGTGCAAATAACGATAGTGGTGTAATCGAAGAATTCTTGCAAGAACTTCGTAATTACAGAAATAAAATATATGGGTTTGTATGGCTAAAGTTAAGATTTTATTTAGATGAGGACCCTAATGATTTTGAAAAATTTGAAAACAAAAGGCCTGAAATCGAAACATTAAGAAATAGTATGAATGAAAAGTTTGAAACTTTTAAAAATAAGCTCAAATCAACTCATCAATAGCTAATTTACTTTTTTCATAAACTTCAGGCATAAGGTGTGCATAGGTGTTCATGGTAACTTCAAAAGATGAATGTCCCATCTGTTTTTGTATGTATTTAATATTTAAATCTTTTGATATTAAAAGACTTGCGTATGTATGCCGCAAGTCATGAAATCTTATCTTTTTTACTCCTGCTAATTTTAAGATTTTTCTGTATCTTCTGCTCATTAGGTTGTCTGCGTCAAGTGGTTTTCCGTTCTTCTGAGTGAACACTAGATTCAAGTCATTTTCTACTGCTGATTTTTTGTATTGTTTCAGCACCTGCATTAGTTTTGATGGCACTTGTATATCCCTTATTGAATAATCTGTCTTTGGTGTAGATAAAACGCCTTTATACAATGCTTTTCGAACTTTGATAATTGACTTATTAAAGTCTACACAATCCCATGTTAGCCCAAGAACTTCGCCACGTCGCATACCTGAATAAATTGTTGTAATTAAAATTGGATAAAAATCAGGATATTCTTTTTCAGCAACATCTAGTACTCTTTTTATTTCATCTTCTGTAAGAAATTCCATTTCCTTTCGTTGAACTTTAAGCTTTTTTACTCTGCTAACAGGATTGTACATCATATAGTTATTATTTATTGCCCAGTTAAAAGCCGTTCCCAATGTTGTAAGTAAATGATTAACAGTTTTGTTAGAAAGCCCTTCTTTAAGTTTGTTTTCCATAAATCTATTGATAATAACAGGGGTTATATCAACAAGTTTGATTTCTCCAAAAAAGTCTTTTAAATGCAGATTGAAATGATCTTTATAACCTCTTACTGTTGAAGGCTTCAGATAAATTTCGGCATGAAGTTTTATGAATTGTTCCATAAGCTCTTTGAACTTCATATTGTTGTCATTACTTGTTGCTAGACCTTTATTATAATCAGCCTTTGCAATAGCTTCTTTTTGTTCGGCTTCAGCTTTCGTTTTAAACCCTGACTTTTTATGACGTTTGCCGAAAACGTCATAAAAGTCATACATCCAACTGCTAAAGATTTTTTCTTCTTTATCATTTTTATAAAAACGTCTTTTAACCGGCATAAAGACTGCCTCCTTTTGCAAGGATCTGCTTTATATGTTCTTCGGTCAGTTTTATCCTTTTCCCAACTTTAATACATGGTAGGAGTTTTCTATAACTCATGTTATAGAGTGTTCCTATAGGAATATCTAACATAACAGAAACTTCTTTTAGATTATACAGTCTAGGAATATTTGTTCCTGAGGTTAATTTCGTTGCTTCATATCTATAATTTAACATTAATTATCTCCTTTTTATTACTTTATTACTATTTGTCCGAAAGTATTATGAGGGTTCATATAACAGGTAATATAGATTTATTACCTGTTATATTACGTTTTTATTTTATGGTGTATCTGCCACTTAAAATTGCTTCCGCATAAGGGTGTTTTGTAATATCTAAAACAACCCCGTGCCCCCTATTATCATTAATATTGATAGATTGATTAAATTTTATTATTTCGTATAGTTCAGATTTTACTGGCTTGACTGCACTTGTACGGATTTCTTCACTCTTATCTTCAACAAAATATCGATTATATGCCTTAAATACGGCGACTTTATGAAATTTGAGGATTATTTTACCATCAATTCTCTCAACTGAGTACTGGTTATAACTGGTAATATGCCCATTCCAAATGAGTACAGGGAATGCTTCCAGTAGTTTTTCAATAGGATTCTTATAACTTTTGAAACGGGAAATACAATCCATAACATACTGGTTAAGCTTATCTTGAGGAAAAGTTAGCTGAGTCCCTGCAATTTCAGATAAAACTTCATATCCTGTCAATGCTATGGCTATTTGACTGAGCATTCTGTCAGAGCCATTTACATATTTCTTTTTTAGTTTATTTTTATTTCTTTCATGTTTATTTTTTATCTCATCAGGAGAGTATTTTAAAATATGAGGCAAAATACAGGATAATTCTTCTTTAGCTTTGCCAAAATATTTAAAATTTTCAGGTGAAAAATTTAAATTGTCTGCATTTAAAAATAACATTCGGTTAAATATTTCAGGTTTTTCTGCAGGCATTACGTTTGATGTAAAAACTAATGGAGAACAAGGGGGTAATGCTCCTGCTTCTTGGCCATTTTTGCCTTTATCTTTTTGCCCGCCAATTGATATCTGCTTTAACATATCAATAAAGTTATCTCCTGATAGCCTGTATCGACTTATATCGTCAATCACACAGGGGATACAATTATATGCATTAAGAACTTGTTCTATGCCAACAACCGTAGAACGTGCCGCACTAAAGAATGATTTATCGCAGCCATAGATTCCGCAAGCTAAATTGCATATTTCTGTTTTACCGCCTTCGGTTTCCCCGATAAATCCAACGATCCCAAAACCTTCATTAGGCCAAAATCTATTATAAAAAGCTGAAAGTGACATAAAACATATTGCAAAAGGTGGTTCAATAGCTCCATTCCAAGCAGAATAGACGTTATCAAATAAATCCGTAAGGACTTTTGAGATAGGTTTAGCGTTATGATAATACATTGGCATGTTTCGTCGCACTCTTTTTTGAGCACGTATATACCGGTTATCTGTATTTTTAATATTTCTGTACTTATCTATTTCTCGATATAATTTCCCGTCAATAAATACTGCATTGCCCCAAAGCCAATCATTTTTATCAAAATCAATTCTTCCACAATTTGTGAATTCAGCTACAAACTTATTAACATTTTCGGTTTCTTGTTTTATGAATTCTAATACTTCTGGAATATTAAAATTGCACAGACAACCTGTTTCTTTTCGAAATTCTTTAACATCATAAATCTTTTCAGGGGCAAATACAGCTAGTTTAATTTTTTCTGAATTTGCACATTTGATAGGAATTTCATATTTAGTAATAACAGCTTCTCCAGTTCGGTTATTCGATATCGTTTCAACTTCCGCACAGTCAACCGGTACTCCACCGAGTCCAAAAGCTACGCTTACCTTTTTATCTTTTCGATTTACAGTTACAAGACCTATATAATCTTTTATAATCATCAATCTAGTCTGATCGCCTTTTAAATTGACAGAATCATCTACGTTATATACTTTATTATTGAGTAAACTGATATCTTTATAAGAAAAACAGTTTGTTTGTAGGTATTCTTCCAAGGGAATTAATCCTAAATCTGTTGGATTCGTTATGCTGTGATATTTGTTACCTGACATCCTTATTCCTCCTCATTATTTCTTCAGCTTTCGGGCAACCTTTGCAAAGTTCATAGTGATTTTGTGCAATGTAATTACACCCACGATAAATCCCTGCTTTACGTGATTGCTCTATTTTCTTTTGAGTTTCTTCAAACGTATATTTAGGATAATCCTGCGATAACCAGTGAATAAACTCATCAGTTGTAGTGTTCCTTGCAAGCATATTGACTCCTGAATACCATACAGGCTCCTTTATTTCTTCGGAGTGCTGTTTCAGATACGCTAGAAATCTACAGCTTACAAGCATTTTATTGTAATTTAATTTGGTGTTCTGAGGAAAAGTTTTATGCTTCTTTTCTGTTGATACACTTTGTTTATAAGTAGAAGACTTACCTTTACTATTAATAAAGTCAAGCCATTGAGGTGATAACTTGGCAAATTTATAAGAGCCATCTGCATTAACACCATTAATAATTTTGTACTGATTGCCCTTAAAATAGCTTGGTGCACATACCACATAGCCATTCTTTTTAAACTCGACACCATCTGCTAAATCACAATTTTTTACATTGTCTAAAATTCCATCGGCTTTAACAAAAATATGTAATCCGCCATTTGTTGGAGTGAGTTCCGTATAGGTATCAATTTCACCGAATTTCGCAACTAGCTCATTGTATGCAATCAAACCATCCTTATTGTGCCTATCTACATCTATACAGACAAGATACGATAAAGGCAGGGAAATGGCTAAGTTATAGCCATTCCTTAACCATTGTGAAATCGGTGCGTTGTTAATACCACTTTTATATCCATGTTTTACAGCTCCGAGTTTGGTGTCTGAGTAAACAGGTAATGTCGAAATGTCTTTGAGAGCTAATTCAATCTGCTCAGGCGTTAATATTGTAGTTGTAGTTGAGATCTCCGGTATTATCATTCTTCATCACCCTTCCTTTGTTCAGGCAGACCTGATTTACTAAATGGATTATTTGCTAACTCAAAACAAGACTGACAAACAATACCTTTTGGATATTTTTTGGCTGTTTCCCATATTGAGTCAATTTCCAACGGATTAATATGCTTAATGCCGGGAAAACAGCTATTTAAATAATCTGCAAAAATTTCTTTGGGTAAATCCAAAGTAATAAAGATATTAGCAGCAATTTGAATAGCTAGACCATTATCTAGGCATCTATTTAGGAATTTGCATTTTGAATTCAGATACACATTAATTTTATCAGCAACTAACAAATCAGCTGATTCTGCATATTTTCTCCAATCTACATTCTCAAAGGCTTTCTTTATTGTATCTGGGTCAATTTTTTTGAAGAAGGTAGCTGCTATCTTTACTGGACATTCAAGCTCATATATTATGCTTTCCTCTCCTGCACCAATAAATTCATGTGCTCCTTCTTCGAGAAGTTTTCGGATATTATTCGACTCATTATTGTCTGCTTCAATACGATATTTTGCATATTCGATGCAAAACTTATTAAAATTTTTAACTGCATTATTCATAATTCTTCTCCTTTCTTTGCAGTTTTTCGCAAGCCACGCTCACCTCTTTGAGGTGTATGGCTCTGAATATTACGGAATTGCAAACAAGGAGTTAAAAGGACTTGAAAAAACGTATAATTTTTTATATTATATATATAGGAAAATTTATGTGTCGCTTTGAACTCCTTGTTTGAGGCGATTTTTATTTTGGTTTCATCTGCATTTTCTCCTTTCTTACAGCGACTATTTTTAGTTAGTTAAGAAATGTTACTTGCTGTCGTTTCCGTAGATAACTTTTTTATTTATATTTTCATAGTAACAAAATATACCCTCAAAGTAAACACTATGAGCGGATTTTGGTACAAATCATAATAACTCTAAAAGCCACAAAATGTTTCTTAAAAACACTTAATAATACAAAATAACACCTTATAATTTTATTTATCTAAAATGCAAAAAAAGTAGTGTATTTTTTATCAGGATTTGCCTGATTAACAATAAGTAAATCTATTGCAGAATCAATTTCAAAATTATAGTATGGACTAGAGTCTTCAATTTCAAAACTACCATTAAAAAATTTTTTATTTTCTAAAACGGTTATGCCATTTGCATTAAAAGAACTTGAAACAAGTTTTTGTTCTAGAGATGTATAAGCTTTTTTAACAGCTTCTTTTATTCGTCTTTTTAGATCTTTAATTCTTTCATCAGCTCTTTGTTCTTCTGTTAAATTCTGTCTTGATTTTTCTTTTGTATGTTTACAACCAAGAAGTTTAAATAAACATAATGCACTTATACCTTTATCATTTCTCATTTCAGTTGCATTTTTGACTAAATAATATAATAAATTGTAATGCATTCTATCTAGGTTGACTCTAAAATTAAAATATATAATAGCAGGCTCATTAGGTATAAATATTAATGGATAATCATAACAAATTTGCTCAAAACGAAAATTATCATCTGAACTCATATTATCAATTTGCTTAAATGTATAACCATCTATTACAGTTGCTTTATATATCATAAATTTATGATACGATAAAATCCATAAAAAACAAGTCTAATAATTTATCACATTATCTAACACATCAGACAGATACGTTTTATAATAATCTCTCAATTCAACAGGCTTTTTGATTTTGACGTTGCAGCCCCATTTAAAAAGTTCCTGACATATTGTATAAGTTCCGCCTGAGGTAAATTTTACCTGTATATTTCCGTTTTCAAGCTGTTTCATCTTCTGTGTCGGGTGAAAATGATAGTTCAAAACATCTTCTGCAACTGATTTATCAAATTCAAGTGTTATGTTTAAAGGCTTTTCCTGATAAACTCCGAATGAATTGTTGCAATAATCTGTCAGAGAAAATTTTTCATCTTTTTCAAAATATTCATCTAAAACGGACAGATTGCTGATTTTATCTACCTTATACTGCCTTAAAGCGTTTACATACTCGTTGAATCCGACAAGATAATATTTATCTGCAATAACAAGCCCGTACGGATTCAGTGTAATTGTCTTTGTTTTACCGTTTATCGGGTAATCAAAATGAATCTTTTTAAATGCAAGCATAGCAGACCTTAATTGTTCTAAAACTTTCGGGTCTGCTTTTGCTCTTGAATACTGTCTTACGGCAAAGCCTTCCGATTCTAAAATTGCAGAAACATCAGTATCGAGTGTTCTCAAATTCTTTTGAGGTGTTAAAGCCTTAATTTTTGCGACAAGTTCATCAAGCCGTTTTTGTTTGTTTTCATCTGTTGACAAGCCTTTTAAGTATTCAAGGTTTGCAAAATCGTCCGCAGTAAAGGATATTAAAGCATTCATTGTGCCTTTAACAAACCGCCAACGTTTCTTCTTGTCAGATGTTGGAACTTCTTCAACTTTTTCAGGGAACAAGTCGAACAAAAGTGCTTTCATACGTTCTGCTGAACGTCTTGAACACTCAAAATGCTCTTGAATATCATCAATGCATAATCCGCAATAGCTATTCTGAAACATCATTGCAAGTTCTATTATTTCTTCGGTTTTGTTTAGTCTTGACATTCTTTCCCTCTTATTGGTTCTAAATAAAAATGAATTAACTCTAAATCATGTACAACTTTTTTTGCTAACTCTTTGACTGTCAAATCAGAAATGTTTAGTTTCTTATATAAATACATTTCCTTCTCGTAGCTATAACCATTCCACTTACAAGTATCTTCTTGTTCAAAAAGCCAACTATAGTTTTTACTTAAATATTTGAAACCTGCGATTTTATTCTCTTTGTCGTATTTGTCTTTTTTATGAGCCAAAATTCCGCATTGAGCTTTATGTAATCCTGCATAATATCTATAATCATCACCCCACACACTTACACCCAAATAGCATAAATCTTGACGTTTATTTTCATCTTTGTCCCATGCACCCGGAAAATAGAAAAGAATGTCGCTAAACATTTTTAAATCCCGACCGCAGTCAATACGAATCTCATCTATAAATTCTTTATATTTAAAATTTTCTAAAACTTTTTCACTTAGTTTTATTATATAAGAACGTTCAAAAGATTTTTGAAAATTTATTTTGTATAATTCGTTTTGAATATCAGTATCTCTTACAACCGACCATAAATCTTTTATTTTGTCATCTGCATTTATAGTTATATTAGTTTGAAATTCATTCAATAATGCGAGAAAATCAATATAACTTTCGATTAAAACTTTGTCATTTTTTTCAATAGATTCAGAACTAATATTATAAAAAGCGTTTTTTAAACGAGAATACAGTTCTTCGTATGATAAAAATTCTTCATAACCAAATAAAGTAGATAAAAATAACGGTATAAAATAACTAACTAAAACAATTTTCTTTTTATCGGTTTTAAATTTTTTGTAATATTTTTCTAATTGAGCTCTGTTTGGCACTGATTTGCATTTATTCTCAATAATAATATATTCATCATTTATTTTAAGCAGCAGGTCAAAATTATACTTTTCTCTTAAAACTTCAACCTTACTTTTGCCGTCATAATTCGGATAAAAAACAGAAGTAAAAATATTCGGATATTTTCTTAACAACCAAGCCCAAAAGTTGGTATGAAATAATTCTCTTGATGTTAGAGAAAGGGAAAACATTGCATTATTGCTTAGTTCTTCAATATTTTTTAAGATAGCATTTTTATTCATGTTCGACCTCTCTTATAATTATAATAAAGCACAACTACGACAAAATGGGTCATAGTTGTGCTTTTTATTGATTTTATTTACAAAATTCGTTTAGTATATTACATAACTCATCAATATAAATCTTTTTATTTTCGTTTATCACTTTTTTTATATGATTTTTGATTTCTTCTCTTGTATTATATTTTAGATATTGTTCCATTGTTAAAAGTGAAACCGCTTTAGTACAAGTCCAATCAGAGTCTTCAGCTTTAAAAGAGAGCTTAAGTGCGTCTTTTATATCTTTTAACAAAAGACTGCGCTTCTCTTTTGAATCATCACTACAGGCTGGTCCCAATAATATTTCAAAACACAAATCATTATGCCCGTATTTAAAGTTCATAAAATGTAATTGAACAATATAATTATTCGGATCCCAGTTCCCGAATTTTAAATTTTCAAGCGTTTTTCCTTCTATTTTTGCAGGTAAGCATAGGATAGCATTATTTTCACTAGAACAAATCATTAAATCTTCTTGTTCTTCCAATATTTCTTGTAATATTTCAAAAATTGCTTCCTTGGGATTACCATATTGATTTATTAAATCAATTGCAGATTTATGTTTTTTATAAATTTGTCTGCAAATTTTTCTAAGGTTATCATCTTCTTTTTTCATAATATCCCTTTCTAATATCTCATTATAATGCTTAATTGCAACTAAAATTTCATTACTCATTTTATCTTTTTTATTACCAAGCATTTCTATTATTGTATTTCTTACTACTTCGTAATTTAAATAAATATAAGGTTTTTCAACATCTTCTTTTGCTGGCTTGAGATAAACAAATATTTTTTTATAATAATTTTCGTTTGGGTATTGTTCATCAACGTAGTCACGATATCTGGCAAGTTGGTTACTGTGCTGACAAGAATCAATTTTATTTTCAATGACAAAGACAAATTTATTTTTTTCGTCAACGAGAAGTATGTCGATATATTCTGATTCTCTGAAAACTTCGGTTTCTGTCATGTCCCAATAGTCAATATCAAATATTGATGGTACTGAATACGGCCTCTTTATAATTTCATCTGAATTTTCACTGCTTTTTGGTTCAATCTCTTTTCCATTGATTTCTGCAATTTCATTTTTCTTACTTTTTAAAATATTCTTTAAAAATTCTTTTAAGAAATAATCCTTTAGACCATGTGTTTCATTAGGGTCAAGTAGCCAAGCTAAAAAATTAGAATGACGAATTTCTGTTCTTGTTAATTTTAAACAGGCAAAGATATTAAATTTTCCAAACATCTGTTCAAGTTCTTTCAAGTCTTTGTCACAGATGAACGCTTCTAATAAATCTTGAGCTTCTTTCGTATTCATCTTTACTCCCTTTCTTATGCAGGTCTTGTTCCTGCAGGTTTGCCGTTTTCATCATACAAGTGAATTGTTGAGCCTTTTTTGATACCGACTTGATTGCCATACATTCTGATATCTTCATTACCGCTTAGTGGAATGTTTTTTCCGCTTGTTACAACACTTCCGTTGCGTTCAACAAATACATGCAGATTTCTGCCATTTTGAATAAATACAGCGTTTGAAGTGTAACCGATTAATGTACCTGAAAACTGCTGTGTAGAATTTCCGCATTTTACCAGTACACTACTTCCGCTTTGCTTAGCTTCTTTAATTGCCATAACACCGCCTTTCATTTTTACCAACAGTTTATCATATGACTCCGTCAAAATCAGTCGTAACAAAATTTATTATTAGACCTTAAGTCTATAATAGGATGCAAGTATTATAGCACAATATAAATATGACAGAAAATTATTGCAAGCGATTTGCTCAAAATGTTAAGAAATATAGAGAGCTTAAAAATTACAGCAAAGGCAAAATGGCTGAATTAGTTGACTGCGACCTATCTTATATCGGAAAAATTGAACGCTCTGAAAAATATCCGAATTTAAAAATGATTTTTAAAATTGCCGAAGCCCTTGAAATTCCCGCAAAATATTTGTTTGATTTTGACTAGAGTGATTCCAGATTAAATCTGATTAAACTTTCAGATGTATTTATTATATTTTATATTTAATAATCTGCTAAAATTCCACTATGTTTATTCTAAAAATTCTGTGTTGCTTCTCGTAAAATGCCTAAAGTAGTATTCTTTATGCATTGTTTGAATGATACATAATTATATTTTGTATCATTCGTAAAAATACCTCTGTTTATTACCCTGATTTAACTTCAATAACATTGTAAACCCTTGTAAATATTAAGGTATACATAGAATAATACATAATTTATAATATAAATATATTATGTATTATTGATTATGACTGCATTTTAGCCATAGAAAGAGGTCAAAAATGGAATTTGTACAGCCTATCAGAGATGTAAAACAGATTGATACTATTAAGAAATTGCTGAAACAACAAAATTTACGTGATTACTGCTTATTCGTTCTTGGAATAAACTCCGGTCTTAGAATAAGTGATCTACTAAAACTTAAAATATCTGACGTAAGTGAAAAGGGGAAAATCAAAGACAGAATAAGACTAAGAGAGAAAAAGACAAATAAGTTTAAGGATTTCCCGCTATCAAACAGTACAAAATCGGCACTTAAAGAATATTTAAAGACAAGAGAATATAACGAAAATGAGCCTTTATTCATATCACGTAAGAATAAAGGCTTTTTACTGCGACAACAGGCATACAAAATTATTAACGATGTTGCAAAATCAGTCGGAATAAAAGAAAAAATCGGAACTCATACACTAAGAAAGACTTTTGGCTATCATGCCTACAATAATGGCTATGACATAACGCTTATTCAAAAACTGTTCAATCATTCATCACCTAGTGTTACACTCCGCTACATAGGAATTACACAAGATGAATTGGATGATGTCTATTTGAGTTTAGATTTATGATAAAGCGAATGATTTTTCTAAATTTTTTAGTCTGTTACATTTATCTATACAATTGTTCAGGCTATCTAAATCAATCTTTATAAATACTCCATTTTCATTAATTAAAGCTTGTTTACCATTAAGAGATACATACCCTTGCGACCATAAAATTTGAATATCATCATAAATCAAATCAAAAATTATATGACCGTAAATATCTATAACTCCACGCTTATTATCTTTTTCAACGATAAAATAACCTTTAGTCGGATCAAAGATACCATATTCAAAATCATAAATAAAACCGGTCAAACAAGTATTATTTCTGGTTATTATTCCATACTTGTTATTTAGTTTAGCCCAGAAACATTCCTCAAGATGATTGTATGCATTGCGAAGTTCTTCATATTGAGGTTCAATAATAACTTCAAAACATTCACTATAAAGCCCCCATTTACCATTAATTTTTACAAAAAACGAATTATCATTTGCTTTTGCTATTTCTTCTGCTTTTATTACAAATAATACCCTTCCGTACGAATCTACTTCTCCACAATATCCATTGTAACTAAATAAAGTATTTTCTTCATAGCATGTTGATATACTATCAAAAATAAAGTATTCATCGAATTGTGTCTTCATGTTTGTTCTCCTTAATAATCTTTCATTTCTATTTATTATTACGCATTTTTATCTTCCTTTTTGTCTGTAATCTTTTCCATTAAGTGTTATTAAGACAAAGTTTTCTGTAATTCTGCTTTGAATTGCTTTACCTTTTTCTTTATAATGAGCTGTCATATTTTTCATTGAGTTTTCAGTTGTAATAATCGTAGGCATTTGTGTTTCATATCGAATATTTATAATCTGATAAATTGTTTGGCATACCCATTCAGAATTTTTTTCTTTACCAATGTCATCAATAATTAATAAATCTGTATCTGTATATGTTCTTATATATTTTGGAATACTCATCCGTTCTTTTAATTCAGATATCATTGATACAACATTTATAAATTTTGTTGGAACACCATGTTCTATTGCATAATGAGCAATCGCACAGGCTAAATGAGTTTTTCCTGTTCCGACTTTTCCTAAACCTTCAATGACAAGATTGGTACCAAAAGCTAAATGAGCATAAATATTTTCAGCATAGTCCACAGCTGATTGTTTCGCTGATTTAGTAATTTCATCAAAAGTTTTAAAATTATTAAATTTTTTGTCAATAAAACGCTTATGGATATTTGACTTTTTTAGTAGCAATGCTGATTCTTGTTTTAGCTTTATTCTTTCACAAAATTTATCTACTTTATCAAAATCTTTAGTTTTTTCCCAGAGTTCATCGGCTTCTGTTTTAGCTATGTAGTTGTCAAAAATGGCTCTATAATTTCTAGATAAGACGAATAAATCTTCACAAGGTAGTTCTTTCATTATACCTTCCTTTCAAGTCTCTTTTACGATTAAATCTTTTTTCAAAAATCTTTGTTCTAGCTTGCGATAATTTTAATGTTTTTAGGCGATTGTATCCAATTCTTTTATCACAAACTTTTAAAATCTCTGCGATTCCTGCTTTATCTTCATAGTTAAACAATTTTTCTTTAGGTAAATTAAGATATGCTATTATTGACTGTATCGGGAATTCTATATTGATATACTGGTTATCAAACTTACTTTGTCCGTATATGAAATTTTCATCTATAACTTGATTTGTATCTTTCGGAAATTGCCAAATTATTTCATCATCAAGTTTTACTTGAAAAAATCTTAAAGTTATCTCACTCCAGTTTGTTTTCTTTCTTAGAGGACTATAATTAAGAGATATATTTAAGTTCGGAGCCATAATATTTTCTAACCTTTTCTTTAATTTGTACCAGTGATGTTTTTCCATATCCTGTTCCTTGTATTTTTATTATGATATATACCTATGTCAGAATTAGTCATAGTTGAAATAGCTGTAACTGCATATTCTGTTTTTGATTGTTATTTTTTGTTTCAATAAGTTCATGTTTGTTGTTAGTATTGATTTTTTGCAGTTTATACTCAATCCCGCTCAGAAAATAAAACGGAGTATAAAGCACCTGTTGAAATTTCAATGTCAAAGTGTTTCCTTGTATTACTTTGGCAGGAATTCCAAGCAGTGTTAATTGAATGTATGCCATCATAAAGCTCATTTCATCTATATCAATCGCCTCAACATACAAGTGTTTTTGATAATTAAAATTATGTTCTTTCATAGTTTCAGCAAAGGCTATAATCATTCCACCGCTTCCGCAACAAGGTTCTGAAAGTGTTATCAGGTGATTATTCGCAATCTTTTGAGACATTTCCAGTTCTGAAAAATTTATTTCTGCCATAAATTTACTTACTGTGTAAGGTGTCTCGTACTGACCAATAGAAGAATTGCCTAAATTCAACCGCATAAAAACTTCGCCTAAAAAGTCTTGATACTTTTCTTCCAGTGCCATAACTAAAAGAGCAAGCAGTTTTGAAAATTCTTCTGCTTGCTCTTTTGTATATTGTTTTATTGTTTGTAGGTATTTTTGTTCTAATTCATCACTTCTGTAAATCGTCTGTGCTAATGAACAGGTGCATAGTGTTAAAAAGTCTTTAAACACTATCGTTAAACTTCTTGAACGGTCTAATGATTGCAGTTTTGCCATAAATTCTTTTAAATAATCTATCTTTTCCATAAAAATACCTCTGCTAATACGAGATTGACACTCGTTGAACTTTCTTGAATTTTATATATATTTATATTTAAAATATTGTTTCCGTTTAATCTCGTTTATTCTGGATTCAGCAATTCTGTTTTTATTATTCAAAAGTGCCTGAAATAGCCATTTTTATTATTATAATTGGAATAAAACACACTGTACATATTTGTATTGCCAGTGTTTTAAGGTTTTTTAACAAATTTTTGACATAGGGGTTGAAATATTGTACCAATTTTGGTACAATGTAAATATAAAAAAAGGATAATTAAAAATGATTGATAAAAAACATTTAGGCTCCAGTTTTGATAGTTTTCTTGAAGAAGAAGATATGCTTCAAGAATCAGAAGCTGTTGCAATAAAAAGGGTTATTGCATACGCATTAGAACAAAAAATGATTGAAGATAATATTTCAGTAAATCGCTTAGCAAAAGAATTAGAAACTTCAAGAACAGCTATTTGTCGTATTTTAGACCCTGAAAACACTTCAATTACCTTGAACACAATTGAAAAAGTAGCAAAATACTTAGGCAAAAGAATTATTTTATCTTTTGCTTAAATCTTTATACCGTTTGATTGCAACATCTAAATCTTTTGGCGGTGTCTTTTGACTTTTCTTGATAAATGCGTGTAAAAGCACCATTGTGTTATCTTCAACATAGAAAATAATTCGTGCAATCCCGTTTGAAACATTACTGCGAACTTCTTCTAATCCATTTGTACCATGCAAAACTCTTGTCAAAGGCATACCTAGCGGATAGCCATATTGAACAGTTTTGATGTCAAAACCGATTGTACGCTTATCTTCTTTGGGCAGGTCTTTAAGCCATTCTCTGACAGGTTCATTCCCTGAACTCGTTTGATAAAAATATACTTCCAATGCCTCTGTTCGTTTTGCCATGCGTTTATTATAGCATAATTATGTTCATGGTAAAATTATTTAATAAGGAGTAGCTATGGCAGATGAAATTGAAATGCAAAACAATAAAAAGGTCGTTCAAATATCAGAAGCCTTTGCTGATGATAAATTAAATAGAAAGACTGTCGCTGAAAATTTTAAGAATATTTTGCTCAACACCGATTTGAATGTTTTTAGTGTTTCTGCTCAATGGGGTGGTGGAAAAACATATTTTATTGAAAATTTAATTAAGTTAATGCAAGAAGATTCAATAAATATTTTATATAACGCGTGGGAGTCTGATTTTTATGATAAACCGATTATTCCTTTATTAGTTGAATTATTTGCGAAACTAGAAGAATATGATTTAAAAACTCAACTTGAAGAAGAGATACAGAAAAGTAAAGAATTTGCAAAAAAAATTTGTGAAAAAACTTCTCTTCAAATTGGAGTAAATTTTGGAGTATTAAATTGTTCTGCGAATTTTGACCCTTCTAAAAAAATGATTGATTCTGAATACAACGAACTTAAAAACGAAATAAGAAGTTTTAAAAGTAAGCTAAAGAGTATTCAAGAAAAACTTGGGAAAAAGATTATAATATTTGTTGATGAACTTGACCGCTGTAATCCTATGTATGCAATAAAAACTCTTGAAATCGTAAAACATTTATTTGGAATTCCTAATATAATTTTTGTCTTATCTGTTGATAAAAAACAACTCGAAAATTCTGTAAAAAGAATTTTTGGAACAAATGATGGAGATGTCAATGGATATTTAAGAAAATTTATAGATGTCGATTTTCAACTGCCAGATAGTTCTAATGAACAATTGATACGCTATCATTTACATAAGGTTTGGGATAAAATTGACAAATTTGTAAAAAGTGGTAGATATTACAACTATAACTTACAGCGTTACATTGATAGTTTTGGGTATCCAAGAGACATGGAAGTTAATCAAGAACAAAATGTTTTAAGTCATTTAATATCTGACATTACAAATATCCTTGAATTTTCCGCAAGAGATATTGAAAAGTATTTCATGCGATTTAATTTATTTTTAGATATACTTTCAGAAAAAGATGTGTTATTAATTGAACCTTCGTTACTATTAAATGCTTTAGCAATGACTGATGTAGATGAATTTGATAATTATGTGAATGTGAAACCTTTAAATAAATATTTAGAAATAAATAAGTTTTTACCATTATGGAAAGGTATATTTAAAGATTCTTATAGAACTGAACTTAATGATTATTCAGGAAATACTAGTCAAAAAAAAGAATTCACGTTGAGGCTCAATAATTATTTGTGTAATATGATCTCAAAAAATGACATTGAGCAAGAAAAATACTTACAAAATTATCCAACTAAGATAAAATTCATTAATAATTTTGATTATAATGAGTAATTTTCTAGATAAACAAAAAAAATTATTACTTATTACGAAATTCTAACATTTTTATTACTAATCAAAATGTTTATACTGATTGACTTTTAGTATCTGTTTTATTTAAAAGTAATAAAGTAATAAAATTTTATATAGTGTATCAATGATTTAACAAGTGTTTTCAGAGTTTTGAATTGTTCCCATTTTGTTCCCATAATTATGAAAATCATAATTAATTAAAGTGAAATATTGATTAAACAGAATATCTGTTGAGATATTGTAAATGTTGATTTTTAGGCTATTTATGAAACAGTGTGAAATAAGTTTTTACAAAGTTTTTTGTCCCCAAAAGCCCCTCATAACCCGAAGGTCGTTGGTTCAAATCCAGCTCCCGCAACCAATTGATATAAGTGACTTTTAGAGGTTTCCTAAAAGTCACTTTTTTAGTTTTTGCAACTGTTCTTTTACAGAGTAATTTGGTCGGAAGTATTTTTTGTCATTGCGAGGGCAAATGTATTTTAATGTCCAGTTTGGTTTCCTAACAATAAACTGTTGCTTAGGCATACTTGCCCAATAACACTAAATATTAGCCGTTGGAAGTTTTATGATATTGAATTTTTAATAAATCAGAACTGGACTTTATTAGGACTTGGATTTACAAAGGATACTTTTAAATTAGCCTGATTCTTACTAAAATCTAAGAATTTTTATAGTCCAATTAATGTCCTATTAATCCTTGTTGGGCTGAAAGCCCAACCTACGGACTTTATACTACTTTTATTTACTAAAATCAAAATTTGTATTATTATCTATATATGAAATTTTTTGGTATAAATTCATATATAGTTATATTTTTTCTAATTGCACTTTTTTGGTTATTGTGGATTACAAATTCGAAATTTGTTTGTAACGATAGTGCGTGTTATATATCAAATAAAAATATGTTCAATATTCAGGTATCTGGTAAGACATTTAATCCTGAAGAGATAATTGGATTCGATTATGTAAAGTCGAGAGGTCGAGTTTGTACACATAATCACTTGTTAATTATTTTAAAAAATTCAAAAATTTACAAAATCCCAAAAGATTTTGGTAAAGATGAATCAAAAACAAAGTTTTTTGCCGAATATTTACAGACAAAACTTCAAAACAAACCATTAAATATTTATGAAGAATTTTAAATCTATTCTTCATTATCGGTTAGGTTGATTTAATCGTCCTACAATAAAAAATATTAGTTATGTTTTATATATTGTTTACCCAAAATAATCGAACTATTTGTTCAATATAATCAATGCTTGTGTCACTTTATAACAGAGTAATTTGGTCGGAAGTATTTTTTGTCATTGCGAGGGCAAAAGTCCGAAACAATCTAGCTTTTAGGCGGTCGGAAGTGGTTTGATTATTTCAATTTCAAATTACCCACTTTACTCTTTTTCTACTCACTCAGAATTTTTAATTTTTGCAAAATTAGCTTTTTCTTTACTTCACAAGCCGATTTTTCCCCCGAGTAATTAAAGAGTAGTTTGAGTAATTTGAGTATTTTAAACTTGTTTGGCTAGTATGCCTAACCTACTGGCTACTTGTTTCAAATTTAGTTTTAGCTTTTTTAATAATTATAACTTCTTTTATATTAATTATACTTCTTTTATAATATATCTCTTGAAGTTTAAACTAATTTATCAATTGCTTTAGTTACAGGGCTATTGTCATGTGCATCCCATTTGTCAGCACGTTTTGTTGCTTTTTTTAAGAAAGACAAAGGTGTATCGAAAAATCTTTCAGCATACAAACTTGCACCCTTATAGTCAGCTACCAATACTGGCCCTCCTGCTAGATTAGAAATTACATTAACATCAATATTTCTAGCAGCTCTTGCACCTGTATTCTCTTTATTACATATTTTTTCAAGTTTTGCTAATCTTGCACTTGTCTTAACACGCCACTTTAATAATTCTTTTGCATCTTTAGAAAAGTTGAAGCTACCAAATGATTGATGATAGTTGTTTGAATAATTTGTGTTCATTAATATATACCCCTTTCTTAACTTGAATGTTATATTATAGTAAACCTCGTAAAAAATAAATTTGGTACAATTTTAATATAAATTTACATTTATTTCTTTTTTGGAATGCCGTAATATTCAACAGGGACATACATATCTCTGTTATTTCTTGTAAATATTTTTGTAGTTTGTAGGTTGGGGTTTCTTGAATTGTCCCCACTAAAAAGTAATCGGTCAGCTTGTAGGTTGGGGTTTCTACCCCAACACAAAGTGTACAAAAGTAAGTAGGTTGGGCATACATGCCCAACAACACTAAATATCAGTCGTCGGAAGTTGCTTGATTATAAAAAATCAAATTGGGTGAAATCGGACCTTATTAGGACTTTAATAAAAAATATTTGTTAATTAGCCTATGAGTTAAGCACATTACAAAAATTCCAAGTCCGATTAATGTCCAAATTTATCGTTGGACAGGTATGCCCAACCGAAGATTTAAAAATCGGGTATAAAAATAAGCGTGAAAAAGGTATTTTCCAGAGATGTTTATATAATTTTTGTGTGAGTGTCTATAAAAATATTTTTTTGTTATAATACAAAAATATATAAAATATATGGAAAAGAAAGGATTAGTGTTATGTTTAAAAGGTTTTTGTCTCTATTAATTGCAGGGATAATGTTGTTGGGTCAGGGGTTAAGTGCGGTATGTTTGGCTGCTCCACATACACACCATAGTGACAGACCGGCTCAGCACAGATGGTTTAATTGGTGGCATCGGGATAATGATAGAAGTTCAATAAAAAGAAGTGAGCATTCCTCCCAAAATCATAAAATTAAAAAGAAAGACTCAAAACACAGATGGTTCAAATGGCGTAAAAAGAAACAGAATATTAAGAAAAAACAGCGTAGTAAAAAAGCTATAAAAAGATATGAAAAGAATAAAAAACACGTTATAAAAAAGCATCAAAAACATCAAAAAAAATTTCAGAAGAATAGAAAACGCAAATCATCACATAACAGACATTACCGTAATCATCGTTCAAGAAGATAGTTTATAAAAAGTACCGCTAAATTTTGGCGGTGCTTTTTTGATAGAGTCTTTTCATATATTTTAATGGAGAAGTTGTAACTTATCGGACACTTATCCCTTCATCCATATATTTAATCAACGGGTATATGAAAAATTCTATAATACGGCGTTTCCCTATTTCAATTTCTGCATTGAGAGTCATCCCTGTTGATATTTTTTGTTCTTTTCCATCGATAAGAAAAGTATCTTCTTTCAGTGTTATATAAATTTCATAAACCGGACCGAGTTGTTCATCTTCCAGACTGTTTTGAGAAATGGACTTAACACTTCCGTGAAGAATTCCGTATTTTTGGAAATCATAGGTATCTATTTTAATAGAGACCGGCATGCCGACACGTATAAATCCTATATCTTTGTTTAAAACTTTTGCTTTTATTACAGGTGGTATATCTGCCGGGGTAAGTGCTATAAGTTCCTGTGCAGGAGTGACTACTCCTCCTATTGTATGTATCATCAATTTATCAATATATCCGTCACAAGGTGCTGTTATTTTTTGATTTATATTGCTAAATTCTATTTGTTCTTTGTTTGCTTCAAGTTCATTAATCTTTTTCTGAGTATCAGATAAAACGGTTAAATTTTGTGCTTTAAAATCAGCCTTAATTTGTGAGATTTCACTGTCAATCTGTTTCCGCTGGGCATATAATCGTTGTATCTCCGCTTCAGTTCTTATGACGGATTCTCTAAGACTGTTTGCTTTATCGGAGGCTTCCTGATATTGATTATATGCAATGATATCTATGACATTACCTAATTTTTGTAATCTGTCGTTTGCATTTTTCAGCTGGAATTCATAATCTCTTTTTTGTGCGGCTGCAGAATTTATTTGTCTGTTTACCTGATTTATTTCCTGCAGTTTTGCGTTGATTGAACTGTTCATTGCTGCGAGATTTTCAGCATACAAATTTTGTTGAATTTCATATTCTTCCGTTTTATTGTTAGTATCTTTTACGAACGGTGTATTATTACCTGAAGCTTTTAATCGTTTTGCTTCAAGCTTGCTCTGTTCAAGATTTCGTTTTACAGTCTCTAATTGAGCATCTGTTGTTGATGCATCAATAGAAATTAATAGTTGTCCCTTTTTAACAAAGTCTCCTTCTTGTATAAGAATTTGTTTAACAACACCGGTTTCAAGCGGTTGAATAATTTTAGCTTCTCCGTCAGGAATCACAATACCCCTTGCATTGACTACAATATCAACTTGTCCGAGACAAAGCCACAATATTGTGACAAATATTAAAGATACGACTGTCCAGAATGTAAATCTTCCCAAAGGACTTACCGGTGAATCCTCAATTTCACTTAATAACGGTTTGAACTCATAAGAATCATTTATATTTTTAATACTGTTAAGCACAGTGTTTTTTATTTTAGTGAACATTTATACCCTCCTGCTGGCTGTAAAGGTATCTGTAGTAACCTTTAGGGTTCTGTATAAGTTCATCATGATTTCCTGCTTCTATAATATGACCTTTATCCATAACAAGAATTACGTCACAGTTTCTTACAGCGGAAAGTCTGTGTGCAATAATAAATGTTGTACGGTTTTTAGTAATTTTGTTCATATTATTGAGAATAATGCGTTCTGATTCATAATCAAGAGCGGAAGTGGCCTCATCCATAATGAATATTTTAGGATTTGTTATTAAGGCTCTGGCGATTGCAATTCTTTGACGCTGACCTCCTGATAGGCTTGAACCACGTTCCCCAACAAGAGTGTCGTAACCTTCCGGAAATTCAGATATAAATTCATGAGCACCTGCAATTTGGGCAGCCTGCATAATAAGTTCAATCGGGGCATCGGGTTTGGGAAGTGAAATATTTTCTCTTATTGTTCCGGCAAACAGATAATTTTCCTGCAAAACAACTCCTATATTGTATCTTAGCCAGGCCGGATTCATTTGTCGGATGTCAACTCCGTCAATATAAATTGTCCCTTCGTTCGGTATGTAGAGTCTTTGAATTAATTTTGTAATGGTACTTTTGCCGCTTCCGCTGCGACCTACAATTCCTACGCTCATTCCCGGTTTTATAAAATATTTAAAATTTGCTACGGCGTAAGGCGAATTAATTGAATATTTGAAACAAATGTTATCGAATTTAACGGAACCTGAAATTTTAGGGAGTGTAATACTCTGGCTTGATTGAACTTCAACCGGTGAATTTAAGATATCTCCAAGCCTGTCGATACCCAGAAGACATTGTTGAAATTCGTTCCACAGATTTACAAGCCGTAGTACCGGTGCTGAAAATTGGTTTGAAAACATTTGAAATGCAATAAGTTGTCCTATTGTTAATTTATTTGCTATTACAAGTTTTACCCCGAAATATAAGATTGCGATGGTCATCGCTTTTTGCAGCATATTTGACAGTGCATTTGCAATATTTCCCATATTTGAAAGTTTAAAAGAAGAACTGATATACCTTGCCAGATAATCTTCCCATTTCTTCTGCATACTCCCTTCTATTGCCAGCGATTTAACAGTTTGAATACCTGTTACTGATTCTACAAGGTATGAGTTAGACTGAGCACCCATTTGAAATTTCTTTTCTAAGCGTTCTCTAAGTTCAGGTGTTATTATCAAATAAAGCAGACCTATTACAACTACAAATCCTATTACAATGAAACTTAAAACGGGACTGTAAATAAACATCATTATTACAAATACAAAAGAGAAGAATAAATCCAGAATTACAGAAACACTTTTGTTAGTGATAAATTCTCTTATCTGATCTAGTTCTCTGACTCTGGTTATAATGTTACCAACTTTTCTGTTTTCAAAATACGGAAAAGGAAGAGAAAATAAATGTTTAAATAATTTAGCACCAAGTTTAGCATCGATTTTACTTGCGGTATGTAAAAATATATATTTTCTTGCAAAATTTAAGAGCAGTTCAAAAATCATTACAGCCACAAATGCAAATGCAAGAACATTTAACGTAATAAGGCTTCTGTGAACAATGACTTTATCGAGTATAACCTGTGTAAATAGCGGGGTTACAAGGCCGAAAAGCTGAACAATAAAAGAACCCAGCATTACTTCTGCAATAACCTGTTTATAAGTAAGAATTTCGTTAAAAAACCATTTAAATCCGAACTTAATCTGAGAATTAATAAGTTTATGAGATAGTATTATAAAGCGATTATGGCAGAATGTTTCAAGTTCTTCATATGATAATTCTTTTGTCGTGTTTTCCGTTACTGAATATATAAGAACATGTTCTGTTTCTGTATTAATTTTCAGTAAAACCGAATATGTATTGTCTGAATTTAAAATTATAGCAGGAAGAGGATAATCTTTGCTTAAATCTGCAGGCTGAATATTTTTTAATTTAGCTTTGAAGTCGAACTCCTTCATTATACGAAGCAGTTCTTCCGGCTCAATTTCATCATTGCTTATGCTGTATTCTCTTATAATGGAACGTATGTCGAGACTTATTCCATTAATTTTAGCCGCGGCATCAAATGCAATCAGCCCAGTCTGCATGATTTCCTTTCTTAAGCAGCCATCCAGGAGCTGCTAATCATATTCATTAAATCAGGATTATTTTTTACATCTTCAATGGAACTTATATCAATTCCGTTATCAGAGGCATATGCTGATATATTTTGTATAATCTGATTAATTTGATTGTTGTCCAGATAATTGCCATCCGACAAAGTAATTTTATCCATATAAGCATTACGGTTTTTTCTGTCGATTTCTATTACATTATCAGAATTTAAGAAGCCGATTTGTAGTGAGTCATTTTGAGAATCTAAAAATAATATTACATTATCGTTAGTAAAACCTTCCCCCAGCTCTAAATAATTTGAACCGTAACCATTGATTATACTATCATTGCCGTCGCCATAGTTATAGACATATGTTGTTGTACTGGCTTTTGAGTTCTGGGATTCTCCGACAAGAATATCATCTCCATTTCCTCCAATAAGGATAGAATGGCCGCTTGAGCCGGCTTCAATATAATCGTTCCCGTCTCCGCCATATATTAAATTATCACCGGAGCCTCCATAAATAGTATCGTTGCCGTTTCCTCCATAGATTGTATCGTTGCCGCTGTTTGCATCAATGTAATCATCGCCATCATATCCATATATTTTTTCGGATTGAGTAGAACCGTTTAATGTGTCATTTTCATTTGTCCCATGTGTTGTTAGTAAAGATGTTATATCGTTTTGATTGTATGAAGTTCCGTCAGCAAAGTTAATGGCATCAACAGGCCTTCTGTTAGAAAAATCTTTAACAAGAATACTTCCATCTGCATCTTTGAAAGTAATGAGCAAGTCGTATCCGACGGCAGTGAACATAACACTGTCTTTGGTAATACCATCGCCAAATTGAATGTAATCATCGTTAATACCGGTATGAATAATGTCATTACCGTCACCTAAGTTATAGACGTAAGTGGTTTCGTTGCTACGAGAATTTTGCGATGCTGAGTACAATTCGTCATCTCCAGCTCCCCCGATAATAGTAGTTTTGCCGAAATCACCGGCGTAAATAGTGTCGTTGCCGTTACCTCCATAAACAACGTCATCCCCGTAACCAGCATTGATTGTATCATCGCCATCCCCGGCATAAATAATATCATCACCCTGTCCGGCATCAATATTGTCGTTTCCTCCATAGGCATAAATGACTTCACTTTGGGAAGACCCTTGAATAGTGTCGTCACCTTCTGTTCCGTGAAGTGCTAATAGAGAATTAACCTGGTTAAAGTCATAAGTAGAGCCGTCGGCAAACTTGATTAAACTGAAAGGTCTGTGATCAAAGTTATCTTTGATGATAATAGAGCCATCTGAATTTTTGAAAGTAATGAGCAAGTCGTATCCGACGGCAGAGAACATGACATTGTCTTTGGTAATACCATCGCCGAATTGGATGTAATCATCGTTAACACCGGTATGAATAATGTCATTACCATCACCTAAGTTATAGACGTAAGTGGTTTCGTTGCTACGAGAATTTTGCGATGCTGAGTACAATTCGTCATCTCCTGCCCCGCCAATAATAGTTGTTTTACCGAAATCCCCGGCATAAATAGTGTCATTGCCGTTACCGCCATAAACAACGTCATCCCCGTAACCAGCATTAATGGTATCGTCGCCGTCCCCAGCATAGATTAAATCATCACCCTGTCCGGCATCAATATTGTCGTTTCCTCCATAGGCGTAAATAACTTCACCTTCGGAAGACCCTTGAATAGTGTCGTCACCTTCTGTTCCGTGAAGTGCTAATAGAGAATTAACCTGGTTAAAGTCATAAGTAGAGCCGTCGGCAAACTTGATTAAACTGAAAGGTCTGTGATCAAAGTTATCTTTGATGATAATAGAGCCATCTGAATTTTTGAAAGTAATGAGCAAGTCGTATCCGACGGCAGTGAACATAACACTGTCTTTGGTAATACCATCGCCAAATTGAATGTAATCATCGTTAATACCGGTATGAATAATGTCATTACCGTCACCTAAGTTATAGACGTAAGTAGTTTCGTTGCCAAGAGAATTTTGTGAGGCTGAGTATAGTTCGTCATCTCCTGCTCCTCCGATAATGGTTGTTTTACCAAAATCACCGGCATAAATAGTGTCGTTGCCGTTACCAGCATAAACAATATCATCCCCATAACCAGCATTAATGGTATCGTCGCCGTCCCCGGCATAGATTATATCATCGCCAGCACCGGCATCTATATTGTCATTTCCTCCGTAGGCATAAATGACTTCACTTTGGGAAGATCCTTGAACAGTGTCATCACCTTCTGTTCCATGGATTTCAAGGAGTTGGCTTACCTGATTAAAGTCGTATGTGGAACCATCTGCGAATTTTATTAAACTGAAAGGTCTGTGATCAAAGTTATCTTTGACGATAATAGAACCTTCGCTATCTTTGAAGGTAATAAGTAAATCGTATCCGACAGCAGAGAACATAACATTGTCTTTAGTAATACCTTCACCGAATTGTAAGTAATCATCGTTAACACCTGTATGAATAACGTCGTTGCCGTCACCTAAGTTATAAACGTAAGTGGTTTCGTTGCCAAGAGAATTTTGTGAGACTGAGTATAATTCGTCATCTCCTGTACCTCCGATAATAGTAGTTTTGCCGAAATCGCCGGCGTAAATAGTGTCATTGCCTGCTTCTCCGTAAAGTATATCATCACCGTAACCGCCTATTATAGTATCGTTGCCGTTACCGCCAAAGACAATATCATCATCCTGACAGGTATCTATATAATCATCCCCGTCACCGCCATAAACAAGGTCTTCTCCCTGACGTGAATAAATAGTGTCATTACCGGAGCCTGCAAATATTGCATCTTCCGTCGCTCCACCATTTATAGAATCGTCTCCTTCTGTTCCGTTTATTACAGTTTTCTCAGAAAGACTCAGCAGAATTTTATAAGATTCGTCGATATTGGCAAATTCATTATAAAATATCTCATAATTTGCATAATCTTTTAATCCTAGATGAATAAAACTTCTGTTAAATTCTGCAAGCAGGTTGTCACCGGCGGCTTTATCCAAAGCAATCTGGGCACTAATGTATTCTGTAACATCTGTTAAATCAATAACGGCTTCGCCTGTTTCAATATCAACAGAGATGTTAATCATGTCATAAATACTGCTTAAAGTTGTTTGTGATGTCAGTTGTGCATAAACATGTTCAACTAAGGCTGTATATGCGGCATTTAGAACATTAGCAGCCTGAGAGTTCGGGAATGTCGTTTGTCCTGTACCCTGTTCCGGAATTCCGGTATAACCCTGTCCCATAAATGCTTCCAGTGCGGCGAGTTGCTGAGCGTTATAAAATTCTCCTCTGGAGTCAGCGGCAATGTTTTCAACTCCTGTCCATTTAAGAATAATTTGTTTAACAAGATTTAATTTATCAGTTTCACTTGAGGCGTTAACAAAATCTTGAACAAGAGTCTTAAGTTCACCGCTGGAATCCTTAGCCATAGCCTGATGAAGAGACAAGACATTGCCGTATCCCTGAGCATCAGGGAGAGCAAGAATATCGTCCGGAACCTCAACAATATCAGTAGCCTGGGTA
>CALVBS010000004.1 GCA_944325865.1 Candidatus Gastranaerophilales bacterium | reverse complement strand
CCAACAGAACAGCCGACTGAACAACCAACAGAACAGCCGACTGAACAACCAACAGAACAGCCGACTGAACAACCAACGGAACAGCCGACTGAACAACCAACGGAACAGCCGACAGAACAGCCGACTGAACAACCAACAGAACAGCCGACTGAACAACCAACAGAACAGCCGACCGAACAGCCAACAGAACAGCCGACAGAACAGCCGACTGAACAACCAACAGAACAGCCGACTGAACAACCAACAGAACAGCCGACCGAACAGCCAACAGAACAGCCGACCGAACAGCCAACGGAACCAACGCCGGCTCCGACTCCGGACATTGAAAGAAGTGATATTGATAACCGTACCTGGATTCAACGTAAGGATGTTTCTGATAACGTTCCTACTATCGATAAACGTCAGTTTATGAGATTTGATGCGATGAATCCTGACAGACCGGTTCAGCTTTTATCAAATGACGGTGGTAAAATTGATTCTATTCTTGATATCTCAAGAGGTGGTATCGCGATTAGCCACCATAAATCGGTAAAAGTCGGAGATGTTATACCTGTTCATATATCTTATGGAGACTTATCCATAAATGCTGATGTCAAAGTAATTACTGCAAGTGATGTCAGAGCAGGAGCAGAGTTCACAAATCTCGATGAAGCTACTGCAAATAAACTTCTCTTCTTAAGCTTAATGCTTGAAGAATATGAACAGTTATCAATGTTAAAACAAATGTAATATAAATAATAAAATAGAAAAGCCTAATCATTGATTAGGCTTTTTTATTTTCTAAAATCTTTTTTTCTGTAGATCATTTAAACGTGAAGTGTTTATTTGGTGATTTCCTGTTTTATTCATCATATTGAAACCAGAGCTTAATCTGCTTGTATTGGTTTTAATATTTGGTCTTGTTACATTTTGCTGTGTTGTGGTGGTATTCGTAGTGTTAGCTGCGGTTTGTGTATTACCTGTTCTTCCTGTTGCCGCGTTGAATGAAGTTTTAGCTGCATTAAAACTGCTCATTGCTGCTTTACCGTTTTGTGCCAGCTCTGTAAAGTCTGATTTATTTTCTTCATAGAATTCTTTACCTTTAGCAACTGTGTTTTTACCCCATTCTTTAGCTCTTTGGAAGAATCCGCCTTTTTTCACATCTGCAGCGGTTTCTACTGTTGTATTTGCCGCATTACCTGCATTAGCAGCAGCATCGCCCACTCCGGCACCTGCACCCGCTCCGGCATTAGCGGCATCGCCTACTCCGGCACCTGCACCCGCTCCGGCATTAGCAGCATCGCCTACTCCTGTACCTGCACCAGCTCCGGCATTAGCCGTTGCATCACTGACTCCTGCACCTGCACCAGCTCCGGCACCTGCACCCTGTTCCTGTACTTTCTGTTGTGCTTCTTCAAGTTTTGCCTGAGTTTCTTCTCCGGTTGTTTTTGCATTTTCAACACCTTCATTAGCTTTTTCTATCTGTTTATCAAGATTTGCACCTGATTTTGTAAGGTTATCAACGCCTTTCTTAGCTGCACAAGCTGATGTTACCGCTGTTGCGGCACTTGACAATGCAGCTGCAAAATCTCCGTTAGCTACCTGGCATACGGATTTTGTAGCACTAAATCCAGCTTTACCGAAGTTTCCTACGGTTTCTACACCATTACCAACTTTTTCAACAGTCACACCTCCTGTTTGGAGAGCTGCACCTGCTGCTGCTGTAGGAGGCCATCCTTGCATAATTCGACCCGCATTCTGCATTACTTTTCCAACGGTTTTTACAGTTTTACCTGTCTGGGTAACGGTTTCTGATACTTGATAGCCCTTTTCTGCAAAATCTAAAACTTTATCAGTTGCGGATTGTCTCTTTTCTACGCTCGCTTCAAATTTTGAATAATATTTCTGCTGAGTCATAATGACTTTATTCATGCTCTTAAGCGATTTGTTAGTACTTGTCTGCAGCTTATTTATTGAGTTACCTGTTACTTGGATTGTATTTGATTTTTCCTGAATCTGTGAGCCAAGTTCCTGCATTTTTGCCATTTTTTCTTCGGAACCAGAACCTGTCGTAGAATTCAGGCTTGCACCCTGATTTTGTTCTTTGTAACTGTCAGGTGCACTGCTCATATCTGTTGCATAACCTATTGATAATGATTCTGCACTTTTTGTCCCCTGCCCTGCTCCAACTTCGTCTGCAAGGGCATTAAACTCTTCCTGTAACTGTGTGAGTTCTTCCTGTGCTTTTGTTTGTTCTTCAAGATTCTTAGTTATTTCTGTCTGGTTTTTTTGAACAGTTTTTTGATCTTTTGCTATACTCTTATCAAATTTCTTTTGTGATTTTTGTAATTCTTTTGTTTCTTTATTTGTTTGTTCTGAATATTGGTTAACTGTATCCTGATCTTCAAGTGTCTGGTCAGTCTGTTCTGAACAACTATCAGCATCAGATTGAGCACTTGCCGCACTTGCTTCCCCTTCCTCTTTAGTTATTTCTTTTTGTGCATCTTCAGCATTCGCCTGTTTTTCTGCATCAGTTTCTCCTGTGCTGTCAGCACTCTGTGAAGTTTCAGCTCCTGTTGTTTGAAGTCCGTTTGCTGTTTGCTGTTTTACTTCGTTTAAGCGTTGTTCAATTTTGGAAAGTTCAGCTTTTTCTTCGGCTGTCATATTAGGATTGTTTTTATATGCGGCTAAGCCAGACTCTACATCTGCTAGATTCTGGCTTGAAGTTTTATTCATTGCATTATTATAAACACTACCATTTCTTGTCATGGAAGAGTCAACATTAGTCTGACCGGTTGTTTTACCGGTATTGACTTCGGCTTTTTTCGCGAGCTTATAAAGCTCCGCCATATTCAGATTGCCGTTTACGCCATCGACCAATTTAGCTCTCCTTGTTTATATACTCTCATATATATAAAGTATATGTGAGTGTAGCTATTTCACAAGTTTTTCAAAATTGTTACATTTGTTTACATTTGCTTATTAAGTTTAAAAATTTGATTAAAATTTATATTTTTGGTATTATTTTTTTAGTATTTTAGTCAGTTAATTTTAGAGGGAGATATACTTATGAAATTGATGGAAGGTAAAAAAGGGGTTATATTCGGAGTTTCTAATACTCACGGAATTGCCTATGCTATTGCAAAACAACTATATGAAGCAGGAGCTGATATTGCATTCACTTATGCCGGCGATGCTATGGAAAAAAGAGTAAGACCGCTCGCAGAAGAAATGGGTGCAAAAATTATTATGAACTGTGATGTTACAAAAGAAGATGAAGTTGCCGCAGTTTTCAAAGAATGTGAAAAAGTTTACGGTAAAATTGACTTCGTGGTTCATGCTGTTGCTTTTGCTGCAAAAGAAGATTTACAGGGCAGATTTGTTGATACTTCCCGTGCAGGTTGGGATTTGGCCATGGGAGTAAGTGCTTATTCTTTGATTTCTCTTTGTAAACATGCAGAACCTATTATGAACGAGGGTGGTTCAATTTTTGCTCTTACTTATCTCGGTTCAGAATATGTGGTTGCAAACTACAATATCATGGGTGTTGCTAAGGCTGCTCTTGAATCTTCAATGAGATACCTTGCTGCAGATCTTGGTAAGAAAGGTATAAGAGTTAACTGTATTTCGGCAGGAGCTGTTAAAACTCTTGCTGCTAAAGGTATTTCCGGATTCGATAAAATGCTTAAAGCTGCAGTTGCTAAAGCTCCTCTCGGACGCAATGTCTCACTTGAAGATGTCGGTAAAGCCGGTTTATACTTAGCTTCTGACCTGTCAACGGGTACAACCGGACAAATTCTTTATGTTGATTGCGGATGCCATGCTGTCTATGCATCTTTAGAAGAAATGGAAATTATAGCTAACTCCATTCCTAAAGCATAATTTTGTAAAGAATATTTTAAAAGGCTCTGTTTATACAGGGCCTTTTAGTTTGAAAGTATATTTTTATATGATAAGATTTTACTTATGGAAAATATAACATTTAAGCATTATGCTAAGGAACTTTTGAACATTGCCCTTCCAATTATAATGGGAAACCTCGGATTTATTCTGATTGGTGCCGGAGATGTTTTGATTGCGGGAAGACATTCAACGGATACTCTTGCAGCTATTAGTATTGCAACCGCTATTTCAAATTGTATTATGACATTCGGAATAGGTTTAATCGCAAGTGTTTCGCCGATTCTGTCAAATATAAGGGGAGAGAAAAAATCTGCTAAAAAATATTTTTTCCCGACCATAAGATTTGCAATGATTCTGGCGGTAATTGTTATGTTTCTTGTACTGGCATTTATTCCGCTTATTGATTATATGCATTTTGAGGCAAAACTTGTGCCGTATATAAAGGAATATATGCTGGTTACTGCATTTTCCACTTTCGGGGCTTATTTGCATGCGGCATTGAAAGAATATTTGCAGGCCTTTGAAATTGTGTTTTTCCCTAATTTGGTTACTGTATTTTGTGTGTTTTTAAATGTTGTTTTGAATATAATGCTTGTATTCGGATTCGGTCCGATACCGTCTCTCGGGGCTATAGGGCTTGCTATTGCAAGTTTTATTGTCAGATATTTTATGGGCTTTGCATTGTTATTTTATTGTCTTGGCTTGATGAAGTTTAGAGATTATCATGACAAAGGGTATTATAAAAATCTTATGACTGTCGGGCTACCGATTTCTCTTGCCATAATGGTTGAATTTATTGCTTTTAACAGTATTGCAATATTTATGGGAAGAGTTGCCGGTGTTTATGCTGCCGCACAGAACCTTATATGTACGCTTACAACTATTTCGTTTATGGTTCCGCTTGCAATTTCAAATGCTATTGCAGTTAAGGTAGGTTTTGCAAATGGAGCCAGAAATTTTTCAGAGCTGAAAAATTATTCGGTAATCGGAATGATTATGTCTGTCGGTTTTATGATGTGTAGTGCTGTTGTATTTTGTTCATTCCCGCATTTTCTCGTCAGTCTTTTTACAAAAGATTTAACTCTCGTGAAAATTTGTGTTCCGGTATTATTTATAGTGTCTATATTCCAGATTTTTGATGGGCTCCAGGTTGCATTGGCCGGTATTTATAAAGGGATTAAAAAAACTAAAATTGTTTTAATTGCTAATTTTGTAGGTTACTGGCTCATTTCAATTCCATTCGGTTACTGGCTTGCTCTAAAACACGGGTTTTTGCTCAGAGGATTCTGGTTCGGACTGCTCTTTGCCGCTGTAATTCTTTGCTCTTTAATGCTTTTGATGTTATTTCGATATTTTAGGAAACTAAAATTAGAATTTGTTAAATAATTAAAGTTTTTAAGTCAGAATAGCTTTTTTGTCCTGTTTATGTTAAACTTGGCGTATATGGAGGAAATTAGACATGCACACAGAAGAGAGAACATTTGTTGCGATTAAACCGGACGGTGTTAAAAGAGGTTTGGTCGGTGAAATTATAAGCCGTTTTGAAAAAAAAGGCTATAAGCTTATAGGTATGAAAATGCTTCAGGTAACCGAAGAAATTGCGGCAAAACATTATGAAGAACATATTGGCAAACCTTTTTATCCGAATCTTGTAAAATATATTACAAGCGGTCCTATTATTGCAATGGTATTTCAGGGTTACAAAGCTGTACAGGGTATTCGCCACGTTTTGGGCTTAACGGATCCTTGTGAAGCTGATGTAGGTTCTATAAGAGCAGATTATGCACAGTTGAAAGAATACAATACGGTTCATGGCTCTGATAGTATTGAAAGTGCTGAAAGAGAAATCAATATATACTTTAAGCCTGAAGAACTCTGTCCAAATTACAAAAATATGCTGGAACTTGTTACAGAGGATGTTGATGAATAATGCGTGATAATGCTCACGAAAACTTTAAATATGAACTTATTCATACCTGTAAACAAACAGGTGCAAGAGCAGGCGTTTTTACAACTCCGCATGGAGTTATAAAAACGCCTATATTTATGCCGGTAGGAACTAATTCTGCAGTGAAGACCCTGACATCCGATCAGATTATGGATACGGGGGCTCAAATTATGCTTTCAAATTCATATCACCTGTACCTGCGTGCCGGTACAAAGTTAATCAAGCAGTTTGGAGGAATCCATGGCTGGATGAACTGGCATAAGCCGGTTTTAACTGATTCCGGAGGGTTTCAGGTCTTTTCTCTCGCACATTTGAGAAAAATTACCGAGGATGGTGTTGAATTTAGAGATCCTAAGGATGGTAAAAAACATTTTATATCGCCGGAAGTTTCAATGGAAATTCAGCAGGATATAGGTGCTGATATTATTATGGCATTTGACGAGTGTGCCCCTTATCCTTGTGATTATGAGACTGCAAAGGCTGCAATGGAACGAACTCACAGATGGCTTGAAAGATGCTTTAAAGCAAAAACTAACCCTCGTCAGGCTTTATTTCCTATTGTGCAGGGTGCTTTTTTTGATGATTTGAGAAAAGAAAGTGCCAGAGTAATATCTTCATATGATGCTGTTGGTTATGCCATAGGCGGAGTCAGCGTTGGAGAACCTGCAGATATAAAAAATTATTTTACAAAATTAACGGCACCGCTGCTGCCTGCAAACAAGCCGCGTTATCTTATGGGCGTTGGAACTCCGGAAGATTTACTTGACGGAATTAAATATGGCGTTGATATGTTTGATTGTGTTCTGCCGACACGTAATGCCCGCCATGGTTCATTCTTTACCTGGGATGGAAAGAAAAATATCAAAAATAAACAGTTTTGGGATGATGATAAACCTCTTGTGGAAGGTTGTAACTGTTATGCATGTAAAAATCATTCCAGAGCATATATTCGTCATCTCTGGCGTTGTCAGGAAGCTACTGCCTCAACCTTGCTTTCAATTCATAATATTAAGTTTCTTGTAGATTTTTCACAGCAGTGTCGTGTAGCCATTATAGAAGACAGATTTGGTGATTTTTACAATGAACATTATTCACGTCTCTTTAAATAATGCTGTTATATCTTGATAAAGCTAACATAAAATGTTAAAATTAAAATATAATTATTGGATATTGGAGATTGCGTGAAATTTTTAAAAAGTATATCTGACGGCTTTACATTAGCGGAAGTATTAATAACACTTGGTATTATTGGCGTGGTTGCGGCTATGACATTGCCGACTTTACAACAAAAGCTTGATGAACGTTCTAATATTACGGCATTGCAGAAGTTTTATACGGAATTTTCCAATGCTACAAATTTACTTATTTATGACTTTGGACAGCCTGAGGTATGGGGATTAAAAAATAACGATCAGGATTCATCTGAACAAGTGTTAAATCTTTATAAACAACGACTTAATATGACAAAAGTTTGCGGAGAGGGTGACACTACCTGTTTTGCCTTTCCAGTATATACATACGACGGTACCGAACAAAAAATTACAGAGGCACAATATCGTAGCTGGGCCTTAAAAAGTTTTGTTTTAAATAATGGAGTAACAGTTTTCTTTGATGTTAATGAAGGTAATTTTTCAGTATTTTTTGATGTCAACGGAAAGAAAAAGCCGGGCCGGCTCGGAAATGATGTTTTTGCATGGGCAGTTAACGGGAAGGGTAAAATCGTCCGATATACAGACTCCTCACTAAATGGCAGCGGTACCGATGAAGATTACAACTATGCTTTTGAAATTATGGAAAACGGCTGGCAAAAGAAATACTAATTCTATCTGCTGTAAACTTCACCAAGAAAATCCTGCCAGTAATTTTTCCCTGGTTTGGTAGGATGAGTATCTGTTAATGCATAATATGCACAGGATGTGTTTTGGGTCATAGCAGCTACTATACCTATTATTCCCAGAGTAATTAAAACTTCTGCTAATGTAAAAGCATTTTTGTCTAATCCTGATGTGTATATTGAAAATTTTTTCATAGTTTCTCCTTTTTAGACAAATAATATCATTATATAAATATTAAGTCAATATATAATACTACTTTATATAGTATTATATATTGTTTATAGAGCAATAAAATACTCATATCATTAACATATGAATGATAACGAATTATTTTCCAGAATTGCATTGAATGTACGGGTTGAACGTACAATAAAACGGTTAACGCAGGCTCAGCTTGCTGAACTTATAGATGTTCATGAAAAATATATAGGTAAAATTGAAAACGGAAAGCAAAATATAACCATAAAAACTCTGAATAAACTTGCAAATGCTTTGAATATTGATATTTGCAGACTTTTAGAGGAAAAAAAGTAGATAACGCTTTTATTTTTGTGTTTTAAAAGTTTTTTTGTGTTATCTTTATGTTATACGATAAAAATAAGAGGGATTTTTTATGATGACGTCAACGAAGATTGAAGATTTACCTACAGTTTATGACCCCAAAGCTACCGAAGATGAGATGTATAGATTCTGGGAAGAAGGAGGCTTTTTTAAAGCAGATGCAAAAAGTAAAAAGCCGCCGTATTCCATTGTTATACCTCCGCCGAATGTTACCGGTGTTCTCCATATGGGGCACGCTCTCGATGAAACCCTGCAGGATATACTGACCCGTTACCACAGGATGAGCGGCTATGAAACTTTGTGGCTCCCGGGAACTGATCATGCAGGTATTGCAACTCAAAATGTAGTTGAAAAAAAACTTCGGGAAAAAGGCTTGTCCCGTTATGATTTGGGCAGAGAAAAATTTCTTGAAGAAACATGGGCCTGGGCTAATGAGCATAAATCGGCAATTCTTGACCAGTGTAAGCGTTTAGGTGCTTCGTTTGACAGAACAAGAGAAAGATTTACTTTTGATAAAGGCTGTTCTGATGCAGTTAAAGAAGTTTTTGTAAGACTTTATGAAAAAGGTTTGATTTATAAGGGTAAATATATTGTAAACTGGTGTCCTCGCTGTCAGTCAGCAATTTCGGATGTTGAAACCGAATATGCAACAGAGCAGGGGCATATGTGGGAAATCTCTTATCCTGTTAAAGGTGAATCAGGAGCGATTATTGTTGCAACAACACGCCCTGAAACAATTTTTGGAGATGTTGCGATTGCGGTTCATCCGGAAGACCATAAATATTCAGAATTGGTAGGAAAAACTGTTATAATTCCGCTTTCAGGCAGAGAAATCCCTATTATCGCTGATGAATATGTTGACAGAAACTTCGGAACCGGTGCTGTTAAGATTACTCCGGCACATGATCCGAACGACTTTGAAGTCGGCAAACGACATAATCTGAAACCTATCTGGGTTATTGACGGTGAAGGTAAAATGAAGGCCTGCGGTGAAGTCCCTCAAGAACTCCACGGTCTCGATAGATATGCTGCCAGAGAAAAAATTATAGGAATGCTTTCTTATAACAATTTCTTATTAAGAACCCGTGACCATGAACACAATGTCGGTAAATGTCAGCGTTGCGGAACAACTATTGAACCGCTTCTTTCAGAACAGTGGTTTGTAAAAATGGAACCGCTTGCAAAAGAGGCTATTGCTGCTGTTAAAGACGGAAGAATAAAATTTGTTCCCGAAAGATGGGAAAAGAATTATCTGAATTGGATGGAAAATATTCGTGATTGGTGTATTTCCCGTCAGTTATGGTGGGGACATCAAATTCCGGCATACTACCATAACAAAACAGGTGAGATGGTTGTTGCAAGAGAAAATCCTGATCCGGAAAATTATACACAGGATCCTGATGTCCTTGATACGTGGTTTTCATCAGGGTTGTGGCCATTTTCAACTATGGGCTGGCCTAATACCGAGAGTGAAGACTTTAAAAAATTCTATCCGACAACAACTCTTGTTACAGGATTTGATATTATTTTCTTCTGGGTTGCAAGAATGATTACGATGGGACTGGAATTTACAGGAAAAGCTCCTTTCTCAACAGTTTATATCCACGGACTCATCAGAGATGAAAAAGGCCAGAAAATGTCTAAGTCTAAAGGCAATACTATTGATCCTGTTAAAGTTATTGACAAGTACGGTTCAGATGCTTTGAGATTCACAATGACATCTCTCTGTACATACGGCGGTCAAGATATCAAGATGAGCGAAGAAAGATTTGAATACGGAAGAAATTTTGCTAACAAAATTTGGAATGCTTCCAGATTTGTTCTTATGAATCTCGATGGAGTCGATAACAGTGACATTGATTTTGATAAGTTAACCATTGCGGATAAATGGATTCTTGATAAGTTGAATTCTACTGCTAAGGAAATTAATGAAAACATTGAAACCTTCAGAATAGGTGAAACGGCTCATGTTTTATATGATTTCTTCTGGAATTCATATTGCGACTGGTATGTAGAAATTGCGAAAATTCAGCTTCAGGATGCTGCATTAAAACTTAATACTCAGCGGGTATTGCGATATGTTCTTGATATGTCATTGAGAATGCTTCATCCGATTATGCCGCATATTACAGAGCGTGTATGGCAGTTAATCCCTAAAAATAGTGAGTTCCCTGCTATTATTGTTGCAGATTTTCCTGTATATTCAGAAAAACTTGCTTTTCCGAAAGAAGCAAGAGAAATGGAACTCGTTTTCGAAACTATTAAATCGTTACGTAATGTAAGACAAAGTTTCAATATTTCAACTTCATTGAAAATGGATATTGAAATCAGGGCTGCTGAAGATGAAAAACCGGTATTTGAAGCTATAGAATCTTATATAAAAAGACTTGCAAGAGTGGAAAATATTACATATGCGGATGTAAATGCCCCTGTACCTCAAAAAACGGCAACAGCAGTTGTTTCCGCTTCAAAAATAGTGTTGTCGCTTGAAAATCTTATTGATTTTAATGAGGAAATTAAGCGTCAACAGAAAAAGCTTGACAAATTAACGGGAGAGAAAAGATCTTTGGAAGGTCGTATCAATAACCCTAAATTTGTCGCCAATGCCCCGAAAGAATTGATTCAGCAAACAAAAGAAAGAATTGCTGAAATCGAAATTCAGGAGAGTGCAATCAATGAGTTAATAACCTCATTGAAATCTTAATTTAATAAAAATATGACATAAAAACAGGCTTGTTTTATGAATAAGCCTGCTTTGTGCTGTAAAAAAATGTTAAGTAAGGTTAAAAACCCTTTACATATTGCGTTTCGTCTGCTAAAATAGTAGCAAATGTAATAAACAAGTAGAAGACAATGGAGTAAAGATGACATCAAGTGAATTAGATTTTGAAGAATTGTTGAAACAGTATGACTATAAGTTTCAAAAAGGCGACCTTGTAAAAGGTATAGTATGCGGTTATGACAGTCAAGGTGTGATGGTTGATATCGGTGCAAAAACTATTGCAGTGGTTCCTTCACGTGAGGCTGTAGAAAAGGATGAAAAAGTTGAAGATAAGTTTGAAAAAGGTAAAGAATACGAATTCCTTATCATAAGAGAAGAAGATGAAGACGGCAAATTCCTTCTTTCCAAAAAGAAAGTTGATTTTGCATACGCCTGGAAAGAACTTGAAAAGGCTAAAGCTGCCGATGAAACAATTCTTGGTACGATTGCCGGTATTGTTAAAGGCGGAGTCTTAGTAGAAATTTCCGGAGTCCGCGGCTTTGTTCCTTCTTCACAGTTAAGAAGCAAAGAAACAGATCTTGAAGTCGGTTCAAAAATTGAATTGAAAATCCTTACTCTCGACAGCCAGCAGAATAACTTTATTCTTTCTAATAAAAAAGTTTATGAAGATAGTGCCGTTGAAGCAAGAAAAAATGTATTCTCTCAAATAGAACCGGGACAGATTGTTAAAGGTGATGTTGTAAGAATTACTGATTTTGGTGCCTTTATTGATTTGGGCGGTATCGACGGTCTTCTTCCTCTATCACAACTTTCATGGAGATGGATTGACCATCCGACTGATATCTTAAAAGTCGGGGACAAAATTGATGTTGAAGTTATTGCTGTTGATCACGATAAGCAGCGTGTATCTTTAAGCTTGAAAAATCTTGAACCTGATCCTTGGGTTGAGGCTGAAAAACAAATTAAAGAAGGCGATAAAGTCGAAGGTACTATAACAAGAATTAAACATTTCGGTGCTTTTGTGGAAGTATTTCCGGGAGTTGAAGCATTACTTCCTCACAATGAAGTTGTTGAACTTCAAAACCAGAGCGGAAATATTCTGCAGGTAGGAGATAAGATTATGACATACATTTTGAAGTTTAATCCGACTGACAAACGTATTGCTCTTACTGTTACAGAACCGAATACAACAGAAATATCTGCAGAGTAGTGGTTATTGTTATAAACACTAACATATGAAAAGAGGCATCTTTAACGGGGTGCCTCTGATTTTTTGTGTCATTTTGACGATTAAAGAATTAATATTAAGAATCTTAATAATATTAAGAAATGTAAAATTAAGTTCTCAAATGGCTGTAATCCAGTTATAATGCCTCATAGGATAGGATAGATAGCAGTATAGCAATCTTTTTCAATGTATTGCTTTTGTATATATATAAGATATAAATAAGTATTATAAAGTAAATAATCAATGAAAGGATTGTATTATGACAGATTTTTTAACGAATTTAGGAGACTCATTGTTAAGATTTTCTGGTCAACAAGGATATTTATCAAGGCTGCCGCAACAAGGTAGCGGTTTATTCGGCGGTAATATTCCGATATTTACAAACTGGTTTCAGGCCCCGAAGCTAACAGACTGGAATACATTTGCGATAAAGGGTTTATCAGTCGAGCATGCCCAGGATGAAGTATCTGAGGTAGCTCATGAGCCAGTCCCTGAGGTAAGTTCAGCAGGAGAGCAGCCAGCATCAGTTGAAGAACGTGGGGCTGCTGAAGAGACTCCTGTTGAGGAAGAAAAGCCTAGTCCTGCTCCGACAACAGAACGTGTTGCCGTTAACAATACACCTGCTGCCAATTCTCCGAAAGCTGCAGGCGGTTTACATTCTCCGGTAGAGTTAAGTGATGCATTAACCGAAGAAGAGGTACACGCAGAATTACGTAAAAAACTTATAGACAGCGGAGAAAAATATATTCCGGCGTTACCTGGTGAAATATCCGAAGGTGATTTCTTTAAATTTAATCAGAAAGAAATGGTATGCCGTGATTCTAGTGGCAAAACACAGAATATCCAAGGAAAAATTGGCGGTCTGAATGATTTTTGGGACAAAAATCCGGATGTATTTACAATAACAGATAATTCATCAGGAAGCGATCATAAATATTTATACAGAAAAGCCGGTGTGAATGACAAAGGCCAGCCGGTTTATAAATGTGTGTCAATGAACGGAAATCCAATAACAACAGATAACCAATACACATTACAATGGACAGAAGACGGAAGTCCTGAACTGGTACAGTATAACGATCAGGATAACTATGGTGTTGGACTTCAGGTTGGTAAAAACGATAATAAGCCGTCAGAGTACAAAATAGCCCCAGGAGATTATACCGGAGATGAAGGTGCTTATGAGACTGCCCCAGGAGATTATACCGGAGATGAAGATGCTGTTAGAACAGATGCCCCTAAAGACAATCCTCCGCAAGTATGGCTGAACAAACAACCAGGAACCGGTCAGTTATCATTGGATGACATAAAGCAGGATTTAATTTCTAAGTGTGATAATACATCCCGTCCGTTGACTGATGCTGAAAAAGAGGCAGTAACTCAGTGTCAGAGTGAACAAGAAGCCATAGAGTATTTACGCTCACTCGGTATTCAGGTCGGTTTTGCAATGTAGATTTAAAAAATGCGAGGTGAGTAAAAAACACCCCGCGTTTTTATTGTCAAAGTTAGAACTCTTTCCTAGTTTCTTAAAGGAGATGCCGGATAGTGGCGGCAGAATTTTTAAAGAAAAAATTTCCTATTTATAAGAGTTCTTCAAACTGCATGTAATCAACTCCGCCAACTGCCTTATATATATTTATTGCGGAAATTATATTATCAATTTTGTTTGAAATGTTATTCTTTTCCGACAGAATAAGAGCCTCCTTTGCCTGAAGAAGTTCTAAATTAGAAGCTGAACCGATATCAAATTTCTCTTCAATAAGAGAATATTTTTTATTTTCAATATTATATCGTTCTTCACTTGCATGCAAATTCATTCTTGCTGTTTTTGCACTCATCATTGCATCATTTACTTCCTGCAATGATGTTAGAATTGTTTTTTCGTAAATCTGAAGAGCTTTTTCATATTCATACTTCTGATATCTCAATATGGCCATTTTTCTTCCGCCGGTGAACAAATCCAGCGACGGTAAGATACCTGCATTGGCAAGAAATGTATGCGATCCAAACATCTGTGAAAATTGGTATGCATTAAATCCTACCTGACCAAAAATAATAAATTTCGGCAGAAATTCTCTTCTTGCAACTTTTACGTCAATCCCTATTCGTTTTATATAAAATTCGGTTTTTATCAAGTCAGGGCGGTTCTGGATAGCTTCTGATTTTATATCGGCAGGAAGTTCTATTAATTTTATATTGTCGTAAGAAGTTCTTTTTATATCAGTAAGGTCTCTGTTGCCGAGTATAACTTTAAGCTGATTTTCCAGAACGTCCTGAGTTTCTTTAAGGTTGTTTAATTCTTCTTTGAGAACGGTTAAAAACTGTTTTTGATTCAATACATCTGAAATTGCACAAAGACCGCCGTCAAACATTTTTTCGTATAATTTAACAATTTCTTCCTGTATTTTGATTAATTCTTTTTGATTCTCAATAAGTTTATCTGCTTTTATAAGATTGTAATAATTAGAAGCAAGAGCCGTTGTAATCATTATGTATGAGGCTCTTTCATCCTGTTTAATCATTTCCAGTTTTTGTTTAACACTTTTTGTTTTGAGGTAATTTTCTCCCCAAATATCAAGTTCATATGTCATGTTTAAAGGTAAAAGAAACCTGCTTTGAGTGTAATCAGGAATTATGACATCTCCAAATCTTGTTGTTGCCGAGGGAAATTCTCTTCCTAAATGTGCATCTATTGATAACTGCGGAAGTTGATCGGCAAATGCCATTTTTACAACCTGCTGAGCCTGTTTTGTTGAGGCTGTTGCAATTTTTAAATCTTTATTATTTTCATATGCGAATAAAAGATGATTATCAAGATTTTCGTCTCCGAATTGCTTCCACCATGACAAATTCATGTATTCTATTTTGTCTGCAGCAACAGGTTTGTTTTTAGCGTCAGTAGGGCAAAAGCTGCACGTTAATAAAATTAGGGTAATTAATATTTTTAAAATTTTCATGTTCATTTTTCCTTGCTTATGTTATTATGATAACACAAAGAAAAGTCATGGAACAATTAGATTTATTAAAAAGCAGAATCGGAATGAAATTAGTGCGTATCGGCAAGATGACACGTGCTATAGCTGTTCAGAGATTTACTGCCAATAAATTTGAAGTAACTCCGGAACAATTAACCGTTTTGCAGGCATTAATTGACCATGACGGTATGTACCAGAGACAAATTAGTGCCATTACCCTGAAAGACAGACCCAATATTACAAGAATTATAAAAATTCTTGAAAAAATGGAACTGGTTACAATACAACCTGATGTCAACGGAAGGAAAATTCACAAAATTTTTATTACAGAAAAGGGGCGTCAGGTTCATGCAAAAGTTATTCCGGAAGCATTAAAGTTATGGCAGAGAACGGTTAAAGGTGTTCCTGAAGATGAACTGTTAATTACTTTAAGGGTATTGAATAAATTCAAAGAAAACTTGGAGAAAGATTTGAATATACAGATTTAATAAATATACAGGAGATAAAAATTTATGGAAGAGAAAAAAGAACCTAATAAAGGTGATGATGATTTTAAACCCCTAAACAAAGAAGAAATTGAAGTTAAGGCAAAAGCCAGAATAAAACAGCGGAAGGAAAAAGCAAAGAAAAACAGACCGGAATATAAAAAGAAAAGAGTTTTTGTGCCTGTAACTACAGCTGTAATTCTTGTTTTGATAGGTCTTTTTGCTGCGATTCATTCTACATTTTTTCAGTCAACAGATGATGCGTTTGTGGAAGGTAGATTAGTAACGGTTGCCCCGAGAGTTTCCGGTCCGGTCGTAAAACTTCTTGTTGATGATAATGATGAAGTTGAAGCCGGAACATTGCTTATTGAAATTGATCCAACGGATTACGAGGTTAAATTGCATCAGGCTGAAGCAAAACTAGCCGAGGCTAAGGCCGAATTAAATGTTACGGAAAAAGAAGTTGACAAGGATCAGGCTAATGTTAATCAATCCGTAGAAGATATTACGTCTGCAAAATCGAAAATGGAATTTGCCAAAAGCGATTATGACAGATATTCAAAAATGTATAAAAGCGGTATTGTTTCAAAACAGGCATTTGAAGATAGTAAAACAAAGTATGAAGTTTCAGAAGCCAACAATAAATCCGCAGAAGAACGTTCTCAGGCTGCAAAACATGCTCTTGCCTCAAATATAGCAAAAACCGAAGCTATGGAAGCTAATATCAAAAAACTTGAGGCGGAAGTTGAGCAGGCTAAATTAAACCTCCAATATACAAAAGTTTATGCTCCTCAGGCAGGCAAAGTTTCTGCCAGAAGCGTTGAGATGGGAAATTACCTTCAGGTTGGTCAGCCTATAATGCAGATTGTCCCTGATGAAGTATGGGTTGTTGCAAATTTTAAAGAAATCCAGCTAACTCATATGAAAGAGGGCCAGCCGGTTTCTATAAAAATTGATACATATCCTCACAAGCGTTTTAAGGGTGAAGTTCAGAGTATTCAGCGTGCTACCGGTGCGAAGTCAAGTCTTTTCCCGCCTGAAAATGCTGTGGGAAGTTACGTAAAAATTGTTCAGAGAGTTCCGGTAAAAATTGTATTTAAGGAAGATATTTCCAATTACAATATAGTTCCCGGCATGTCAGTCGTACCAAAGGTTAAAGTAAAATAATTATGGAAGAAGTTGTTACCCCTAAAAAAGTTAATCCTTATATAGTTGCATTATCGGTATTGCTGCCGTCATTCCTTTCTCTGGCCGCTTCTTCGGCCACCAATGTAAGCCAGCCGCATATCGCAGGCTTTTACGGTGCTACACAGTATGAAACTAATACCGTTATTACTTGTTATATTATTTCCGGCGGGTTGATGCTGCCTGTTACGGGATATCTGGTAAGAACCATCGGTAAAAAATTATTAATGTATTACAGTATATGGATATTTTGTCTTGGATGTTTACTGTGTCTGTTAGCACCGAATTTGCAAGCTCTGATTGCTGCAAGAATTATACAGGGAATAGGCAGCGGATGTATTCTCCCGTTATGTCAGGCAATCCTTTTGGAAGTATTTCCGGAGGAACAACGCGGAGTTGCAATGGGACTTTTTGGAGTGGCTGCGATGTTTTCTCCGCTAGCAGGCCCTTTTATGGGTGGATATTTGACGGATAACTATTCATGGCAATGGATATTTATTATGAATATTCCGTTATGTATGCTTTCATTCTTACTGGTAAAATTGTTTGTTCCCAGTGATAAACCCGAAAAGCAGAAGTATAATAAACGCTTTGATATGGTGGGTTATGTTTCTGTAGTTGTGGCAATGGCCTGTATGCAGATAGTTCTTGATAAAGGGCAGCAGTTTAACTGGTTTGATACAACATGGATTTGCTGGTTAGCGGGTATTTGTATATTTTCGTTTGTTCTTTTTTATGTTTGGGAGCTTGAATACAAGTATCCTGTTATTGATATAAGAGTATTCAAGGACAGAAACTTTCTTTTTGGAACTATTGCAAGTTCGTTTATAAATGTGATGATTTATTCAACGTTACTTCTTGTTCCGATGTTTGTTCAAAGTTTGTTGGGATACAGCCCTTCCATGTCAGGTTTGACAATGTTTCCGAGAGCAGTGATTTGTCTTGTAGGCTTAATAGTTGTTGGTGAAATTTCAAGATTTATTGACAGCAGGTTACTGGCTTCAATCGGTTTGATAATTATTGCAATTTCTATGCTGATGCTCACACAGATGAATACTACTTCTTCCATGGAAAGTATAATTTTGCCTAATATTCTTTTATGTGTTGGGGTTCCGACCGCATTTGTTCCGATTACGGCATTGTCTTTCCAGACGCTTCCGGCGAGTAAAAATGCTGATGCTGCAGCTTTACATGCATTATTTAAAAATATTGTAACTGCTATTGCCACTTCTGCATCTGCAACTTTTATCGCAAGAGTTTCCCAAGTTCACCAGACTTATCTTGTAGGTAACTTATCTCCGCATAATCCTATGTTTCAATACAAGTTAATGATGTTGAAGAATAAATTTTTAATTCATTATCCGGATGTGCTTGCAGCCAAAAAAGCTAACGGGATGCTTTATAGAGAATTACAGGCACAGGCAAGGCTTGCCTCATTTTTTGATGTGTTTACGGTACTCGCATTGATGTGCATTATTATTATTCCGATTTTGTACATATTAAAAGTAAAAAAGTCTAAAAGTTAATCGTTAAAATGTTAATAAAATTTTATTATTATCTGTCCGGTTTATTCTGTTAAAGCGTCATAGGCTTTTTTAACTTCCTGAATATCCTGCCACATAAGCCATTTCGGACTGCCTTTTTCATGAGAATCATTACGCAGCAGATATGACGGATGAAATATCGGCATCATTTTACTTCCAAACGGCCCATCAAACCATTTGCCTCTGACTTTTGTAATTCCGATTGATGTATTCAGCAATGAAGAAAGGGCTACTTTTCCGCAGAGAAGAATGATTCTTGGTTTTAGGATTTCAATCTGTGCATCAAGAAAAGCCCTGCAGGCCTCTTTTTCTTCGGGCAGCGGGTCTCTGTTATTGGGCGGACGACATTTTAGGGTGTTACATATATATACATCTTTCTGTCTGGAAAGACCTACAGATTCAAAAATTTTATCCAGAAGCTGACCTGCTTTGCCGACAAAAGGCTCACCCTGCTGATCTTCATAGTATCCCGGAGCCTCTCCGATAAGCATAAGTTTATGATTGGGTACACCGCCTGAAAAGACTATATTCGTTCTGGATTGTGCCAGAGCACATTTGTCGCAATACTGACACATTTGTTTTACGTCTTCTAAATCTTCCACAATTCCCATAAATATAAATCCTTAATCTTTTACTAAAGATAACATAAATATATATGATGTTACAATAGCAGTGCTAAAAAGTGAAAAACGAAGTTTTCATGTCATCAACTCGATTTTGTAATATGAAGCATTGCTATACAGCAGGTGTTTCTTTTTGTATAGCAACAAAGAGAAGGAATAGACTATAAAAACACTTTAAAAATAGTTTGAAATAAAACCCACCGTCACTTTGTGCCACCTCCCTTACAAAGGGAGGCTGTTTGCTAAAAAAATGCCGAGCGTGTGCGATAGCACGATAGCGAGGCTGAAAGGTGAAAAACTCTGTTTTTCACGGCGTCATTTTGAATAAAGCAATGCGAAGCATTGCCGTAATATAGCATGTTTCTCTTTCTTCTGTCTGTTCTTTCTCTTTGCATCGCAACAAAGAGAAAGAATAGACTACAAAAAATACACATTAAAAATAGTATGAAGTAAAAACCTACCGCCACTTACGTGGCACCTCCCTTACAAAGGGAGGCATTATTAGCCTCATTTTTTAACGGGGAGCAGGGGGATTTTTTGCAATATCGAAAACCCACCGTCACTTTGTGCCACCTCTTTTACAAATAGAGGCATCTGCATCTGTTTTTGCCCCATTTTGTAAAGGGGGATAAAGGGGGATTTTGTCAGGTATGTGCGATAATACAATAGCGGAGCTGAAAGGTGAAAAAGTAAGTTTTCATGTCATCAATTCGATTTTGCAGTGCTAAATATTGGATGACAATAAAAACGGTCTTTAAAAGACCTTACCCGCCATTGGCACCTTTTCCCGTAAGTCGGGGTCATTATCTCTTCTTTTTATAAAGAGAGGTCGTGTGAACTAATCCGGTATATATGTACCCTCTTCCTAACATAAAAAGAACCATAGTTCCAATAACACCATCTCCCTAAAAAGCAGGATATTAATCCTGCTTTTTGTTATGAATTTTGAATTTGTTTATATAATTCAATTTGTTTTTCGGTAAGATTTTTCGGTATTATAATTTTTATTTTTGCATTAAGATTTCCGAACCCTCCGTCTTTTTTCGGAAGGCCAAGGTTTTTCAGCCTTAGCATTTGACCGGAAGATGTTTTGGGTGGAATTTTTATTCCTATATTCCCGTGAAGAGTGGAAATTTCTTTCTTTGTACCAAGAACAGCTTCAGGAGGTGTTATTTCAATTTCTTTTGTAAGGTCTGTACCATCAACCTCATATTCCTTATCAGTAAAGTGTATTATTAAATACAAGTCACCGGCCTGACCATAACTATCAACTTTACCTTCGCCTTTGAGTCTTACCTTCTGCCCTTCTTTTACTTCAGGAGGAAGTTTTACTTTTATTGACTTTGTTACATTGGTAAAGCCTGTTCCGCCGCAAGCAGTACAATAACCGCCGTTTGGAGGACATTGTGTACATCGGTTCATTTCAGAAAAGTTTACGCTTATAGGTTTTTTATTAAAAACATCTTTCGCTGTTATGTTCAAAGTTTTTGTAATATCAAGATCTTCTTTTGATGTCTTTGTTTGTCTCTGACGGGAGCTTCTTCTTGATGAAGCTGTCTGCTGCGGACCGCCAAAGTCAAATCCTCCAAAATTCATGCCCTGACTTCTTGCACCGCCGCCCATCATCATATCACCGAAAAGTGAACTGAAAAAGTCTGAGAAACCTCCAAGATCCTGACCGTTAAAGTTGAAACTTTGATAAGCTCCGCCGTTTCCTCCTCCAAAATTGAATTGTTCAAATCCCGGAGGCGGAGTATAGCTTTGTCCGCCCTGCCAGTTTGAACCTAAGCTGTCATATCTTTGACGTTTGGCTTTATCGCTGAGAACTTCGTAAGCTTCATTTATATCTTTGAATTTACTTTCTGCCTCTTTTGTCTTATTTACATCAGGGTGATATTTTCTTGCAAGCTTTCTGTATGCCGATTTGATTTCAGCTTCGCTTGCATCTCTTTTCACGCCTAATATTTCATAATAATCTTTATATTCCATATGTTTATATATCTCCTATATTAATGATAATATAAAATTTAAGAATATACGTAATAATTAATTATTTTTTAATGAAGCCGGATAGTTTAAAGTTGTATTAGCGAATCTAATATAAAGTAATAAAAAATCCCGTTCAATTAGAACGGGATTTTTGTATTTCAAAAAGAAATTAGTCTTTAGCATGTCCTGCAGTACCAAGAACATCACGCATTTTGTGCATAACCATTTCTTTAACAGCAGTTCTGCCAGGACCCATATATTCTCTCGGGTCAAATTTTTCAGGATGTTCAATAAAGAACTCTCTGATTGTTGAAGTCATTGCAAGTCTCAAGTCTGTATCGATATTGATTTTTGCAACACCGTGTTTAGAAGCATAGTTAAGCATATCTTCCGGAACACCCTGTGCATCAGGCAGGTTGCCGCCAAATTTATTACATTTAGCAACAAATTCTGCCGGAACTGATGATGAACCGTGCAATACTAACGGATAATCATATCCTACAGCTTCATTTACAGCTTTTTTAATTTCAGCAAGTCTTTCAAAGTCAAGTTTTGCTTCACCTTTGAATTTGTAAGCACCGTGAGATGTTCCGATAGCTACAGCCAGTGAATCACATCCTGTTTCTTTTACAAATCTTGCAGCTTCTGCCGGATCTGTATATGTAGAATCTTTAGCATGAACTTTAACATCATCTTCTACACCTGCTAATTTGCCGAGCTCTGCTTCAACTGAAACTCCGCGTGGATGTGCATAATCAACAACCTGTTTTGTTAATTTGATGTTTTCTTCAAGAGGGAATCTTGAACCATCAATCATTACTGATGAAAATCCGCCGTCAATACAAGCTTTACAAATTTCAAAATCAGCACCGTGGTCTAAGTGCAATGCGATAGGTACTGTAGTTGTAGCTAATGCTGCTTCAACCAATTTAATTAGGTAAGTTTGGTTAGCATATTTTCTTGCACCTGCAGATACCTGTAAAATGATAGGTGATTGAGTTTCTTCCGCAGCTTCTGCAATACCCTGCAAAATTTCCATGTTGTTAACGTTGTAAGCACCAATAGCATAACCGCCAGCGAGTGCTTTTTTGAACATTTCTCCTGTTCCAACTAATTTTCTTTCACTCATTTGAGTTCTCCTTCTTTTTTTTATATGTTTACCGATATTGGTCGGACTTTTTCATATTTGCCAGAGGCTTTAGCCTCTGTTTTAAGTCAATATTTTATACACATGTAAAATATAACAAAAAAACTTTAAATACAACCATAATCATGATTTGAACATATTAAGGAATGCTACTTTTATAGTAATTGTTAAGAAAAATTAAAATCGTATATACCATTTTACAAAATTCTGAAAGCTTGCTATAATCTGGTCGAATAGGGGAAATGAATAAAGATTATATATAAATTAGGTAGCAAAAGATATTTTGTGCCTGTTTTATATGTAACAAATTTTGTGCAACTGAAAATAAAAACAGAATGGAGTTAAGACATTATGGCTATTACACCGGTGATGAGTTTAGGGTTAAATGGTAATAATTATAATACAAGTTTTACTGGTAGAAAAAATAATAACGATGGTTTTGAATATCAATCAAATGAGTTTTCCAGTAAGAAAGCGTCTGCTTTGAAAGCGGTACCTTTAATGACGCTTCTTGCAATGAGTCCTTTGAATACAGCAAATATTAATGCCTCTGAAATTGCGGACTTTCCTGAAGATATGATTGAACTTGTTGAAACTTCTGATGTTAATGACATCTCAAGTGTAAGTGCGGCAGCATCAAGTAAAGTAATTCTTGCTTCAAAACAGTTTCCGGCAAAGGGGCAAAATATAAGCGGTTATATTGTAAATCTTGTTAATACTGAAGGTAGAAGAGGCTCAGGATTTGATGCGATTGAATTAGTTACTATAGATGCTAATGGTATAGCTTATAATGATATGCCTGCAACAGTAAAGGCTATAAATAAAATTAACTTTAATATAGTTTCTGATGACGGTATAAGTCAGGGTGTTTTACCAATGACAAAAATTGTATCAAAGCCGAATGGTTTATCTGTAGAATTATCTATGAATAACGACCCTATTGCAAAATATATACAGCAGCAAATCGCTAATAATCCTAATAAAGATGTCATTCCGGTTAATGTTTATAACAGAACATTAGGTTTGACACCTTCGGCAACCTTCCAGAATAATTCAAGGGGTAATATATTAGATAAGTCAACAGGTTATAACCTTACCGGATATACAAGAACTGCTCCAACCAAGACAATCGTCGGTGATAACGGAACCTATAAAATTTCTTTCTATAAAAATAATGCAGATAATAAGCCGCTTGTAACCTGTGAAAAAACAACAAATCCCGGTAACCAGTTCAGAGTTGGTCTTGTAATTGATCATATCGCCAATATTGATAAAGATGAATATTCAAGTATTGTCGCAAAATATACCTCGACTTTACTGCAAGGGAACGGTACTACTAAGATTGTTTTAATGGATACAAAACTAGGTAATGAACTTAAAAAGTACGCTAAATCTTCTGACGGGAAATCTGCCTTTGGAATGTTTACCGGTTGGGATACTGATTATAAGGTCTTTGGAAAAGGTGTAATTACTCAGGTTCAATAATTTTAACTTATGTAAAGATTTTTATTCATGTTGAAATTGTTATGTCCGTTATGTTTTTACATGGATATAAAGTAAAAATGGTGAGAGTATTATGGAATTCACAAATGTAAATGCTGAAAATCCAAATGTAAATAGCACAACCTCTGCTGCAAGTACATCCCAGGCTTCAGCTTCAGCTCAGGCCAAGCCAGAAAATACATCTATAATGGCAAAACCTCAAGATGAGCTTTTGAAAAAATTGGGTATAACAGAGGCTGAATATATGGCTATGGTCAATGCAAATCCTGAATTTGCAACAATGTCTCTGGAAAAACAGCTTGAATACATTTCAAAAAATAAAACCAAAACAACGGAACAAACTTCCCAGAATAATAATACTGCACAACCATCACAAGCCGCAACAGCATCTGAATCTCAATCTGCAGCAACTCAAACTTCTGCACAGACTACTCAAAATGAGACCCCTAAAGAGAGTTTAGATCATTTATATTTTAATAATGCTGATTATAGTAAACTTCCTTTGAGTAAGAAATTAGAAGTTTATGTAAATGAATATACAAAAAATTCATTTATGTATTCAGACTCTGAAAATCCGAAAACGCTTGATGATTGGAATAACCTTTCTAAAGAAGAACAGACTAAATATATTGCCGAAAGCAAAAAAGGCTTGGAGGAGAAGTTTTCTGCTGTTTTGAGCGAAACCTCTTCTGATTTGAAGGGCAAGGCCATTGACGCAATGATGACGGATTTGCAGGCTGCAAACTACGGCGGATATACTATTGAACAGATGAATAAACTTGATCAAAATCAAAAGTCAGACTTGGTTTATTCATATCTTTCCGAGGTAAAAGAGCTTGCTCCTAATACATTGAGTGATTCTGATAAAGCAAGATTACAATATCAACAGACTCTTGTTGATGCCGTAAATCATTTAGCAGGTCAGGATAATTTATGTCTTGCTGATGCAAAGCAATACATGAAAGATAATAATTTAACTCAAACGGAAGTTTTGCAGCAATATTTAACTCAAAAAGCACAAAACGGTGAATTATCTGCTGATGAACAAAAATTACTAGATAAGTTAAATGCTGACATAAACGATCCTGCAATGCAGGGTGTTTTGATGGAAGCAAAATTTCAGGGGTTAAAGAACCTTGAGGCTGAACTTGAAGAAGCTAAAAAAAATGGTGATACCGCAAGAGCTGAAAAACTGGAAAAAGTTATCAATAGTAATGATTCCGTAAAGATTCGAAAATGGGCTAAAGCGTATCAAATCGAGAAAAAAGAACCTCCGAAAAGTTATCATAAATTTAGAGAAAGTTCTTTTGGAAAGTTATACGAACAAACTTCTGATCCTCAAGAACGTGCCGCTATTCTAATGGCATATGTTAAAGAAAAATATCCGAATAGTGCTAAAAAGCAGAGTAAGTTGGCTATAGAATTATACAACGGGTTATGTTCGGAAGGTATAGATGCCGCCGAAACTAAAGTAAGTTTTCTTAGTGCCTGTTTGGTTTTTGATCCGGAAATTGGTAAGAAAATTCTAAGCCATAAAGATGTTTCTACAGATGTAAGTACCAAATCTTTGAATAATATTCGCAAAAAAAATAAAAATGTTCCAAAAGCATATGACAAAATTAATGGACAAAAACAGAAAAATCTGTATAAGGATGCTAAACTCTACTTTGAAAGAAATGGTCAAAGTAAGCTTTTGGAACATGCAAAACGATTAATTAGTAGTACTCAAGACGTATTCTTGGATTCTGCTCTGGAAATACCGGACGAAAATAAAGATGAATATATTGCAGCTTTAGGTGAAGCGAATGAAGACACAGAGATTGCAAATAAAAACATTGATATTACTGCAACTTATGTGAATGCTGAATTACAGTTAAAGTCAAATGAAACAATTAATCAATTTGCTACAGAGGAGACTAAGGCTTACGGAGCTGTTCATACTGACTTAATGCTCTCTGAAAACCAAACAAGACTTGCCTCGATGTACACAAACGATTCAAGACTTGCAACAGAAGCATTTGTTGAAGATGGTACTTGGGCAAGATTTGATAAAGAAAATCAGACTGAAGGTATGGAATTAGCCTATAACAGAACTGATGAATTATTCGAAGGCGAAGAAAAAATTGACCTTTTAAATACAAACGCAGATCATATCGCAAATGCTGACAAAGAAAATCAGCTGGATATGCATAATTTTTATATGGAAAGCAAATACTCAGATGTTGTTGAACATGCTGCCGGTAATATTTATAAATACGATGAGTCCGTTCAGGGTGATGCTCTTGACTCTACCAAAAATACCGGAAATCAGGATGCTATCGACGCAGCTATGTCTAATTTCGACAAATATGCGGATTATGTACAGGAAAATCCTAAATATCAGGCTATGCAGCAGGAAACCGAAGTACGGCAAGCTCAGGAAGTAGCCCAGCAGGTTGCTGAATTCCATGAACAATACGAAAAATTAACAGGTATGCAATCTAACATTGAGCAGGAAATTACAGATGATGAGCAAAAGCTCAGCTATATCAAAAACTTCCTGAATGCTTCCCCTCAAGAACAATTTAAACTGTTAAGTAAAATTCCGATGAGCTGGCAGGGAACAGTATTTTCAAAAATTGCAACATATTGCCCGCAAATGTTGTCCGGTCTTGTCAAACAGGGTTACGGGCAATATATTCTGAATACTCCTGGGCTTGATTCGGATGTTGTTTATAAAGTTGTTGATATTATGCTTACCTGTCAGACTTCCGATAAGAAAGCTGCAGCGAAGTATGTAAAATCTCATAAAGCTATGTTTCAGGATTCGACCATTGAAAGATGCGAAGAAATCACAAACAAAGATAAGAAAACAAAAAACTACTCCTCAATGCCGCTTTTGTCAACAGTAAAAGGTGCTCTTGCTCCTAAAAAAACTGATATTTATCCAAATCAGGAGGAATTGGATATCTACAATGCTTAAGGTGCAGAATTTGTAGTAAAGCGGCTGCATTTGAATCCAAATGCAGCCGCTTGTAGTCTTGGTTCTGGTTATTCAGCATCTTTGTTAATGTCTTTAACGCTTAATGCAATTCTATGTTCTTGCGGTGTGAATTTTTTGATTAAAACTTCAACACTGTCACCTACTTTGAATTGATTGAACGGATTAACATTTTCTTCAGCCATTTCTGACACAGGAAGTAATGCTTCGACACCAGGGAAGATGTTAATAAATGCTCCAAAACCGGTAACTTTATTAACGGTTCCTGTAATTACCTGTCCTTCTTCAAATTGGCCTTCAATTTGCTGCCATGGATCTTCACCCATTCTTTTTAATGAAAGAGAAATTCTTTTCAATTCATTATCAATTTTGATAATTTTAACTTCAATAGTTTCACCGAGTGAAATAACATCAGAAGGATGTTTGATTCTTTGCCAGGAGATTTCAGAGATAGGAAGAAGTCCGTCAATTCCGTTGATATCAATGAATGCTCCAAAATCCGCAATTCTTACAACTTCACCTTTAACAATTTGGCCTTCTTCAAGAGTTGATAGAATATTATCAACAACCTGATCTCTCTGTTCTGCAACAGCCAATCTTTGAGAGAGTATTAGTTTATTTTTCTTAGGATCTGCTTCAAGAACTTTAACTTCAATTTTTGTATCAATCAGTCCGTCAAAAGGAGTTCCTGTTCTTAATTGAGAAGAAGGTATAAATCCTTTGAGGTCTGCAACGTCAACGAGTACACCGCCTTTAACAACAGAAACAACTTTTGCAAGGATGGTGTCTCCTTGAACTTTAGCATCATTAAGCTGTGCCCATGCTTGAGCAAATGCAAGTCTTTTCAATGACAGAAGCATACCGTCTTCATCATTTTCTTCTTTTAATACATAAAATTCTCTGACATCACCGATTTCAAGAGTTTCACCATCCTGCGAAGGTAATTCCTTGTTAGGAAGGTATGCTTCGGTTTTAGCACCTCTAACGCTGATAAGATAACCTTCATTATCTTTTTTCATAACAGTACCTTCTACGATATCTGCTACTGAATGTGATTCAGAAAAAGATTCATTTAATAATTTTTCAAATTCATCAAGATTTGTTTGTTCTAGTGTTGTTGTCATGTTTTATTTTTTCCTTTCATTTATTTTAATTTTTCAATTACTTTTTCAATAACGCTCTGCGGAGTTGATGCTCCTGCAGTAATACCTATTTTTTGAGATTTTTTTATTAAGTCTCTGTAATTATCCAATTCAGTATCATTTTCTATATGTATTGTGTTTGTTATGTCTTTTAGAATTTCCGCTAAGTGTGTGGTGTTTGCACTTTTTCTTGAACCTACCACTATTACAAGATCACTTTCTTTTGCGAGTTCTTTTGCTTCAGATTGACGCATTGATGTGCTTGCACAGATTGTGTTGGCAATATGAATTTCTTTTGTTATTGAAGTTAAATATTCAACAATTTTATTTAGGGTAGTTATACGTTGTGTCGTCTGAACAACTACTCCGACTTTTCTGTGAGATTTAATTTCTTTTTCATAAGGTTTAAGTTGTTCTATTTCGGTAGCAACAACAACTTTATCGCTCCATAGTTTCGCATTTGCTTTAATTGCAATAACTTCAGGGTGTTCGTATTTGCCTACTATTACGACATAGTAATCATTCTTGGCAAGTTCAACAGCTGTTTGCTGAACTTTTTTTACATCCGGGCATGTCAAATCCACCGGTGTGAATCCTGCATTTTTAATTCTTTCTATAACTTCGGGACTTTCACCATGGCTTCTAACAACACAAATTCCCTCGCCTTTTTCCGGAATTTCTGTAATCGTTTTAATCCCTAAAGCTTCCAATTCTTTAATTACATCTGTATTATGAATCAATTCCCCGAGAACGGAAACATTTTGTTCAGGGTTTTCGGCTTTTAATTTTTTAACGGTTTCAACGGCTCTTTTCACTCCGTAACAAAACCCTGCATATTTGGCTAGTTTAATTTCTTTAGGCAATTAAAATTGTCTTCTTTCTTTTGGACTTGCGGAAAATCCGCTGTAATTTTATTTAATTATAAAAGCTATATAAAATCAAGTCTTAATAAACTAAGTCATTTAAAGTAACATTAAGTGCATTTGCAATTTTCAGAAGAGTTTCCACACTCGGATTTACTTTTTCTGTTTCGATATTGCATATAAATTGCTGGCTTATTCCGGTAAGTTCAGAAAGTTTTTCCTGTGAAATTTTATTTTTTGCTCTATTCAATCTTAAATTTGAAGCAATAGTTTTCTTTAAATTTCCAATTTCCATAAATTTTATTATATACTATTTACAAAATTTATTTTATCATGTATAGTTGATAATAAATAAAGTATAAATGATAAAAATTAAACAGGAGTTGTTAAATGAAGGCTACAATAAGCAAATTAAGAACAGATCTTTACGATATTGAAGCAGCTTTTGCAAAACAGCAGTTTTTGCTGGAGATAATAAGAGATTACGGAGAGTTTAATTCGGAAAATTCTGATGGCGTGGATAAGATGACTTATCTTATAAATATTTTGTATATTCAGCAAAAGCGGCTTCGTAAAAGCTTGGATGAGTATATTCCCCGGCTGCAGAGATATTTTAAAACCAAACATATGTAACAAAATGTAAATGCGTATTTAATGTTTCTAAAACCCGCTTGTAATGTTTTATTGGCTAGAGTGGTGGAGAGTGGTATAGTTTATTTATTCTTGATAAAGTCAAAAATTTTTCTTTACTTGTTTTATAAATATAGGTAGATTTGTTTAATAACAATAAAGGAGAAATTAATGTCATCAGTAGCAGGTATCAATGAGATTAAGTTTCAGCACACAAAATCTGTAGATAGTAAAACCTCGTTTGGTAAATCTCCTCAAGCTGAAGAAAAGAAAAATTCAGCAAATAAAATTTTGATAGGTACAGGTGCTGCACTTGCTGTTACAGGTACTGTAATAGGTGGTATTATGTATGCTAAAAAAGCCAAATTTACTAAAGCTTTAGATAAAATAACAGATTCGTTGCAGCATAGAATTAAAGTTAAAAAAGGTGATGAAAGATACGCTGAAAGATTTGATATGTCAAAAGTTGATGAAGAACTTACATCAGTGGTTGCGAATGCTAAAAAAACAAAAAATTTTGACGAATTAAATAAAATGTATCGTGAGTATGGAATGCTCGATTGTATGTTTAGGGATGGTTCAAATTTTTCGTTGGCAAGGATTCTAAAGGAATCAAATACAGAAACTGCACAAGCTTTGAAAAAGGCACTTGAAGGAAAAGGTGATTTCACAGAGGTCAGAAGATTGTATGCAGCAGAGTTAAAAAATGTTCATCAGCGTTATAATATAAAGCATTCTCCTGCAGACGGTAAAAATCTTCAGGAAACGATTGACTTATATACAGAAAAAGGTATGCTGCCGGAAGGTGTTAAACCTCATACGTACGGGGCAGACGAAATGGATTTAGCTGTCACAAACTATACCTCCGGAGGTGGTTATACAGATTATATGCTCCGTAAAAATCATCTTTCAGAAAGTGGTAGTATAGCTATTGAAAATGATTTTTGTTCTTACAATATTGCCCCGGATAGAATTAAATCTAAATGGCTAAATAACCTTGTGTCTTCATTTAAAGATTCGGAAACCGGCACTGATGTTGTTTCACTTCGACTTCCGGATGCTGGAGTAGATAAGGGCTTTAGTAAAGGTATTACCTATCAGATAGCTGCCGGCAATAAGTCCGGAAAATTAACTCCGCTCCAGAAAGATTTGATAGAAGTTGGCGGACGTTTGAATGAAGACGAAGTTCGGGCATTTGCTAAACTCCTGGATTATCAGGAAAATATGGATTATGATGCAATCCTTTCATTAATTCAACATTATGCAAAAGATGCAGAATTTATGGCAAGACCTGTAAAGTAAAGGAATCCATTTTATATAAATAAAAACGTCATTCAATAAATTTGAATGACGTTTTTATTTTGTTATTCTCCGAAATAATTTTTTAATCCTACCGATAATTTTTTGTTTTTACATAGTTTTTTGAGCTTTGCAATGGCTCGGTTTTCAATCTGGCGGATTCTTTCTCGGGATACGCCATATTGTGAGCCTATTTCATCAAGTGTTTTCTTTGTTCCGCTGTTATCAAGCCCGTAGCGTAAAATTAAGACATCTCTTTCTTTCTGGCTCAACTGGTTAAGCATTTTTCTTATGTCATGGAAGAGATTTTCCTGTGAAACTCTGCTGTCAGGAGTTATTGTTGATTCATCAACAATAAAATCAGCGATTTTGGAAGAATCTTCCGACGAATTAGCAGGTGTTTCCATACTTATTGTTGATTGGGCTGATTTTATTATTGAATTCAGTTTGCTGACTGATATTCCCAGCCGGTATGCAATTTCCTGTTTTGACGGTGTGTGTCCGAGTTCTGTTGTTAAATCCAGAGTTGTTCTTCGGATTTTTCCGAGAGATTCAATCATGTGGATAGGAAGACGGATAATTCTTGCCTTATCTGCGATTGCTCTTGTTATTGATTGCTGAATCCACCATGTTGCATAAGTAGAAAATTTATACCCCTTTGTGTAATCAAATCTTCCTGCAGCTTTCATTAGTCCGAGGTTGCCTTCCTGTATCAAATCCAGAAAAGAAAGTCCTCTTCCTATATATTTTTTAGCAATACTTACGACAAGACGCAAGTTTGCATTTACCAGAAGATTTTTTGCAAAATCACTCTGGTTTTCATAAATTTGTTTTGCAAGATCAAGTTCCTGTTCAGGGGAAAGAAGCGGAATTTTACCGATTTGCTGTAAATAAATCTTAACGCTGTCATCTGAACTTACTGAAGATAAACTTTCCTGAACTTTTGGGTCTTCAACAGATTCCAAAACATTGTCATCATCTTCAGATTCCTGCTGCAGAGTGTGAAAATCTACTCCGTCTTCAGAAATTTCGTCTTGTAATAAGTCTAACTTTTCTAATTCTTTTTTCATGTTAATGCTCTCCAATAATAATTATATACTATTAATCAGCAATAATACTATTTATTTACTTTGCTTAACTTTTGGCGTAAAGCTTCAAATATTATAACGGCAAAAGCGTTCGAAACATTTAATGAATTGAAGTTATTTTCCATAGGTATCTTTACAATAAAATCCGATGCCTTTAAAAGTGATTTGGAAACCCCTGCATGTTCAGCTCCCATAATTATCGCAAAGTTCATATCATTGTAATTAACATTGTAACAATTATCTTTTGCTGATGCGTCCGCTGCAATTATCCACCAGTTGTTTTCTTTTAGACGATTGACTACGTTTATCAGACTGTTGACCTTTATTATAGGAATGTGATTTATTGCTCCCGCACTAGTTTTTTCCACAATGGAATTAACCTGAACATTTCTTCTGGAAGGAATTATTACTGCTTTTACTCCGGCACAAACACATGTACGGATAATAGCTCCAAGATTGTGTGAATCTTCTATCCCGTCAAGAATTACTATGGACGAATTTTCATGCGGCTGTGACAGAAATTCTTCAAACTCTGTATATTTTATCGGCGAAATTTGTGCAATTACGCCCTGATGGTTAAATTGGGCATACTGATTAAATTTTTCTTTTGCCGTAAATTGAAATATAATCCCTTTGGATTGGGCTAATTCTTTTATTTGATTGATTTTAGTATCACTATGAATGTTTTTGGAAATTAGAATTTTGTTGATTTCTCTGTTTCCAGACAAAAGTGCTTCTATGACTGCATTTTTACCGTAAATTATGCTTTCGTCTGACATTGTTTTGATACCTCCAGCATTCTGTCAATACATTTTTTTGCTTTTAATGCGACATTCTGAGCTACGTTAATTTCATATTGTTCATGTTCAAGTGCATTATAAATATCTTCCAGAGTGTGCCATTTCATATTAGGACATATAATATTATCCTTTATTAGGATGAATTCTTTTTGCGGATAATCACGCTGCAGTCTGTCAACTACACCTTTTTCCGTTGCGATGATAAATGTTTTGCTATCACTTTCCGCCGCATATTTCATGATTCCTGTTGTACTTCCCGTGTAGTCTGCTAGTTTTACTACTTCGGCATGACATTCAGGATGGGCAAGGACTTTTGCATCAGGATATTTTTCTTTTGCACTAATAATATCCTGCGGCTTAATTCTTAAATGAGTCGGGCAGTATCCGAGATATGTTATAACTTCCGTATTTTCAAGCTGTGATTCTACCCATTTGCCAAGATATGTATCCGGAAGGAATAATACTTTCGGAGCATTTAGACTTTTTACTATATTAAGAGCGTTTGACGATGTACAGCAGATATCACATTCTGTTTTAACTTCAGCTGTTGAATTAATATAACAAACAGTAGGCAGCCCCGGATGTTTGGCTTTAAATTCTCTAAGTTGATCCAGGTTAATCATGTCCGCCATAAGGCATCCTGATTCCAACCGTGGTAGAAGTACTTTCTTATCCGGATTTAATATTTTTGCTGTCTGAGCCATAAAATATACTCCTGCAAAAACTATTATCTCCGCATCGGTTTTTGCAGCCATCTGACTGAGATACAATGAATCTCCAACAAAATCCGCAACTTCATCTATTTCCATGTTCTGGTAGCAATGTGCCAGTATAACCGCATTCTTCTCTTTTTTCAGCTTTTTTATTTCGTCTATAATTTTCGAATTCATTGGCGGGTTTCTCCTCCATTTATTGTAAATTTTTGTTAAAATTGTTTTGTCTATAAAATATATTGTATAATAAAAATAGGAATTGGTTACAATAGAAGAGAAATTAAAAAGATATGGGAAATTTTTTAAATAGTTTAATGGGATCCGGAGGTAAAAAAGATACGGTTTACCTATCAGTTACTCCGGGAGTAGGTTTGGAATTATGTCTTGTTGATCCTCAATCAAGACAAGTAAAAGCTTATGCGGTCAGAGAACTCGCATATAATGAGACGACTAAAGATATTGGTGATTATGAAGCCTTTAAAAGTGCTGTTGAAGAAATGTATATGGAGCTGCATGTTAATCCGAAATGCAGTGTCATTGTGAATCTTCCGCTATGTACTCTGGGTACTATGAATCTTCCGCTTATTATGGCTGAAAATTCTATTGAGGTCAGTGTCACATCGGAAGTTGAGCAGTCTTATATTTTCAGACGTCTGGAGCCGGTTGTAGCTTGGACTGATGTTAATACCGGTAACAATGGCGGTGATACGCGTAAAATATTGTATTCCGCAATGCAGAAGCCTGTTATTGAAAATATCGCAGCGGCTCTTGCTGCACTTGGTTCGACTCTTTCAGGTATAGAAATTTCCATAGTGTCATATCTCAGAGCTCTGGATTATATTGGATATACTACAGCTCAGATGAAAGATAATATTACCTGGAATCTTATGATAGTAAGTTCTACAGGTTATTCATTAATCTCTATGGTTGGAAAAACTATTGTTGATTATTATGAAGAACCTCTTGCTATTAAAACTTTTGAGGGTGATGATATTTATAATGCAATTAACGCTTCTGCACAAATTACTCTTATGAGTTATCCTGCAAATTATTTGTATATTATTTCTGAAACCGATATGGTTAGTGCAGAATTGTTATCTAAAAAAATTCAAAATGCAGGAACTGTAGATTTCTTAGAAAATAACAGTTTTAAAAAGCAGGAAGTTATGCCTGTAAGTTTAGAAGTTTTACCTGATAATGTTATGAAAATTTCTTTGCAGGCTGTTGGTTGTGCCCTTTCTTTAATATCACACTATCCTGTGCACTTTGATTTTATGAAGGACACTGCAAAAGTTGCTGTTGCTGATGAGCTGGTATCATTACAGTTCGGCGATCAAACTATTGATTTATCTCCGACAAAGGCTACACAGCTGGCTTTTGGTGTGCTTGTTATCTGTGCCGGTTTGCTTAGTGCTCTGGCTTTCGGTGTGTTGCCTGGTATGGAATCTGCTAAGCAAAGCCAGCTTTCAGAAGTTGAGGGTAAAGTTAAAGAACTTGAGACTCAACTCCAGACTGCTGAAGGTGAACAGAGTGCAACCGGGTCTTTTGATATGGCAAAACAGGTTGATTATGTTTTGAAAAATAACAGAGCTAAATTAATGAATTATACAGCTATAGGTACTTCAATTCCGGATACGGTATGGCTTACATATTTTATGACATCTGACGATGGTCTGATTGATGTTAAGGGTGCAGCTACAAATGTTGAAGATATTTATACATTCTTTAAAAATATGAAAGATTCTTTGATTAATACAAAATTAAGATTGTATAAGCTTCAAATGCAGTCAGGCTCGGTTGATGATATTATTTCCAGTGATTCATCTTCAAATTATGAATTTGAAATTACTAATATGAGTGAATCTCAGTTGAAGTCACTGCTAGGCTTAACTACCGAGGAAGGGCAGGATGCTGCCAATGGTTCGGCTAAAAACAGCTCTAATAAAAAGAGCGGGAATGTACCTGATAACAAATTGTTGAGTGATCAACCAGTACAAGTAAATTAAAAAGAATAAGGAAATATATATGGATAAAGAAAAACTAAAATTATTTCAAAATGCAATATTACTTCTGATACTGACAGTTGTCAGCTCAATATATTTAATTGTTATGTTTATATATCCGAAAGCTTCAACAATAAGCAGTTTGTCTGCGGATTACAAAGCCGCTCTTGAAAAACAGGCAACCATGGAACAGAAATATGATGCCATTAAAGCTTCATTAATGCAGGCTACAAATGTTGATTTAAGCGGTTCTAAGGCAATGTATAAACCGATGGAAACCGGACTCGATGCAGAAAGTATAGTAGCAGGCCAGTTTAATGAAATTTTAGAATTATTAAGAGCTAATTCTATTAAGGCTCGTTCTGTTGATTACAATTATAATCCTGCTGAAGATGCTTTTGTTAAAGGTGCAGGTGCAAAAATTAGTGCTTGTCATCTGGATTTGCAGTTGATTGCGACTTATAAGAATTTTGAAAATTTCTTGAGAGATTTATATAAACATGAACATTTTCTTGATATTGCAAAAATAGAGATTTTGCCTTATCAAAAAGATAAAACAATCTTACTGATAAATTGTAAAATCCTTTTATATGCACAAAAAGTTTAAATAAAAAGAGCCTTGAAAAAGGCTCTTTTTTTATGTAAATTTACTAAAATCTATGCTAAACATAGATTTTTTATTTTTTATGCATGTTCTGCAAAACGGGGATTCAAGAAGTGTTTTGTCTGAAAAATCAATGAAAGAGCTTCCGGAGCGTCCTCTATGGTCATTTGCCAGAAATGGACAGCTGTAAATTCCTTTTGATGTTAAAATTCTTCCATACTCACAATCAAGAGAATCCCATTCGGTATCTATTATATCGTCATTGGAATTTTTATCAAAATATTCGTTTATTGTAAAGTTATCATCATTTGTTTCAAATCCTATTTTGGAACATACTTTTTTAAATTCTTCTTTTAAAATTTGTGGATCTTCTTTGTAATAATTTGTAATACATAAAATAGGATTGAACCCGTATTTTACCAGACATTTTACAGCATGTAATGTCTGTCGATATGTTCCCCTGCCTCTTATATCGTCACTTTTGATTTCATTGTAATGGTCTATACTAAGTTTGAATATTATTTCGAAACTGCTTTCTTCTTCAACCCTTTTTAAAAATCTGGCCTTTTTTTCATTAATGCAGCTTGCATTTGTGAAAATACACACATTGCTTCTTTTGAGGCATAGTCTGAGAATACTGTTAAAATCCGGATGTGTCATAGGTTCTGCACCTGTCAGATAGATACAGGTTATATTGTGGTTAATGGTTTCGTTTAATGCTTTTTTTACGGAATCTACCGTTATAAAATCTTTTACGTTCTTTTTTAACGGAAAATTTATATAGCAATGTTTGCAACGCAGATTACAATTTTTTTCTGTTAATTCAATAAAAAGATTATTTAACTCCTTAAGATGACTGATTGGAGCAAGACAAATTGACGATTTCATTTCAACTCTCCTTTAAAATATAGAATTATTGTAAAGAGAACAACTTATAAATGAAATCATCCAACCGGGTATTTGTTTGACTTATTTCCCATTTGTGAAGTCGTGAGGGTGTTTATCGAGAAGCCACTTGCTCATGATGTAATGTTCATAACTTAGTGCAAAGTTGTATAAAGCATTAACAAGTACACGACCGCTTTCGGATTTTCCTATTATGAAAAAGTCACCGGTTTGATTTTCTGCCAGCATAATTTCTTTGTGTACAATTTTATCAACATGGTTTTTAGGATTTTTATATATAACAAATTTAATCCAGTCGCAGAGAAGTTTTGTAGATGTTGTTGAATTAGATGTTAATTTGTCGTTATTTTCCTGAAGATATTTTGAAAATTCTTTTAGTATCATTTTAATCTCCGAACGGGGTAGTTGCGGCAAGACAGACTATATTTTCAATACCGTTTTTCTTAAATTCCCGTATCATTTCTTCAAAAGTTGCTCCTGTTGTACATATATCATCTATGATTAGAATTTTTTCCGGCAGGAGTTTTTCTTTATTGATTTTAAATGCATTTGAAAGGTTTTCTGCCCTTTGGGGTTTTGATAGTTTGTATTGAGGTTTCGTATCTTTTACTCTTTCAATCAATTCCGGATTATAAGTATAACCGCCTAATTTACAAAATTCAATGGCCGTTAATTCCATGTGGTTGTATTTTCGTTTCTTTTTTCGCTTATGGTAAATTGGGACAGGTATTATCTGGAAATCTTTGTCATCAGTGATTTGTGACCAGTAATGATACATAAATAAAGCCAAAAAGTAAGCTAAATCTTTCTGGTTGTGGTATTTTAATCCTCTTATGAGTTTTTGCAGATTTTTTGAATAAATGCCGGCACAATAGACTTTTTTACCTTCAGTTATACGATTGATTTTTAAAGGCAGATAGTCTAATTCTTCAAAACATTTTGAACACATTTTCGAAGAATCTTTTGAACTTTTACAAAAATAACATTTTTTCTTATAAATCCAGTCTAATAATCCTGACAAAAAGTCTTTCATAACAAAATTATACTATAAAGCCGTAATCTGATATGTAAAATAATTTACAAACAGTTTACAAAATCTGCGAAATGTGTAATACTATGCATGTGTAGAGTTATCTTGTTAAGAATTATTAATATTTGTATATAAAAACCGCAAAAAATATTTTTTATGTTTTTTAAAACAAATGAAAATATTTAAGTATAATTGGAGTGATTAGTATGTTAACAATTCAGCCAAATTTATCACAAAAACGTATGCATTCTTTGCCAGGTTTCGGAAATAACTATCAAAGACCTGATTTTTCTACGGTTGACGATACAGATTTATTTAATGAAACGATAGAGGATGATTCATTTGGATATCGTGATCAGGATAGCAGAATTGCAGAAAAGAATGCGGATTTGGAAGATATCAAGGATGGTGTTAATAAAACTATCGCAAATATAAAGGGTCTTGAAGAAGAAATACCTCTTCCTAACTGGGCAAAACAATCAATGGGAGTTCTCTATACACTTGGTGCAGCTCTGGTTGCAGGTATCGGTACAAAATTCGGATTTAGTAAAACCAGTGAATATCTTGGAGAACTTGCCAATAAACAGTCAATTAAAAAAGCTTCCGGAAATATTAAGGGTTCCTTGAAAAATCTAGGGAAAGCTTTTGGCAGATGTATTGATTCAATTAAAAATACACCATTATTTAAAGCTGCTGACAAAAAATTCACTAATTTGTCGAATAAATTTAATGCTACTTCTCTCGGTAAAGGTATAAAGTCTTTATCTGACAAATTTTCGAAAAATAGTTTTGTAGTTAAAACAAAAGAATTTTTCTCCAGAATAACACATATGAGCGGTAAAAAGGTAGTTGACAGAACCGGTGATGTCATCGGTACGGCAACCGGTGTTTCTACAGCTGCTGTCGGTGTAATTGATCCTGAGAAAAAAGAAAGACTTGAAGGTTAATAAGGATTAGGTGTATGTTACAAATTAGTCCGATTGCGTTCACATCAAATGAAGTAAATAACAGAAGATTGTCTGATGAAAAACGGGAAGACATTCGAGATACTGCAGTTGCCGGCGGTGCTGCAGGTGCAGGTTATACTGCCGTAAAAGGCGGCGGGCTGAATATGGCTAAAAAATTAAAAGATGCATCTTCTACATCCGCAAAATTGACCGGTGACATAAAAAAAGGTATGCAGACAGTTAATGAATCCAAAAAAGCTGTTACAGGACTTGCAAAAGAAGCAAACGGTATTTTTCGGAATTTTAAATTAAATGCCCAACACTTTACAGAAAATATGTTGAATTCTTTAAAGAATATGAAAGCCGGTAAATTAGTTCAAAAATTCGTTAAAACGCCGGCAGTAAAATACGGATGTAAGGTTTGCGGGGGCTTTTTAGCAGGATGTGTCCTTATTTCAGGGCTTGGAACCCTGTATAATAATACAACAAAAGTTGTTGACCATTATGCTCCGCAATTAGCTGAAAATTTGAATAATCTCGCTGATAGTTATAATAAAACTTCTGATAATGATGATAACGTATAAAAATGAAATTTAAAATAAAAAACAGGGTCTGAAAAGACACTGTTTTTTTATATAGTAATCAGTCAGTTTATCATAATATTTCTTAATACTAGGTCAATTATTCAGGAAATATTTTTTTTATTATATATATGATACAGGGGATTAATGGGAAATTTCAGGGTGTTTTTAATATGTTAAAAATGCCGGATAAAGCTTTGAATGCAGAGAATAATATGTCTGCTTTTTCTGCAGCATCTGTGAATACCGTTTCCGGTACGACCCCGGCTCAAAGGGCTGAAGATGCAAAACTACAAGAGATGATTCACAATGCGAGAACCAGTATTCTTGCTAAATCGGTAAATACTGCTGAATTATCCAAGCAGGCAAAGAAAATTTCAAAACTGCTTGAAAATTCTGTTGTCGGGCAGCTGCCAAGGGTTGGACTTTTTATAGAAACCGAGGTTGACGCTATAGGGAAATATACGGAATTGATTTTGGACAGGTCTTTTTCTGAATTATCAAACTGCAAGGATAAATCTGAGGTTCAAAATTGCGTACAAAGAGCTATGCAGGAAATTCAAAAGGAAATTTTAAAAGGTAAAATTTATATAAAACGAGGTTATAAAGCTATTGAATTAGATAAAAAACTGTCACCGATTTATAATGACCCTGACAAAACAAAACTTGTACAAGGTATAAATATTGAAAGAATTATTAATGCCTTGACTAGTGAACCGAATGTTGCGGAAGATACTTTACCTGCAGCTGAAGCAGGACTTGATTCTCAAGTAACATCACGGAATTACGGAATTGGGCTTGATGATGCCGGCGATGATCCTGTTATAGAAATGGTTGATAAATTCTTGGATTCTCTTTCAGAATTAAATTCTGATGCAAATTCCGGTGTTTTGAATCTTGAGTTTTTTAATCCGGAAGTTTTTCAGAACCGGAATAATTTAAATGATTTTGCTTTGAATACTAATTTTGATTTACATGACGAAACTACACAAAATATTCAGAATACTCAAATTTCAAAAACTGCCAATATGATGAATCGTTTTTCCACTAAAAAGATACATTTGGTCGGGTAATTTATATTGTTTAATTTAAATTTTATTTATGTTAGTTTTTAGTGTATGCAGGATTTTGTGTTTAGAGAGATTATAACAGATAATATTCAGCCTGAAATTGAGGCTGTCGGTTTTGACAGTTCATATTCTACACAGATTTGTAATAAGTTTGAATATAAGAATATAAAAATTTATTCTCTTACTGTGCCTCAGGCAAATATTTTGAAGCAAACAGCTCTATCTGTCGGTGCGGATTGTGCGACCCACAGGGAAACAATTACGGCCAAAATAGAAACTACTGATTGTATTTTAGGCGGAAGTATTTCACAGATAAAAAAGATAGCTGAGAAATTAAAATTTCAGCCGTTTGGTTTGAAATCGCTTGGTGAGAAATTAATCTCCTTTATAGGTATTGAAAAGAAATCCAAAACTAAAATAATGGGAATCTTGAACCTGACAGATAATTCTTTTTCAGACGGCGGGATGTATGTTGACTATGAAAAGGCCTGTGAACATTTTTTACAACTGGTTTCGGACGGTGCTGATATTATTGATATCGGTGCGGAATCCACCAGACCATATTCGGTTCCGGTATCTGCAGATATCCAGCTTGAGCGAATTTTACCGGTTTTGAAATTCACAAAATCAAATGATATAAAAATTCCTTTGAGTGTAGATACAAGAAGTTCTGTTGTTGCAGAAGAATGTATTAGAAACGGGGCAGGAATAATTAACGATGTATCCGGATTAACATATGACAAAAAACTGGCGGATGTAATCGCAAAATATGGTGTTAAGGTTGTAATTCAGCATTCAAAAGGAACCCCGGAAAATATGCAGGATAATCCCGTTTATAAAAATCTAATGGATGAGATTTATCTTGATTTAAAGAAAAAAGTTGAGTTTGCGGTGTCTTCCGGAATTGCTGCAGATAAGATTATTATTGATCCCGGTATCGGGTTTGGCAAAAGACGTGAAGATAATTTCGAAATAATAAAAAGGCTTTCGGAATTACACGGGTTGGGGTGTCCGCTAATGCTCGGAGTTTCAAGAAAGAGTTTACTAAATATTGCTGATGAAGATAATTTCACCAAAGATATCTATACGACAGCAATTAATACGCTTGCAATAGAGAAAAACGTCGATATCATACGCGTTCATAATGTTCGTATGCACAGGCAGCTTTTAGATATTTTGTGTAAAAATTAGTAATATTTTTATAATTACGGTTGAGAAATTCCGCATTTTACGGTTAAATGTGTAGTGAAAAGGTTTGCATTAATTTTTAATATTACAAATGTTAAAGTTTGTAAAATCAAATATCTGTTATGTCAAAATTTACAATTCTTGAGTTTTATATGGGTAGCTAACTATAAAAAGTGAGGTGTAAATATGGTAGATGCAGTTAATGGTATTAGTCACAAAAACAGAAATGCCGTAATAGGTGCGGGTGTGGGACTTGTCGGTGCAGGTGCAGCAGGTTATCTTACTACATCAATTCTTGATAAAGAAAAAAATATTAAAGACGAATTTATTCATAAAGCTGTTTTGTTGTCTGCTGCAGATAAAGATGAAAAAAAATATTTTAACCTTTCAAAATTGTTAAGTTCAATGGATGAAAATTCCTCAGTGTCTTCAATGAAAAAAATGCTTGGAAAAATGGACAATATGCAAGATTCATCAAGTATAGCTTTTGATGAAAAAGACTTAAATATAATTAAAAATGGTAGTGATGATGAGATTAAAACTTTGTTTAAAGAAACAAAAGATATGTTTTGCGAAAACTATGAGTTATTGAAAGACGATATCCGTAGTTTAATTGACGAAGTTTATGATAAATCCTCGAAAAAATTTACCAATCAGATTGATACTTTAACAGAAGAAGGTAAAGCAGTGTTACCTAAAGTAAAGAAACTTGTTACACATATAAAACTAAAACAGGCTGCAATTTTTGGTGGTATTGGTGCGGTGTTTGCCGGCCTGGTATCTTATCTTGCAACACCTGCAGCTAAGAATGTAGAAGGTTCTAAAAAAGCCGAAAATATTGAAACGAAGTCATAAATATTTTTTACTATAATCAAGTTTAATAAAATTTAATTTGATATTTTAAGAGAACGGTTGTTTTTACTCCGTTCTCTTAAAATATAATTGAAATTCAATCAGGCATTGATATAGTTTCAAAAGACAATAAAAAATTACATATAATAAATACGGCTGTTAAATCTTTATTGTAGTTTCTTGCCAGCGGATTTTTTAGTGCGATAATTTAGTTATGATAGATAAAATTACGATTAAGGGTGCTAAGGAACATAATTTAAAAGACGTATCGCTTGAAATCCCCAAAAATGAATTGATTGTTTTTACCGGAGTTTCAGGTTCCGGCAAGAGTTCTCTTGCGTTTGATACTATATTTGCAGAAGGTCAGAGACGTTATATAGAAAGCCTTTCTACTTATGCAAGACAATTCCTCGGGCAAATGGATAAACCTGATGTTGAATATATTGACGGTCTTTCTCCGGCAATTTCCATAGACCAGAAATCGACCAGCAACAATCCTCGTTCAACGGTCGGAACAGTTACTGAAATTTATGACTACTTAAGGCTTCTTTATGCCCGTGTGGGTACTCCTTATTGCCCGGAATGCGGAGAAGAAATTAAGCCGCAGTCTATAGACGAAATTGTCAACAGTATATTAAAAATAGGAGAAGGTACTAAAATTCAAATTCTTGCACCTATTGTAAGGGGTAAAAAGGGAGAGTTTCAATCAACATTTGAAGAACTCAGGCAAGAAGGGTTTGTCAGAGTTAAGGTGGACGGTGAGATTTATAACCTTGATGAAGATGAAATTAAACCGGCCAAAACAAAACAGCACACAATCAGTGTAGTAGTTGACAGAATTGTTGTCAAAGAATCTGCTCGTTCAAGAATTGCTGATAGTGTTCAAATTGCCTTGAAAAAAGCCGATGGAATTGTAGTTATTGATGTTGTCGGAGATAAAGAGGTTATCTTTAGTGAAAAATTATCCTGTCCAAGATGTAATATAAGTTTTGAAGAGCTGGTGCCTAGAATATTTTCTTTTAATAACCCTTACGGAGCCTGTGACCGTTGCGGAGGTCTTGGTGCAGATTTTGTTATAGATCCGAATCTGATTGTTCCAGATAGAATAAAATCACTGCGAGAAGGGGCAATTTATCCTTGGTCGAAAACTTCTACCAACTATTATGAAGATGTTTTAAAATCGGTTTGTGAACATTACGGTATTAATATGGATATTCCGTTTGAGGATATGCCTGAGGAGCATCAGCATATAATCCTTTACGGAGGTGATGATTTAGTTAAGTTTCATGTCATGAAATTTGGAACACACAGATATGAGACTAAATATCATAGATTTTCAGGTGTAATTCCGTTTTTGGAAAAACGCTATAATGATTCAAATGGGGAATACTGGCGGGAAGAAATTGAAAAATATATGGTTACAACCCCGTGTCCGAAATGTGGCGGAGCAAGGCTAAAACCATTTCCGCTTGCTGTCAGAATAAAGGGCAAGAATATTTACGAATTTACGCTTATGCCGATTGATGAAGCTTTGAATTTTATAAACGACCTTTATCTGGAACTTGACGAGTATCATTTACAGATTGCAAAACAGATATTGGATGAAATTAGAGCCAGACTTCGTTTCCTTTGTGATGTGGGACTTGCATACCTTGATTTGGCCAGACGTGCAGGAACTCTATCAGGCGGTGAGGCACAGAGAATCAGGCTTGCTACACAAATCGGAAGCGGTTTGTCCGGAGTTTTGTATGTTCTTGATGAACCTTCAATAGGCCTGCACCAGAGAGATAACGACAGGCTTATAAAAACTCTTATAAAACTGCGTAATCTCGGAAACACTCTTATCGTTGTCGAACACGATGAGGATACTATGCGTAATGCTGATTATATTGTAGATATCGGTCCTAAGGCAGGAGTAAATGGCGGTAAAATAGTTGCTCAGGGAACTCTGCAGGATATTATTAACTGTAAGTCTTCATTAACAGGACAATATTTAAGCGGCGAAAAATATATTCCGGTACCTGATAAAATTCGGGAAGGCAACGGACATTTTTTGAGAGTTAAAAATGCACATTTAAATAATTTAAAGAATATTGATGTTGAAATTCCGTTAGGTAAAATCGTTGTGTTGACCGGTATTTCCGGTTCAGGTAAATCAACACTTATGCAGGATTTGATTTATGAATATGCATTGCATCAACTTCGTGGAAACAAGCCAAAACCGCAGGGTGTTGACAGAATTGAAGGGTTTGAAAATATTGACAAAATAATTGATATTGATCAGTCTCCTATTGGTAGAACGCCACGTTCAAACCCTGCTACTTACACTGATTTGTTTACACATATAAGGGATTTGTATGCAAAAACAAATGAAGCAAAAGTCCGCGGCTATAAACCGGGAAGATTTAGTTTTAATGTTAAAGGCGGACGCTGTGAAGCTTGCAAAGGCGATGGCGTTAACAAAATTGAAATGAACTTTTTATCGGATGTTTATGTTAAATGTCCTGTTTGTAAAGGTAAGCGTTATAACCGAGAGACACTTGAGGTTAAGTATAAAGGAAAAACTATTGCGGATGTTCTTGATATGAGTGTAAAAGAGGCTCTTGAATTTTTTGATAGTATTCCTTCTATCAGAAATAAACTTCAAACACTTTATGATGTTGGACTTGATTATATAAAACTGGGACAGAGTGCAACAACTCTTTCGGGCGGTGAAGCACAGAGAATTAAGCTTGCTTCTGAACTTAATAAGCGGGCTACCGGTAAAACACTTTATCTTATGGATGAGCCGTCGGTTGGGCTTCACTGGTATGATTTGGATAAGCTTATAAAAATTATTCAACAGCTTGCTGATCAAGGAAATACCATTTTAATAATTGAACATAATCTTGATTTGATAAAAGTTGCAGATTATATAATTGATTTGGGTCCTGAAGGCGGTAATGGCGGGGGGCAGATTGTTGCCACCGGTACTCCTCAGCAAGTTGCAAAAAATAAAAAATCTTTTACAGGACAATATCTTAAAGGCGTCCTTTAACAAATGTTGTATAATCCGTATATATTGACGCTTTTGGAAAGATATGTTATCATATAAATATAAATGATATCATCAGGAGATGTTATATGAAAAAGTTTTTATCTGGAATAATTTTCGCATTAATGTTAGCGGGCTCTGCCGTAATGGCAAAGACGGTGCCTGTTGTAGCCTTGACTCCTTATAGTGCAAGTAATCCGCCGCAATCAATGGTTATTCAGGTTAAAAGTAATATTCAGGTAACCGATGATGTCGTTTTATTTGAGAATTTTACGGTAAAAGGTAAAGTTGTTCCGACTAATAATGGTGCTTTTGCTTTTGTACCTTATAGTTATATAAACATTCATAACGAGGAGCTGCCTATTAAAGCTCAAACTTACGGTATTTTTGCCGGTTTTGTAAATAATCAGCACACCACTCCTTCTGGTTCTCCATTTACCGTAAGTACAGGCCAGATGTTTATTTTGAACTTTAAAGATGTTCAGCAGGTCGTAGATAATAGTGTAAATCAGAATTTGTCCGGTTCTCCGACTGATGCAACAATAGATTTGTTTGTTCCGGCAACAGAAGAATCTCAAAGACCGTTCAGTACATATCTTCCGGGCTTACCGCGTACTGATTTATCAACAATGGATGCAACAAATCTTTATAACCCTGCAATGCCTTTAGGCAGTATTTTACAGCAGCGTGAATTTTTAAGATAATTAAGGTTGGTAAAATGAAAAAAGTTTTATTTAAACTGTTTTTGAGCATAGCTATATGTTCTTTTGGTGTTGCAGTATATGCAGAAACTATGCAGGTGATGTCTTTGAGTGATTTTACCACAGAAAATCCATCGGAATACATAGAAGTTCAAATTTATAATGATATTCAACTGGATGAAGACTTGAGCCTTCGTTCAGGATATCAGGTAAAAGGAAAAGTTGTTGACGTCGTTTCTCCAAAAAGATTAAAACGTGATGCGAAATTTTCGATTATTCCCGTCAGCTACAAAGATTTTAGCGGGGTTGAACATCCGATAGAAAAAGAACATGTCGGTAAATATTCTCCTAAATTTGACATCGATAAAGGTCAACTTGCTAAAGATGCAGCACTTGCCGTTGGAAATCATTTTGTAAAAGGTCTTAGCCTTGGCTATCACGCAGTTGAAGGTGCTGTAAAAAATGAAGAGGGAAACCGTCTGAAATCAAGTGTAGTTTCAGTTTACGAAAGCACTCCGCTTTCATATGCAAATAACGGAGAAGAAATAGTTATTAAAAAGAATGACTTTTTCTCTTTCAAATTTAAAAAAGACAAAAACAACAAAGATAAAGACGACTCAGAAGATACCTTAACAAAAACAAATAAACACAGCGATTCTGTACAGGAAGATTTAATCATGCCAGAAATTCCGGCAGCACAGCAACAGCCGTTTTCTGATAAATAAACTCTAAGCTTCTACAGCAATTTTAAGGGATCCGTTTCCCTGCAATACAATTTCTTTTTCACAATCATTTTCAATAATTGTGAGAGTTGTTGTATTAAAATCATCTTTCGAAAATGACTCAACCGATTTGATATTGATATTTTCCATATTTAACTCCTTTTCTATATGATAACAGATTTTTCTTATATTTCAAGCTGATATCAAGACTTTGTGTGAAGAAATGTAAAAAAAACTTCCTATATTGTAAAATTTTTTTATTGACACACATTATAACATTTGTAAAATACAGAAAGGAGATTTTAAATGAACCCGGTATCACTAATGAACAAACCTTTTTACAATATTGATGCAAAAGAATATGCAAAAGTTGTAAACAAAACCGCACAAAGAAGTAAGAAATTGGCAATGGATCTTGTATCAGATGGCATTCGAGGTAACGTAACAGAAAAAGATATTATAAAAAACTTAAATAAGGCATTTACCGGTATGTTTGACGAATCTACCGGCAAATTAACTTCAAAAGGAATTAAACAAATGCTGGAAGACATTCGTGATATGTTTTCTTTAAACAGTGACGAAGCTGCAAAAAAAATTACAGTAAGACAGGCAATTAATAAAGTAGTTGAAGACGCTGAAAAATCAACTATAGACAGAATTGCATAAATATTACCAATTTTTTAAACTAAAAGAACCTGTATAATAAAATACAGGTTCTTTTTATAATTTATATTTAAATGGTATTAGCCTTTAACCTGACTCATAACTTCTTCAGCAAAGTTATCCTGACGTTTTTCCAAACCTTCACCGAGAACAAATCTGGTGAATTTTTCAATAGTCAATTTACCTTCGATTAACTGACCAACAGTTATGTCAGGATTTTTAACAAACGGCTGTTCCAGAAGAACTCTGGATGCCATAAGTTTGTTAACACGGCCTTCAACAATTTTAGCTCTGATAGCTTCAGGTTTTTTCTGAAGATCTTCTTTACCCATTTCGATTTCAGTTTCGTGATCGATAACAGACTGAGGGATTTCAGCTCTTGAAATGAATTCAGGTGCATTAGATGCTATGTGAAGGCAGATATCATTCATTAATTCAGCATCTTTTTTATCTGTTTGAATTAATACACCAATTTTTCCATTGTGTATGTAAGAAGCTGTGTTGCCTTCATAACGTACAAATCTTCTGAAAGTAATTTTTTCACCGATAGAAGCAATTTTTTCTTTAATAACTTCAGAGATAACTTTTCCGCATTTAGGACAAGTTGTTGCGAGCAATGCATCAACATCGGCAGGGTTAGTTTCAGCAACCATTTCAGCCAGTCCTGCAGTTAATTCTTTGAACTCTTCATTTTTTGCAACGAAATCAGTTTCGCAGTTAACTTCAACCATAGCACCGCATTTGTCGGTAACTGCAGCAGCAATTAAGCCTTCAGCAGCAATTCTGCCCATTTTTTTGTCAGCGGAAGCCATACCTTTTTGGCGTAAAACTTCCATTGCTTTTTCCATATTACCGTCAGTTTCAACGAGTGCTTTTTTTGCATCCATCATACCTGCACCGGTTTTGTCGCGAAGTTCTTTAACCATTTGAGCTGTAATATTCATTATAATTCTCTCCTTTTTATAAATGAGGAGTGAGCGTGGATTTGAAATTTTCAATATTCACGCATCACTCTTCAATGTAAATTATTCTGCAACAGTTTCAGTGTTTTCTTCTGCTTTTTCTTCAACAACGCCGGCATCTTCAGCTTTAATTTCTTCAATTTTAGCTTTTTGATTAGCATTGTTTTCTCTTAATTGTTTACCTTCCAAAACTGCATCAGCAAGTTTAGAGGTGATTAATTTGATAGAACGGATTGCATCGTCATTCCCAGGGATAATGTAGTCAATACCATCCGGATTTGCATTTGTATCAGCCAGACAGATTACAGGAATACCAAGTTTATTAGCTTCCTGAATAGCGATTAATTCTTTACCCTGATCAATGATAAAGATTAAGTCAGGCAAGCCTCTCATATCCTTGATACCACCTAATGTTTTGCTCAATTTACCTAATTGTCTGTTTAACTGAGCAATTTCTTTTTTAGGTAATTTGTCAGCATGACCTGAAGAAATGAATTCTTCAAGTTCTTTTAATTTATTAACACGGCCTCTGATTGTTTCAAAGTTTGTAAGCATACCGCCGAGCCATCTCTTGTTAATAAAGTATGCCCCTGCTCTTTTTGCTTCTTCTGCAACAACTTCAGCAGCCTGTTTTTTTGTACCTACAAAAAGGATGTTTTTATTGCGTGCTGCAAATTCTCTTACTACAGCATAAGCTTCATCCAATAAATCAGAAGTTTTACGCAAATCCAATACGTAAATTCCGTTTCTTGCACCGTAAATATACGGTTTCATTTTAGGGTTCCATCTTTGAGTCTGGTGTCCGAAATGAACACCTGCTTCCAAAAGTTCAATCATAGATGCTGTTGGCATCGGTTTTCTCCTTATAATTTTATGTATTGTACTACGGGCTATACCGCCCCATCCTCAAATTCAGGGTTTCCGGCAGAAGGATTGTTTGCGGGATACTTTTCAGTGACACCGCTTATTCTGCCCCTCTTGCCCTGCTCGGACTAGGGTAAAACCTATCGGGCTGGTGTAACCAATTACATAATAGTATAAACATGGCGGAATGCAAATTTATTATTGTGTTTTTGTTACATTTATATTTTCTTTTGTAAAAGAATTTTAATATTTCTTTTTTTTTATTAAAGAATTTGAAAAAGTTATCCGTATTTTATCTTGTGTAGAAGTGAATAAAGGAGATAAAGTATGTCTTTAAGCGTGTCGGGAGCCGGTACGAGTAATAAAGCAAATCTTAAAGAAGATGCTTTGAAGAAAAACCGTGAATTAAGAATGAAGGGTGAATATGTTGTTGAAAAAGGAACGACTCTGCCAGAACTTGCCAAGAAGTTTGGGATGTCTGTCGAAGAGTTCAAAAAGAAGACTGGCTTAAAAAGTTCAACATTGAAACCGGGTCAGGTGATTAAAAATGTTCCGACAGCTAAAGTTAAAGCAGGTAAAGGCTTAACATCAGTTGCAAGAGAATACGGTATGTCACTTGCGGAATTTTGTGAACTTAATGGAATTGATAAAAGTTATCAGCCGCAAAAAGGCGAATCGTTTTATGTAAAATTTAAAAAATCTGACAGCACAGAATCATCCGGAGGAGCAAAGAAGCAGGTACATTCCGGTACAGAACTGAAAGGGTTGGAAGTTCCGGAACTGGATGCGGAAACAAGGGCTGAGGTAAGTAAAATTAAATCTCCAGAAGAAATTGCAAAAGCTCTTTATGAGGAAGCTGACAACAAAGCCGGTGCTGTCGGTAAAGATAAATTTAATGCAATTTTTGCTAAATTGAATAAAGATAATATTAATGATGTTGTGAGAGCTTACAATGAAATTTCTCCTAAAGAAAGTTTGATTAATATGATTTCTTCTGAATGGGGAAGTGATAAGGATGTAAGAAAAGCGGCAATGACAAGGGTTTACGATTTGCTTGCGGAAAAAGCCGGTTCTCCTAAGGCTACTGCAGAGAGACGGGAGGCTTTTATCAAAGAACTTGATGATGAATTTAATTCTTTTGGTACGGTTTCGACAAAAAAACTTGACAAAATGATTTTTAATATGGGAGAAAAAACTCCTTCACAGATTGCTCAAGCATTGAAAGATGCGTCAGGTGAAAAGGGGTGTGTTGAAAAAGATAATTTTCAAATGCCTTTTAGCGACATTACAAAGGATAATGTAGTGGATGTCCTGAAAGAATACGACAAAATAAAAGGTAACGGGTGGTTTTCAGACTCAAGTCTTCTTGATACTATAGCTTCAGAGTGGAGCAGTTCACAAGAAAGCAGAAAAGCCGCAATGACAAAAATTTATGATCTCGTTGCAGCAAATGTTGGAAGCAAAATTGCAACACCTGAAAAACGTAAAGAATTTATAAATGAATTGAATGACGAATTTGATTCTTTTGGAACAGTTTCCACTGATAAAATGGATGAAATTTTAAACAGTTATATTTATCCTGACGGAAAAACTGATGCTTCCGGAAAAACATCTTCCAAAAAGTCAAAAAAGAAAGAAGAAAGAACTGCAAATACAGGCAGTAATGCTCTTCACTTAAGCGGAAAAGCTTATCCGAATGAAATTTTTTATTCGACAAACGGTGGACACAGCAAAGATATTACCCCTACAACAATGACTACAATAAAAGATGCAGATGGAAATTATGTAAATGCAGGAACTCTGAAAAATTGGGCATTAAGCGGAGGTAAAAGAGATCCTGGATTTAAAGATGTAAAAGATCCTTTTATAGTAAGGCCTTTACCTAACTACAATACAGAAACCAAAAAGATTGAGGCTGTAACTGAAGTCCTTGAGCCTACTGCAAACGGTAGTCTTGACGGCAAAGTTGTGGTTCTTAATCCAGGACACGGCGGATATCAGCAGAAAAACGGATTCTTTGATGCCGGAACGGTCCTTTCGGTTGAAAATGCAGAGGGAGAGCAGATGCCTATTGAAGAATGGCGTGTTGCACAAAGCTATGTAGAAAAGATAGCAGATAATCTGCGGAAACGTGGAGCAAAAGTTGTTATTGTTTCCGGTGCCGTAAGAAACGGAGGAATGGCTGCTCAAAAGTATTTGGAAGGTATGCTCGCCGGTAAAAAAGGTGATGATAACGTTCGTGAATTAATGAAGGATACCGATAAAAAAGATATGTTATTTTTATCAGTACACGTTGAATCCGCAAAGGAAAAACCGGAATCTAAAATGTGTACTGTAAGATATACAAAAGATATTGATAAAGAATTGGCAGACAATATAAGCCGGTATGTTAATCAAGGTTTTATGGCACTTACTCCTGATTCCACTCATGACGATTTATATGTTAATAATGCTACCAGAGGAATTCCTTCTTCTCTGCTCGAAATAGGTAATATTGCAAACGGACATATTACAAATTCATTATTGTCGGAGTTTGATCAGAATAAATATGCTGAATGTATTGCAAATGCTATTGAAGCCACGTTATTGAATTAAGAGGATATTAATTTTGACTGAAATGAATATAACTTTACAACAGAATAATGTGAGACAACAACCTGTTCAGGAAGAAAAAAGTTTTTGGACACGTGCCAAAGAATATGCTATGAGTTTATTCTCGGAAATTGCGGATTTTTTCTCCGGAGAAGATGATGCAAAACCTGCTAAAACTACTGAAATTCCTCTTATTAGAGATATTTCCGATGAACAAATAATGCAGCAAAATACCAGAAGTAAGTATCTAACTGTTACTAAAAATCCAAATTATAAAATTCAAAAAGGTGATAATATTTCAAAAATTGCGGCAAAATTTGGGGTTCAGCCTGCTGCCGTAATGGCAGTAAATGGTTTAGATGAAAAGAGTGCCGTAAAAATTCGTGCAGGGCAAAGTTTAAAAATCCCTCCTACAAGGACTCCGAAAAATATAAATACACTAAAAGATGTTGCAAAATCAATGGGAGTCAGTAATGAATTTATTCTTGGTATAAAAAGAATTGAAGACGGTAAAGAATTGAAAGACACCCAGTTTCATAATACTCCTTATAATGACAAAGGCAAAACAAAGACAATAGGCATAGGGCATGTCTGGAAAGAAGGCGAACCTGAATACCTTAATAATAAACAAGTTTTGGAACAGTTTGCAAAAGATCTGATTAAAGCAGAAGATCATTTAAGAGTTCTGATGGGCGGAGAGAAAAATTATGACAAACTCCCTGCTTCGTTAAAGGAAGCTTTGCTTGATATGACATTTAATAAAGGTACTGATATTATCAAAAATACAGAGGGACTCTTATGGTGTCTAAAAAATGGTAAATATGAAGCTGCAATATGTAAGATGACCAACAATGTTTCTGCAGCAACAAAGCAACCTATGAGCGGACTGAGTAAACGCAGACTCTTTGATATGGCAACCGCAAGTAAAATGTATAACGGTAATATCCCGAAAAGTATAACCAATACAGCTCAAAGAGTTTACAATGACGGCATAAGACTTTTGAGACTGGAATATCCTGATAAAACGGAATTTGCAGCACAGCTTGCTGATTACAATAGAGATGTAAAAAGTTTCTGGGGCAGCAAGGTTAAGCTTATAACAAAGTAATTATTTCCCCTACAACATTACCGTGAAGTGTTTTAATTGAATGGTCAGCCTCAATATCAGCCCAGTGCAGATTTTTGAGGCTGTCTGTTACAACAAGTTCTCTTGCTTTCATATCAGAATCACAGATTTTTACGACAAGTCCCTCTTCTGTTTCTGTATTAACCACAATAAATAAACCGCCGGCTCCTGTTTTGGCAATAAGATTTTTGGAATTCGCAATGATTTTTGTATCGGTTCGGTCTTCTCCGCCTATAATGTATGGATTATTAAGGATTGCGGTTTTAATTTTTTCATACCGCGGATTGGTAAACATATTCAGATATCCTTTAACCATGTTGAAAAGCGGCATTGCAAATATTGGAACTCCGCATCCGTCTTTTGTTATAGGATATTCTTTTTTTAATTCACAGAGGTCATAAATTTTCTTTTTTATTGCCTGCTGAAGCGGATGGTTTAATTCATCATAAGTTTCCAAATCCCATCCGTTCATTTTACACAACCCCAGCATAAAAATATGTTTTCCTGAGCAGTTATTGTGTAATGTTCTTGCCTGTTCTCCTGCAAGCAGCATTCTTGTCTGTTCCGTTTTTGATAGCGGCTTATGGATGCCGCATTTTAACTGATTTTCATTAATTCCTATTTTCTCTAAAAGTGTTTGAGCAATATTTATATGTATGGATTCTCCGGCATGAGAACCACAGCATAGTGCAATTTCCTGTTCCGTCATGTTATATCGGATATCCATTCCGTAATCAATTAACAGACTTGCTTGCAATGGTTTTGCACATGAACGGAGAAAAAACGGATAATTGGCAGAATCTCCTTTACTGTCAATAATGTGTTCTTTGTCTGCTACAATAATATATCCATAATGCTCCTGTTCAATAAGGGAATCTCTTTTATATTCTACTAGTAGTTCAGGTGTTCTAATCATCATTTTTCCCGCTTACCATTTGTATAAGCTGTTTCATCCTTTTTTTTAGTGTTTCGTTTTCCTGTTTCAAATTATCTATTTCTATCTGGTATTTTTCTTTTTCCGTAATTTGAAGTTCGCTTGTCGGATATATTGCAGAATCAAGAATAAATCTTTTTTTTGCATCAAACTTGAGTGTAAATAAATTTTTTATTTCAGTTTTTGAAATCAAATTCAAATCCGTAAGGATTTCACCTATAGGTTTGGTTTCAGTTTTTTGAATTTTTAGGCATTCTTCAAGCTGCTGCGGGGTAATAAGCCCCTTTTCCTTAAAGTATTCCCCGGTCCGAAATTTTCCGGCGATAAATCCGCATGTCGCAAAAACCTCTTTATTTTTAGGATATTCGATATAATTTTGTTCCATACAAAACATAAAAAGCTTTGCTGTTTCTTCAAGCGAGAGGAATGTATTCAATGCAATTTCCAAAATATTATAATTTTCACGGCAGAGTTTTAAAAAGTTGTAAATATTATTATCGAGTGCAAATTTTTTATTTTTCAACTCATTTTCTCCGTCATAGGTAATCACAGGTTCATAAAATACAAAAATCTTTTCTGGAGATTCTATAACCCGTTTCTCATAACCGGTTTCTTTAAGGTCAAAATAAAGCTTTCTAAACACGGCCTGTTTTACCCAAATAGGATAATCAAGCAATTTATCCGTAAAGAGTTTAAATAAATTTTTCTTCAACTCGGCCTCCGAATCCCATTTTAATACGAAAAACGTATTAAGGCAATCTTATACTTTACGGTATTGATTTATAATTATAAAACATGTAAAATAGCCTTATAGGATAGGAGATTAAGATATGGATGGAATAACTAAAAAGAAGATTGGAGTAGCAGTAATTGCATTGATAGGCTTTATTACGACAATAAAACTTGCTATAATCTATTACAATGCAAACTTTAACCCTTATGCACTGCCGAGTTTTTGTTCGGTTAATTCGTTAATAGACTGTGATGGTGTCGCAAAAACTACGGAATCACAATTCTTCGGTATTCCGCTTGCATACTGGGGATTATTCTTGTATTCATTTATCGGAATTTTGTTAATTGCGGATAAATTGAAAAACTTTAAATTGTTTAAGTTTATGGAAGTGTTTAAAAACCCTCTTGATTATATAGCATCGCTGGGTTTGCTTGCATTTATAATCTCAATGGGGCTTTTGTGTGTAAGTCTTTTTGAAATAAAAAAAATCTGTGTACTTTGTGCGGTTACTTATCTTTTAGATTTGCTGATAGCACTGGTGGCAGTTGATTATAAAAACGGAGGTTTTGTTAAGGCTGTGAAACAGAGTGTTTTGGATTTTCTGGATGCAATTAAGGTAAAGGCTTATCTGATTGCCTTTATTGTAGTAATGCTTATTGCCGGTACCGGTCTGGTTTATGCTTCAACAACCAATATCTTTACGCCGCAGGTTAAACAGGCAAAAGATTTTGGTGAATTTGTAAAGGCTAAAACTAATAAATATAAAGTCAGCGGAAATGTCCTCGGCGATAAAGATGCAAATATTATTGTATATATTTACACGGATTACAGATGTCCTATCTGTAAAGTTCATAACATAATGATGCATAAACTTGCCAAAGATTATAAAGGTATAAAAATTGTTCACAAAAACCTTCCGTTGGACATTGATTGTAACAAAAATCTGACAAGACCTTTCCATGAAGGTGCATGTGAAATGGCAAAAATTGCAATGGCTGCTGAAAAACAGGGTAAGTTCTGGGATATCAATTCGTTATTCTTTGAAAAACAGCCGGCAACTGTTGCTGAAATGTTAGAAATTGCAAAGAATTTAAATCTTGATATGGATAAACTCCAAAAAGATATGTCCGGTAAAGAAATTAATGACCAGCTTTTAAAAGATATTGATGCCGCAACCGCATCCGGAATTAATGCCACTCCGACAACAAAAATCGGTCAGGATGTTTATGTCGGTATCAGACCTTATTCAAAATATGCAGAATTTGTGGAGCAGGCCGGTGCAAAACGAAGATAATAAGATAATTCTTCATGCCTGCTGCGGAATATGTTCCGGTTATCCCGTGTCTTTTTTACAAGATGCGGGATACCGCGTTTTAGTATATTTTTATAATCCCAATATTTATCCGTCGGAAGAATACCAAAAAAGACTTGCTGCGGAAAGAACGATATGTTCGCATTTCGGGGTTGAACTTATAGAGGGAGAATATGACACGGAAAACTTTTATGAGTGTGCAAAAGGGCTTGAACAGGAGCCTGAAAAAGGTAAACGATGCATAGAATGCTTTAAACTGCGGCTGGAAAGAACGGCTAAATTATGCATTGCTAAAGGTATTAAGAACTTTACAACATCTATTGTGATAAGTCCGCACAAAAATTTTCAGCTTTTATCAGTTCTTGGAAAAGATATTGCAGAAAAGTACGCTCTTAACTATCTTGATATTGATTTTAAAAAGAAAGACGGGTTTTTAAAGACAAACAAAATTGCCCGCGAATTAAACCTTTACCGTCAAAACTACTGCGGATGTGAATTTAGTATCCAGAAATAATCACAAATAATTTGTTTAAATGGGATGTGTGCTATTATATCAATTCGCCTTTAAGGTACCATGTTTTCAGACCGGTAATTTTGACATTGACAAATTCTCCGGTTAAATCTTTGTTACAAGGAATGTGAACAATTTTGTTATTACGTGTTCTTCCGGTAATGATGTTTTGACCTTTATGGTTTTCAAAATTTTCTATAAGCACTTCCATTTCTCGTCCGACAAATTTTTGATTTGATTTCAGACAATTTTCTCTTACTTTTTCATTTAACCTTGCGAGGCGTTCTGTTTTTGTGTCTTCGTCAATATACTTATCAACCCATTTCGCCGCAACAGTTTTTTCCCGTGGAGAGTAAGCTGCAGTGTTTGAATAATCCAATTCAAATTCATCTATAGCCGTCAGAGTTTCTTCGAATTGTTCTTCTGTTTCTCCCGGAAATCCGGCAATAAAATCACTCGTTATAGTTACATCAGGAACCATTTTTCTGACTTTTTCAACTATTTTGGCGTAAGTTTCTCTGTCATATCGTCTGTTCATTTTTTTCAAAACTTCGCTGCTGCCTGACTGCATAGGTATATGAAAATATTCGCAAACTTTATCCAGTTTTACGACAGTTTCTATAAGTTCATCTGTGATATCCGTAGGATAAGATGTAACAAAACGAATTCGAAAATTGCCTTCCAGATTATTTACGTCCTGTAAAAGCTGTGCAAGTCTGTAGTTTTTATCTTTAAAATCTTTTCCGTAACTGTCAACATTTTGTCCGAGTAAAGTAATTTCTTTAAACCCTTGAGAAAGAGCATCTTTTGCTTCTTTAAGAATTACTTCCGGCTGTCTTGAGCGTTCTCTGCCTCTTGTGTATGGTACTATACAGTATGTACAGAAATTGTTACAGCCCTCAGTTATCGGAATCCATGCATTTACGGATTTTACCCTGTTTATTTTGTATTCAGAGGCCTTGTCGTCTTCAGTTGTATTTGTTTCTTCACATTCGCAGACTTTTTCTCCGTTGTTTACTCTCTTTATTATGTCAGGAAGTGAATAAATTTTATGGGTCCCAAGTACAAAGTCAACATATCTTGCTCTTTTAAAAATAGTTTCGGCTTTTTGCTGGGCAACACAGCCGCAAAATCCGATTTTGATATCTTTACCTTCCTCTTTCCATTTGCCCCAGGTACCAATCATACTGAATGCTTTATCTTCACTGAGCTGGCGGATTGAGCATGTATTTATCATCAATAAGTCAGCTTTCTTTGGTTCTTTAGTCTCTTCATATCCGAAGTTTGAAAGCATCCCGAGCATTCTTTCGGTATCTGATTTATTCATCTGGCAGCCCATTGTCTCTATAAAAACTTTTTTCATAATTCTTTCCTGTTTCTAGTTTAAAATTTCAGCTATAAAAAGATTATAATACAAAAATTTGCATACTTGACAATCATGGCTGGAGATTATATTGTGTTAGTGGGGCTATGTAAGCTTTTTAAGGGGTATTTATGGAGTGTAAGAAACAAAACATTTTATCGTTGCTGGAAGATAAAACAAACAATTTTAATGACAGAGTTGCTTTAGGTACAAAAAATACAATGGGCTGGAAAGAATTTACCTATAAAGGTATAGGTTTGATGTCCAGAAAACTTGCAGCTTATCTTATTAATACTGTGGGAGTTAAGAAAGGTGATAAACTGGCTATCCTCTCAGAATCAAAGCCTGAATACGGTGCTTGCGTTTTTGCATCAATACTTGCCGGTACTGTTACGGTTCCGCTGGATGTAAAATTAACAAAATATGAACTAAATTCAATTTTATCTGATTGTGAGCCTAGTGTCATGCTTGTTTCACAACATTATATTGATACAGCTCTGGAGCTTCAAAAAACTATTCCGTCGCTTCAGACTATACTTGTTATGGACGAGCCTTCTTATAATATGCAGCTAACAAGTATTTATGCATTGCCAGATAATTATGATGAAAAATGGCGTCACAGAAGTCCTAAATCAACCGTTTTTATTATCTATACTTCAGGAACAACCGGTTCTCCTAAAGGTGTTGAGATAACATTTGCAAATATGCTTTCTCAACTTGATGATTTTAAAATTGTTCTTAGTGATATATTGCCGTTTGAGCATGGAAGAATTCTTTCGATATTACCGATGAATCATCTTTTTGAGATGACGGTAGGATTTTCTACATTTTTGAACTGTGGTTTTTCTGTCTATTATGCACAGAGTTTGAAACCAAAAGATATTTTAAGTGTAATGCGTGAAAAACAAATTAACTTTATGATTGCAGTTCCGGCATTTCTGAAACTGTTGAAAACTGCGATTGAGGCGGAATTAAAAAGTTCTCCGCGTCATGTGCAGACAAGTTTTGAAATTATGTATAAGCTTGCAAAATTTGTTCCGTTCAGAAGTGTAAGAAAATTAATGTTTAAAAAAATTCATGATAAATTTGGCGGGCATTTTCTCGGCTGCATACCTGGCGGGGCTCCGCTTGAAATGTCGGTTGCTAAATTTTTTGACAGAATAGGTATTCAATTATATCAAGGTTACGGTCTTTCAGAGGCAAGTCCTGTTGTATCTGTTAATACTAAATCCCATAACAAAATCGGTTCTGTTGGACGTCCGCTTCCGAGTTTTACGGTGAAGATTGACGAAAATACGGGTGAGCTTCTGGTTAAAGGGCCTGCAGTTATGAAAGGGTACCATAATCAGGAAGAACTCACAAAGACCGTAATTGATGAAGACGGTTGGCTTCATACCGGTGATATTGCAGAAATTGATAAGGACGGATTTATTTATATTACTGGCAGGATTAAGAATATGATTGTACTTTCTGGCGGGAAGAAGGTCTTTCCGGAAGAAGTGGAATCTGTTCTTGAAAAAAGTGAATATTTAAGCGAAGTTTGTGTGTTGGGTATCTCAAGAACATTCGGTGCAAAGGACGGTACAGAAGATATTGCTGCTGTTGTTGTTCCAAAAGATTATGTTATGGAAAGATATGATGCCAAAGAATTAGATAAGATGATTAAGTCTGATATAAAACAGCTTGCAACAAGGCTGACACCATACAAACGACCTGTTAATATTTATATTTCCAGAGAGCCTTTGCCAAAAACCGCAACTAGAAAAATTAAAAGAAAAGAAGTAAAAGAGTTAGTAAAATCAGTATAAGAGAAAGGAAATTGTGATGAAGTTTTTTTCATTGCTGATAAGTATAATATTTGTGGCCTGTTTATGTGTTCAAGCATTTGCAGAGGAAATTGAACTTAATCTTGATGAAACCCAGCAACCTGTTCAGCAGATAACATCGCCTACTCCGATAATTCTTGCTCCTAAATGGGAAGAATTTTGTGAGCCGGGTTATGAAAATGTTGAAGCTTCAGACAGAGCGGATTGGTTTAATCTTTTAAGTTTTGTAAAATCAGAAAGAGCCAAAAGGACATACTGGGCTGAAAGAAGAGAAAGCTTTAATAAATATTTGAACTACTGTAAAGCTAAAGTCGATGATAATGACCGCGGGGAGTGTTATACCGATCTCAGACAGATTGAATTGAATAAAAATGAAGTTTACAACAGTCAAAGAAAACAGGGGCTTTACCAGAGCGATATGATAATCAAAGATTCTTCAAAATAACTTTTGCGAAAGTATTTTAAAGTATAAAAAAGTTCTTAGCTTTTGCTAAGAACTTTTTTATGAGATTTAAAGTTTATTATGAAAAGTATCTTTTCAAAAGTCCGTCAAAACCTTTACCGTGACGAGCTTCGTCTTTAGCCATTTCATGAACAGTATCATGAACTGCATCATAGCCAAGCTGTTTTGCACGTGCTGCGATTGCTAATTTACCTTCACAAGCACCATGTTCAGCTTCTGCACGTAATTCAAGGTTTTTCTTTGTAGAATCGGTAACGACTTCGCCGAGTAATTCTGCAAATTTTGCAGCATGTTCTGCTTCTTCAAATGCATATCTTTTGTATGCTTCAGCAACTTCAGGATAGCCTTCTCTTTCAGCAACTCTTGCCATTGCAAGATACATACCTACTTCAGTGCATTCTCCTGTAAAGTGTGCTCTCAATCCTTCCAATACTTCTTTATCTTCAACTTTGCCGTCGCCAACTTTGTGTTCGCATGCATAAACTTTTTCGCCGCCGCCAACTTCTTTAAAAGTTGTTGCTCCGCATAAAGGGCATCTTTCCGGAGCTTTGTCAGCTTCTGTTGACCAACCGCAAACAGTACATACAAATTTAGCCATTCTTGACCACCTTTCTTCTTATTTTGTTTATCATATTATCAACAAAATTATTGTACTATAAAGTATTTCATTTGTAAAGTGAGAATTATTCTTAATTTTAAAAATAATTTACAATAATAATAAAAAGTTGTTTTTAAACGGGTTTTAGTTTCTTGTATTTTTTATTCCTGTTGATATGATTGCAATTTTGAACTTATCTGCCAGTTTAATCAGTTCCGCATCTTTTGGAGAACCACCTGAGTGAATAATTAATGAAATTCTGCCCTGAGCGGCAGCATTAATACAATCAATGGCAGCTATTGTACTATCCAGAGCCATTACGGCTTCTTTTGATGAGTCACAGGCAATGTTTAGGGCTTCTTCTACTGCTATAATCGGGTTTAAGTGCCCCTGTGCAATAGCAGAAGTTTTAAAATCTTTTGCTATTACCACAGAATGCGTTTTTGCATATTTTGCAATTTTCCAGGCAAATATTGCATCTTCAATCTGCTCTTTTGTCGGCTTTGTCTGAGTTACGACTTTAAATGTGTCTTTATTAAGTTCACTTTTATTAAAGTCCTGAATAATTGTTCCGAACGGTGTAATTTTTATTTCTTTATAATCATATTTTTTGAATTTTTCCAGTGGAGTATTAAGCTTTATAAGCTTAATATACGGGTTATCACTCAATATTTCGATTGCTTTTGAGTCAAAATCCGGAGCGGCAACAACTTTTACTGCCATAGAGTTTATGTGCTTGGCAACTTCGGCATTTACGCTTTTTGAGAACCCTATTGTCCCTGAAAATGATGCTATCGGATCACAGTCAAAAGCTTTTTCGTAGGCTTCTTCAATATTTCTTCCCAGAGCAACCCCGCAAGGACTTCCGTTATTTACGATTGCACATGCAGGAACATCATAAAAGTCGCTTATAATCGTAGTAACTTCCACAAGATTAGTTATCTCATTATAAGAAAGAGCCTGATTATCAATCACTGCATAGTCTATCATTTGCGGAGATTTATATAATTCGGCTTTCTGTTGAGGATTCTCTCCGTGTGGAAGGTCTGTGAATGCTCCGTATTCAAGTTCTTCAACCTGTTCCCACAAGTCATTTTCACTATTTTCAAATATTCTGACGTTAATTCTTCTTGCCATTGTTACCTCTTCTGTTAAATTATATCAACTTAAGATTTTATCAGTAAAATATATTTCTTGCAAGTTCAAAAACAATATTACTTCTTAGTATTTCGTAACTTTAGCATATATTTGTTGAAATAATTTTTTGTCTTTACTATAATTCAATTAGTTTATTTTTATAAAAAATTTTTGAGGGAAAGATGATTAACAACAAAATTACAGAAGGTGTCGGTAAAAAAATCGTTGAAGCATTAAAACAACAAAATGATATTGAAATCACTCCGGTTTCAGAACCATTTGTTCAGCCTGTCAATCAGTACAATGTGCAGCAAAACATTACATCTGATGAAGCTGAAAATGCTCTGTCAAAATCATTACAGGAAGCTGTTGCTTCTGTAGATTTAGAATCAGCAAGACGTGAGGCACAAAGCCAGACCTTCAATTTTTCGCAGATTGCTCACCCTCAAACTCAAATTCCTACCGTAAATTCTCAGGAAAATTTTTACGGTTCTTCTTATACTGCTCAGCAGGCTGCTCCTGCTCCTGATTTATCTGCAGTTGAAGAAATGGAACTTCCTTCCAATGTTGCAGTGTTAAAACAGTTGATTACAAAATTGCCTTCAGGGGTTTCAAAACATACCGGTGCTTTGATTATAAAACAGACAATGGAAGCTCTTGGAATTTCAATGAATAGTGTTTTGCAGGAAGCCCAGCAGGTACAGGAAAGCTTAAATCAATCAGCAAGAGAGTGCCAGAACAGCATTCTTGAATATAAAAAACAAATTAATATTCTTGAGGCTCAAACACAGAAATATCAAAGACAATATGCTGCAGTAAATGATATTATCAGTCTTTTTATTCAAACTAATTAATTATATCGCTATGAACTAATAAGAGAAGGCTTCCTGAATATTTTTATCAATTCTCTGTTTGCATGAGCCGAGTTCTGTTTCAACCATTTTTAATCTTATCTGGTATTGTTCCATTTGATGTTCAAGTTTTTGTTCCAGAATTTTTAACTTTTGCTGACGCTGGTTAAGTGTTTTCATTATAGGGTTATCAGAATCATAGTCGGAACCAACCTGCATTAAATCATTGCAAGCTTCTGTTAATTCCATACGGTTTTGAGTTACCAGCTGGATTTTAAATTCCAAATCCATTTTGACATTCGTCAAATAATGCATTCTGATTGTATCTGTAATGACACCCATTGCTTTTTCCCTTTATCTGGTTTCGTTGAGATTGTTTCCCCTCAAAAAGCTATGCTGGTTGTTTTCCGCTATGAGCTGTTCCATTTTCTGGAACTGGTGCCTGTGATAATTCAATCTGTATTGTGCCATTTTCAATTTTCTTTTCATTGTAAGAAAATCTCTGATACCTTCTACAATCGAATTCATCATAGCCTTTATCGGGCTTTTTCTTATTAGGAAATTTTTTGAATATATCAAGAAATCGAGTATTCTTTTTATATTCATCTCTAAAGTATCACGAAGCATTTTTCTCCTTACACTTTAGACCTACATGTATATAAAAACATTTACGGTGAAAATATTGCCATGTTTGTAAAGGTTTTGTAACATGTTTTAACTAAAGTTTACCGGTCTTGTTTGTTGTCATTACACTCAGAAATCAAGATATTTTCAGATTTCTGTTTTATGTATCGGCAAATAATCCTGAAACTTTAATGAAAATTTCAGGATTATTTGTTTTTGCAATAAAATTTTACATATTTTTAAATGGTTATAAGTGTTATAAGTTTTGAATAGCTTTACTGTCGCCATCGATTGATTCTTTAAGCATCTTTTTAACAACATCACCCTGCGTATCAAGCATTTTGCAGACTGTTTCAATATTTCGTACTTTATTAGAAAGTATTACGTCGGCATTTGCCGTGATATTTCCCGAGACATTCTGATATGCTGCGAGTGCTGCAGAAGATGTTCCCTGCATTAAATTAGACATTACGATTGCCGGAAGGCCCCATTCGCCCAAATAAGGTGCTGCGGCCTGCATAATACCGCCCCATCCGGAAATCATACCGGCAATAGGCAGAACAATATTTTTACCTACCCAGCCATAGCCGTTTGATGCCCCTAAGCCGTATGCTGCAGCATTTGCAATATCTGCAATTCCGCCTATATTGGAGGCATATCCGGTTGCTGTACCGCCTGTAGAACTCCCCCAGCCCAGGATACTTGAGGCTCCGCCTGTTGTCGTACCTCCAAAACTCCAGGAAATAGGTGCTGCACCGCTTGGAAATCCGGAATAGTTATATAATGAATCAATACCATAAGCAGAACCTCCAGGTAAAGAAGAATTATAGGATGTTCCCGGTACATTCATTGTTTCAGAGGCTCCAAAAACATTAGCAAACGATGACGGAGCCATCAAGCTTGCAATTCTGTAAAGAAAACTTCCCGTCATTCCGAATCCTGTGCCGGCTCCGTTCCCTGATACGGTTAAATCTCTTAATTTATCGTATGTTTCAAATAGCATAGCCTTGGCATCTCCGCTTGCGGAGCCGAATTTATTTGCTATTACCAGATAACTGTCGTTTTTGTAAGCCATTTGTACCTCTTTTTACTAAGTTAATTATTTTATTCAAAAGTTTTGAATGTTGATTCAATATTTTTCTCAATAACTTTTTGAACCGCTTCCATTTCCGTCTGCAGTGCTTCCTGTTCGGTATCAAGTTGTCGGAGTCTTAATTCAAGGGTTCTGTCCTGTTCTTGAATTTTTTTAGTTTTGGCATTGATATCCTGAATTTTCTTTTCATAGACTTCCATGTTGTAATTATACTGATTCATTGCGTCCTGGTAAGCAGCATCGTCGGTTACCGTTTCGGTTGAAAGTGCATATGTTACTGATGAATCTTCAAATTTTACAGATTGTGGTCGTCCTTTTTCATCGACATCAATCATTGCTTTTTCTGTTCTTTCAATTTTTGTTTTAACATCCTGAGCAACGTAGTAAGTTAGTTTGTCCTGATTTTCGGAAGGTTGTGTCTGGTCAGGACCGCTTATTGCAGCACTTGTTAAGTCGTTTCTTGATGCAAAACGGGTTTCTCCTTGAAATTCCCATACATAAATATCTGAAGGGTCTGAAAGTGCCAGAGAAGAATCCGGCCAATCTTTTAAAATTTGTTCATATGCGGCTTTTTGTTCTGCATCATTCGGATTATATTGAGTTAATTCACAGTTGCCGACATGTGTCGGAATTCCGCTCAAGACAGAATAATCTGTTATATCTCCTGTTCCTTCAAGTGCTGATTGTGTCGTAAAATGAATGGCACCACTGTCATCCATATAGCATCTTACATCATCAATATTGTTGGCTATAGACGGATAATCTTGTGAAATTTTATCAAATACATTTTTCTGAGCAAGATTTGTCGGGTCGTAAGCACTTACAGGATGTCCGTTAACAGTATATGTTACGTTTTCCGGCATGGTTTCAGTGACACTGCCTCTGTTTAGTGTTTGTACTGTCGGATTTTGGGTGTCAGGGTCAATGGAGTAAGAATTGACCGTTCCATCTCCGGTAACTTCTGTGTTCATTACAAAATGAACATTTCCGTCAACGTCTGTGTAAAATCTTAAATTAGATATTTCAGCATTGGCAAGTTCCGGATATTCTGCGGCCAGCCTGCTGTATAATTCACTCTGTGTCGGATCGGCAGGGTCATAATTTGATAATTCGTGACCGTTAATGCTATAGGTCGGTTCTTCCACTGTCCCTATTGAATCTCTGCTGACAGAACCTCTTTGCGAACTGTCGCTTTCTATTACCTGTGGATTAGCAAGTTTATTTTGAACGCCGGTATAAACATCAGCATAATGGTAATGGGTTACAAGATAATTGTATCCGTCAGGATCATTTTCCAGTTTTGCCATACCGGTAATAGTTTCTTTTTCAGTTCCTTCTTCATAAGAATAGATTAATTCAGTATAATCCTGAGTGCTTGGAGCTGTCGGTACTTCAAGTGCCAGAAGATCATTAAATGTATTTGCACTCTGGTTTGCAAGGGCCGTACGTGCCTGATTTATTTGCTGTCCTTCATATTCAACGTTTGTTTTTCTTGCTGTTAAACCTAAATATCTGGCCTGTGAAGCTGCCATACCCATAAGCTGCTCTCCTTCATTATGAAATTTCTTTATACTACTACGTTAACTGTTATAATCATGTTTTTTTTAAAGTCAACATTATATAATAAATTATACGGTAATATTAAGATATTTAAACAATGCATTCTGCAAATATCATACGTTTATATGAATAAAAACAATTATTTTCAATTATATGGTGGGGTTAGTTATTAATGATTTCTTTAATTTGCGGATAGTAAGAAATGACATTTGCCATTTGAATATCATTTCCGCCTTTTTTATAATTTGATGCAGCAAGAGTGAGTTCGCCTGTAAGTCCTCTTTCTCTTTCAGGATTAATATATGTATTGTTTTTTATATTATTTTTTATAACTTTTATTGGTGTATTGTTCAAAACCGCCATTGCCCAGAACCAGATATCATCTGCATGCGGAGCCAGTTTTGTGAATAACTCAATATTGGTTATATCTTTATAAAGGCTATGTGGCGGATAGAGAACCGCTCCGACTCCTGTAAAGAAGTTTTTGAAATTAATGGATTCTCCTGAAATTTTCTTTTTCCATTTTTTATAAATTGCAAAATTACCGTTTTCGTCTGTTATAATCCTGTGGCCTCGATGACAGCTTATGACCCCGGGGGTTTCAAGATAACTTTTGTATAATTTTTCAATGCAGTCTTTTTCATAAAAAACATCATCGTCTGTGGTTACTATTATATCGTCAGGATATTCAATTAATGCAGGGATAAGTTTTTTATACGAATATAGATTTTTGCACCATTTAATCGTAAGTCCGAACTTTTGCAGGCTCAAAACTTCTTGCGGAATATCTTTTTCTTTATTAGGAAACTGTTCTTCTGCAAGCCAGAGAATAATCATATCAGGTTTTAATGTTTGATTAAGCAGTGAGTAAAGACAATAATGGATATCGTACATCCTTTGCGGGAATGATGTTAAAGAAACAATGAGTTTAGGAGTCCGAGGTATATCATTTATTCCGCAGGAGTTAAATTTACTGATATCTTTATCAAGTTTTTCTTTATTTATTGATTTCAGACTGCACTTTTTCTTAAATAAATTTTTAAATGAAAACATTCTTGTCCCTTTTTTATTCAGTCTAAAATATAAAGATTCTTCTGTCAATTCAGATTGAGAATATTTATTTTTTATAATAATATGAAGAAAAAGGGAGTGTGAAAATGGAAATAAAATCGTGGGAAGATTACTTTTTGGATTTGGCAAAAACCTGTGCAAGCCGTTCAAACTGTATAAGAGCACAGGTAGGTGCCGTAATCGTAGGTGAAGATAAAAAAATTAAAGCAACCGGATACAACGGAACCCCATCAAAGGTTGAATCCTGTGCGGAACGCGGTGAGTGTTACAGAATTAAGCATAATATTCAATCCGGAACAAGATACGAAACCTGTCGTTCAATTCATGCGGAACAGAATGCAATAATTCAGGCAGGTCAGGACAGATGTAAAGATGCAACTATGTATATCTGGGGGCATAACTTTATTTGTATTTTGTGTAAAAGGTTCATTGTTCAATCCGGAATAAAAAATGTTGTATTGAGAAAGGACGAAAATTCTCCGATTCTTCATGTAACAGTTGATGACATCAGACGTGAACTTGAGGCGGAATAATATTTTAAAGTTTGTATTGAAATTATCAGCATGACTTTCAAAAAAAAATCATTAAGACCATATCGTGTTAGTCGGTATGGTCTAATTTTATCTGTTTTTCTCGGTCAAACGGATGATTTTTGGCTGAAACGCTTAACAAAACATATATTAATAAGATAGAATAAAATAGGAGGTCATTAAATTATGGGAGATTTTTATCCGAGTTACAATTTACCAGCCAGAATCCAGCATACAAAGCTTGATTCCGGACTATATGGTATTCCGTCCGCAAGAATGGAAAGAATGGAAACTCCTGCGACAGGAGATTTCAAAGCTGTTTTTTCAGGGCTTGTGGAGAATTTTAATCAGGAACTCAATGCTCCGGATAACCTGTTAAAAGACGTAATGTCTGGAAATAACAATATTGATATCCACGATGTTATGACAGCAATGGCCAAATCCGAAATTACCGTTAATATTGCAACAACTGCCGTGGGTAAAGTTATACAGGCCTATGACAAAGTAATGCAGATTCAGGTATAAATTTAAAACATCACTACGACTTGGTAATAAATAGGGAATACTAAAATAAAACAGACCTCGGGGACGATATGGATTTTCAAAAGATTTTACAAAATAAACCTTTATTATACGGAATTATAGGCGGAGCTGTACTGGTAATAGCTCTTATCCTTACCATATCGATTGTTGCAGTATCGGGCAGCGGGTCTTCTAACGGGGCCGCAAGGGTTGTAAGTGAAAAAGTTATCAAAGAACCTCTGGATTTATTGACTACCGATAATTTGGGTAAAGCAATAGAAATTCAAGCTCTCCTTGCACGCGAAGGTATTGTCGCAAGCAGAAAACTTGATGGTACTAAATCTACTATTTTTTTAAAAGAATATACAATGACTCAGCGGGATCAGGCTCTTCTTGCTATTGTTAAAAGCGGTTTGATGGATCAAAATACAGGGCTTGAAATTTTTGATAAAGGTGATTTTACCTCAACAAAAGAAGATAAAAGAATAAGACTGGTTAGAGCAATCAACGGGGAATTGTCAAGATTAATAAGAAAGATTCCTCCGATTGAAAATGCCTCTGTCTTTATCTCAATTCCGGAACAAACAATGTTTACCTCAATGCAGAAACCTGTTACTGCAACAGTTCAGATTGTAATGCCGTCGGGTGAAAAATTAGATCAGTTAAAAGTAAAGGCAGTTACAAATCTTCTTCTTGGCAGTGTTTCCGGATTAGAGGCTGAAAATATTTCAATTACCGATACAAACGGTAATGTTTATCATAGTATAATGAATGCTTCTGATGAAATGCTTGCAAAAATTGAAGAAAACGATAAATATATGCAGCAAAAAGTTCAGATTCAGTTGGACAGATTAATCGGGAAAGGTAATTATGTTGCAACCGTCAGCACTTTCCTTCGTCAGGCACCTGCAGAAAAGTACAGTACGGATTATGATCCTGACAGAAAAGCCTCTGTCAATGAGCAGTCATTTACCGAGGGCCTTGGTGATGAAACCCGTGACAGTAACAGAAATTTAAATGCAGTAAGTGTTTATGTTCCAAACGGAATTGCCGGCGGCGGAATGGATTCAAGTCAGGAAAGAAGCTACTCGCGTTCTGCAACTGAAACTCAGTATGGTGTCAGTAAAACACAGCTTAATGAGTACTTAAAGCCTGGTATGATTGAAGAAATTTCTATTGCGGTTACTCTTGAAAGAAGTGTGCTTCCTCCTGAGATTACCGAAGACGATTTGAAAGAGCTTGTCGCACATGCAGCAAGCCCGAAAGTTGATCCCGATAATGTTGCAATCGTATTCTCGGATACGGTAGATCCTTATCTGGCTTCCGACAGACCGGTAAATCTTCCGAAACCTGATGAAAGCGGTAATCCTTGGTGGCTAGCGGTTGCTTTGAGTGCGATTGGTCTTGTGATTGTATTTAAAGCCGTTTCTGATAAAGTCCGCCAGATTCAGGAAGCTAATGCTATGGAAGTAGAACGCTTACGTCAAAAAGAAGCCGAGCAGGATAGAGAACTTTCTGATGTTAATGTCAGGGCTGCACAACTTCAATCAAAACAGGATGAACTTGCACAAGGATTACTTGAGCAGCAGAACAGAGAATATATTGCAATTCGTTCTCCGCAGGAAATGGTTAATGCTCTTGAAACTATTTCCGGAAATATTGACAGTGCAGACAGTGAAGTTACGGCAGATAAAATAAAGAGCTGGATTGAACAAAGCAGATAAAACGGGTATAAAAGAAAATGGCTATACAAGGTTTTGACTACAAAGGTTTTGCACAAAATTTGGCATCGCAGGCAACAGAACTGGTGCCTAAGGATTTTAATGCAAGTCAGAGGGCCTATGTTACAAATACTCTTTTGAATTTTTCAATGCTTGCCGGCGAAGCTCTTTATAATGATACAGAGTTAAATTTTAATGCCGATCAGGCAGTTATGATAACCCAGATTATCGCAGAATGGTCGTATCATAAATCTGTTGACCTTATTCGTTCGGGAATCCCGCAGCAATACTGGGATCCTATTATGCAGAAGATTGCCTTTACTATTTTTGAAATAGCAAAGCAGACTTTTAAACAAGAATTGCCGCAAGATCAGATTCTTCAGCTGATAGAACATCATGTAAAAAAAGCATATCTTGATTCAATAGCCGAACTAAAGGATAAGGGGCTTATTGATGAAGGTTTAATGGAATTTGCCTCAAAACAGTCAAATATCGATTCAATGATGCAGGAAATGCAGCAGAATGGTGAAGTTGAACAGGCACAACAGGCTCAGCAAGCACAGCAGGCCGCTGCACAAAACCTTCCTCAACAGCCACAAGCAGGCGGTGCTGTTCAACCTGCACAGAATAATTTACCTGCAGCACAAGGTACTGGTGGTGTGCCTGCCGCTAAAAATGATAAATATGCTCCGCCTAAACTTTTAAAACTGGTTTCTCTTGCACTGCTGCTTAAACGTGTCGATGAAGAAAAAGTTCAATCAATTTTGGAACGGTTTGATCAGGATGTTGCCGGAACCGTTATTAAATACATGTATGTCGATAACCTTGAAGAACAGGTTGACCCGACTTTAACAATGAAATGTCTTGATGAAATTGCTGATAATATTCCAGGAGCAACAGAAGTTAATAAAAAACGTCTCGTTGCAAATTTAAAAACTGTTGTTGAAAATTACAGCAAGCCTAAACTTGAGCAAATGCTTCAAATGGAAAGGCAGTATGTGCGACGATTAGTTTTTAATGCTCTTGAAGATGAATATTATGAAATGTCCCCGAGAATTGCAAAGATTGTTGCCTCCTATATCCAAAATGGTGTATAATATTGTTAAATCATGATTATTAAGAAGAAAAAGCTTAACAGGGAATCGGGGAATGTGCCGGAGGAGGTTTTGCAGACTGAAGAAATATCTGCGGAAACTTTTGATGTGCCTGCCAGTGAAGATGTTGAACAAAATAATGCTGACATTGTTTCTGATGAAATGTTATCCCCTCCTCAACAGGAAAATGTTGCAGATAGTCAAAGTTTAAATTCTGAAACTAAGTCTCAGGAACAGCCTGTATCGGCTGAGCCGGAAGATATTGATTTATTTAGTCTTGATAATATTGACTTTACACAGCGGGAAGAACGTCGAAAAGGTGACAGAAGACGGGGTTTCAGAAGGGTTGATGACAGAAATCTTGTATCAAGAGCGAGAGAGGAAGCTGATTCGATTAGAGAAGCCGCAAGAAATGAGGGTTATCAGGCCGGATTGGAGCAGGCACGGGCTGAAATTCAACAGGTACGTGAGAGTTTTGAAATGTTTATGAGTGCTCCTCAGGCTGTTTACGAACAGATTGCACCTGATATTCTGCAGATAAGTGTTGATATTGCACAAAAAATCATTAAAAAAGAAATTGAAGAAGATTCGCAGGTTTTAATAAATACTATTGTAGATGTATTAAAAGGCCTGTCAAAAGATGAAAACAAAATTTCTCTAAGGGTCAATCCTGTTCAGGCCGATGTCGTAAAACAGCAGGTTCCGGAAATTCTTAATTTGGCGGGACTTGATGCTAAGGTTTCGGTTCTGGCGGATGAAGAAGTTACGGAAGGCGGCTGCTTGGTTACTACAGCAAACGGTATAGTGGATGCGACGATTGAAACTCAGTTGTCGGTAATTTATGAGGCATTGAAAGAAGTCTGATGGCACAGGGGCAAAGTTCAGGAAATCCGTTAAGTGAAGTTTTTATGGCAATCTTTGTATTGTTCCTGATTGTCATACTTCTTGTTGAGCTGCCTAATTGGATTGTTAATATTTGTATATGTTTGAATATTACTCTGGGAATAGTTCTTTTGATGTTTGCTCTTTATGTACAAAAAACTCTGGAACTGTCCTCATTCCCTTCAATAATTCTTATCGGTACAATGTTCCGGCTTTGTTTATCTATTGCTTCAACAAGGCTTATCCTTGCAAAAGGGGAGGCCGGAGAAGTTATTCATGCGTTCGGAACATTCGTCACCGGCGGAAATATGATTGTTGGGGGTGTTATATTTCTTATTATTACGATTGTTCAGTTTATGGTAATTACAAAAGGTGCTGAACGTATCGCAGAAGTTGCGGCAAGATTTGCATTGGATGCTATGCCTGGTAAGCAGATGACTATTGATGCTGACTTTAATGCCGGTTTAATTTCTCCGGAAGAAGCGACAAAAAAACGTGAAGATTTGCAGAGAGAGTCAAACCTTTTCGGTAGTATGGACGGTGCGATGAAGTTCGTAAAAGGGGATACTATTGCAGGTATTATTATCGTAATTATTAACATTGTCGGAGGATTGTGTATCGGATGTTTAATGAATCAGATGCAGCTTGCAGATGCAGTTTCAAAATATACAATCCTTACTATCGGTGATGGTTTGGCCTCACAGGTTCCGTCTCTTCTGATGTCAATCGCAGCCGGCGTATTTATGACCCGTTCCTCTGCTCAGAGTGCATCATTAGGTTCTGACGTTGCCGGACAGATTATGAGTAAACCAAATGCACTGTTCTTTGCTGCCGGATTTCTGGTTCTGCTCGCTCTGACAGGGCACTGGACAGGATTGCCATGGCTTCCGTTTACGGTATTTGCCATCGGCTTATTTGTTGCCGGATTCTCTGTATTAATCAACGCGGATGTACAGTCTCAGTTGGGGCAGCTGGAAAGTGTCAGACAAAACATGCAGGATTTGGTTAACCCGAACAGAATGTATGAACGTTTGGGGGTTGATGTTTTGAGTTTACAGGTAGGTTCAAATCTGCTTGTAATTGCTGATCCTGATCAGGAAGGACAGCTGCTTGCCAAAATTGCGGCACTCCGTCAAAGAGTTACGGATGAATTGGGGTATATTCTTCCTAATATAAGAATTATGGATTCATCAGCACTTGATGCCAATGAATATATGATTTCAATTCGTGGTAATACTGTAGCTACCGGTTATGTATATCCGGGGCGTTTAATGGTTATTGCCGATCAGTGGGATGCTGTGAGAAAAGAGGTTCCTGAAGATGCAATTATCGGTATTGATCCTACATATCAGACTCAGGCATACTGGATTTCTCCGGATGATGCCAAAGCTGCCCGTTCTGTTACTGCTATAGATTCAACTGATGTTATAGTTACACATTTGCAGGAATGTGTTAGAAAACACGTTGATGAAGTTATGACAAAAACAGATGTACTTAAGCTTATGGAACTTGTTCGTTCTCAAGACCCTACTCTTGTTAACGACCTTGTTCCGACTATTATTTCTACAAGTGATTTAAGAAAGATTTTTGTTAACCTTATCAGGGAAAAGGTTTCAATTAAGGATATTATATTTGTCTTTGAAAGACTTTGTGATTATGCTAGATTTTCTAAAGAACCTGATATTTTGTCGGAACGTCTCCGTGCAGCACTCGGACGTCAAATCTGTCTTTCTAATGTTGGGGATGATAAGGTTCTGTATGCTCTTACGCTTTCTCCTGACTGGGAGAAAATTCTTGATGACAGCTGTCAGAGAACCGAGCTCGGTACAATGTTTCTTTTGAATCCTATGCAGGTGCAGGAACTTATTGAAAGTGCAGCAACAACAATGATTAGAGCACAGCAGGCATGCGGTCATCAGCCGGTAATACTTTGTTCTCCGAGAATAAGGCTTCCTTTATACCAGCTTTTGGAACGCCATATTCCGACTATTGTCGTAATTTCTTATTCAGAATTGATTACCGATATCAAGGTTGAGGCTGTTGATACTATTGGTGATAGTGCAATGACGGAATTATAGTAAATGAAGAAATTTATATTATTTCTAATTGGAATATATCAAAAAATATCAAGGCATACGCCGCCGGTGTGCCGTTTTTATCCGACATGTTCTGAATATACCCGTCAGGCAATAATTAAATACGGTGTATTAAAAGGCGGCTGGCTAGGTATAAAGAGAATTTCTAAATGCCATCCATTACACGAAGGCGGATATGACCCTGTACCTTGAAATTTCTATAAAAATAGTTTACAATTTAAGTATATATAATAAAAAAGGAGAGTAAATATGCAAAAGTTAAGTATAGTAAGCTTTTTCGGGGGGGGGGCAAGGTAATTTAAGCTCTCCGCTTGAGTTTTTAGGTGGTTCGGAAAATATAAAATCTAAAAGCCTCCATGGTAAGGGAGGTGGCACGAATGTGCCGGAGGATTTACTCAAAAAGAGAAAGTCCGCATTTACGCTTGCGGAAGTTCTTATAACGCTCGGCATAATCGGAATAGTTGCAGCTATGACTCTTCCGGCATTTATTCACAGTTATAACAATTTTGTTTATACAGTAAAATTAAAAAAAGCAGTTTCTTTTTTAGAGCAGAGATTTACGTATATAATGGCATCAGAAATGGCCGATAGTCTTGAGGACACATCTTTGTTTCAGTCGATAACCTGGGCTCAATGTGAAGAAGGTCATTATCCTGCAGATTACGGATGTGAAACATTTTTTAATGAGCTTAATAAAGCTCTCGGGGCAAAAGAGTTTTTGCCGACTGAAGATTTAAAAACATATATGCTGGACGGGCGTGATGATAATAATTCAAAAGGACACTATTATTTGATTTTACCTGACGGCAGTGCAATAAATCATTATTTCAGATTCTGGAAAAAATCAAGAGGTGTTCCTTTATATGAAAATATTGCGGATGAAACAACAGGAGATTATATGTTGCAAGGTTATTTCAGGTTTGACATAAACGGGACTGCAAAACCAAATAAGTACGGACGCGATATTTTCTGGTTTGACTTAACATCAACAGGTCATTTAGTGCCTAAAGGCAGTATGAAGTATTCAATGTTTAATAATCATGATGACAGCGGTTACTGGAAAAAAAATAACAGCTGCGGACCTTCTAAACATACAACAGGTGATGGATGCGGAGCCAGAGTTATTGAAAACGGCTGGGATATGGATTATTAAATCGTTCCGTTATTTTACCCACTTAAAGCTTTTAACATAATTAATGCCGTTGATGTCGCCGTCGATGTCAACGGCAAATATTCTGAAAATATTTTTACCGGTATTATAATTAGGAATTTTGCTAAGCTCTGCTTCCAGTTCAGGAGATATTTCATTTTTGTTTAACAGTGGAATAGTGTTCAATAATGTATTCAAAGATGCGTTTTTAATGCGTCCGAATACATTTGTAATGTTATTTGAAAGGGTTCCAAAAACTATCATGTCGGCTACGGATGTTACTACATTGTATGAGCCTGTTAAGTATAGATTCAATGCATTGCCTTTTGAGTAAATATTAATATCCTGAGCAATACCGTCTTTTATTATATAACTGCCGCTTATGCTGTCGAATTCCCCTGTTTTTAAAGGGGTTATAAGGTCAATAATACCGTTGATTGATAATCCTGTAATCCCTCCTTTTGCAAGGTTTGCAGCTTTTAAAAGATATTCTAAAGAGCCTAATTTCGGCATTCTGCCCTGAGCAACTTCAAATTTCCCTTCCCCTGATAATGAACTTAAGCAGGACGGCTGGCTTTTCCCATCGCATTTGAATGTCATATCCCCGTTTACCGTTCCGTAAAGCTGTCCTTTTAAGTCAAACAGAGATTCAGAAATTATTTGAGCATTAGCATTATTTATTTGTGAATACAAACTTAAATCTTTTGTCAAAAGATTATATTGAAGATTACCGGAAACATTTCCCTGTGCAAGGGTAAATTCATAGTTTTTGACATCAAAAACCAATGATTTGTTCATACTGGCTATGGCTTTAAATGTACTTGCTTCTATTGCTTTTAAGAGAATAGTATCTGCTGTAATTTCTGCTTTTTTAATAATAATATTTTCAGGATTAAATTCCTTCATTTGATTTTCGGTTGCAATCTGTTGTTTGTATAAATCAGCATCATAATCCTGAAGGGATTGTGTTATTTTGTTCAAGTCCAGATTATCAAAATGAAGTTTTATATCTTCAAATACAAGAGGCATTACAAGGTTATTTTTCATTAATGCTTTAAGTGTAATATTATTTGTTAAGATATTTCCTTTTGAGCTAATATTTACAAAATCTTTTTTAAAATCAAAATGTATATCGTTGACTGTTGCATCAAAGAACGGAACATCAATACTTGTAACATCAAGCTGGCCTAGAATCCTTGGTGCAAGTGCTGTTCCGTTAATAGTAAGGTCTGAAGTAAATACCCCCTGTTTCATTAGAGGTTTTTTAAATATAATATTGAATATTTTTGCGTCGGTCGGATTGTGTGTTTTAACTTTAAAGTTATTGAAACTTACGTTATTTTTATCAATAAAACCGATTGTTCCGTTTGCGGTAAGCTGTGTATTCGGGAATTGTTTATTATTTTGAGATGTGATAATTTTGTCATATTTAAACTGGTTTATTTTTACATATTTCGGAGTATAAGTACTATCAAGATTTATTCTTACCGGATTCTCGGCATCTCCTATGATGGCTCCCATATAATACAGGCTTGATTCTTCATCAAGTTTAAGTTCTGCTTTCAGTTTCAGGTTATCCAACGGTCCGCGGAGTCTGGAGGTACAATTTACGTCACCTTTAAGTTTTATCGGATAAACGGATTTGTTGTTGAAGAACTGATCAAAGAATTCCTGTGTAGGTTTTGCATTTATATAAATATCTGCAGAAGGATTTTTTTGAACATTTGTAATTCTTCCATTCAAATATAAAGGCATTCTTCCGACAAATGAATTGATATTATTTAAGTTTAGATTATTGTCATTAAGGAGTATATTTCCGTTTTGAACGGATACTCTTATATGTTTTGGTCTGTAAACAAAGTTTGTGTCATTAAGTTGTGTAAATAATCTGATTTTATTATTTTTTATTCGTGAAGCAAGATTTATTTTACCGTTAAATCGTGTAAAGTCTTTCAGTTCGTCTTTATATTGCGGATATATTTCATGGAAAAAGCTCTGATCATTTAAATTTGCAAGGTCAAAGTTTCTGATATTGAAGTTTCCGCTGATAATTTCTTTACCTGAGAACATATTATGAATTTCAACATTTTCAGCAGTAAACGGACTGTTTTTAAATGTTCCTTTTAACGGTGAAAGTGTCAAATGAAGATTTTTAAGATTGAAGGTCCCGTTATTGCTAAGAATCAGTGCCTGTTTTGAACCTCTGTTATTATAAATTTTTCCGTTCACCGTTAAGCCGTCAAAGTGGATTACATTATCTGCTTTACCTTTATAGTGAGCGGTAAATGCCGTATTTACCGATTTCAAATCTTTTATGTTCGGAATTCTGGAATCCAATTTAACCGCAATATCAAGTCCGTCTCCAACATTAAATTTATCGGATGAGGCATTGGCATTTATTATTTCATTTTTAATTGTACCGTTCGTCTTTATCAATGAATTACCGACGGTTGTTACAACATCAAAATCCCCGTCATTATTTTCAAAATTTATTCTGCCGGAAATCTTTTTAAATACAGCAGGAAAATCTTTAACAGTCATTGTTGCTGCATGTAAATCAAGATAACCTTTTGCAAATAAATTTTGGTTAAAGATTATTTCATCACCGCTTTTCATTGTGCCGGTAAGATTCAGGTATAAATCTGCCTGTCCTAGTGCATATTCTACAGGGGCAACAACTTCTTGAAGTTCTTTAAGCATTGGAGAGCTTTTTATGGCCTTCATATAATTGATTAAATCTTGACCGTTTGCTATCGCTATAAAATCCATACCTCCGGCAAGTGAACATGTTCCGCTAACTTTTACCGGCAGGCTGTTTAATGTTGCTTTTGTTGTTTTAAAAGTTACATCTCTGTCATTAAACTGCAAATCCCCTTCCATATTTTTCAACTCGACATGATGTATGTCGTTAAAAGCAGCGGAAGCTTTATGAAACTTCATTGTTCCCCAGGCGTGCGGTTCAGCTTTTGTTCCTGATGTGCGTAAATCCATATTTCCATATCCGCTTAGGGTCATCATTGGTACCGGACCAAGTTCAAATTTTAATATTTCATGTAGCGGATTAACAACGACAATAGCCTTTTCAAGACTTATATTCTTTGTACTTTTTATATGTAAATCAGATCGTCTGTTTATGAAAAGCTTGAAGTCTCCTATAACGGTTACTTCCTGATTTGGATCTGTTTCAACCCAGGCATCCAGATGCATAATTTGTTTGTTCAGTGAAAGTTTTATTCGGGCACCTTCTTTTGTATTAGGAATTCTTTTTATAAGATATGCGTCGGAAAGCAAAATATCACCGAACATTTCCGGAGCATTAGCTTTTCCGATTATATCCAGATGTCCTATGGCGTCTGCATAAATGATGTATTTTTTTAATTTATAAAAGTTAAATTCCGGTAACAGGTTTTCGTATCCAGGGAGTATAGGGATTGCTTTTTCTGTTCTGGACGGGTTGATGACTGTTTTTACATTAAGATACGGAATTTTCTCGTTCAGTCTGGTAACATCACCGTTTGCCGAAACATCAACCTGCGGAGCCTTAACTGATAAACTGTTAATATGTATCCCGTTTCTTAAAGTTTCTATGTCGCTTTTTATTGTTAAGATGCCATCACAGTAACTTGACTGTGCCAGATCCTTATTCATTATCCCGAAATTATCAAGAATAAGAGTTGAAATAATTTGCTTATGTTTATCGCCTTTAACTTTTGTTTGGGCAGTAAAGTTCAAAAGACCTTTTGTTGTAGTGTATTTATTTTTGGAAATTGATTTTATATAAGCACTGAAAACTGATAAATCCAAATCTTTTATGTCAGCATTTAGAGATAACTTATTTTCGTCCAATTTACCTAAAGGCAGCTTAAGTTCGGTATCAAGATTAATTTTGGATGTTTTATTATCAACAGTAATAAGAGATTTTACTTCCGCTTTTAGATGCTTATCTTTTACGTATTCATCTATATTAAGTAGTTCTCCGTCAATCACAATATCTTTATTCTGGATATTTTCTCTTACATTAATTTTGTAATTATGCAAAAGTACTGAAACTTTATTCAGGTTAATTTGTCGTTCAGATTTGAACTGAAGCGGATAGTCCCCGAGTTTTATTTGAGAATTTTTATCCACAGACATATTTGCAACTGAGTTGTCTGAACTGAAATGTTTTATTTCCAAATTTTTAAATAAAAGAGGAAATAATGCGATTTTAATTTTTGAATTATTTATACAAAGTGCTTTGGAGTTATCCTTATTCAAAATAGCAAATTCATCGGCTCTAATCCAAATTGAAGGAGTATAGCCCATTTTGAATGTAAGATTTTTAAATCCGATTTTATAACCGGTAGAGCTTTCAATAGTATGCTTTATAAAGTGTACGGCTTTTGATGTATTTAAAACAGCCGGTATCCCAAAATAATATATGCCGTATAAAACTATAAGTGATAAAGTTATAAATATCGGTGTTTTTTTGCTCATACTCATCCCTATTCCGATTATATGCCCAATGCACATAAAAGCCAACAGTAAAATTAAAATCGTATCATTTTGTAACGGTTATATTGAATTTAAAAAGTCTGCCGGAACAATATAGTTCCGGCAAGGTAATATTAAAATTTTTCGCATTTGATTTCAAAATAAGCTTTCGGATGCTCGCAGAGCGGACATTTTTCAGGTGCGGATTTTGAGGTTGCAAGGTAGCCGCATTTTCTGCAAACCCATATTTGTTCGGTTTCTTTGGAAAATACGGTATTTTCTTTTATGTTTTTAAGTAATGCTGCATACCTTTCGGAATGATGCTGTTCTACAACTCTGATGTGTTTAAATGTTTCAGCAATCTCATTGAACCCTTCTTCCTTAGCATCCTCCTCACCCTGCCGGTAAACCGTTTCCCATTCTTCTCTTTCTCCTTTTATACCGCTTTCAAGATTTTCCTCGGTAGTTCCGTATTCAAACGGATAATAAGCATCAACATGGCCTTCTGTATTTCCAATATATTCATAGAATAATTTCGCATGTTCTCTTTCGTTTTCTGCTGTATCAAGAAAAATTTGAGAGATTTGCTCATAACCTTCTTTTTTTGCAATTTTTGCGAAAATCGTATATCTGTTTCTTGCCTGTGATTCTCCGGCAAACGCGTTAATGAGGTTTTGTTCGGTTTTTGTACCCTGTAATTTTTTCATATTACTCTCCTTTTTCAACCGTTAATTTTAGAATTGAATAACAAGATTAACAATTAGATTACAGGATATCCTAACGGGTAATATTTTAGTTTAAAAATTGTTCTTTGCGGGGATTATTCTGCTTGATAAAAATTTCATAATATAGTCAGGTAATAGTCGGGAGGAAATTTCCATGAACTTACTCAATTATACCAAAAAGCTTTATGAAAAAATAAATAATTACGATAAAATGGCCCAAAATCCATATTTAAATAGGGAACCCAGAAATCCTTTTTTAAAACCGGAAAATATAACTATTATCTGGATTGAGAAAAAAGATGATTCTGATTGTGGTTAAGTGTTAAATTTGTATTGTAATGGTAAGTTACTCCTGAATGAATTTAATAAACGCCTTTTTTTACTGTCGGCCATGGATAATCAGATTTAAACTCCCAGTTATCAAATTCCAGAACAACAACACAGTATTGAGGAGTTGTTTTACACTTTTCAACGGCAACATCTCTGGATTTTATACTATTTTTTGTATAAGAAGTAAATGCAGGCTTTTTATCATGGCATATTGTGAAAGGGAATCTGTCAAATCCGAGTAAATTAGGGTTTTTGCCGCCGTTAACATCATAAGTTATATCAATGCATCCACCATTTCCCCAGTTTGCGGAAGAGCCGTCAGCAAAAATTGTTTGAAATCGTTTTCTTGAGTCTTCATTTAAGTAGCCTTTTGAGGCAATTTTTAAATATTTTGCAAAATATTTATCAAAATACTCTTCTGCTAACATATCATTTGCGGTTGAGTTATAACTTCCATCATCATTCATAATGCTGCTTTTTTTATCCCAGTATTCTAAGGGACCGTTATCAACCTCTGATAATAAAATAGCCTGTGACATTGCACTATAAAATTTCTTTAACCTTGAGGAAGCTTCTTTTTGATATTGTTTTTGTATGATTGTAGGCAGTGTCATAGCCGCAACGATTCCTATTATTCCTAGTGTGATTAAAACTTCTGCAAGCGTAAAAGCGAATTTATCCATGCTGCTCCTTATCTATAAATACTATTTAATTGACATGCTATATCTAATTACATGATATGTTACATCTTATATTCTGTCAATACCTATTATTACATCGTTTAAAAATATTTAAAATAGGGTACTCTTAAATTAGAGGTACATATTGTGGAATTAAAAAAACTTCTGGGACGCAGAATACAAGAATTACGAAAATCTAAGAGCATGAAGCAGGATGAGCTTGCTGAAATAATAAATATTGCTACGCGTAATTTAAGTAATATTGAAACCGGCCGGTGTTTTCCATCCCCTGAAAATATTGAAAAAATTGCAAATGCTTTAAATTGTAAAATAAAAGATTTATTTGACTTTGAGCATCAGCAAGATAATGAAGATTTATATAAAGGAATTGTGGAACGAATTAAACCTGTTAGCCGGGACAGATTGCAGGATATTTATAAAATTACAAAAGCTTTGATTGATTAATTGATTCGCTTGCCGGTTTCCCTGTCAAACAGGTAAATATCCTGACGTTTTATACTTATATTAATGGTTTTATCAATACTGAAATCAGCCGGCAGTTTTGCAGAACATTTATTCTGACCGATATTAAAATAAATAATTTTTTCGCTTCCCAGAAGTTCTGTCATATCAACATCTGCAGTAAGTTTAATAGTATCGGCATCAGAAGAGTCAAACAGGTATGAGGTCATTTTTTCCGGTCTTATGCCGGCAGTTTTGCCTGCATAGTCCGGAGATAAATTTTCTCCGTCAATAAAGTTCATCTGCGGAGAGCCTACAAATCCGGCTACAAAAGTATTTTGCGGATTGTTGTAGATTTCATCAGGACTTGCAACCTGTTGTATAACTCCTTTATCCAGCACAACAATTCTATCACCCATTGTCAAAGCCTCTGTCTGGTCGTGAGTTACATAAATAAATGTTGTCTGAAGTTTCTCGTGCAATTTTTTTATTTCGGAACGCATTTGTACACGCAGTTTGGCATCGAGGTTTGAGAGAGGTTCGTCCATTAAAAATACTTTCGGGTTGCGTACAATAGCACGTCCAAGAGCAACTCTCTGACGCTGTCCGCCGGATAACTGTTTAGGTTTTCTGTCCAGATATTCTGTCAGGTCAAGAATTTCTGCTGCTTCCTTCACTTTCTTTTCAATTTCGTTCTTGTCAACTTTTCTCATCTTCAAGCCAAAGGCAATGTTTTCTTTGACCGTCATATGCGGATAAAGTGCATAACTCTGGAATACAAAAGCAATATCTCTGTCCTTAGGCGGAATGTTGTTAACCTTTTTGTCACCAATCAGAATTTCGCCGCCAGTAATATCTTCGAGTCCGGCAATCATTCTTAGAATTGTTGATTTACCGCAGCCTGAAGCTCCGACAAGCACAATAAACTCTTTATCTTTTATTTCCAAATCAATATTATCTATAACAACTTTTTTGTCATAGATTTTCCTAACCCCATTTAATACAACATTACTCATCCTGATTTATAACTCCCTTTTCAACAGGTATTATTATGTTAAAAATTGTTCCTTTCATAATTTCTGTTTCAATCCAGACAGTACCTTTAAGATACTTTAACAACTCTTTTACTGTTCCGAGACTGAAAGTTCTGACAAGATTTTTTTTGTTAATTTTATCTAATTGTGAATAAGGTTCAAATATACCTTCAAGTTCACTCTCCTTAAGCCCGATACCGTTGTCGGTTATTGTAATTTGCATATAAGATGTTTCATTTGCATTTTTAATAAGCTTTAAACCTGACTGTTCAACAAAAGAAAGCTCCGGATTGCTCAATTCGACATTGATTGAACCAAGTTCGGTTAAATTTATGGAAAGTTCAATGATATTTTTTAAAATGGTTTTCAAAACACTTTCGTCGCTGTAAACAGCTTTATTCAGCTTTTCATCGCAATTAAGCTGAACCGATAAGTTTTTATGTTTAATTGCCGTATCGAAAGTTTTTATAACTGACTGAATAAGGTGTTCAATATCGAATACCTGGAAAGATTTGTCATACAGAGAAGATTCAACATTGGTATATTCAAAAAATTTGTCCAAAAATTCATACAAATCAGATGCATTTTTGTTAATAATTTTTACGTATTTTTGTTGTTTTTCTGTAATATCTCCGCCCAGTCCGTCTGATAGAGCCTGCGAAAATCCGAGAATTGACTGTACCGGAGATTTGAAATCATTAGCAAGCTTGGCCAGCATAATATTTTTATCTTTGTTTAGCCTTCCGGTTTTTTCCGCATTAATAAGAACGTTTGTCATTGCTGTTACATCGCGAATCGTAATAAAATACATATCATCAAGTAATGTGGCATTTAATTCCACAAAAAATTCATCATTATTGACCGTGGCTCCGCCGATTACCGGCACATCTTTCATTGATGACTGATATGCTAATTCCAAACCCTTGATAACAATTTTATCAAAAGTTAAATTTTCAAGTTCTTCTCTGTCGAGTTCAAAAATTCTTGCAGCTTTATCATTTATTTGCAGTATTTTTCCGTCGGATTCGCTGACTATAAAAACAGCGTCAGGCAAGTATTTTAGAACCTCTTTAGGGTTAATTGTATTAAATAAGTTAAGTAAATTCATAAGTTGCATTCAATTCCGTTATGTTATATACTAAATGATAACATAAAAAATTTTGAGCGAATTTTTTATATTAATTTTTGTAATTTTTTTTTTACAAAATAGCAAAAAAATTTTTTTTGATGTTTTAAAGCAATAAACGGATTAAAGAGAAAACAACTTTAAAGATAAAGGAGGACGTCATTATGAGAGAAATCAACAATAATGCAGCCGGATTAAACAAACCGACTTATCCGACAATACAAGAACCTAAAAAAGAATCACAGCCTGTTGTTGAACCGAAAAATGAGCAGACCTCGGTGACGACCTCGGAAACTCTTTCAAAATCACCTGAAGCCATTATCGGACGCTCTCAAGTTATTGATGCAAAATCTAAAGCTTTGCAGTTAAGCGAAGTCGAAAAGGACGTGAATGCTATGTTAAAAAATCCTGAAATTGCCAAAGAATATAATAAAATTTTTGATTTATCGCTTGATGTGCTTACCAAACAAGGCGACAAAGAGGCGTATGAAAAATCTACGTTGATTGCCGATGCTTATTGTAAAGAATTTCATCAGGCAGGCTAGGTCTCAAAAATAGGATTGAGTATATTTAATTATAAACAGTTTTGCGGTTTTTGTAATTCTGCAAATATATTGTTATGCAGCTAATTAAGTAAGTAATGCTGAATAAATATGCAGGGTTGAAAACTATTCGATAATATGTTATAATTATAAATGGAATTAATTATATTACGGAGGATTTACGGGATGAAAAGCATTGATATGACTATGCTTTCGGGGGGGGGGCTTTCTAGTACCCTTTCACAGCAAGGCTTTACGACTAATGTTAAACAGTATAATGCATTTACACTGGCAGAAGTTTTAATTACTCTGGGTGTTATTGGTGTTGTTGCGGCATTGACTCTTCCGCTTGTTATTAACAATACACAGGACAAGGTTTTAGAGACAGAGTATGCAAAATCAAAATCTATTCTGGCTAATGGTTATAAAAAAATGATGGCTGACTCACAGGTTTATGAAGTTAAAGATTTACCTATGTTTAATTCTTGTAAAGATGAGGCCTGTATAACAAATGAACACAAGAAGGCTTTCAATATTAATGTTGATACTACCTTAGGGTTGAAACCTGAAACAATGCCTGAGGATTATATTATTCAAGGCAAAGAAGATAAATCGCAATTTAAATGGGAAGATGTTCCTTATATGTTTTCAACCCCTGATGGAATGACTTATGGACTTTTACCTGATGATACAACAATGGCATCATTTGCGATTGTTGCGGATGTAAATGGCGGCAAAAATCCTAATACAGTTAGAAAAGATTTGTACAAATTCAGATTTTCAGGAAGCGGTGTTTTGTCTGATGTAACATCAGATCTTGAGTATATCAGTACATGTTCGGTTGACGATCCTGCTGGTTGTAAAACTGCAGAAGAATGTAATTCATTACGCGGTCAGGCTGATAGTCAGGGAAGATGTCCTAATAGTGTTTATTGGAACGGACAGAGCTGTCAAGTCTATAATATGCAGACATTTTATTGTAGATAATCATATGGGATCAATCTAACGTGACAATTTCAGTTATAATGCCGGTTTATAATACAAAAGAGTCTGATTTGAGAACGGCTATAGAGTCGATTCTTAATCAGACTTATCGAGATTTTGAATTTCTTATAATCAATGATGCTTCCACAAACAATGCTGAAGATGTTATTTTATCCTATAAAGATGAAAGAATAAGATATTTAAAAAATGAGAAAAATTTGAAAATAATAGGGACATCAAACCGTTTGATAGATGAAGCAAAATACGAGTATCTTGCACGTCTGGACAGTGACGACTGGTGTACTCCGGACAGGCTTGAAAAACAGGTGGCATACCTTGATGAACATCCTGATGTCGGCGTTTTAGGTTCTTATTATAAAATTATGCCTGATGACAAGTGGTATCCTGTGCCGACCGAACCTGATGATACAACACTTTTTGTCAGATATGTCGGTAATTGTATTAGTAATTCTGCAGTAATGATGCGTAAGTCAATAATCGAGAAATACAATATAAGATATAATGAAGGGGCTTTACATGCGGAAGATTTAAAGTTCTGGGCTGATATGAGCGAACACTGTAAATTTGCTAATTATCCTGAAATTCTTTCGTTTTACAGAATTTCTCCGGAAGGGGTTTCATCCCAAAACAGAGCTTATCAGTTGAAGATGGTTCTTACAATTTTATTTGACAATATTATAAAAGATTTTGCAAATGATAAGGATTATATGTATTCAATTTTTATTAAATTTATAAAAGGTGAACCTGTTACTGATGAGGAATTTACATATACTCAACAGTTTTTAATCGGAATTGTAAATATATTGCAAAAACATATTTCCTACCCGATTAATACACTGGTAAAAGATTATATTCTTTGGCGACTTGCATATTTTGTAAGAGAGCCGAAAAAAGAAATCTAAAAAATTGGTGCCGGAATTAAGTTAATATTTTTGTCAGTCCTTTCAGTGCAAGTTTGTAGCCATCAGCTCCAAACCCGCTGATTTGTGCCGTACATACAGGAGCAATAACTGAATTATGTCTAAAATCCTCTCTGGCATGAATGTTTGTCATATGCACTTCTACGGCAGGAACGGAAACAGATGCCAGAGCATCTCTTATTGCAATACTTGTGTGTGTATAAGCTCCTGGATTTATAACTATACCGTCTGCATGTTTATATGCTGAATGAATCTTTTCTACAATTTCTCCCTCGTGATTGCTCTGGAAGGTTTCTATGTCAACGCCAAGTTCAAATGAATATGCATATAATTCTTTTTCCAAATCTTTTAATGTCATGGTTCCGTATTTTTCAGGTTCACGAATTCCAAGCATATTCATATTTACACCGTTTATCACAAGTATTTTCATTTAACTTCTCCTTGCATACAGTATATTATAAAATCAAGTAATTGTAAATTTTTATTAAATTTTATTAGTACACATGTAACAAAAAAAACATGCTTGAATTATCATGCATGTACAACTATCCCCAAATCTCCTCCCAAGATTATTGTTCAAGCTATACAAAGACGTATAGCTTTTTTTTATGCTTAATATGTTCTATTGACTTACGTGAAAAAATGACTAAAATATATTATTATAGGGATGAGGATTTATATGAGATTAGTAGAGAAACTAAAAGAATACGAAAATCAATATATGTTTATCCGTTGGGCTACAGGCGGTGAATACGGAAAGCTTGTCTATGCCGGTGAAGATTTTATACAGTTCAACGTTATAAACGTTGATACGATGGAATACAGCGAAACAGTTTTAATCCATAGTCCGCTTATTTTGGAAGTTGCTATCGGCGGTTTTGATATTGCAAGAATTGTTGCGGAAGTTTCTTCTAAAATTTCCACCGACTAAATATTAAAACTTTTTCTTGCCCCCTCTTCGTGATAGAAACCTCCGCCGCAGATTGTTTCTACAACTTTTAGTGCAAATTCTCGCGGAGCATCAACCTGATTGAGATAAAGTTCTCTGTTTGAGAGGTGCTTTATTTTTAAAATAGAACTCTGGCTTTGTTCTGCCGGAACAAACAATGAGGCAACTTCATTATCAAGCAGTCTTCCCATTTCTTCTTCGTGGTCTTTTACTCCTGCCATAATTTCATTGTAATTTCCCCTGATTGCCATAATTCTTCCGGAGAAAAGGTGGTTACCATTCTCTCTGTATAAAGCCTGCGGCTGAAAATTGCAGCGGGTTGTAAAACTTATTTTGTGCCAGAGGATATTTATAAAGACTACTGATTTCTGCTGGTCAAAGTCAACATAAATATTCTGGGTAGTAACTCCTCTTGATGCAAATGCTTCTTTTAAAATTTCTGCAACTTCCTGCAGGTTATCAATCATTCTTGAAAATATTTCATTTGTGTTGATTGTTGCGTGCTGGTAATCCAGAAACTGTTTGTACATATGTGTTGAGACAAGTCCTACTCTTTCCAGAATTAAAGCAGATTTTCTGGATGCGGTTTCGGAATTATCAAAACTTTCATAATTATTTAGCAATTTACAATCCGTCCTATCTTACCAAACATGTAATAATAAACATGTTTTTATGTAAACATTATAGAATTTTTCTTTACAAAAGTGAATACTTAATTTTGTGGATTTGCCGCTGTTATAATTTATGTCTGAAGTTGTTATTTCCTGACTATTGAAAGTACGTAATTAGAATTGAAATATTTATTTGCAACTTCAATTATGTCGCCTTCAGTTACGGAATTTATTAATTCTTCGTAATTGTCAGGAAAATCATAACCCAATCCGACGGTTTCAAACCAGCCGACTGTTGAAGCTTTGTCCAAATTCGTTTCTTGAGAAATTATAAATTGCCCCAGCAGTTTGTCTTTTGCTTCTCTTAGTTCTTTTGTGCCGACAAATTCAGTTTTCAGTTTTTGAATTTCTGCTTTCAGCATTTCTTTTGATTTCTCAAGTGTCGCAGGATTTGTTCCTATATAGACTAAGAAGGCTCCTTTTAATGCATTTGCAGAGTAACTTGAACCCAGCTGATAGGCAAGTCCTTCCTGATCTCTGAGATTTTTAAACAGTCTTGAACTCATTCCGGAACCAAGAAGTGAATCAATTACCTGCAGTGTTGCATAGTCTTTCTGGTTATCGGAGCCGGCAACCTGCCAGCCTAAAAATATCCAGTCTGTATTAGTATCCGAATCTATTTTTGTGCTGGTTTTTGCCGATGCAAGCGGTGTAATCTCATTTTTGTGTGATGCGAGTGAGAATTTTTCAGTATCTGTTGATTTGAACATATTTGAAAATTCTTTTACCGTCAAATCTTTATTAACATCCCCATTGATAGAAATTGTTATATTTTTCGGATTAAAAATTCTGTTATAAAATGCAAGAATTTCTTCTCTTGAAATAGCCGGAATATTTTTTTCAAAAAGTTTTGTGGAATTTGTATATGGAGAATTTTCAAATATAAGATTTTTATATTCTTCTATTGCAACTTGTAATGGTATGTCTCTTGATTTTTTTATGTTGTTGAGAGCATCATTTTTTGCTTTTTCAATTTCATAGTTGCTGAATGTTGCATTGTTAATTATTTCATTCAAAAGAGAAAGCGTTTTTTCATATTCATTTTTGGTGGTTAAAACAGTTACTGAGAATGCGTCAGAACGAACTCCCGGAACTATTTTTATACCGTTATCTTCAAGTATCTGTGCAAGTTCGGTCGGGGAGTATTTTTTTGTCCCTTTTAGCATTACCGAAGCTGTGAGGGATGATACTCCGTATTTATCCTGCAAAAAGTTTCCGCCTTTTGCAAAAATATTTATTGCAACAATTTCATTGGTGGTGTTAGGAGTCAATAGCAATGTTGCTCCGTTTGAAAGTTCGTATTTGCCTGTGTTTTTATTCTCACTTATAAGTTTAGCCTCCGGTGCAGGCTGTGTTATGTCAGATATCTCAACTTCCTTTGCCGATTCCGGTAAAACTATCGAAACTGCTGATTTTTCTATACCGAGATATTTGTTTGCAACTCTTTTTACATCTGCAGGAGTTACGTTTTTAATATTTTCAACATAGTTATCATAAATTTTTATATTGTTATCTGATGTAACCATTGTATAGCCTATTTCCTGTGCTATGTTAGAGATTGATTCTCTTTGATAGTAGGTGTCACGTTCTATGATATTTTGAGCAAGGCTTACCTGCCCAGGAGTTACTCCGTCTTTTTTGATTTTGTTTATTTCTTCAAAAATTTTTGTTTCAAGTTTTGAAAGTTTATCAGGTGTAAAATTTGCAGAGATATAGAAAATTCCGTCGTCTTTTGATGTCGAATTTATAGCTGAAATGGAATAAGCAAGCTGTAATTTGTCTTTGATTTCCTGATAAAAAATTGACGAGCGTCCGTCACCTAAAATTGCCGCAAGGACATCAAGTGCATATGCATCATGTTTATTAATATCGACACTTCTGAATCCTATCAGCATATAAGCGGATTCACTCGGAAGATATGCAACTTTTCTTGCCTGTTGCGTAAGCTGCTTTTCTTTCGGATATTTTATTTTTGGTGCTTTTGTTTCGTTTCCGCTAAAATTTTTTTTGATTAATTCAAGTGCTTTTTGAGTATCAATATCGCCTGCGATTACAGTTACCATATTGGATGGTGTGTACCAGGTGTTATAAAAATTTAAAATTTCATCCCTGTGGATTGTTTCAATAATATTTTTTTTGCCTATAACTTTTCTCTTATAAGGGTGGTCAGTATATAAAAGGCTCACCAGATTATCATAAACCACATGGTTAGGAGAATTTTCGTCTTTTGAAATTTCTTCAAGTACAACTTTTCTTTCCTTTTCAAGTTCTTTTCGAGGGATAAGAGGGTTCATAAGCATATCTGCATGCAATTCAAGTGCTTCTTCAAAATATTTTGAAGGGATTGTTATGTAATAATGTGTAAAGTCTTTGCTCGTTGCAGCATTGGTTGTTGCCCCTTTTGATTCAAGAAGTTTGTCAAATTCACCGGGTGCATGATTTTTTGAACCTTTGAAGAACAGATGTTCCAAAAAGTGTGCAACTCCGTTATTTGTGTCATCTTCATTTATTGAACCTGTTCTAATCCATGTGTCCATTGTGACTATAGGGTTTGTTCGAACTTCTTTTATTACAACGGTCTGCCCGTTATCTAATGTAAAAACCGATTCTGTGGCAAAGACAACTGTACCGGCGAATAAAATTGCCAGAGTTATTATAAATTTTTTCATTCATATCCCCCTTATCAAATACTCTTCTATAATATATATAATACTATAAATTAAAAATTGGCAAATATCTTTTAGGATAATTTCTTAACAAAAAAGAGACACTTTTAAAAGTGTCTCTTTTTTAATAATCATTACCGGAAATCGAAATTTATTATATAGCTAATGCTGTAGCTTCCATTTCGAGTTCTATAGGTGTTTCGTCAACGGTTTCAACTTTAGATGTTATTTCGTTTTCTTTAGCTGCAACCGGAGCAGATACCTGCTGCGGTGTTTTGTTTAGCTGATTAGCAGAAGGTGTTGCCGTGACTTTTGGCGGATTTTTCTTTTCCGCAGCAGCTTTCATTGCAGGATCCGGATTTGCTTTAAGATGATGATAATCTGTCATTATCTTACTTACAAATCTCTTTGTTTCACTGTACGGAGGTACGGCTTTGTATTTTTTTACATTTCCCGGTCCCGCATTGTAAGCAGCAAGAGCTAATTCCATAGAGCCGAACATTTTGTACATCATTTTATAATACATAATGCCGCCTTTAATGTTGTCATTTAAAGAATAAGGATTAAGTCCCATTCTTCTTGCCGTGGATGGCATAAGTTGAAAAACTCCTACCGCACCATGACTGCTTCGTGCCTGATGTCTGTAACCGGATTCGGTTTTTGCAATACTTAAGGCAATAGCTGGATCTACACCCATTTCAATAGCATGTTTTACTATTGTCGCCTTTACTGTATTAACGTCTGCGGCCTGAGCCTGCACACAAGACATCAACACTAACGTAATAGTGAATAGTAATAATTTCTTCAAAATGTAATCCTCTGGTTGTAAATTGGAAATCCTTAAAAGCAAGTTCACTCTCTCTTTAGTGTCAAGTTTTAACTCTTAAGAATATAAAAATTATACATTCATCGTATTACAAAAATTTGAAATTTCAACCCTTAAACAAAAAAAATGAAGATGAGCCTATCCGAAAAGCTTTGCAACGTAAAGCTTTTCGCCAAATGTAAATTTTTAATCTTGAGTGTATTTTTGACAATATTTGTGTAATTTTTATGTCTTGTACATAAAAATTTTTTGTTATATAATTTGTATTATTTGTAAAAATTTTGTAAACTTTGAAAGGAAATTTTTAATATGTGTGAAAAAAAATTAGCAACTATTGGTGTGTTTGGCGGTTCCGGTTTTTATAAATTTCTGGACAATATTGAAGAGGTTAAAGTTGAAACTCCATACGGTATGCCAAGTGATAATTTGTTTATAGGACAAATCGGTGAACACAAGGTTGCTTTTATGCCAAGACACGGCAGAAATCACACGATATTGCCTCATTTAATTAATTACAGAGCAAATGTATGGGCAATGAAATCAATCGGTGTAGAAAGGGTAATTTCACCATGTGCTGCCGGAAGTTTGCAAAAACATGTTAAACCGGGTGATTTTGTGATTTGTGACCAGTTTATTGACTGGACTGACGGCAGAAAATCAACTTTCTTTGAGGGACCTGTTGTTACACATCCTTCTGCTGCCGAAACTTATTGCCCTGAACTCAGAGAGCTTGCCATTAAAACCGGTAAGGAACTCGGGATAACAGTTCATGAAACAGGTACTGTTGTTGTAATTAACGGTCCTAGATTTTCGACAAAGGCTGAATCAAAATTCTTTACAAATCAGGGCTGGGAAGTTATTAATATGACAGCTTTCCCTGAAGCTTATCTTGTGAAAGAAGCTGATATGTGTCCTTTGAATATTTCTTTAATAACCGATTACGATGCAGGTCTTGTAGGAGATGTTCCGCCTGTATCTCATCATGAGGTTATTGAAGTGTTTAATTCAAATCTTTCTAAGCTGAAGAGTTTGTTATTTAATATGATAGAAAAGATTCCGGCACAGAGACAAAATTGTGAGTGTGCCTTAACAAAATCTAAATCACAATCATAGGGAAATTTTGCGATGATGTATGGTATAATTAACGGTGTAAATAATGTATTTGCTTTATTGTATCTTATTATTTTAGTCAGGATACTGATAAGCTGGATACCGAATTTAGATCGTGAAAAGCAGCCATGGATAACTATTATTATAATAGCGGATGCATATCTCAGAATTTTTAGAAGATTTATTCCACCAATCGGCGGAATAGATTTTTCTCCTATTATTGCGTTGATAGTTCTTCAGGTTATTCAAGGGCTGATTAATGCTGTTCTCGGTGCTTTGTAGGGTAAAGAAAGGGATATGTATAAAATAATAGGTTTTTGATTATGAAAATAATAATATTCGGAGCTACTGAAATAGGATGTCTTCTTGCTACGGAATTTTTTGAAGACCATGATATTACTATTATTGATAAAGAAGAAAATAAAACTGATGAATTTAATAAGCTGGATATAAGTTTTGTCGGAGGGAATGTCTGTGATATTGGTGTTTTGAAAAATGCTGATATTCAAAATGCAGATGTCTTTATTGCCTGTACCGCTATTGATGAAGCCAATATAGTTGCCTGCCTTACGGCTAAAAAAATAAGCGGTATCAGGACTATTTGTTTTGTCAGTAGAGAAGAATATAAAAATACTCTCTGTTTTGAGAAAAATAATTTGAATTGCGGAGATTTCTTTATTGATTATATTATTTGGCCAGAAGAGCTTCTTATGCAGGATATATTCAGAATTGTGACCGTTGCGGAAGCTCTGGATGTGGAAAACTTTGCGGATGGTAAGGCAAGGCTTATGGAATATAAAGTTAAGCCTAATTTAAGTATTGTAGGTAAAAAAGTTAAAGATTGTAATTTTACTCATGATACTCTGATTGTGGGTATTACCAGAAACAGCGAGCTGTTTATTCCAAACGGTGAAACGGAAATTCTGCCTGACGATAAAATTATTTTTATGGGAACTTCTCATTCTCTTGACATCCTTGCAGGTACTTTTTTCCATGAAAAAGAAATTGTTAAGAATGCGGCAATAATTGGAGGCGGTACTGTCGGATTAATGCTTGCTCAGAATCTTGAAATGTTGAAAATTAAAACTAAAATTATTGAGAAAAGTTATGAAAGATGTGAGTATATTACCCAGCATTTGAAGAATACTCTTGTTATAAACGGTGACGGTACCAATCTGAAACTTCTGGATGAAGAAGAAATCGGGTCTGCCGATGTTGTTATAAGTGTTACCAACAATGATGAAAAAAATCTTTTATGTTCTCTTCTTTCAAAACAATTAGGAGTAAAACGAGTTGTTGCAAGAGTCGCAAAAGTGTTAAATATTCCTTTGTTTGAAAAAGTCGGTATTGATGTTGCAATATCTCCGAAAAATTCTGCAATAAGTGAAGTTAAAAATGATTTGGCAGAGAATAATGTGGATATTCTGGCAACTGTTGAGCAGGGGCTTGGAGAAGTTCTTGAAATAAGGGTTCGTCCAGAATTTGACGGTAAAAAAATTATGGATTTAAAATTCCCGTCACCTGCTATTGTAGGAACTATTCAACGCCGAGGACATGTTATTATTCCATATGGTATGACCGAGTTGAAGTCAGGCGACATAATGATTATTTTTACTACATCTGAAGATGCGGGGAGTATTAAAGAATTCTTTAGTGTTGGAGATAGTTTATGAGATTGACATATATAGCTAATGCTTTAAGTATAGTGCTTGGTTATCTTAATTTAGCATTAATTTTTCCTATAGTTGTAGCACTAATTTTTCATGATTATAAATCAATTCTTCCATTTATTGTAACAGGTTTAATTGCTTGGATATTGAGTATTATTCTGAAGTATTGTGTAAAGGGTACATCTGAACTTGAAAATATGAATGATATAAAAAAAGCAGAGGCTTTATTTATAGTAACGGTATCATGGATTATGTTTGCAATTATAGTTGCAATTCCTTATTTATTTTATGGGCTGGGACCTGTGGATGCTTTGTTTGAATCAGTATCTGGTATTACTACTACCGGAGCTACAATTTTAACCAGCTATGAGTATCCGCAAGCATTTTTCTTCTGGAGGTCATTCGTTCAATGGTTAGGAGGTTTAGGGATAATAGTTTTATTTATTGCGATTCTTCCGCAATTCGCAGTAGCCGGACGCCAGATGTTTTTTGCTGAAGCTCCGGGACCTACAGAGGATAAACTTACTCCACGAATCAGAAATACTGCATCAGCACTTTGGAAGATATATCTGTTATTAACGGTTATTTGTATGCTTCTTTTGATTCTAGCCGGAATGAATCCTTTTGATGCTGTGTGTAATTCAATGTCAACCCTCGCGGCCGGAGGTTTCTCTCCAAATTCTTTAAGTACAATGGGGTATAATTCTAATTTGATTACATGGATTATGCTGATTTTTATGTTTTTTGCAGGTACAAGTTTTAACCTTTTATATAATGTTATAAAGAAAAGAAATGTTTCATTATTTTTTAAGAGTGAGGAATTTAAATTATACTTATTTATGGTTTTATTAATGAGTGGCTTAATAACTTTGGCTTTGGTTATTAACAGCGGTTACTCTGTTTTTCAGGGAATTACTCATTCTCTTTATCAGGTTATAAGTATTTCAACATCAACCGGGAGTGCAAGTGTTGATTTTGTTCAGTGGGATTTGACTTCTAAGATATTATTGTTTATCGTTATGTTTATGGGGTCTTGTGCAAGTTCTGCCGGTGGTGGTATAAAGATGACTCGGTGGCTTTTGCTGTTTAGAGCTTTAAAGGCCGAATTGGTTAGAATTTTACATCCGAATGCAGTTTTGAATGTAAAAATTGACAATACCAATATTTCGTCTGATATTTTAAGACAAATTGTAATTTTTATAATCTATTATTTTATAATTTTTGCTATAGGAGCTATTGTTATAGCTATAATTGAACAAAGTTCGATAATTGGCTTGGCAGGTTCAATAACAGCTCTCGGAAATATAGGCCCGGGTTTTGATTCGGTAACTGGTCCGATGGGTGGATTTTCATCGTTACATATTGTATCTAAAATTTTAATGATTGTCTGGATGCTTGTGGGCAGGTTGGAAATTATTCCGTTTGTAGTCTTGTTACAGCCTGACTTTTGGAGTTTTAAAGAAAAATAGAATATCACTCTATATATACATTTCGGCTATCAGGATGATTAAAATGAACAATTAATATGCTTTAATCGTTTATATAATGAGAGATAAATAACTGAGGATTTCTTCTTTGAAAATCTGCAATATTATAAAGATTTACCTTATTCTCTGTGCGGTTTTCTTAGCCACAAATTTCTCTTACGGTGCAGAAAAATATGCTGTAATTGAAAAAGGGGCAAAGCTTACAATATCTGATTGTATTAAAATTGCATTAAAAAATAGTCCTCTCATAAAGCAGGCTCATTATAACTATAGAATTTCAAAGGCGGATTTAGGGCTTGCCAAGTCTGCATTTTTTCCGACTATTGGTGTTGGTGCCGGTTATAATTATAGCGGGAATAAAACAAATCGGTACACAAGAAATCAGGATTATTACAGTGCAGAGGCCTCTTTAAATCAGTTAATCTGGAACTTCGGCAAAACAAATGCAAGAATAAAAATGCAGAAGTTTAATAAAATTGCGGCACTTTACACTTTTGATAATGTAGTTCTTGATACTATTTACGGAGTAAAAAATTATTACTATGCGGTTCTCGCAGCCAAGGCGACAGTTGATATAAACAGGGCAAATGTTCAGATTAATGAAAGAAACTACCAGAGGACAAAGGCATATTTTGATGAAGGTATTCGCTCCAAAATTGATCTTGTTAATGCCGAAGTTTATTTGAGTGATTCTAAAGTTACCCTTGTTCAATCTGAAAGAGCTTATCAAAATGCAATTATTGCATTGAATAATGCAATGTATGTTGCATATACTCCTGAATATGAGATAGAAAATACAGAGACCTTTAATTTTAAGAAAACAGAAATACCTGTTAATCTGCAAAAAATTTCAGAAAAAACTGATCTAAGCAAAGCCCCTAACCCTGTTTCCGATGCAACCCTTACAATGGGTGTTGAAAAACTTGATGTTATTGAAAATTATAAATTCCACCCGTTTCCATATACTTTTGAACAATGTGTTGAAGAAGCAAACAAAAACCGTCCGGATTTGAAAGCTTATGAAGCTACTATTGAGGCTATGAAACAGTCACTCCTTTATATTAAAAGAGAGTATTATCCTGAAATATCAGGTTCGGTCGGATACGGTTACAGGGATTTGAATAATACAAATTCTTTGAATGTCGGTGTTAACATTAGCAGTTCCGTGAATATTCTCGGTAAAAAATATGAAATCGACAGCGGTAAATTACAGGTTGATTTAGCCGTAAATACTCTTGAAATGGCTAAACAAAATATGTATTTTGATATTCAGGATGCATATGTTAATATGAAGCAGTACGAAAAACAAATACCGCTGCTTGCGGTAAAAGTAAGGCAGACACTTGAAAACTTAGAACTGGCAGACGGCAGATATTCTGTTGGACTTGGTGATTACATTGAACTTCAGGATGCAAAAGTTAATTATAATAATGCCCAAAACTCCTATGTGCAGGCCGTATATAATTATAATGTTTCAAGATCGGATTTGGAGCGTTTAATTGCTCTGCCGCAGGAAATAACCGTAACAGTTGAGGATCAAAAATCATGAAAATAAAAAAAAGATACTTTGTTATTTGTATATTAATAATAGTATTTTCTGGTGCAGGTATAATTCATTACCTGATGAAAAACCATGTCACTTATGAAACCAAAAAGCTTAAAAGATGTACCATAACACAGGTCGTTGAGGCTTCCGGTACAATTAATCCGGTGAATACGGTTTCTGTCGGTTCAACGGTGTCAGGTTTGATAGAGAGTATTTATGTTGATTTTAATTCCCAGGTAAAAAAAGGACAGCTGCTTGCACAGATTGACCCTCGAACATTTCAGGCAACTGTAGAGCAGCAGAGAGCATCCGTAGCAAATGCAGAGGCAAATGTGGCTAGATTGCAAGCTGTTACGGAAATGGCTAGAAAAACTTATGTTCGTTATAAAAATCTATATTCGAAAAATTTTATAGCAAAAAGTGAACTGGATCAGGCTGAAAGTGATTATTTATCTAATCTGGCTCAGGTTGCCGCTGCCAAAGCTCAAGTTACTCAGTCAAGAGCCAGCCTATCAACGGCAGAAACAAACTTGGGTTATACAAAGATTATAGCTCCTGTTGACGGTACAATCGTTTCAAGAGAAATTGACGTTGGACAGCCTGTAGCAGCAAGTTTTCAGGCTCCGGAATTATTTACAATCGCACAGGATTTGACAAAAATGCAAATTGAGGTAAGTGTTTCAGAAGCTGATATAGGTAAGGTCGCTGTCGGACAGGATGTTACATATACTCTTGACGGATATCAGGACAGTGTTTTTCAAGGAAAAGTTACGCAGGTTAGAATTTCTCCGACAACTGTGTCTAATGTTGTAACATATACCGTGATTGTTAATGTTAATAACGAAGATTTAAAACTTATTCCGGGTATGACTGCTAATGTTTCAATTATTACTGACAAGAGTGAAAATGTCCTTTGTGCTCCGAGCCTTGCTTTGAAATATAATCCTAACACTGATGGTACAAGATATAAAACTCAAGGAATATGGGTGCTTGAAAAGAATAACAAACCTAAACGGGTGGAAATACAAACAGGAGCAAGCAACGATTCCAAAGTCGAAGTAATTTCAGATGAATTAAAAGAAGGCGATAAAATAATTACAGGTTCTTCTAATGTAAAGAAAAGCAGTCAAAATAGTAGAAGAGGTCCGAGGATGTTCTAATGAGCCTTATAGAAGTAAAACATGCTATAAAAACTTATCAAACAGGTGAAGACAGTTTTAATGCCTTGAATGATGTATCATTGAGCATTGAGCAAGGAGAGTTTGTCGCAATTATGGGAACTTCGGGCTCCGGAAAATCAACATTTATGAATATGCTGGGAACCCTTGATAAACCTAATTCCGGAAGCTATTTTCTTGATGGTATTGATATGTTGTCTCTTGATACAAATTCTCTGGCAGAGGTCAGAAATCTTAAAATGGGGTTCGTATTTCAGGGGTTTAACCTTATTTCAAGAACAACTGCACTTGAAAATGTGGAGCTTCCTATGATTTATAAAGGAATTCCTGAAGAAGAAAGGATTAAGCGGGCAAAGCATGCCTTGAAAATTGTCGGACTTGAAAAAAGAGAAGACCATATGCCTAATCAAATGTCCGGAGGGCAGCAGCAGAGAGTTGCAATAGCCCGTGCAATAGTAAACGATCCACCGCTTATTCTTGCAGATGAACCTACCGGTAACCTTGATACAAGAACCAGTATTGAAGTGATGGAATTCTTTGTTAATCTTAATGAACAAATGGGAAAGACGATTGTTCTTGTTACTCACGAACCTGATATTGCCGAATATTGCAAGCGTATTGTAAGATTTAAGGACGGTAATATTATTTCTGATGAAATTAACCCTAACCCTCATCCTGTTACAAAAAGAATAGAGGAGTACAAGTTATGATTGATTTTAAATCAACTTTTATAATGGCTGTACGTTCTTTAAAAATTAACAAAATGCGTTCAATGCTTACCAGTCTTGGTATTATTATAGGTGTAAGTGCTGTCATAATAATGCTTGCTGTAGGTTCAGGTGCAAGTAAAAGAATTGCAAAGGATATGGAATCTATGGGGAGTAATCTTCTTATGATTCGTTCTGCCTCGGCAAATTCCGGCGGTGTTAGAATGGGACTCGGTACAAAACCATCCTTAACTTTAAAAGATGCAGAAGCTATTCAAAAAAATGCACGTGGAATTATGGCTGTTGCTCCTTATTCATCAGGAACTGCACAGCTTACCTACGGCAATCAGAACTGGTCAACCACTATCGGAGGCACCACTGCTTCTTATCTGTTAATAAGAAATTATGAAATCCTTGACGGGAGAAATTTTATTCCTGAAGATATTAAAAATAATACAAAAGTTGCGATAGTGGGAAATACCGTTGCAACAGAACTTTTTGGCGATATGGATCCTATTAATAAAACAATGAGAATCGGAAATGTTCCATTTAAAATTATTGCTATATTGAAAACAAAAGGCCAGAGCGGTATGGGAATGGATCAGGATGATTTAGTTTTTATTCCTATAACAACCGCTCAGAAAAAAGTTTTTGGTACTGATTTTCCCGGTTCAATTAAGATGATTAACGTGAAGGCCCAAAATTCTGAATCAATGGAGGTTGCTCAAACCGATATTGATGAGATTTTAACAAAACGCCATAATCTTGGTAAAAATCAAGAAAAGGATTTTGAAATTAGAAACCTTGCAGAAATGCAGGAAACAATAAAATCTTCAGCTCGTACTATGTCAATACTTCTTGGTGCAATCGCATCTGTTTCATTGCTTGTCGGCGGTATAGGGATTATGAACATTATGCTTGTTTCGGTCACGGAACGAACAAAGGAAATCGGTATTCGTATGGCAATCGGTGCGAAGGCAAGTGATATAAGAATTCAATTTTTAATTGAATCATTTTTATTATCTGTTATTGGCGGAATTATAGGTGTAATTGTAGGAATTCTTGGAGCACAGTCGATTCGTCTGTTTTCGGATATGAGTATATCTATTTCCGGTTTTTCCATTGCGTTATCTCTGGGATTTTCAGGAGCTATAGGTGTGCTTTTCGGATATTATCCGGCTTATAAAGCTTCTCTGTTAAATCCGATTGACGCTTTGAGATATGAATAGTTTAAGGCAGATTTTTAAAATAATCTTTTTCCGTAAATGCTTTATAAGCACAACTGGCTCCATTTACTCTATTGTCGCTTGTGGTAGAACAGTATGTCGCATGGTTTGTCCATCTCGTACCGGGAGCTCCCATTGGCAAAACTTTTCCGCTTTCCTGATCTATCTGGAATGTGAATAAATCATATCCCCATACATTTGGTTTTTTATAAAAGCCGTTCACATCAATAGAGATAAGAATTGAATTTCCGGCTGCCGAATTATTTTCAATCATTAAAAACATGCTGTCAGACATTATGTATTGACCTTCATCAAAATACCCGCTGCCGGCATATCTCTTTTTACTGAAAATCTGGTAGTTTTGAGATAATTGATTATCAATATCAGAGGATCCCCATTCATAGCTTTCGCAACCATGCAGGTCGCAGTCTTTTCCTCCGTTAAAATATTTTATAAAAACAGGAACAAATTTCCCCATTCCATAATTATTAGTATTTGCAATCATTCCTTCTTCACTTTGCATTCTCATAACTGCTTGAGAAATTATGGAATATCCTTTTTTAAAACCAACCTCAAGTTCTTTATTTTTTGTATCATTTATAACCGCAGGTAAAGTCATAGCCGCAACAATTCCGATAATCCCGAGAGTGATTAAAACTTCGGCAAGAGTAAATGCTACAGTTTTTTGGGTGCAGCTCTTTTTCAACTTTTTATTGTTCATAAAATGTCCTTATTATTTCTTAGTAAAATGATTTAAAATAATATAAATATATTTAAAATCATGAATGATAATATAATATTTTAAATGTATTGTCAATAAAAAATACTGACATTTTATAATAGTAAAATGATTAAAATTAAATTACGACAGTTACTCTGGGATAATGATACTACGGCAATCGCTGTTCATCGTGCTACCGGTATTAGCACATCAATACTTTCTGAAATAATACATAATAAAAGGACTAATGTTGGTCTGGATATAATAAATAAATTATGTATTTATTTTAAATGTGATATTAATGATATACTGGAATTTGTTCCGGAAAAAAAATAGAAACATATATCATTTTTTGATATATGTTTCAGCGTGTTTATTTAAGTTTACCTTTATTTGTTTAGGCCGGCAAAGTTTCTTATGATACCGAGAAAAGAATTTGATTTTCCGGTTTTATTCGGAATATTTGCGAGTTCGTTTTCTATAGTTTCAAGTTTTGTATTGTAAACTTTCTGACCTGCTTTAGTAAATAAATCATAATATTCATCAAAGGTATTTAAATTTGTTTTGTCAGCATTAATACTGAATTTTTGCCCGTTACCGAGGTCGAATTCAACACCTGCAGAACCATACTGAAGTCTTTGCGTGAGCGGCAGTGATGACTTCATTTTTACGGAGGCTTTAGGGTATTTTGCATCAATTTCTTTTACAAGATTTGAGCTTGCAACATATGATAATAATTCTTTATTCCAGAGGCATGGTGATTTGTATCTCATCTGAAAACTCGGAAAACTGTTTTGATTATTTGATATTTTTGAAATTTGCATAGAAATCTCCTTTTCGATGTTATTTTAATGATGCTGAATAAAAAATTTTGCTTTATGTCGATTTGTTTGTAATAAATCTTATAAATTAAAAACCCTCCTGATGTGGGGAGGGTTTTTAATTATTTAATTCTATATGATATTAAATTGCAGCTGTTGTTTTTTCTGCAGGAGTTTTATTGTTTTTATGATCTTCCCAGATATCAACAAGAACTGAGCAGAAGAATATACTTGAATAAGTACCTATTGCGATACCTAAAATCATTGCAAGTACAAAGTCCTTTGTTGTAACTCCGCCGAAGAAATACAATGCAAGTAAAGTAAGTAAAGTGGTTAATGATGTGTTAATACTTCTAGCAAGTGTCTGATTAACTGAAGCATTAGCAATTTCACCAAAAGACATTTTCTTTGAATAATATCTCAAATTTTCTCTGATTCTGTCAAATACAACGATGGTATCATGTACAGAAAACCCTACTACTGTCAGTATTGCAGTAATAAATAATCCATCTATTTGTACATCATAGAAGATGCCAAGCAGTGAAAATGCTCCTACTACAAACAGAACATCATGTGCAATACCGAGAATCGCAGCAAGAGCATAATCAAATTTGAATCTGATTGTCAGGTAAGCAACAATTCCCAAAAAAGCAAGTGTAATTGCAAGTAGTGAATTTTTAAACAGTTCATTCCCGAGTGTCGGGCCGACAGAACTTACTGATATTAATTCAGGATTTTCATAATCTTTTGAAAGAGCCTCTGTTATCTTATTAACAGTATCCTGATCTTCTCCGATAAATTTGGTGCGGATAGAAATAATATTGTTTATACCATCTTGACTGTCTCCGTTTGCGTGCAATATTTGAATATAAGGATTGTCAATTCCAATAGACTGTAAATCAACACGAGTTTTAGATAATGATGAATTAGAAATGTTTTCTTTAACGCCGTATTGAAGGATTGTACCTCCGGTGTAATCAATACCTACTTTCAGCGGAACATGATTTTCATTATGAATTGCCGAATAAATTAATGCGGCCGTTCCGGGTAAAAGCAGTATTGCAGATACACAGAGCCATATAAATCTGTGTTTTACTATATCAATTATGTGTTTTGCTATATTATCCGTTGTCATTTTATATACCTCTTATTTTCCTAATCTAAAATACCGAAACGGGCATTTTCACGTTTTGTTTCTGTAACTTCAAAACCTTTACCTATTTCATCTTTACGCAGACCAAATAATTGCGGATATTTTAATTCTCCGGTACCAAATATCAAATGCATAAAGTTTTTGGTAATTGTAATTGCACTAAACATTGATACAATTACACCTAGGGCAAGTGTTAGTGCAAATCCTTTAACAATACTTGTACCCAAAAGATAAAGAATTGTACACGTAATAATTGTAGTCATGTTAGAGTCGAAAATACTTGTAAAGGCTCTGTCAAATCCTGAATTAATTGCGGTAAATAAGTTTCTACCGGCTCTTAATTCTTCTTTGGTTCTTTCAAAAATAAGAATATTTGCATCAACTGCCATACCTATACTCAAAATGAAACCTGCAATACCAGCGAGAGTTAAGGTTACAGGGATAGCCTTAAACAGAGCAAACAGAATCAAACTGTATATAATCAAAGCTACGTCGGCAATAAGCCCAGGTAATCTATAGTAGGCAAGCATAAACAGCATTACAAATCCAAGACCGATAATACCGGCAACTTTTGATTTTGCGATACTGTCTGCACCAAGAGTAGGTCCGACGGTATTTTCTTCAACTATTTTGGCCGGAACCGGCAATGCTCCTGCATTCAACAGGTTAACCATACGTTCGGCTTCTTCATATGCAAATCCGCTGTCACCGCCGGATATTTGTGCTTTACCGCCGTATATTGCTTCATTAACGTTAGGTGCTGAAACGAGGTCTCCGTTAAAGAATATTGCCATAGGTTTTCCGACTAATTCTTTTGTTAAGTCTGCGAATTTCTTTGAACCTTCAGCTTTAAATTCAAGAGAAACTACCCAGTGGCCTACTGAATCGGTTGTTAGTGTAGATTTCGCAAGATCCTGACCTGTAAGGCCTGTTTCTACCCATTCTGTTACACCGTCTTTATTAACAGCTTCTTTTTTAAATTCAAGCTGTGCTGTTTCACCTAAGAATGCTTTTGCTTCTTTCAAGTCTGTAACGTTAGGGATTTCAACAAGTAATCTTTTATCGCCTGTTTGCTGAACAACTGTTTCTGCAACACCGAGTTTGTTAACACGGCTTTCGATTGCAAACTGCAATCGATTCATAACCTCCGGTGTTATTTCAACTACTGATTGAGTCGGCTGTGCTTCCAGTACAAGTCTTGATCCGCCGACCAGATCAAGTCCCAATTTTGTCGGTTTTACGAAAATTGTAATTATTGATGCTATTACAATAAGTACAATTACCCAAAACATAATAATTTTGTTTTTCACTTTTTTATCCTCTTTTATCTGTACTTTTTCTTTTTACTTTACTCAAAATACACTAATAAAAAGATAGCCTTTTCGGGCTAATCTTCGTGCACTGCATCCAGAACTTTAAACAAGTCTGCTTTTTCATCTTCCGTCAATTCAATGAGCGGACGTCTTACAAATTCTTCAATAATCCCTTTATGGGCCAGTGCAGCTTTAACCGGAACGGGATTCGGAGCCATAAAGAACTTTCTAAACGACGGGTATAATTTTTTATGCATATTTAGTGCAGCCAAAAATTCCCCTGTTTTATAGTTTCTGATCATTGATTTTAATTCCGAACCAAATATATGAGAAGCAACAGAAATAACTCCTCGTGCTCCGAGGGAAAGCATTGGCAGTGTCAGACTGTCATCACCCGAATATACTGAAAAATCTTCAGGACATTTAATTTTCATTTCAGTAACGGCATCCATATCAGGAAAACTCTGTTTTATGGCTACTATATTCGGAAAATCATTTGCAAGTTTTGCAACCGTTTCCGGAAGCATATTGACACCTGTGCGGGAAGGAATATTATAAATAATTACCGGTAAATCTGCACTTTTTGCAACAGCGGCAAAATGTTCATACATGCCTTTTTGATTAGGTTTGTTGTAATAAGGAACAACAGAAAGGACTGCATCAACATCCTCTTTCAGTGCCAGTTTTGTTGTCATAACCGCGGTTTCTGTAGAATTTGAGCCTGCATTCATGATAACTTTTGCTTTATTGGCAACAGCTCTTTTCACCGTACTTAAAACTTCAATTTCTTCTTCATGAGTAAGAGTAGGACCTTCGCCTGTAGTGCCTGCAACAAGAATAGTATCCGTTCCGTTTGCAATAAGGTATTTTGAAAGCTCTTCCACTTTGTTGTAATCAATTTCTCTCTTACTGTTAAACGGCGTAACCATAGCCGTTATGACTTCCCCTGCGTCATATCTGATAGCCATATAAATTACCTCTTTCTTAAAAACTAAGACTATTTATGTTTAATTATATCTTAAACATTTATAATAATCGTTATTTATTAAGAACGTTGAAGTTAATAGCTTACTTTATACGGGTAATCGTCAGGAATTGTCCAGTTATTCATTTGGATTAATGCAGTGCAGTAGTTCTTTTCAGCCCCACTGCATGAATACTGTGCACCGCTGTAAAGCTTTTTGATATCTCCGTCCCAGCCTGCTTTATATGGCTCCATACCTTTATTATAATGATATTTCCAACCCTCTTCTTTACTATTAGGATAAAAGTTAAAAACAAATACACATTTCCCGTTTACATTGTGTATGGAACCTCCTTCTTGACTTAAACATTTATCAGGATTTCCAGGGAAAAAATGCCAGTCTCGCGTATGATCAGGCTGAGTTCTTACTGCACTGCCATCTGGAAAATAAATAATTAATGCCCCTTTCCTAGAGCCAGAAGAAACCGTTTCTATTTTAGTTGTTTGCAGGTATGGAGCCAAATATTTTCTAAACCATTTCTCAGCTTGTGAACTACCTGGAACGATGTTTCCGTCTTTGTCTATTTCTGCTCCGGCTACATCTTCATACCAGATCTTCTTATCTCCATAATCAACCTCTGCCATCATTATCGCTTGATTCATCGTCGAATAAAATTTCTTTAACCGCGTCTCTACTACTTTATTATTATTCTTTTGTATCAATGACGGCAATGTCAGAGCTGCAACTACCCCGATTATACCAAGTGTTATTAATACTTCCGCTAAAGTAAATCCTTGTTTTCTCCACATTATACAACCTCCAACTGTGTACTATGAATTGCAAATAATCAAACTAATTTGATTATTTGCAATTCAGTATAACTTTTTTGATACAGTAAGTCAACCCTGCGATAATTAAATAATGATAATAAATGATTTTGATGATTTTCAGCTTGTAAAATTTCTTTTAAACCGTGAATATGTATTGCAAAAAACTTTAAATGAGCGATTAAACGAAAAGCTTGGTAAAAATACCAAAGCCTCGGCTTTTTCATGCAAACTGAAACGTCAGCATCTTACATTTAAAGAATTAAAATTAATCTGTGATATTCTCGGGTATGATCTAATAGTACAAAAACGCAAAAATTAATAATTCATAACAAAAAGATTACAGTACAAATTATTTGTGCTAGCATGCGAATTATGAAATGGAGAGATCTCAGTAGAAAAAAGAAAGCTTATCTGCTTGCCTTCGCTAGTTTTATTGGAATACTTTTGTGGGCATTTATTTCTGCAGGTATAATTACCCACAACTTCAACAGAAGTCAGCTTTCAACAGATCAGGACAGACAGGAAGCCCTTATCAACGGTATAATTTTGACAGAAACAAAGGATGATAAAAAATACTGGGAGATTTACGGTGAAACAGGAACTTATGACAGCATTAACGGTGTTGCTCTTCTTGATAATTGTATAGGAAACTTTTATGACGACAATAATGAAGTCTCTATGAGTTTTGAATCTTCAAAGGGAACTTATAATTCTAAAAAAACTCAAATTATTATGTATAATGATACAAGGATTGTTATAAAAGACGGGATAATGCTTGAGGCGGACAGACTTACATGGACGGGGAGAGAAAATCCTGTTATAGCAAAAGGCAACGTAAGAATTACACGACACGGGCAATTTCTTGCGACTGCAAATGAAGTTGAAATAAGTCCGGAATATGATAAATTTAAAATTACGGGTAATGCGGTTTCAAAAATGTACGACTCTAAGGAGAAATAATGAAGAAAATATTAGCGGCTTTAACTTTAATATTACTATCAGCCGGTGTGGCGGTTCATGCTTCCGATCTGGTAATTGAATCTAAAACCCAGAGTTTTTCGGAATCCGATAATAAAATCAAATTTAACGGAGATGTAAAAGTTTCAGTTGATGATTTGAAAGTTGTCGGAGATTCTGCTGATATTAATATGACCGGTGAGCAGAAACTTGATACAGCTACTTTTTATGATAAACCTTATGCTTATGAAGTGAAAAAAAATAAAAAAAGAGAAGTTAAAGCAAATATTCTGAAAGTTTCTCTCATAACAAAAATTGTAAGAGCGGAGGGGGATACCCAGTCAGTTGTTTTCGACGGAAAAACTCCGATAGTCGTAATCAATTCGGATGTTCAGGAGTATGATACCAAAACTGGTATAATGACTGCGACAGGGACTGTTACCATCAAATACAAAGAAATTGAAACTTTTTCAAATAAAGCAATTATAAAAACCGATAAAAACGGTGATTTGAAAAATCTGGAGTTAATTGGAAATGCTCAGGTTAAGCAGGAAAATAACGAATCTTTTGCTGATAAATTTTTCTATGATGCTGCCTCAAAAATGTTGACGGCAAACGGTAATACTACATCAAATGTTTTAATGGAAGACGGAACGAAACTTATTTTGAAATCAGCAGTTCAGGAATATGTTCAGGATAAAAATGTATTCAGTGCGAGTGGAAACGTCAGAATCTGGTATCAGGATTATTATGCAGTAGGGCCTAAAGTAACAGTTTATCCGGATAAAACTACAGGTAAACCTAATGATATTTATTTTAATGGACGTTCCAGCATTACACAGGGTGTAAGAACAATTTATGCCGATAAAATTAAAATGGTTCTTAATCCTAAAGATTTCCATGCGGAAGGAAACACAAGAAGTGTTATCAGGAATATTGGCAATGGCCAGAGCGAAGAAGGAAGCATGGGGTTAGGATTATAAAAAATGAGCGACAAAATTAAAAACGCAGTTGAATTATATAATAAAGGCGAATATGAAAAAGCAATAGATATTTTTAGTTCAGTTCTTGAAACGGAAAAGCCGACTGTTGAGGTGTATAATACCATAGGACTTTGTTATAATGCTATAGGCAATTCGGAAAAGGCTGAAGATAATTTTTTAAAAGCTATAGAATTGGATCCAAAGGCTCCGGAACTTTATATAAACCTTGCAGATATTTATTATAAAAATAAAGACTTCGGAAATGGTATTGAACTCTTGTTGCAAGGTGAATATGAAATTCCTGATAATATGGTTATCAGACATTTTCTTGCAAGATTTTATATGGAAGATTCAAGGCTTGATTTAGCTATTGACGAACTGGAAAAAGTTTTGGAAGTTCAGCCGGAAAATTATGATGCTTATTATGATTTAGGCAAAGTACATTTTGAACTTGGAAATTATGCTCCGGCCATTGAAAATTTTGAAAATGTTCTTGAGTACAAAGAAGATAACCAGTGGATATATTTTTATCTGGCTCAAGCTTACGAAGCAAATGATGAAATTGACAAAGCTATTTCAAATTATTTAAAAACAATCGCAAGGGATGACGGATTTTATCAGGCTTATAAAAAAGTTGCGATACTATTTCTTGCCCGCGGCGATTACGAGGATGCTGTGGAATACTTTGAAGATTATATGGATATGGGTATTCCGGAAGAAGAAAAAAATAATATTGCAAAACTTGTAGAGAGAATTAAAAAGAAATCGGAAAATGAAAAATAAATTCTGGCTTGCGTTTTCGGCTATAGAAAATATTGACGGAAATTTTATTCACAGACTCTATAATTATTTCGGAGATATAGAGGAAGCTTTTAATGCAGATATGCATGAACTATCACAAATTGACGGATTGAGTGTTAAAAAAGCTGAAACATTTTTACGCGAACGGGATAAAATTGACCCTGAAAAGGCTTTATATGGTGTTGAAAATCGCGGGATTAACTATGTTACGCTGGAAGATGACAAATATCCAAAAATGTTGAAACAAATTGAGGATCCACCTGCTGTTTTATATTATAAAGGGGATTTGTTCGGGTGTAATCTTGAACGCACGGTTGCCGTTGTAGGTTCAAGAAAGTCAACTTATCATGCCAAAGATGCTGTTAACAAAATAATTTCAGAACTCGTTGGAACGGATATTTGTATTGTATCAGGGCTTGCTGCAGGAATTGATACATCAGCCCATACAGCAGCACTTGAAAACAACTTAAAAACAATCGGCGTTATTGCAAGCGGCTTTGATTTTATTTATCCGACTTCAAACAAAAATCTTTATGAAAAAATAGAGAAAGGCGGGGGAGCCGTTGTAACGGAATATTATCCGACATTTCAGCCGTTGAAATTCAGATTTCCTCAAAGAAACAGGATTGTTTCCGGTCTTTCATACGGAACACTTGTTGCGGAAGCATCTCTCAAAAGCGGAGCGTTAATAACAGCTAACCTCTGTCTTGAACAGGGCAGAGAGCTTATGTGTATTCCGGGTCTTATCTCAAATCCGAATACAGAAGGGATTTATAAATTATTGAAAAACGGTGCAACACTTGTTACACAGGCACAGGATATTCTTGAAGCACTTAACTGGGAAATTAAACCCGCCGAGCAATTAAAAATTAATCTGGAGGGACTTTCATCAACAGAAGAAAAAATCCTTGATGCAATAGAGGTTGAAGAAAAAAATGCCGATGAGATTGCACTTGAAACAAAAATAGATATTGATGAATTACTGACAACCTTGACAACAATGGAGCTTAAAGGCATAATAAAACAGGTAACCGGTGACAGATATAAGAGGATATAGAATATAAATGGCAAAGTCAGCTGCAGCAGCAGAAAAACCTGCAAAAAAAACATCATCTAAAAAAGAAAAAGCTTTAGTTATAGTTGAGTCTCCCGCAAAATCAAAAACTATAAGAAAAATTCTCGGGGATAGCTATACTATTGAAGCAAGTTTCGGGCATATCAGAGATTTGCCGCAAAATGTTCTCGGGTTTGATGTTAACAACGGGTTTCAGCCGTCATTTGTTATTATTCCTGAAAAGAAAAAAGTTGTTACTAAATTAAATGATTTATCAAAAAAAAGTGATAAAATTTTCCTTGCCTCCGACCCTGATCGTGAGGGAGAGGCTATTGCATGGCATGTTAGACAGGTGCTTGATGTGCCTGATGACAAGGTTTACAGAATTGAGTTTAACGAAATTACTCCAAAGGCCGTAAAATATGCGGTTGAACATCCGCGGGCTATTGATATGGATAGGGTAAAGGCACAGCAGACAAGACAGATTCTTGATAAACTTGTAGGCTATAAGTTAAGTCCGGTTCTGTGGAAAAGGCTCGGTAATTATCATCTTTCAGCCGGCCGAGTTCAGTCTGTAGCTCTTAGAATGATCTGCGAAAGAGAAGAAGAAATCGAAGCATTCGTTCCTGTTGAATACTGGTCTATACATACAGAACTGGAAAAAGACGGCGGAGTGTTTGAGGCCGAACTTTCAAAATATAAAGATAAAAAGATAGAGATTCCAAACGAGGAAGAAGCAAATAAGATAGTTGAATTTCTTGCTGATAAATCTACGGAATACAAGGTTTCCAAAATAACAAATAAAGAAACAAAACGTAAGCCGACGGCTCCTTTTATAACTTCAACTCTTCAAAGGGAAGCAAGTTCAAAGCTCGGCTACGGTGTACAAAAAACAATGCAGATTGCACAGAAGCTATATGAAGGTATTGAACTTGAAAACGGTGCGGTTGGTTTGATTACTTATATGAGAACCGATAGTACCAGAATTTCTGATGACGCTCAAGCAATGGCAAAAGATTTTATTCTGAAGAATTACGGTGAAAAGTACTATCCGGAAAAGCCGAATGTTTATGCAAAAGGAAAACAAAATGTTCAGGATGCTCACGAAGCTATTCGTCCGTCTTATCCTGAGAGAACTCCGGACAGTATAAAGCAGTATCTTTCAAATGAACAGTACAGATTATATAAATTAATCTGGAATAAGTTTATGTCTTCTCAAATGACAAATGCAACGGTTGCTAATAAGGCTGTTGAAATTTCTGCGGGTGATTATACCCTCAGGGCAAGTACAAGCAAGGTCACTTTTGATGGTTTTTTGAAACTATACAACGAAACAGATGAAGAAGATAATGCTCCAAAAGAAAAAATTCCTGATTTGAATAAGGACGATATTTTAACCTGCAGAAAAGTCACCCCGAAGCAGCATTTTACTCAGCCGCCTCCAAGATATTCTGAAGCTACACTTGTTAAGGCTCTGGAGGAATACGGTATCGGTCGTCCGTCCACCTATGCCTCAATTATTACAAAAATTCAAACCAGAGGGTATGTTGAAAAACTTGATAAGGCTCTGGCTCCGACATTATTGGGCAGAACGGTATGTAAACAGCTTGTAGCACAATTTACTGATGTTATGGATTATAAATTCACTGCGGGCATGGAAACTAAATTGGACCAGATTGCAGAGAAAAAAGCTGTTTGGAATAAAGTTTTAGAGGATTTTTACGGCCCGTTTATCAGTGTTGTCAATGATGCTATGAAAAATGGAGAACGTGTTCGGATTGAAACAAATGTAATGTGTCCGAACTGCGGCAAGCCGATGCTTGTGCGTACAAGTCGTCAGGGAAACCAATTCCTTGGCTGTTCCGGATATCCTGAATGCAAAACGGTAATGTCATTGAATGCAATGTCTGAAAATGTTCAAAATCAGTCCGCAGAATCCGAAAACTGTGATGAAAAATGTGAAAAATGCGGTTCGGATATGGTATTTAAAACAGGGCCTTACGGAAAATATATGGAATGTACAAATGAAGGATGTAAATTCCGTAAACCATATCGCCGCTCTACCGGTGTCAAATGTCCAAAATGCGGAGAAGGTGTAATTGTTGAAAGAAAATCAAAACGTGGAACCGTATTTTTCGGCTGCAACAGATATCCTGATTGTGATTTTGTTCTCTGGAATGAGCCGACAGGTGAGGAATGTCCGGATTGTGGTGCCTTGTTAGTAAAAAAAGTTTTGAAAAAAGGCACTACCATAGAGTGTTCTAATCGTTCATGCGGATATAAACGTGTTGTTGAAGAACAGCCGCAGAATGAAAACGAAAATTTATAATAAACAATTTAAGATATGGAGAATAAGGTATGAATAAATTCGGGTTAATAGGTTATCCTTTGGGGCATTCACTTTCTGCCGTTATTCATAAGGCAGGATTTAAAAGTCTTGGAGTTGACGCAACTTATGATATTCTGGAAACCGATCCCGAAGATTTGGTCGAAAGAGTAAAATTTTTTAAGAGAGAAAATTTTGGAGGTTTTAACGTAACAATACCTCTAAAGCTTCCTATTTCCCTTTTTGTTCAGGAAGTTGATAAGTATGCAGATATTGCAGGTGCGGTTAATACAGTAAAAATTAATCCCGATAAAACTTTTAAGGGATATAATACCGATGCAATGGGATTTAAAAAAGCAATTCCTTCTTCAATAGATTTAAAAGGTAAAAATATTGCACTTCTTGGTACAGGCGGAGCCAGCCGTGCTGCGGTTTTAGCTTTGTCTGAACTGGGGGTTAAGTATATTGGTGTTTATACAAGAAATATTCCGAATGCTATGGATTATATGGCTTATATGAGAAGAAAGTTCCCTAATATAGAATTTGAATCCCATCAGATTGATTCTGTCAGAGACTTATCAAAATATGATATGCTTGTTAATACGACTCCAATAGGTATGCTTGGCCGTTCTGCAGATATGACTCCGATTGAGGAAAATGTTTTGAAAACCTTACCGGAAAGTGCTGTTGTGTATGATGTTATTTATAACCCGAAAAAAACGATTTTATTAAAGCTTGCGGAAAATCTTGGTCTGGAGACTATAAACGGACTGGATATGCTTATTTATCAGGCGGTTTCCGCTCAAGAAATCTGGTTCGGTAGAACTCCGGATTTTAATACAATGAAAATTGCGGCACTGGAAAATCTGTAAATAACTTACAATACTTCCGTAATTGCTGATATCATGCCATTTTCGTCTGCGATATTTTTGCCGGCAATGTCAAATGCTGTACCGTGACCTGGTGATGTTCTTATTATATCGAGTCCTATTGTCATATTAACGGTTTTATCTCCAGCAACGGTTTTTATCGGGATTAATCCCTGATCATGATAATTTGCTATATAACAGTCATAAGGCATTTTATTTTTAGAATAATATGCTTTTCCTGCTTTTACGAATAAAGTGTCTGCCGGCAGAGGATTAGTTATATTAACACCAAATTCACGCAATTCTTCAACCGCAGGATTTAATATTTCAACCTCTTCTTTCCCTAATATCCCGTCCTCTCCGGCATGTGGATTAAAACCGCACAATGCAAATTTCGGGTTGCTAATATTTAATTGTGTTTTGAAAAATTCTCTCAAATTAAGAATTTTTTCGACCACAAGTTCTTTGGTTAAATTAATATCTTTTAAGGCACAGTGTCTTGTCAAAAGCAGGACTCTGAAATCTCCGGCAACAAAAAGCATTTCTGCATGCTGATTATTGTGTGCAAGAAATTTTTGTAAAACTTCTGTTTGACCGTTATAGATATGACCTGCAAGATGTAAGGCATTTTTTGCAACCGGAGCTGTTACTATTGCCCTGGGCTTTATTTCACAAACTTTTTTTAAAGATTGAAATGAAAATTCTCCGCCTTCTTTGGTTGCACTGCCAGGTTTGATTTCACTATTATAAGGAATATTCAGCAGTTCATAGTTTTTATTTAAATTCCCGTAAAAATTCAAAATATTGTTATTTGAAATAATCACAAATTTTTCCGGCGGCAAATCAAGTTTATTAAGTGCTTTTATTGTTATTTCAGCACCGATACCGTTAGGGTCGCCTGTGGTTATTGCAATTTTTTCCGAATATTTATTCATGTTGTTCAAAATATTTCAAAATATCAATTAAAGTATTGACTCCCCCGAGGTTGCCAGATTTTGTAACAATCCATCTGGCATTATGGTCCATACTTAAAGCTATTGCCGGAGCCACTTCATCAATCAGTTGAAGCTGGTTTGCACCTATTGCTTCACAGCATTTGTAAGAAGTTTCCCCGCCGAGAGTTATTAAAATAACATCTTTTTTTTCTACAACTCTCCGTGTCAATTCAGCAAGAAAATCGGTAATAACATTTGCAAGCGATGTTCTTGTTAATTCTGCATTGAGTGAATCTTCCGAAAAACCGTCGAAATTCTTAATTAAATGAGACGTGTGTACAACTACAATATTATTGTTGCCGAGGTTATTTATTACACGTTCAACCAGAGTGTCTGAAACTCCATCGAGTACGGTTTTCATGTCAAGGCTGAGTATGAATGTATTTTCAAATTCATCACTTTCGTCAAGTTTATCAATTTGGTTTGCCGTAATTTGAGTGGCACTACCTGAAACAACAAATTTCGGAAGTTCCGGTATTGTTTTTGAAAAATGCTGAGGTTCGCTGTCAGGCATCCATAAATATCTTAATATTCTTGCTGCAGCGGCAGTTCCTGTAGGAAGTATATTATAATCGGTTTTACTGATTGCAAGCATCACCTGCTCAATATCAACTGTTGACATTGCATCTGCAACAATAAGTTTTTTACCTTGGGAGATAAGTTCTTTCAGTTTTACAAGTATAGGTCCGGCTCCTTTCATAACAGTTGAAAGTTCAATAGAGCCTACAAGATCTTTGTTTGCTGTATCAAGCTGTGATTTTAAAAGTGTCGGAATATGTGATTCAAAAATAGGTGAATACGGATCTCTTGCCATTTCTGTTCTTTCAATAGGCACACCTTTCAAAAGATGATAACCTCCGACGGTAACTCTTGATTCTGCGGGAAATGCAGGAATAATAACAGCAGCATCCCATTCCAAAACTTCAAGCATTGCAAGGACTTCAACCGCAATATTTCCTCTAATTGTTGAATCAATTTTTTTATAGAAGTAATCCGGATTAATTTTTTCTTTAAAAAATTCAGTTGCAAGTTTAACTTTTTCATAAGCCTCGTGAGGCTCAATATTTCTGGACTCGGTAGAAATAGCCCAGGTTTGGGTGTTTTTCAAATTCAAAGGTTCTTCTTCCGTATCAAGAAGAATCTGGGTAGTTGCTCCCTGTTGTTGAAATTGTAATGCCGTATCATTTGCACCTGTCAGGTCATCGGCAATAATTCCTATTGTATCCGAATTAATCATCATAATACTTCAGCGTCTCTTTTTGAACCCAATAATCTAATACTGTTTGCAACGATAAGGAAATTTTCTCTTTCGTTTCCTGTTGCTTTATCCGTCCATTTATTTTGTGCGATTCTGCCGTCAACAGCAACCTGAATCCCCTTTTTTACATATTCTCCGGCAAATTCTGCCTGTTTATCCCAAACGTCAACATTAAACCAATCTGTGACTTCTGATTTTGTTTTTGAATCCCATCTGTTTACGGCAACGGAAAAGTTTGCTTTCACTTTGCCAGATTCAAAATATTTTATTTCAGCATCTCTGCCTACACGTCCCACTAAAACTGCTGTATTCATCAGTACCTCTTTCTTATATCTTTCAACATATTACAATAAAAAATGAAACGTTTACATAGTTTTAAAATATTTTAAAGAAATGTAAAATATTCTTATTTTTTTAGTTTTGCAAATATAAATAATCCCGCGGCTCCAAGTGCAGCCATAATGCCTCCCCATGTAATCAGTTTAGGTGTTTTTTTTGTATCTTCAAATGAATAGTGCTTTTGTTTGGTATAAATATCAGTTTTGAGTTGTTTGAATTGTTTTGATGCATCGGCGTCAGAATACAGTACCGGTTTTTCTATTTTGTTCGGAGGAACAATAACACCGATATTCAGTTCGCTGTTTTTCATTGAATTATTCTGAACCGTATTCACACTGCTAACCATATATTATATAAAACAAATTCCAGTAAAAAATTGCTGTTGCTTTGAAACAAATTATTAAGTATAAAACTAAGAGTATTGACAATAAAGCTTTTAGAAGATAAAATAAGAATTGTTATCAATTAGGATTTTTTATGAATTATTCAAAACAAAGGGAAATAATCTTAGATACATTGAAGAGCAATGTGGTTCATCCGACTGCTGAATATATTTATGAAATCCTTAAAAAGGAAGATTCTAAAATAAGTCTTGCAACTTTATACAGAAATTTGAACCAGCTTGCCGAAAACGGTTTAATTAAAAAAATTGACGGTCTGGAATCATCCTCGCATTATGACCATAATACTCATGCTCATTATCATTTTATTTGTGATAATTGTAAAAAAGTTTTTGATGTCAGCTGCGATATCGCTCCTGATATAGTCAAAAAAATAGAAGACGAGACAGGTTTTATTGTATCTTCTCATGATATAATAATTCATGGTATTTGTAAAAACTGTAAAAATTAAAAAGGAGAAAATTATGGAAAAATTTGTTTGTACTGTTTGCGGATATGTTTATGATCCGGCTGAAAATGATAATATTCCGTTTGAAGAATTACCGGATGATTATGTTTGCCCTCTTTGCGGAGTTGGTAAAGACATGTTCGAAAAACAATAAAAGAAAGGATTTTAAGAATGGCTGAATTAAAAGGTTCAAAAACTGAAAGAAACCTCCGTACGGCATTTGCAGGAGAATCCGAGGCAAGAAACAAATATACCTATTATGCTTCTCAAGCAAAGAAAGAGGGGTTTGTTCAAATAAGTAAAATTTTTGAAGAAACCGCAAATAATGAAAAAGAACATGCAAAAATTTGGTTTAAATTTCTCCATGACGGAAAAGTCCCTGAAACTCTTGCAAACCTTGAGGATGCAGCCAACGGTGAGAATTACGAATGGACAGAAATGTATGCCCAATTCGCAAGAGAAGCCAAAGAGGAAGGTTTTGAACAACTAGCGGCTTTGTTTACATTAGTAGGCAAAATCGAAAAAGAACATGAAGAAAGATACAGAAAATTATTGGAGAATATAAAAAATGATATCGTGTTTAGCAGACCGGAGGCTGTTGAGTGGGAATGCTCAAATTGCGGTCATACCGTAATATCAGAAAATGCCCCTGAATTATGTCCTGTATGCAAACACCCTAAAGCATATTTCTTTATGAAAGCTAAAAATTATTAAATTGAAATACTGGCTTTGCTATAAGCAAAGCCTTTTTTAAGAGATTAGGAGAAGATATAATTATGAAATTTAAAGAAATAAAAAATAGCGTTTACTATTGCGGTTTGAATGACTGTGAAAGAAAAATTTTTGATGAATTAATACCTCTTGAACACGGAACAACTTATAATTCTTACCTCGTTAAAGGTAGTGAGAAAGTTGCTCTTATAGATACTATGTACCCTAAAAAAACGGATTTATATCTTAAAAATTTAGACGAAAATAATATAACAAATGTTGATTATATAATTGCAAACCATGGTGAACAAGACCATTCAGGTTCTATTCCTGCCTTGTTGGAAAAATACCCTGAAGCGATGGTTGTAACAAATGCAGTTTGTAAAAACAATATTATTGAAATGCTTCATGTTGATGAAAGTAAAATTCAGGTGATAAAAAATGATGATGAACTATCTCTCGGAGATAAAACTTTGAGATTTATGATTGCTCCGGGTGTTCACTGGCCTGATACAATGTTTACATATCTTGTTGAAGATAACCTTTTGTGTACATGTGACTTTTTGGGAGCACATTATACATTTAAGGAAGACGAAATTTTTGCACCGGATTCAAAAGAGCTTGAGCATTCTGCAAAGCGTTATTATGCAGAAATTATGATGCCTTTCCGGGGCGTATGTAAAAAATATACCCAACAGGTTAAGGATTTGAATCCTGACATGATTCTTCCTAGCCATGGCCCTATTTACAAAAATCCTAAATTTATTCTTGATTTGTATGCAGATTGGACAGCTGATGAAGGTAAAAATCTGGTTCTTCTTCCTTATGTGTCAATGTATGGAAGTACGGAAGAAATGATTGACTATCTTGTCGAAAAATTAAATGCGAAGGGTATAAAAACAGAAAAATTTGATATAGTTACCGGCGATTTAGGTGATTTGGCTATGGGACTTGTTGACGCTACTGCTATAATTCTGGGAAGCTCAATGGTTCTTGCAAGTCCTCATCCTATGGCTGCAAATGTAGCATATCTTGCAAATTTATTAAGACCGAAAGCAAAAATTGCATCATTTGTAGGATCTTACGGCTGGGGCGGCAACCTTTTTGGAAAACTTGGTGAAATGCTTTCCGGCTTGAAACTGGATGTTATTGAACCTCTGCTTGTAAAAGGGAAGCCTGATAGTAACGATTTTAAAAAGCTTGACGAAATGGTAGAAATAATATATACTAAATTTAGTTCTTATCATTTGGTTTAGTGTTTAAATAATCAAGGGGGAGACTCAAACATGTTAGATGGAATTATGTTAAAGCTCGGCTTTGGCAAGGCCGAAAAAGCTTTACCGCTGGGAGAAGCATCCAGAGTGAAGAAAGATTATGAACTTTCTTCAAAATCACCGGACAAACTGGTTAGAAGTCCTAAAACAGATACATTTACCAAATCAGGCTCGGCTAAAGAGCAGACAAAAACAGAAACTAAATAGATAAATGAAAAGCGGTTTTTTATTAAAAGACCGCTTTTTTAAATTTTGTAAAGTAACACCAAAAATAAGGCAATTTTTTATGTTCAGTACGCTTATTCTCAATGGAAATATGAAAATAAGTTCATTAAACAAAACTCCATATATTCAACAGGCAAACAATGTACAGCTGCAAAAGTTTGATACAGGTGAAGAAAATCGTATTGATGTTTCTTTGTATAATCAAAAAGGCTTAGCTGTTCCATTTTGCGGGCTGGTAAAAGGTGCTGATTATATAGAAGAAAATTGTATTAATTTTTTACGGAAAATCAGAGAAAGCAGACGCAGAAAATTTGATGAATATGATATTAAAGAGATGCTGGATTCTCTGAGAAAAGAACAAGATTCCACAAATAAAGAAGGAATTTTGAAAGAGGTGTTTTTAATTGAATCTGAAGAGGCCGGTAAAACTCCGCCTAAAGATTTTATTAAACGTACCTTGAAACTTACGGCAGGAAGACCTGAAGGTGAACGATTTGCAATACTTGAATTTGCTCAGTATGAATTAAATAATGCCACCAAGCCTCTTGAAGCTTTTTCTAATCTGAATGTTGAAAAACAAAACAAACTGGTAAAAATTTTAAAGGACATAAATGATATTAATGAAATGCCATATTCAAATCCTATGACTTCGGTTGAGCAAAATTTAGACTCTGTGTATGACTTGTTCAGAGTTCTTGTATATGCGGAGGATGACCTTTCAAAATTAAGCGGTTCTGCTGCAAATAAGTATAAAATAGATACATACCATATGTTGAGAGATGATATGGAATATTTTAATAGCCAGTCATACCCTAACGAACATATACGAAATAAAGTCAATGCAACTGTAAAAAACATTTACGAATATTTTCTGGATAATATTTTATAATTATTATGCAAGTAAAAAGTATTTAGGCCGGCAGTGCTTTCGTATTAAAAAATAAAATGCGAAAAGAGTTAAAGACGTTATTGTTGCACTTATTTCTACCACGGATAATCGTCGGGAATTTCCCAGTTATTAAGCTGGATTAATTTGGTGCAGTAAGCACAGTTTGTACACCCTTTATAACATCCCCAGGTGCCGCCGCCTGTCAAACTTGCTTTATTTCCGTTCCAGTTAAAGGTATAAGGTTCAATAAAATTCAAACTTTTTCTGGAATGATTGCCGTCGGAACTATATTTTGCAAACTGAAAGCCAAACCCATTTCTTGGATTTGGTTGCATTTTTCCATTAACATAATAAATTAAATCACCGCCATTCCCATCTATATGCATCCATATTAAACCACCATTCACCAGATGGAAACAAATTCCCTGCTGAACATTGTTAATTCCGCCAACTACTGCTTCTGTTTGACAATCGCTTACATCCTGATATTTAATATAAGGGAATAGGTATTCTTCCAGCCAGGCTTTCATATCAGCAAACGAATAACTTCCGGATTTTATCCAATCCTGAAAATTCCCGCCATGCTCAACCTGTGCCATTCTGAAAGCATTGTTTATTGTTGAGTTAAATACCTTAAGTTGATTTTCTGCCACTTTCTTTTGAACATTCGTTATAACTGCGGGCAAAGTCATTGCCGCAACCACACCGATTATACCAAGTGTAATCAGTACTTCAGCTAATGTAAAACCTGTTTTAGTTTTATATTTTTGATTTATCATAGATATCTCCAAAAATTGAATTTTAAATTATATATTTAAATATAAATTATATTTTTAATATTGTCAATATGATTAAATCTTGGTGTATTCTTGAATAATGAGCATTTGCAATGATATCCGAAAACTTTTAATAGACAAAGATATGACTCTAACCCAGCTTGCAAGAGTCATAGCGGATAAAAAAGGTAAAAATTTTTCAATACAAAATTTATCACAAAAGTTGAAAAATAATACAGTTACATTGAGAGAATTTGAAATTATACTGGATGCATTAGATTATAAAATTATTTATGTTCCAAAAACAAAGATATAAAAAAAGACCGCATCACGCGGTCTTTTTTCAGGTTATTTTTACTTATACTTTTGCCGGTTCTTTAGCAAAAGATTCTGCACGGCGTGAGTGAATCTCTTCTTCGATTTTTGAAATAAAATCGTCAACACTCATTGTACCAACCTGCCCGATTCCTCTTGCACGAACTGCAACAGAATTAGCTTCGATTTCCTTATCGCCGATTACAACAACATAAGGTATTTTCTTATCCTGCAAGCTTTCTCTGATTTTATAATTCATAGATTCAGAGCGGTCATCAAGTTTTGCTCTGATGCCTGCCGCCCGCATTTTCTTATAAACTTCTGCTGCAAAGTCTGCATGTTTTTCATTTGAAATCGGAACTATTGCAACCTGTGTAGGGGCAAGCCATGTCGGGAATGCTCCGGCATAATGTTCAATCAAAATCCCGTGGAATCTTTCCATAGAGCCAAAGATAACACGGTGCAGCATTACAGGAGTTTTCATAGAACCGTCTTTGTCCTGATATTTAATGCCGAATCGTTCAGGGAGGTTGAAATCAAGCTGAATTGTTGCACACTGCCATGTCCTGCCGATTGCATCTTTAACTTTAAAGTCGATTTTAGGACCGTAGAAAGCCCCGTCACCTTCATTAATTTCGTATTTCATCCCGCGTCTTTCCATGGCTTCTTTTAAACCGGCTTCTGCTCTGTTCCAGTTTTCAATCTCGCCCACATAACTTTCAGGACGTGTTGAAAGTTCGACGTCAAATTTCATATTGAATAATGCCATTGTATCGGCAACAAAATCAATAATTTCATTGATTTCATCAACTAACTGTTCAGGTGTGCAGAATATATGGGCATCATCCTGTGTAAAGCCCTGAACTCTGGTTAATCCTGATAATGCTCCGGATTTTTCTTTTCTGTAAACCGTACCAAGTTCTGCCATTCTTAACGGAAGTGAACGGTAAGAGTATCGGTTTGCCTGATAAATAAGAATATGGAACGGACAGTTCATTGGTTTAACAATATATTGTTCGTCATCTTCATTATCTTTTTGTATAAAGAACATATTTTCTTTGTAGTGGTCAATATGTCCGGATAATTCCCAAAGTTTTGATTTAGCAATCTGCGGGGTATTAACAATGACGTAACCGCGTTTTCTGTGTTCTGTTCTCCAGTAGTTTTCAATTTCTTCTCTGACAACGGCAAGGTTTGGATGCCACAAGACAAGTCCGCCTCCGATTTCTTCTCTGACAGAGAATAAATCAAGTTTAGCTCCAAGTTTTCTGTGGTCGCGTTTTTCTGCTTCTTCCAGAAAATGAAGATAATCAGCCAGATCTTCTTTTGTCCAGAATGCCGTTGCGTAAATTCTCTGTAGCATTTTATTCTTTTCGTTGCCTCGCCAGTAAGCTCCTGCAACTTTCAATAATTTTATTGCATTACCTTTTATATAAGAAGTGTTAGGAATGTGCGGACCTGCACAAAGGTCGTTAAATAACACATTTCCGTCTTTATCTTTTGTCAGATACAATGTCGGATTGTCATTTCTGTGTTCTTCCAGAAGTTCTGCCTTGTAGATTTCGCCTTCATTTTTGAATTCTTCAATCTGTTTGTCAACATCAGGAATAACGTATCTTTCAAAAGTAAGATTTTGTTTAATGATGTTTTTCATCTCTTCTTCGATTTTGTGGAGATCATCTTCTGTAAAAGCGTGACCGTCTGTTAAATCAAAATCATAGTAAAAACCGGTGTCCGTAGAAGGTCCGATAGCCAACTTTGCCGAAGGAAAGAGCTTCTGAACAGCCTGTGCCATAATGTGAGATGTTGAGTGTCTTAAAACGCTCAAAGTTTCTTTGTTTTTTTCCATTTTTAATAACCTTTCATGTCCTTTTGGTTGTCCGGCAGATTCCGGTTTAATTAACAACACTTAAATAAACCACTGCCCCCGGGGTGGACCCCCCTAACTGCTACATGAAAAGTTTATCACTTAAAATATAAGATTACAATAAAATGGAAAATGCTTTTTTATAAACCTGTTATTTATTATAACTTCTGAAAAATTCCTGCAGAAGTTCCTGACCTTTAAGAAGTGTTTTATAATCGAGATATTCTTCTTTTGAATGCATATTACATACGGTTGCTAAGCCAGCAAGATATGGGGCAAAAGGTTGTCCGTCAGCATTTTTATTATTTGCATAGATATGAGTTTCGGCACCTGCATGGAATGATGAAATTTCCGGAGTAACACCGACTTTTCTGGCTGCGGTTTCAAAAAGTATCGGAATATATTCATCCTCAACTTTTTCAAACGGAGGAAGGTGTTCTTCAAAGGTTAATTCAGCCTTTGCTATACTGTCATATTCTTTGTTAAATTCATCAACTTCAAACTGCATTCTGTCTTTGAGTTCCTGTTCATATTTTCTGCTGGAACTTCTTATGGAATATGTAGCCTTCCCATAAGTATTAATGACATTTGTGACGTCAGGATTTCCCGAGATGATTCCCCCGATATTACAAGACGTTACGACTTTGCAATCTTCAGAGTAATAAACGCCCTGCGGCAGATTAGCAACAATATCCGCAATTAGTTTTGCAGCATTCTCTCTTGTTCTGTCTGCTATATCTATTCCTGAATGTCCGCCTTTAAAAGAATTCACCTCTATTGTTGCAAGAGTATAACTTGCACCGGAAGTCATCAACTGTCCTAAACTATCGCTGTCGCATACCAGAACATATTTTGATTTAATTGTCGAAAAATCCACATGTTTAATTCCTGACATTCCGGATTCTTCATCTCTGGTGAATATAATTTCAAGTCCGCCATGTTTTAAATTATTTTCAACAAGCCATTTTGCCAGATATAAAGCATTTGCAACACCTGCTTTGTCATCGGCACCGAGAGTTCTTCCTTCTGCTCTTATAAAATTTCCGTCAAGATAAGTTTTTACGGGAGAGTCATCACCGATTACGTCCATATGTGATGACAGAAGTAGCGGTTGTTTTGTCGAATCGGTTGCAGGAATATTTATATAAATATTTTCATAATTATCGTATTTACAAGGAATTTTATGATGTTTGCAGTATTCCATAATCCAATCGGAAACTTTTTTTTCTTTTAACGATGGTGACGGAATCTCTGCAAGATTGCAAAACAAATCTACCAGCTCGTATTTTTCGCGAATTTCATTTAAAATCATAATCTCTCCCTTGTTAATATATATATTAGCACATTTAGGAAATTCTACAAGGGTTATTTTATTATTTGGAATAAAGATTTTTGTCAAAAATATAAATATTCAATTTAGTTAATATCAACAACACTGACGCCGTCGCCGCCTTCGGAATCTTCACCGGGTCTGAATTTGGCAACATACGGAGAAGTTGAAAGAAAATCTCTTACAGAACTCTTTAAAGCTCCCGTGCCGTGTCCGTGTATAATTGTAACAGGAGTAAGATTTGCCAAGCTTGCTTTATCTAAATACTGTTCAAGTTCATCAAGGGCATCTTCTACTCTGTAGCCTCTTATATCAAGCCGGTTAGAGAGAGTAATTCTTTTATATTCAAAAGGTGTAAAGTTTGACGGACGATAGCCGTTAGGTTTATTTTCATAATTTTTATCGTAGGGAGCAAGTTTATTCTTTTTTATTTTTGTTTTTATATTGCCCATTTGTACAAGAAGACTCCCGTGTTTATCGGGTAGAGTAAGCACTTCCACTATTGAGTGAATATCTTTCAGAATTAATTTGTCATTAATTTTGACATTATCCCAGTTGATTTCGGCGTACTGTTCTTTATCCTCGTAATCATCTGTTTTTTCTCTGAAATTCTGTTCAAGTTTTGCCAGTCTTGCATACGAGCGACGAGCAATTTTTTCGGATTTTTCTTTTCTTAATTCCTCAAGAATACTTTTTATTTCAGCTTTTACGTCAAGCATTTCGTGGTTAAATTTTTCTTTTATACTTTTTATTGTTTTCTTTTTATCTTTTTTGATTGCAGATAAATTTTCTTCGTATTCTTTTTTTATTAGTTCGGAATCTTCCTTTAATTCTTCTGCTTCTTTCAGGTTTTCAGAAAGTTTTTGCTGGGTCTCCTGTAATTTTTCAACAACAGCTATGGAATTGTCTTTTTCAGAGGTTAGGATTTCTTTTGCCTTATCCGTAATTTCTTTTGGCAGCCCGAGTGTTGAGGATATTGATATAGCATTGCTGAGACCTGGAATTCCTATAAGTAGTTTATATGTTGGTTTTAGAGATTCTGTATCAAATTCTACCGACGCATTTTTAAAGTTCGGGTCTGAATATTCCAGTGCCTTAAGTTCTCCGTAATGGGTCGTAACCGTTGAATATGCACCTTTTGAAGTTATGTTTTCAAGGATGACCCGTGCGAGAACTGCTCCTTCCTGCGGGTCTGTACCGGCACAAATTTCATCAAGTAGTATAAATGTTTCACTGTCACAATTTTTGACTATTTCTATAATGTTAGTCATATGTGATGAAAATGTAGAAAGACTTTGCTGAATACTTTGTGCATCCCCTATATCTGCAAAAATTTGTGTGAACGGATAAATCTTTGCCATAGTGCATGGTAAAAACATTCCTGATTTTGCAAGCAATATAAATAGTCCTACTGTCTTTAATGTGACTGTTTTACCGCCGGTGTTTGAGCCTGTGATTATTATTGACCTGTAATCTTTGCCAATTTCAAAATTGTTTGCAACTATGTGTTCTGCAACTCCGATTAAAAGCGGGTGTCGCATATTTTCAAGAATAATTTCTTTTGTTTGAATTATTTCTGGTTCTGTTGCTTGAATTTTTACGGCATAGCGGGCTTTGGCAAAATGAAAATCAATTTTTGCCAGCATTTCTTCACTATATTTTATCGCTTTAATATGAAGTTTAACAAGTTGAGTCAATTCTGCAAGTATTTTTACAAATTCTGCGTGAATTTGTGCGTGCAGTTCCCTTATTTTGTTGTTTATGGGAACAATGCTTTCAGGTTCTATGTAAAATGTTTTATTTGTTGCGGAAACATCGTGTACAATACCTTTAACTTTGCTTTTTGAGGAAGCTTTTACTTGAAAAACGATTCTCTCATCTCTAGTTGTGTAAATAGTTTCCTGAAGATGTTTTGTAAACTCGGTGGAATTTAATAAATCTGTAACTTTTGCTTTTAATGCCTTTTCTGTGTCCCGTAATGAGGCAAAAAGTCCTTTTAATTCCGGTGTTGCATCTTTTTTTATCTGCATATCAGAATCAAAGGTATTTAGAATCCTGTCTTCAATTTCTTTTTCTGAAATCAGGCTTTCTGAGATTCCTTTAAGTTTACCGGCAGGTTCACCGTTTTCGTTAAGGAAATTTTTAACCAGCCGAGATGTACGCATTGTTTTTGCTGTATCAATAAGTTCTTCTTCATTTAGGTAGCTTGCAAGTGAATTCTTTTGAATTGCTGTAATATCAGCTACAAATTCAATCGGAATATCGGCCGGCATATCAAGAATTTGTTTTGCTTCTCTTGTAAATAAAATTTCAGTTATTATTTTTTCTTTATTGTCGAACGGCAGAAGTGTAAGACAGAGTTCACGGCTTTGTTTGATTTTTGCAAATTTTGCAAGTTCCGTGAGAACCTTATCATATTCAAGCGAGTTGAGACTTTTTGATACTATATCCATATCATTTATGTTAGCACAAAAAAGCCGGATGGCTTTAAATCTCGTTTTTTTGATGGAACTGTAAAATTTATGCCATGTTATAATTAGCAAAAAAAGGAGAAAATTTGTATGAATAAGATGTTGATGATGACTCTTGCTGTTTGTGTAATAATTGTTGGAATGATTTTTTCTGCATCGTTAATTTCGGGAACAAATTCCGCAAATATAGATGCTCAGGAAACTGCGAGTAATTTTGATTCTATTTCTGATTCACAGGCAAAAGGCGGTCTTTCCGATGTCCGCAGCGGAATTGTAACTTTGAGTAATGAATTAACAAACGTATCTCAAAGGGTTGATAATCTGGAACAAATGCACCGGCAGCTTGCCGAACAGGTTGTAAATGACCTCAACAGTCTTAACAGTTCAGGAGGACAAATTACAACATCTAACGGAAGTCAGGATTTAAAATGTACGGTAAACAATTACCTTGATGAACAATATAGACCTGTTCCGCCGGCAGATATTAATTATGCAACATTAAACAGTGAATTGGCATCAGGGCAGAAAAAAATTCAAATGACCTGTTCATTTTAATAAAGTCTTGTAAAAGTAGTAAAAAAAACAGACCGAAAAAATTTTCGGTCTGTTTTTAATATTGTGAAAATGTTAATTATTCAACAATGATTGCACCAACCGGGCAAGCATCTGCTGCTTCTTTAACACAATCCATGTTATCTGCTACTGCTGATTCATCAACAGTTGCGATATCTTCTACTTTAAATACTGCGTCGCAAATTGATTCACAAGCACCGCAAGCAATACATGAAGATTCAACTTTTACTGACATTTTACTTTCTCCTTATTATTTATCAACATATCGTGAACAAAAGTTCACAAACATATTATAAAACAAAAATTTAAAATATCCAGTCTTTTATTAAATTTGCTATATAATCAAATCCAGTAATACTTCCGAGGTTTTTCCCGCAGAGTTTTTTCCCGTAAACAAGTACAGGAACTTTTTCTCTTGTATGATCTGTCCCTGGAACACAAGGGTCGCAGCCATGGTCGGCAGTTATTATCAAAATATCATCATCCTGCATTGAATTAATAATATCCGGAATATAACTGTCAATTTCTTCAATGGCTTTTCCATAACCTTTTGCATCATTTCTGTGACCGAACAGCATATCCGTATCCACAAGGTTGGTAAAAATTAAAATCGGTTGGTTTTCGGTATTTGTTTCTGTGTAATCCGAATATGCTATTTTCCCCAGTTCAAGGCTATTTTTGATTGCTTTTACTGTTAATTCCAGGCCTTCTTTGTTGGAGCCGGTATGGATTGCATGCGTAATTCCCGATTTAGAAAAAATATCTTCAATTTTACCTATCCCGATTACTTTTCCGCCTTTTTCTTTTATTTCATTTAATATTGTACGTCTAGGCACCATTGAATAATCTCTTCTGTCTTTTGAAATTCTTGTTGGTTTACCGTCAATTATTTTGTAAGGGCGTGCGATTACTCTTGATACATTATAATTCCCCTCATCAAGAATTTTTCTTGCAATTTCACACCATTGATAAAGAGTTTCAAGCGGAATTATGTCTGTATCAAGTGCAATTTGAAATACGCTGTCTGCCGATGTATAAATTATAGGAAATTTTGTTTTTTGATGTTCTTCATTTAATGCTTCAATTATCGCAGTACCGCTTGCAGCTTTATTTGCAAGAATGCCTCCGCAGCCCGTTTCTTTGATAAACTTTGTAATAAGTTCTTCAGGAAATCCTTCCGGATAAGTCGCAAATGGTTTTTCAGAGACCAGTCCGGCTATTTCCCAGTGACCTGTGGTAGTATCTTTTCCTTTTGATTTCTCGATTAAAGTTCCGTATTGTGCGATTGGCGTTTTACATTTTGCAATTCCTTTAAAATCCTGAATATTTCCAAGCCCCATTTTTTCAAGATTTGGAACATTTAGCCCGTTATTAAATTCACAAACATGTTTTAATGTATTACATTCAGGTATATCGTTAAAATCTTTGCAATCATCCATTGCCCCGATACCCATTGAATCTATTACAATTATTACTGCTCTTTTCACGTTCATTCTCCCTGCTTTTGTTTATATTTTAACATAAATTTTGCTATTATTACAAAACTTTTCATTACCACCCTACTGTGGTATAGTAAGATAGTAGAGAAGGAGGTTTTATGCATCAGGATTCTGCCAAGATTGAAAGATTATTAAAAACTGCGAAAGGGCAGATTGACGGTATATTGAAAATGATTGACGAAAATCGTGATTGTCTGGAGGTCAGTTCACAGTTATCAGCGACTCAGTCAATTTTGAAAAAGGTCAATATTGCTATTTTGACAAGTCATTTGTCTCACTGTGTCAAAGAAACTTTTGAACATGATGATGAAACTGCCAAAAACAAGCAAATTGAAGAATTTAGTGCACTTCTGGGCAAACTTTTGAAGTAATTTCAACAGTTATGCTGTTTATGGCTGCTGTTTCTGCAATTTTGTGTTTGATATCATCAGCAGTGCATTCAGTGTTTGTAATTGCCACTTTTGCAATAACATTGACATTGTCTTCTGATGCAGCCCATACGTGGAGTTCTTCTATTGAACAATCATTTTTGATTGTTTCTGTTATTTTTGCTTTTGTATCTTTATTTTCGCAATCAACAAGAATTGCAGTTGTTGATTTAATCAGGTTATAGGCCCAGATACAAATTACTGTACCTCCGATAAATCCTACAACAGGGTCAAGGAATATCCAGTTGAAATATTTACCGGCAAGCAATGCTACTATTGCAAAAATAGACGTCAGAGCATCTGCAAGAATATGCATATATGCAGCTTTGAAGTTGAAATCTTCTTTGTGTTCTTTTTTATGGGAATCAATATCGTGGTCGTGTGCTTCATTGTCGTGGCTGTGCTTATGACCGTGATTATGGTCGTGGTTGTCTCCCATAATTAAAATTGATAATGCGTTAACAACTAATCCTATTATTGCAACCAGAATTGCTTCATTAAAGCCGATTTGTTCCGGATGAAATAATCGTTCTATAGATTCAAAAATAATAAATATACCGGTTAATCCAAGGAGAATTGAACTGGCAAATCCTGATAGTGTACTAAATTTCCCTGTGCCGAAGGCAAATCTGTCCGAGGTTGCGAAACGTGTTATTAAAATGTAGGTGAAAAATGTTAAAGACAGGGCAAGTGCATGGGTTCCCATATGACAGCCGTCAGCGAATAATGCCATAGAATGAGTAAAGTATCCGACAGCTATTTCCGCTATCATTGTCACTAAAGTTAATACAATGACTAAAAAAGTTTTCTTTTCGGCCTGTTTAATATGATTTATGTCCATATATCCTCCTTTGATACAACACCCCCGTGGGGTATATACTTATGATAAATTATTTTTCATATTTTGTCAAGTCCTATAAAATTCTTTAATGGGAGAAAATTATTACAAGTACGGCACCACATATAATAATAACAGAGCCTGTAAGTTTCCTTAAAATATGTTTTTCTTTAAATATTTTCCAGCCAAATAAAAGATTTAATATTACTGATAGTTGAAAAAGTGATAATGCGTATCCTACGTTAATTCGTTTAAATACAACCGCAGTCGTATATGTCATTAGACCAAAGCAGAGTGCGGTTAATAAATATAGTAGTGCTGATTTGGGTTTTGGAATAGTTAATTTTGTTTTAGTTGTAAGTTTGAAAATAATGTATGAGAAAATTGCACCTAGAAAACAGCTGGCAATAAAAGATATCCTTATTGAGGATAGCAGAATTACTTTTTTTATAAAAACAGCCTCCATTGCAGAGAAAAATAAAGCCAGAAAACGGTATTGAATATCTTTTCTTTCCGCAATTTTGATAGGATTGAGCGTATCAAATATAAAATAACTTCCGAATATAATTAAAAGTACTCCTAAGAGACCATGAAAGTCCGGAATTTCCCCGAGTAAGAATATTGCAAAGATAAGTCCTATAACCGATTTATAAGAATTAATAGGACCCAGAACGGAAAGTTCGCCGTATTTAAGTGCTTCAACCATATAATAATTGCATAAAGCTCCGCAAACTCCTCCAATTAGTGCGTTTAACCAGAATCCGTTTTGAATTGTTTGGTTATGAGTCAGAAATATTAACGGAACACAAAATAAAGCAAGCAGAAGATAGTTAATAAAATTTATACAGACAGGGTTTTCTCCATATTCAGCCAGTTTCTTTTGAAAAACATTACTTAGTGAATTAGACAATATTCTTATTAAAACTAAAATTCCGGTTAAAAAAATTTGCATATGTTAATTAAAGCATGAATGTAAAATTATGTAACAAATGGTTACGATTAATTAAAGTCTCTATAAAAAAATTCCGATACGTTTAATAGAAGTGTATTTAAAGTCTTAATATGGAAAGGTATGTATGACGGCTGATTACAATAATTTTTCATTAAACAAAGGTAAAGCAGGTAAAATTGATTTAGAAAATTTAAAAGGCGGCTTAAAACGTGAACAACTAAAGGATAAAAATTTGCTTGCAATATTTGATGCCATTGATGACGGTAATCATATTTTGGATGCCGGAGAAATTTCTAATTTAAAAAATATGTTGAAGCAGTATGCAAAAAATACAAACCTTTCTAAACGAGAAGCAAAAAAATATTTAGAAAGTCTTTTTGGAAAACAAAAAGAACTTACCATTACAAATGAAGATTTGTTTAAATTTATAAACGGACTTAATGAAAACAGTAAAAATGTCAAAAGTTCAAATGTCATAGAACAGAACGGGCATGAAATTATTCAGACTGAATATAAAGACGGGACTATTGAAAAATATAATCCTGATGAAGGAAAACGAATTATTATCAAAGATAACAAAACTTCTACTTATGACAAAGATAATAATTTGCTTTCAGAAGAATATTTTGACAAAAGCGGAAATGCTGTAAAAACTATTTATGAAAACCAAAAACCTCTGAAAACTGTAACAGACTATAAAGATAACAGCGGCCAGGAAATAGTTTTTTACAATGAAGATGGTGCGGCAGAAGTCAAGACCGTTCAAAAAGGTTCTGTTACTGATGTTTATGAATATACGGAAAACGGTGAACGATTAGTAAAAAAAGTTGAAAATGGTGTTGGTTCAGAAGATGCGAGAGTAAGCCAGTATGCTTACAATGAAGACGGTTCTGTTATTGAAACTATTTACCAGGGTAATTTAAAGGTCGAAAATTTAACAAGAAACGGTGAAGTTGTATCTTCAAAAACAAGAGAACAGCGTGGTGAAAATGTTGTTGAAACTGTAGTTGATGAGGAAGGTAATGTAACCGAAAATACTTTTAATAAAGACGGTGGCCGTATTAAACAGATTAAAACTGTTGACGGTCAAACTTATACTCTTGAATATGACGGCAACGGAAATACTTATGTCGTTGTTCAAAACGGTGAAAGTATTGAAATGCTTGCAAAACATTTCGGAGTTGATCCTGACAAGGTTAAAGAATTGAATCCCGGCAAAGTTAAAGGCAGGGGGAACAATAAATACTTCCTTGTCGGGGAAGAAGTCCTTATTCCGAAAGAACTTGAAGCTGACGACAAATCTTTACGTGGCAGAAATTCTTCAGAACAAGAATATGGCGAATATGAAGATATGATGAAAAAACGTGAGGAGCTTCGCAGAAAACAAAGAGAAGAAGAACAGCGTCTGCAGGATGAAGTTAAATCAAGAAAACCTATTACTTTTACAAGCGGACAAAAAACTTTTGAAGCTCTGGCCAGACAGCTTTATAAACAGGAAGGTGTTGCAAATCCGTCTGAACGTCAACTTCAATTAAGAATAGAAGAACTAAAAAAATATAATCCGAAAATCAAAGACGGAGAACTTCAAGGTAAAAAAGTAAAAGCAGGTGTACCAAAGTCAACTTATGACAGAGTCGTGGGCAGACAAAAAGAAGTTGCAGAAATAAACAAAAATATTGCAATAAATAAGTCTGCAGCACAAATTGCGGAAAATCTTTATGATGTTTGTGATGACAATGCTGCCGCAATTAACAAAGATGTATTCTGGAAAGAACTGAATAGAGTAAACAGCGAAAATATTATTCAGGTTCTTGATAATTATGACAAGGTTGTACAAAAACATACGGAAGATTCTTCGCTTGTGGATACAATTTGCAGTGAAGTCGGTGCTTCAGCCTCCAATCGTAAAAAAGCACTTACTTATATCCTGAATAAAATGGCAATGGCAGCACGAAAAGCCGGAGTTAAGGAATCTGACATAACCAAGGCAAAAAAAGATTTTACCAACAGTATGAATGAAGAATTTGCTGCTGTCAGACGTATAAATCCGACGAATATGGAAAAAGCTCTTGATTTTCTGCGTGGTGCTGCAGTTGGTGCAAAGCTGGCAAAGGATACCCCTGAAGTTTCAACAAAAGAGGCAATGAATACTTTTGTTCACGGTTCGGATGTTCAAGATGAAAACGGGAATGTGTCAAAGCAAGGCGGTCTTGTTGATTTTGATAAAGAGGCTCAAAAAGCGTATAAAGATGCAAGGGAAGCTGAAGGCTGGGTTGCAAAAACAGGAGACTGGGTCTGCGGATTGTTCGGGTGCACAACCATTGATGATATGGATAAAAAACTCGGAAAAAATGCTGCCGATGTGAAAAAACTTGCAGCAGCCGCAGAAAGTGGTAACGAAGCCGAATTTAAAAAACTATACAAAGATATTTTCGGAATAGAATTTAACCCAAAAACCGTAGCAGCAAGACAAACGGCAAAAGAAAATTATGAAGCTGCCGTAGCATATGACAGTTCTTATAAGGCTTTTGCAAATCTTGAAAAGAAAACAAAGAATATGGATTATGCAGGTATTCGTAATGAACTGAAATCTTCGTTTGAATTTAAAGATGAAGAGATTGATGCCTTAATTAATGCATATGCGGAAAGTAAGGGATTTGATACGGCAACTGATGCAGATAAAAAATACGTACTGGATGCATTCATAAAAGATTCAAAACAGATTTATCTGCAGGAGTACCATAAGCTTTCAAAGGGTAAATCTCTTGAACAGATGAATAAAGATTTGGATTTGTTGACAAAAGCAGCTTACGGAACCAATGATATTGTAAAAGATGTTGTCAAGTTTAATGAAAACCAGCAGATGACTGAGATGGTAACTTCTGCAGCTCTGGAAATTGCAGGTACCATTGCTTTGCAATTTGTTCCGGGATTAGGCCAGATGGCTGCGGCAAGACTTGCTGTTAGTGCTGCTAAGTGGGGTGCAAAGGGTATAAAAGTTGCAAATCTTGCAAATAAAGCATACAAAGCAGCCTCTGTTGTTACAAAAGCTCAAAATGCAAGTAAAAAAGCCCAGATTGCAACTCAGATGATAAATGCAGGGGTAGCAACCGCAGCAGTTAACTTATCTGATAAAAAGAGTGTTGAAGAAACTTTAAGAAAAACATTGATGAATATGTCATTTGCCGGTGTCGGTGCAACTTCCAGTGTATTAGCTCCTAAGTTAATGCAGTCTTTCGGTATTGCAGATAAAGCTATTGCTAACGAACTTGCAGAAGAAATTATTAATATGGCGGGTTCATACGGTATTACAAAACTTTCCGGCAGTGATTACGGTGCTGCAGACGGATTTATTGATATGGCCAGCGGTTTAATAATGTCGAGAATTTCACATATTAAAACTCATAAACCGTCAAAACCAACAGGAGGCTCTGCTACTCCGCCGTCAGCTCCGACACCTGCCCCAGTTTCAAAACCTACTGCAGCTCCATCCGTAAAAACCGGTGATGATGCTCCTGCCGTGGTTGCTCCAAAACCTGTGGATGAGGGTGGAGGAAGTGCCTCAAAAACAGGCTCGGAAGGTGATTCGCCTGCCGGTGTAGAGAAACCGTCGGATTCTCCGGTATCTAAGCCGGCAGAACAACCGGAAGTTATGGGGCCTACGCCTGAACATCCGCAAACAATGGCGTTCTTCGGCGAACTTTTCGATGTTGTAAAAATAGACACAAATAAGCAAGGTCAAAAAATTCTTACTACTGATAATGGGTATAAAATAACTTTAGATTCAAAGGATAGACCTGTTATTGCAAAAGAGCCTGCCGGAGACACCTTATATATCAAATATGATGACCCTAATTCACATACTTATAGTAATGCAATAGCAAAAAATAAAAAGGGTCAAATTATATATGAGACAACAAAAAAAGGCGATCTTTTTATTGAGAAAAATTATGAAAATGGCCTGGAGTACACCCTGGATGAAAGTAAATATGTTCTTAACGAGAAAGTCCTCAAGCTTTCCGATTATCCGGCAGGGGCAAAAGTTCCAGATCCTGATGTCTATTCTGAAAATATGAAAAAACAAATTGAAGAGTGTACTTCTATTGATAAGTTGAACGACCTTAAATATGAGTATAGTATGTATAACTCTCAGTATGGTAAAACTGAAGACTTATTTAAGATGTTTAGTGATAAAGATGTTGAACTGAGTTCAGCAGGGAAATCGGTAACGCCTCATCAGCCTCAATCAAAGCTTGTGACAAGTACAACATTTGATAATGCACTGCAGAATCTTAATCTTAAAAAATATGGTAAAAAAGGCATTCCGCTTAAGTATTCTCATGAATCGTTCATGAAAGATTTGAATGATGCTCTTAATAAATTGTCTCCTGCAGAAAAAGATGCAGTGATGAATAATTTGAACATTAAACTTGTGACAGAAAACGGTAAAGTTGAACTTGCTGATATTCCGAAAATTTCGACAAAAGCTCAATCCCAGGCAGAGCAGGATATACTTGATATTCTGAATAAATATGCAAAACAAAATGAAATTCAAATATCAGATCCGGCACTGAAAGCTGAACTTGAGAATTTTATAAAAGATGTTCCGGAATTTTCATTTATGATTGGTAAGCCTCAAAATGGTAACCATTCATACAGTCTTGATTCTCATACGTTGCAGAATTTGCAAAAGGCTCTGAAATATGCTGATGATGCAAATCTTTCCGATGAATCGAAAGAAATTCTAAAAATGAGTATTCTGCTTCACGATATTGGTAAGCAATTTAAAGGAAGTGCTGTCTCAGATACAGGCCATGCAGTGTTAAGTAAAAAATACGCAGAACAAATTCTTGAACGATTTGATTATCCACAGGATAAAAAAGACAAAATCCTTAATTTGATTGAAAACCACCACTGGTTTAAAGAATTTAATAAAGGAAATATGTCAGCAGAAGATGTGGTTAAAATGTTTGGTGATGATTTACCGCTGGCAAAAGCCATGGCAAAAGCTGATTTGGAGAGTGTCAGCGAAGATTTCCACCTGTCAATTCTGGAACCTGGTAAAAAACTTACACAGTCTGAATATGAAACTAAAATTAACGAAAAACTGAACAGTATTGATAATTCCGTAACTGCGGCAGCTCTCGGACAAGACCTGCCTATCGGCGAAATTCAAAAATACCAGCCGTATATTTTGGATTATTCAAAAGCCGATAAACTTATGCTCGGCAATAATGTGGAATTGGATTTGAAAGACCCGAAATTTCAACAGCTTGTTGCTGATTTGAAAGATGGTGAAAGTTTTGCTATCGGCTGTACAAATCCGAAAACTGCTTATTCTGATGTAAAATACCAGATTGGCACGTATGAAGAAGGTGTTGGCAGCCACCATTTGATAGTTACTAAAAAACACGGGCAAATCGTGATTGAAGCACATAAAGATGTGTCGGTAGTTAAGAATATTCCGACAGCTAAGAACTCAGACCCTGCAATCGCAAAGAAAATAGATGATTTGCGTAAAAAGGCAACTTCAATAACAACAAAAACATTTAATATTGACGGAAAACAGGTTCCGTTTGAAGTTCTACATGGTACGCAGGGCGGTTCAAATAAGGGTTACTATGTAATCAATAAACAGACAGGTGAACTGTTCTATGCAAAATTCGGCGGTCCTCAGGGCAAAACCGAAGTCCTTTCAAATAAATTGTATGCAATGGCAGGTCTTGATGTTCCTGAAATGACGGTATTTAAGTCCTCAGACGGCACAGGAACTTTGAGTAAATATATTCCTGACATGTCAAAAGTAACATCTCCGACAGCAAACGCCAATGACGGTTTTGGTATGGATGTATTGCTTGCAAACTGGGATGTTGTCGGGTTGGATAACGATAACCTGCTCAAAACTCCTGACGGCAAAGTTGTAAGACTTGATGCAGGCGGTACCTTTGATTACCGTGCTCAAGGGGCAAACAAACCTTATACAGCTATTCCGACAGAGATTACAACACTTCTGAATCCGAAAATAAATCCGCAATCAGCAGCTATATTTGGTAATATGACCCGCGATGAAATGATTAAGTCGTTGAATAAAGCTGTAAGCCTTAAGGATTCAGAAATTACAAAATTGCTTGACAATATGGGGCTTAATCAGTATAAGGAAACCCTATTAAAGAGAAAGAAATTCTTAAAAAGTATGCTTGAGGAAATGAAGAATACTCCTCAGGGCAATCTTTCAATGCTGGAATATATGCAGAAAATCAGCAATTCCACTATGGATAAGTTTATTGTCAATGCAAAATCTCTTGACGATTTGGAAGATGCAAAATTAGCATTGAAATATGTTAATGATATTTCAGTTAAGAATGATTTGATTTCAAAAATTGAAAATCGTAAGAAATATCTTGAAGCAACGGCTCCACCACCTAAACAGTTAAGTGAAGTTCAGGTTCAAAATATACTGCTGAAATCAGGCTTTAATAAAATTGGTAATAGCTATCAGCTAAATATTTCAAGTGATTTGAATGACAAACTCGTAAATTACTATGGTTATTCTCTGGCATCAAAAGTAAAACAAAAATTAAATAAACCTTTAGATTCTTCAGATATCCAAAAACTTACATCTATGATTAATGTAAATGGAGGTAAATATATCAGCCTGTGGCAAAAAGATCCTCATGCACTTGTGTTGTTATATCAGAATATTAAAAATACACATGTATTTTCCGCATCTGATATGACTCCTGCAAAATGGGATGTTGTATTAAATATAGCTAAGACTAATCCTCCTGTTACGGCAGCACAAAAGGAAGCTTTTGAGTATTATAAAGGTTGCGGATATACTGCTATAAATACTGCTCTTGAAAATGCAGCTAAAGGAAAGCCTATCTCCTCATCTGTTAAACAACAAATAGATCAGATACAATCATTCATTAATACTCAGGTTATAAATGAACCGATAAGAGTGAAAAGAGGTGAAGGATATGAAGTCCTTAACAGTGTAACTTTTGCGGATGGCACGTCATTCCCTCTGGCTGCAGAAATGCAAAAAGCTTTGCAGCACTATTTTGATACGAAAGGCGATAAGAGCCAAATAGAAAAACTTAAGAATTTTATCAACAAAAAAGAATGTGTTGCAACGCAGGAACATTTTATGTCTGCAACTATGGCCGGACCTATGGCAGGTATCGGTGAATGTAAACCTGTACACTGGGATTTGCTTGTTGAAAAGGGTTCAAAAGGTGCCTTCCTTGAAGGTATAAATTTTGACATGGGTGGTCATTCTGAGACAGAAATACTTCTACAAAAGGATTCAAAAATTGTCATTCAAGGTATAGACTTTGATTATAATGATAAAAAATGGAAGCTTATCGGGACTGTATCAAATTAGAAAGGACATATTAATATGGCTGATGAATTAAATAATCAAGATAACGAGAATATAGAACAGGATAAATCTTTAGAGACAAAAAATTTACAATTTAAAGCTTATGACATACAGTTTGCTCCTGAAGATGTAGAGAAAATGAAAAATATGTCTCTGGAAGAAGAAAATGCATATATCCTTAAATTGAAACAAGAAGGGAGATATGTTAGAGTTTATCCTGAGAATAATAATGAATAAGGAGTATCTATGGTAAAAAAAATCATGAAATCTGATACTGTCAGAATTGTCAAAAAAAATCTTAAACAACATATAAGGAAGAAACTTCCTGATCAGAAACCTGATACTTTTGAACGTAGTGTTCAAAATGACAAATCTCTTGAAACAAGAAATTTAAAATTCAAAGCATACGATGTTGAATTTTCTCCTGAAGATATTGAAAAAATGAAACACATGTCTTTAGAAGAAGAAAATAAATATATTATTGAATTAAAAAGACAAGGACGTTATAAAGTCATTAAAGATTCTGAAGATAAATCTTAAAAGTCATTTGACAAATCGCTAACGGGATATCTTTTTGCTGCATCTTCAATGTCCTGCGGTTTTACGTACAAATCTTTTGCAAGCTGGCCTAGTTCGTCGTTTAATTCAACATTTTTGACCCATTTCGCCGGGATTTTTTCTATTCCGAGCTCTGCACCTAAAATATTTCCGAGAATTGCTCCTGTGCTGTCACTGTCTCCGTTATGGTTTACTGCCATTTTGACGGCTTTTGCAAAATCTTTTGGCTCTTTTAATGCACAGTATGTTGAAATTGCAATAGCTTCATCGCCAACCCAGCCTTCTCCGAGTTTTTTTATGGCCTCTGACGGAGGAACCTCTGATTTTGCAAGCTTTTGAGCCTTTTCCATTAAGGCGGTAACGGGTTCGTGCCCTTTGTAAGTTTTAAGTGTCTTCATAGTCTCTTTTACTGCACCTTCAACATTTTTACCGTTTACTATATGGGCAATCATTTCACTTAAAACTCCTGCAGGAAGATAGCCCCGCGGATGGCTGTGGGTTAATGCAGCACATTCTGCCCCGACTTTAAATGCCAGCTCCGGATTATCTTTATACATCAAACCGGCAGGTGCAACTCTCATTACTCCGCCGCAGCCGGCACTATTATTTATAGGTTTTGAGATACTGCCGGGATTTCCTCCTGCTATTGCTGAAATACAGGTGTTTCCCGGGGCTCTTTGAATATGCATTTCTTTTATATTGTTTATCCAGCCTTCATTTTTGTGGTGAATTTTTCCGAACTGGGCGTCAAGCCAGAGTTTGTATGATTTGAAAACCTGTTTCATATCAGGCATTTCATTGAGATTTAATTTTTTCAGTGCTGATTTAATAAGTCCGTCTGCCGTAAACATTGTCATCTGGGTATCGTCGGTAATTTCGGCTTTACCGTTGCTTTTTATGACTAAATCTTGAATTCCGTCTTTACCGAACTTCCTTTGAATTTCTTCAATATGTTTAAATTCAATCGGCCATCCGAGAGCATCTCCTATAGCTCCACCCTTGAGACATCCTGTATAATTACTCAGGTTATATCTGCCCTGAAAATTTATGTTGTTATTGTTTACATTAAATCCGCAATTCATATAATCTCCTTTTTTATTTTATCGTAAATAGATAAAGCACTGTAAAAAAAATAATTGCTTTTCGTGTAAAGTTTTATTAACAGATTTTTAGTTAAAAAACTCTTGACTGATAGCTGCTATCAAGTTGTAAACTTAAATTGTACTAAAGTATGGAGAGAAATTATGAAAAAATTTTTAAGTTTACTTTGTATTACATTATTACTAACAGGAGGAAGCATGGTAATGGCAAGAGATTTGAAACAGCCGTTTGAAAAAGGTGAAATCAATCCTTTCAGTAAATTTTTTACCGGTACAACCTATTTGGGCAGGCTTGTTGAAAAAGATGATGTTTTTAATTCATCAATAGCTAATGTTACATTTGAACCTAATGCAAGAACTAACTGGCATAAACACAGCGGAGGTCAAATTTTACTTGTCACTGCAGGAAAAGGTTTATATAAAGAAGAAGGCAAACCTGTCAGAGTGCTTGAACCCGGTGATGTTGTGCAGATTCCGCCTAACACTAAGCACTGGCACGGTGCTTATCCGAAAAAACAATTTGCACACATATCAATAGAACCTAACATTCCGAATAATACAACGGAATGGTTGGAACCTGTAACTGATGAACAATATACCGGAGAGGTTAAATAAAATGAGTAAGAATGTGTTAATAATATCTTCTTCCCCGAGAAAGGGTGGAAATTCAGACAGTTTATGTGATAAATTTGCTGAAGGTGCAGTTTCTTCTGGCAATAAAGTTGAGAAAATTTTTTTGAAAGATAAACAGATTAATTACTGCACTGGATGCGGTTTTTGTAATACAAATGATTACACTGCATGTTCACAAAAAGATGACGCAGCAGAAATTCTTGACAAAATGGTCGGGGCTGATGTAATTGTGTTTGGTACTCCGGTATATTTTTATACAATGTGTGGTCAAATGAAAACTCTTATTGACAGATGTTGTGCAAGATATACTCATATTAACGGAAAAGAGTTTTATTACATAATGACGGCGGCGGATACAAGTTCGGATGCAATGGACAGAGTTATTGAAGAATTTAGAGGTCTTTTGTGCTGTCTTTCAGATGCTGTAGAAAAAGATATGCTTGTTGCAACCGGAGTTTGGCAGAAAGGTGATATTAACGGAACACCTTATCTGCAAGCGGCCTATGATATGGGTAAAAATGTATAAGATGAGGAATATATTTAATGAAAAAGTTTTTAATTAGTTTGTTTATGCTTTTATTAGCCGTACAAGGAACGGCTTTTGCAGCAGAGACAACAGATGAGGTAAACAAAATGAACAGAGTTGATTTTACAAATAATCGGTTTAATGAACTTTTTAAAGGTGAGGAATGTCCTATTGCAGAAACTGATAAAGATTTTTATGAATCAGTAAAAAGATTTGTTTATGGAGATGTTGCTCAATTAGGAAATCTTTCGCTTGAACAGAGAGAACTTATAACAATAGTTGTTCTTACTGCCAACCAACAGCCTGAAATTTTGAAAAAGCACATAGGCGGGGCATTAAATGCGGGAGTTGCTCCTGAAAAAATTAAGTCTGCAATTTACCAGACTGCTCCTTATGTTGGTATTCCAAAGGCTGTTATTGCTGTTGAAACAGCTAATGAGGTATTCAAAAAACATAAAATTAAACTTCCTCTGGAAAGTGACAGAGTCGTAACTGAAGAAACACGTTTTGAAAAAGGACTCGGAACTCAGGTTGAAATTTTTGGAGAAGGAATGAAAAATGCGGCTGACAAATATCCAAAAAGCCAGAAATACATAGCAAGATTCCTTGCGGAATATTGTTTTGGCGATTTTTATACATCACCTGTGCTGGATTTGAAAACAAGAGAATTGTTGACACTTTGTATGCTTGTATCAATAGGAGATACTGAAAGTCAGATAAAAGGTCATATTCAAGGTAATTTAAATATGGGTAACAATAAAGAAACTATTACGGCTGCAATTACCCAGTGTCTGCCATACATAGGATTTCCTAGAACATTGAATGCATTAAAATATCTGGATCAGACAGTTCCGGAATAACCCAATTATATAAAAATAAAAAATCCCGATATTATATATCGGGATTTTTTTTATGCAATGCTTTCTTCTGTTACTTTATTAGCAGGATTCCACTCGTCCTGTAGTTTGTTTTTTATAAGATTTTTGTAATACCCTTCTTTATAATCAAGCAAAGCCAGCTGTTTTTGTAAATCTTCCATCTGCTGTAAAGCTTTATCTTTTGTTGTCTTAATAATTTCAAATCGTTCTTTTATCGTTGAATCACCTATAAGACACAAGTCAATATATCTTTTAATAGCTTTATTATCGGTACCAACTTTTCTCAAACATTTTACAATTTTTATCCATTCCAAATCATGTTCCGAAAACATTCTGAAATTGTTCTCGTTTCTTTTTAATAATGGAAAAAGTCCGCTTTTTGCCCAGAATCTTAATGTATGTTCCGAAACATCCATTTTATCGGCCGCTTCTTTTATTGTGTACATAAGATACCTCCGTTAAATATATTATAACACAATCATTTTATTGCGGGAACAAAAGTATTTTTTGGTGTATATTTACATTATGAGCAGAGGGCCGGTAAAAATTTATTCAAATCTTGCACTTTTGTGTACGGCAATTATTTCAGGATTGTCTTTTGTTGCTCAAAAGGCCGGTATGGAGTTTGTAGGGCCGTTTACTTTTAATTCCATAAGAGCCTTTCTTGGTGCATTAAGTCTTTTGCCTATTATAGCATTTTTGAAAGCTTTCAAAAATGATTTCAGAACTGATGATGAAAAAAATATTCAGCACAGGAGACTTGCAAAAGGCGGAATCCTATGCGGGTGTATGCTTTTCCTGGCACTTACTGTAAATCAATTCTGCATGATTTATGCCCCGGCGGGGAAGGCTGGTTTTATTACTTCTTTATATATAATTTTTGTTCCGCTTATTTCGGTTTTTCTCAAACATAAATTAAGAATTAATGTTAAAATAAGTGTTATTCTTGCAGTTATCGGACTTTATTTTCTTTGTTTTAAACAGGGAATGTCTGTTGCATTGAGTGATATTTTTCTTCTGGTGAGCTCTTTCTTTTTTGCCTTGCATATAATTGTAGTAGGACGCTATTCGCAGAAAACACATGCATTAAAACTTGCCTGTGTTCAATTTATTACTGTAGGTATATTATCTATGCCATTAATGTTGGTTATGGAACATCCTTCGATTTTTGCTATTGGGGCAGGTATTAAACCTATTTTATTTTCAGGGATTGTAGTTACGGGAGTTGCTTATACAATGCAAATTCTGGGGCAGAAAAATACAAATCCGGTTGTGGCCTCTTTAATTTTAAGTTTGGAATCGGTTTTTGCCGTTCTGGGAGGTATGCTGTTTCTCGGTGAAAGTCTTTCGTTTAAAGAAGTATTAGGGTGTTTGTTTATGATTTTTGCGATAATTCTTTCTCAGGTTAGAGTTCCAGTCAGACGCAGAAAAATAAATGTGTAATAAAAACAGACCGAATTATAAACATAAATTCGGTCTGTTTTATATTGCTATTTGGAAATTATCCATCTATATCAATGTGAGTTTCATTGTCCTTACTTGCTTCGATAAAAGCCTCACTGAATTTCTGATAGGAGTGAGGTACAAAAAATTCTTTATTTCCATGATATACAATCGTTCCGTTTTTCCTTCCGTTTTGGTTTAATCCGTAAGAAAACGCAATACTATTTGTATTGAATGTGATGACTCGTTTACTGCCGTTGTCAGTCTCATAAGTTGTACTGATGCTGCCTTTAAATGCCGGGGTAATTGAATTAATTTTCATACACTTTCTCCTTTCATTTGTGTAATGAATCATAAAAACTTATTTACGTCATTAGTGTTACAATAGTAGCAAATGCGTAAAAAGTCAAGTAAAGTTATATGAACAATCTTATCTAATTTTTTATTATAGAAAATTATAGTCTGTTGTTGGTGTTGTCGGATATCTGAAATTTTCCCAAAATGTTGTATTCTGGAAACGGAGACTGGGGCTGATGCGAAATTCAAACAGAAATGTTAATAATGAAGGGACATTTACATCTAATCAAGATATGTCTTTATATTATAAGCGAATAAGGTGTAAAGCTTTGTGCCATAAGTATAATACACTTTCTCCAAATATGGTTGGAGCAAGACTTGAGATTTTGAAACGAATACTTGGAAAAACAAAATCAATATTTCTTATAGAGCAGCCTTTTATGTGTGATTATGGTTTTAATATAAAAATAGGTGAAAACTTTTATGCTAATCATAATTTAATAATTCTTGATGAGGCGGAAGTTACTTTCGGTGATAATGTTTTAGTCGGACCGAATTGTTCATTTTACACTCCGTCTCATCCATTTGATTTTAAATTACGCAAGAAAGGTTTGGAAAGTTCCAAACCGATTTCTGTTGGAGACAACGTTTGGTTTTGTGGGAATGTAACGGTTTTGCCCGGAGTGAGTATAGGTGAAAATAGTGTTATAGGTGCAGGAAGTGTTGTTTGTAGAGATATTCCGTCTAATGTTCTTGCGTTTGGAAATCCATGTAAGGTTATAAAAGAATTAAACTCATAGTTTGACCTGTATATCAACAATATGTTAGTATATGGTAAATTAATCTTAATGGAGATATTATGCTGCACAGAATAAAAATAATTATTTATCTGGTTTGTATTACCTGTTTTCTAAACGGTTGTGCCGACAAAGTAAGTGAACAACCTGCAAAGTATAATTTGAAAACTCAATATCCTGAAAACAATGCCTATTACAATAGTTATTTTCTTGGTGCAGGGATCAGTTTACGTGTTCATGAGACTGTTTCTGTAAAATTTGTTGCAGATAATGAATTACCAGGTATTAATATAGAAATTAAACACAATGATAATGAAATAGTTAAGAAAAATGTTGTACAAGTTTTTTCAATAAAGAATAAAACTTTATCTTCAGTTTATAAATATTTAAAACCCAGAAATCATGATTCTTCATCTTCTGTTGTATCAGATATACATTATTGTGATTTTTCTGAAATAGATTCCGGAAGAGAAGGTGTCAGAAGATTTGTATTAAAACCTTCAGGAGATGCTCTTTATTTGTATAATGAGTTAAGTAAAAATATGGCAATTCCGTCAACATGCGGAGGCTGGGGTATCGGTAACAGCGGCATGCGATATTTTGAAATTTTTGATACAAATCCTGATAAGGCTGTTTTTGTTGAAATAGGGCAGGAAAAACCATTGTTTGACGAAAAAAGTCTTATTTTAACAAATTAGAGTTTTAAATTTCATCAGTTTCTTTATTTTTGTTTTTTTCTTGTTCTTCTTTGTCTATATATTCACAATGCAGTGCCGATTCAAGTTTATTAAATATTTCCTTATAGTGATATTGCAGAGCATGTTGTGCAAGGTGATGAAGGTCATCAAGGTGATAATGCATTGCAATTTCGAGATTCGCCAGTGCAATATTATAATCATAAAGTGTTTGAGCATATAAAATCTTGGCATTTGTATAGTTGCTTCTTGCCTGCTGCAATGCAATGTAATCATTTTCCAGACTGTCATATCTTTTATCGGCAAGCTGATAGTTTTCCAGAGCTTCTTCCACTTTTTGCTGGGCATTGATTACCTGCAATTCCCCTTTATTAACATTTAAAAAACATTTTTTTACTTCAAAATATAAATCTTGTTTAAATAAAGCAATATCATTTCCGGCAAGGTTTACCTGTGCATTAGCTCTGTCAATTTCATGTTTAAGTTGTTTTATATTTACTGCAGTTGTCATGTTAACTGACATATTAAAATTATTATTAGAAAGCGTTCTTGTATTGTTATAACCATAACCTACGCTTCCTATGATATCTGGATAATATTCCCGTTTTATATATAAAACAGATTGTTTCATAGCATCAAGTGTGGCATCCAGTACCCATAGATCCGGACTGTTTTTATATGCCATTTTGAAAGATTCGTCCATCGAAAACGGCAGTTCCATAAGTTCTGATGTTACTATTTCAGAAATCATATTTTTTTCAATTTTTGTTCTGTATGCAATATTTTTTATATTTTTGTCCTGCAGTGTTTCTGATAACTGGTTTCCTTTTGTGTAAGCGGAACGATCATACAGTTCTTTCGGGGTATAAATATCATGGAAGTTAAATGTTTTTATTTTTTTTATTTTAAAGTCCGGAGCGAAAGCTACATACAAAGAGTTTCCTAAATCAGCCATCGCAATGTCGTAATTTGTTTGAGCATCAGTAAGCTGCATTTTGGCTTCGGTTAGGAAAACTTCAGCATTTACAAAATCAATTTTCGGTTTTTTACCGCTTTCGTAGAACTTTTTTGCACGCCAGTAATTTTTTTCGCATATCAGCAGATTGTTATACTGAATATCTCTTATAGCCTGTGCTTTTAGTGCATTGTAATATTTTGTTTTGACGTCATATATCGTGTTGCAGATACTGTCCATAAACTCGTATTCTGCTGCAAGTTCATAAAACTTTTGCATATTTATTAATGCACTTGTTTTCCCAAAGTTCCATATAAGCTGGTTTAGATAAACTTGAGCGGAAGGCAGATCCCTGTTAGATGAGCCGTCTCCGTCATAATGTTTGTTTGAATTATAATCCTGATAAATGCCTACCCCTCCTCCGAGTGTAGGAAAGTATGCAGATTTCGCTATCCCTACATTACTTTTGGCAACTTCAAGATTATATTCGTATTTTTTTATATTCGGACTGTTGTTTATCGCTATATTTACACAGTCTGCAAGCGTCAGCATCGAATCTTTTTTTATCTGTGTGTTTTCTATTGCTGCAGCAGGTAAAATAGTCAGACAAATAAATGATAATGTTATAATAATTTTGATTTTTTGCATGGGTAAAATCTTCTTCTTACTCCAAAATTATTTTAAGTAAAATATTTATTTTTTTACATAAATTTTGCATATTAAGTTAAATTTTCTTTAGAATTTCCGTTAAATCTTTTTTTTCAATAATAATGTTTGCTTTTTCTTTCAGAATTGGTTTTGCACAAAACGCAACTCTTTTTGATGCAAATTGAAACATACTTAAATCATTTGCTCCGTCACCTATTACGAGGGTTGTTTCCGGTGTAGTACCTGTAATTTTTTGCAGCCGTTTTAGCATTTCTCCTTTGCTGTTGTTGAACATCATCTCTCCGCCGATAAGTCCTGTTAAAATTCCGGATTTTTCATGAAGTGTATTTGAAAATTCACAGTCATAACCTAACTTTTCCATAAACGGAACTGTTGCATTTTTAAATCCGCCTGAAAAACATACCACTTTATAACCAAGCTTTTTCAGTTCATAAATTGTTTCTTTTGCCCCTTTCATAACAGGTAAATTTTCACAAATTTCATTAACGGTTTTTACCTTTAATCCTTTTAAAAGAGAAACACGCTTTTGAAGGCTTTCGAAAAAATCAATTTCACCATTCATAGCCTTGTCCGTAATTTTTTTAACTTCTTTTTCAATCCCGATTTCTTGTGCGAGAAATTCAAGAGTTTCGCCGTCCATTAAAGTAGAATCAAAATCAAAAACCGCTAATTTCATTTGTGTTCTTTCCGTTTTTATTGTGCATTGAGATTAATATATTTAGGATTATGAACTCCGTCGATTTTGGAAATTTCCGACAGAACATTTTCTCCTACTTCAGAGTCAATATTTATAACCATAATAGATTCAGTTTCGTGTTTATCATTTTTTTGAACAACATTCATAGAGCCGATGTTGATATTATTTTCTCCGATAACTTTTGCTACTTGTGCAATCATGGAAGGTTTATTGACGTGCGGAATAATAAGCATATGTTTTTGAGGACGAATGCTTGTTTCATAGTCATTAATTTTTACGATTCTTGGAATATCTTTTGCTACAATGGCTCCCGCTACAATATTTGAACCTTTGTCAGTGGTAAGCTTTATTGTTAAAAGACCTGTAAAATTACATTTTGCATTAGAACGTGTAGAGATTATTTCAATTCCGCGTTTTTTTGCAAGAACTGGTGCATTAACATAATTCACGCCTTCAAGCATTGACGATAAAGCTCCTTTTAAGACTGCAACTTCAAGCGGCTGAATATCAAAGTCTGCAAGATAGCCTTGAGCCGTAATCTCAATAGTTTTTATCATTCCGTCAGAGATTTGCATTGCAAGTTCGCCTGAATTCTCTGCAATCTGCATATAGTCTTTGACCGGTTCTAATTTGTCCGGTCGCAGTGACGGAATATTCACAGCAGAAGATGCTGAACCTCCTGAAAGCACTTCTTTTATCTGTTCCGCAACATCTACCGCAACATTAATTTGTGCTTCCTGCGTACTTGCTCCCAGATGCGGGGTCAAAACGATGTTTCCTTCACAGTGAATAAGAGGACAATCTTTGATGTTTGGTTCATTTTCGTAAACGTCAATGGCAGCTCCGGCAACTTTTCCGCATTCAATAGCTTCTTTTAAGTCCTGTTCGTTTATAATTCCGCCTCTTGCACAGTTGACAAGTCTTACTCCGTCTTTCATTTTTTCTATGGAAGTTTTGTTTATCAGATTGACGGTTTCTTTGGTTTTTGGAACATGTACTGTTATAAAATCGCATTTTCCCCAGAAATCATTAATGTTTTGTATATATTCTCCACCGAGCTTTTCTACGGATTCTTTTGATGTATAAGGATCAAATACGGCAAGTTTCATTCCCAGAGCTTTTGCAACTTCAGCAACATGCGTTCCGATTTTTCCGAGTCCTATTATTCCGAGTGTTTTTCCGAAAAGTTCACAGCCTGTAAATTTGGCTCTGTCCCAGTTACCGGCTTTTGTTGAAGCAGCTGCAGGTGCGATATTTCTTGCCATAGCCAGCATTAGTGCAATGGTGTGTTCTGCTGCTGCCATTGTATTTCCGTCAGGTGAATTAACTACTATAATGCCTTTTTGAGTTGCCGCATCAACATCAATGTTATCAACTCCGACTCCTGCACGGCCGATAATTTTTAAATTTTTGCCTGCTTCAATGATTTTTGCGGTGACTTTTGTCTGGCTTCTTACCATTAAAGCATCATATTGAGGAATAATTTTTATAAGTTCATCCTCGGTCATTGTAGGCAAAATATCAACATCTGCAGCTTGTTCTATAATTTTTCCTGCAGATTCATTTATTTTATCTGTTACTAAAACTTTCATTATACCCCTTTCTTATCCAAGAATTCGGAATTTATCCGTTTAATTCTTCTATCAATGTTTTGACTCCGTCACCCAAATTAAACTTGTGTCCCAGTTTATAAAGAACTGCTTCCAAGGCTCCTACGGACGCTATTAAATCTCTGTCGCAGACAAAACCTAACGTACCCATTCTGAAAATTTTATCCTTTAATTGATTCTGTCCGTTTGCAACTACTATATCGTAATCTTCTTTCAATGCTTTTCGTATATCAGGTACGGTTATTCCTTCCGGCGGAAGAATCGAAGTAATTGAATGGCTTGCATTCTCGTCAAGTTCGACAAGAAGTTTTAGATTAATTGCTTTAAGTGCATGTCTAAGTGCCATTGCATGTCGTTTATGACGGGCGTTCATGTTATCAATGCCTTCTTCTTTTATCATTTTTAATGCAACATTTAGTCCTGCAATTAAATTAACTGCCGGAGTAAACGGTGTTGAATTTGCTCTGACGGATTTTCTGTGAGCGGCCCAATCAAAATAAAAGCTCGGATGCTTGCATTGTTCATAAACTTTCCAGGCTTTTTCATTTGCTGTCAGGAAAGCAAGACCCGGCGGAATCATAAATCCTTTTTGTGATCCGGATACAAGTACATCAATTCCCCATTCATCAGGTTTGCAAGGCATTGCACAAACACTGGTAACGCCGTCAACAACAGATAATGCTCCATGCTCTTTTATTATTGAACACAGTGTTTTTATATCATTTGCTGCACCTGTTGAAGTTTCACTGTGGGTCAATGTTACTATTTTTATTTCTTTATCAGTATCTTCGCAAAGACGTTTTTTCAAAACTTCGGGATTGATTACTTCTCCGGCTTCAACTTCAATTTTTTCAACTTTTGCACCGCGTGATTCAGCTATTTTTGCCCAGCGGTTGCCAAAATTTCCGATTACAAGTGATAAAACTTTATCTCCTTCGTTAATAAGGTTTTCCAGAGCTGCACACATTGCACCGGTACCGCTTGATGTAAACATAAAAACATCATTTTCAGTCTGAAAAACATATTTCAAATTGGTATAAACTTCTTCAAGAATGGAGGAAAATTCGGAGCTTCTGTGCCCTATCGGATGTTTTGCAATTTCCAGTAATACTGATTCCGGCACCGGTGTCGGGCCAGGTATCATCAAAAATGTTTTGTCTTTCATTATTTTTCTCCTCCTGTTATGTATTTTTTTATTATTAATCCATATTATAAATAAGGGATAATATTTCATAAAAGTATATGTATTTTTTGTAATAAAATTTATAATTACTTTTGGTTTTGCTAAAATTAGAGAATGATTATCAGAGAAGAAGAACCCAAAGATTATGATGCAGTTTATAGTTTGGTGAAAACTGCATTTGAATCTGCAGAACACAGTGACGGAAATGAACATAAACTTGTTTCTGCCTTAAGGCACAGTAAATCTTTTATACCGGAATTGTCTATTGTTGCAGAGATTGACGGGATAATTACCGGTTATATTTTGTTTACAAGAGTTAAATCAGATTGCGGCAATGCATTAGCACTGGCTCCGCTGGCTGTATTACCTGCATATCAACGTCAGGGTATAGGCAAAGCTTTAATAAATTACGGTAATAAAAAAGCCGCTGAAATGGGTTTTGATTATTCAATAGTACTTGGAAATCCTGCTGTTTATTCCGGTTGCGGATTTGTTAATGCAGGTATATACGGGATAAAGCCTCCTTTTGATGTTCCGGAGGGTTGTTTTATGGCAGTGGCTTTGAAGAAAAATGCAATACCGTTAAACAGTATGATTGAATATGCAAAAGAGTTTTTTGAAATTTAGAAATGGAGAATTTAAATATGAAATTAACAATATTAAAGTTGTGTATTGCAGCATTACTAATTATAGCAGCCGGAATCTTTGTCGGCTATTTATATAGTGTTCCGCTTCAGTCTATTGCCTGTAACCGTAATGCGGGAGTATGTTCTGTGTATTTGCAGAAAACAAGATTTTCACCTAAAATTGTAGAAAATACTTTTGAAATAGCTAAAATGACCGGCTATAAATTAGAACGCAGACAGGTTATCATAAGTAATAAAGCTGAAAATTTGAAGGGGAACCGGTTTAAACTGGTAATAAACACAAAAAATCCTGAAAAAGCTATTGATTTATATACATTTAATCTTTATGAAAGTACTCAGGCTGACGATTTTATAAATAAAATTCGTTCAGAAGACATGTTTGTAAAAAGGACAACTCTAATTGATGTCTTAAAAGGAGAATTATTTAATATAATTCATAGTAAATAAATGTTAGCTTTTGTGGCAGAATATTAATAATTTCCTTTATCTGTATGATTCCTGTAAAGAGTTGTTGACAATAAAAAGGGAATCTTCTACCATTATGGTAGAAAATTCTACCACGGAATATTTGTGTTTAAAATCTAATATTGGAGAGCATTATGAAATTACAGATGACCAGAAAAAAATGGGCTATAGTTGTATTACTGGTAATTATTGTTCCTATTATTTATAATAAAGCTTCTAGTTTTGTTTCTGCCATAATTCAGCGTCAGGCAATGATGATGCCTAAAGAAGTTGAAGTAGATACTCCGCATATTGAGGAAGTTAATGTTTCAGCAGAATCTACAGGCAGAGTTGAGGCAAAATATTCAGTTGATGTTATTGCCAGAGTTCCCGGTTTCTTGTTGAAAAAATATTTTCAAGAAGGTGATTTTGTAAAAAAAGGTCAGCTTTTATTCCAAATTGATCCGAGAGAATATCAGATTGAAGTTAATAACTCTGCCGCTAATGTCAACCAGTACAGTGCATTGTTGAAAAATGCTCAACAGGAATTAAACAGAGCTAACGCACTTATTAAAGAAGATTTAATAAGTCGTTCCGATGTAGATCAAAGTTTGGCTACAAGAAACCAGAATAAAGCCTTGCTGGATGCAGCAAAACAACAGCTTGAACTTGCACGTGTAAATCTAAGCTATACGTCAATTAAATCTCCGATTGACGGAAGAATCGGTAAAGTTAATATAACTGAAGGAAATTACGTTACCGCAACATCCGGTTCTCTTGTAAATATAGCAAGTGTAAGTCCTGTTTATGTAACGTTCAGTTTAAAAAGTGATGATTTTGTTAAATTGCTGAAAGCCAGTGACCATTTTAAGGATGTTGAGGTTAGAGTTCAGTTTAATGACGGTTCCTGGTATGACAAAATCGGTACAATCAATTTCGTAGATAATAAAATAGATAAAGATTCAGGTTCCGTATATATGCGTGCTACATTTGATAATTCCAAAATGTGGCTTGTTCCCGGCGGTTATATGAAGGTTTCGCTTACAGCTCCGAAATTAGTTAAATTTATGACAGTTCCGCAGTCCTGTACAAAGGGTGATGCTATGAGCGGATATTATGTATGGACGGTCGAGGATAATAAAGCTGTCAAGAAAAATATAAAAGTAACGGACAATATTAATAACAACTGGGTTGTAACCAGCGGTTTAGCTCTTTCCGATCAGGTTGTAGTTTCAGGTATTCAAAATATTTCATCGGAAGGGCAAAAATTAAAAATTGTAGAAGCAGCTAAAAATACTGTGGAAGAAGAAAAATCAGCAGGTACAAATTAATGAAACAAATATTTGATAAAGATAAACTGTATTTCTTTATAAGAAAACCAAGATTTGCCCTTGTTATATCACTCTGTATAGTGATATTGGGTTTGATATCTCTTTTGAGTTTAAAACAGGAAAGTTATCCGGATGTAACTCCTCCTCAGGTCAGAGTATCAGCCTCTTATATGGGGGCAAGTGCCGAGGTTATTGAATCAACCGTTGCTACTATTCTTGAAAATAAACTCAACGGTGTTGAAAATATGACTTATATGACTTCTACCTCAACAGACGGTAGTTATAGTTTAACTTTATATTTCAAAGTAGGTACCGATAAAAATATTAACCTTATGAATGTTCAAAACTTAATTCAGAGGGTTCAATCACAACTGCCTGAAGATGTTCAAAGAACAGGTGTAACTGCAATAAGCAGAACTTCCGGTTCCGGTGCTATCATTTTGACTCTTTATCCGGAATCAGGCGAGTGGTCGCAGTTGGATTTGACCAACTACGGTTCTATATATATTAAAGACGAATTAAAACGTGTTGAAGGTGTTGCTGATGTAATGGTTTTTGGCGGCGGCAACTATTCAATGAGAATTTGGCTTGATCCGCAAAAAATGGCAGGATTGAATATTTCGACCAGTGAAGTTGCATCTGCAATTAAAAATCAAAATACTCAGGTTGCAACAGGTGCATTAGGACAACTACCGACTGATGAAGCTCAGGCTCTTCAGCTTACTTTGAAAACCCCGGGGCGTCTTTCTGATGTTGAACAGTTTGAGAATATAATTATTCGTTCTAATTCTGACGGTACAAGCGTAAAAGTTAAAGATATTGCTAGAGTTGAACTCGGTGCGGAATCTTACTCAAATCTCGGTCTTGTTAACGGTAAGCCGTCGGCTGTTGTTGTTATTTCCCAGCTGCCTGATGCGAATATTATTAACCTGTCTAAAGCTGTTAAGGCAAAAGTTAATGAAATTAATGACCGTTTAACAAACGGTATAAAAATTTTATATGTTAAAGATGATGCAGACTTTATTCATGAATCAATGAACGAAGTTGAATTTACTATTTTGTTAACAGCATTAATCGTTGTAATTATTATATATCTTTTCCTTGGCGATGGTATGGCAACTCTGGTTCCTTGTGTAACAATACCTGTTTCGTTAATTGGTACATTTTTCGCTCTGAATGTAATGGGAATGACAATTAACCTGTTGTCTTTATTCGCTCTTGTACTTGCTGTTGCGGTTGTTGTTGATGACGCGATTGTTGTTATTGAAAACGTAAAACGACATATGGAAGAAGGTAAATCTGCTATAATGGCGACACAACTTACAATGGAAGAAGTCGGCTCTTCTCTTGTTGCAATGGCAATGGTACTTATGGCAGTATTTGTTCCTATTGCTTTTATGACAGGTATGACAGGGGTTATGTATAAACAATTTGCAGTTTGTATTGCAGTTTCTATTGCTATATCTGCAATTTGTGCGTTGACGCTCTCTCCTGCAATGTGTTCTCATTTTCTCGGGCATAAAAGCGAACAGCATGATTATTCGAAACATCCTTGGTTAATACATGTTGAACATATAAAAGACAGAATTGTAAAGAAAACATCAATTCTTGTTGTAAAATTCAATGAAATTTTTGCTAAAGTTGAAGATTTTTATATGGAATATGTAACAAAGTTTGTTTATAACAAAAAGCTTGTTATCATATTATATATTTCACTTGTATTATTAACTCTAATTTCATTTAAAACAATTTCTACCGGCTTTATTCCTGATGAAGATCAGGGGGTCTTAATTGCAAGCATTACACTTCCTGATGGTGCTTCATTATCCAGAACGGAAAGTGTTGCAAGAAAATTCGTTGATGAAATTAAAGATATTGATGGTATTAACCCGGAAAAATTGACTGTATTCGGCGGAGATGGTGCTGTTAACCAGGCGAATGTTATTATTCAGCTTCTTGATTACAGTGAAAGAAAAATTAATCCTGTAATGTGGATTCAGAGAAAATTAAAAGGACAGGCAACTGATTTATCTCACGTTGCGGTTCTTAATAAAGTCAGAGCTGTTGCTGCAAATACAAAAGAAGCTCAAATACAGGCATTTTCACCTCCGGCAATAAGCGGTATGAGTATGATGGGCGGTTTTGAATTTCAGATGCTTTCGCAGGGTGAATATACTCCTCAGGAATTGGAATCCTGGTCCAGCAAACTGGTTGCGGCTGCAAATCAAAATCCTTCTCTGTCAAGTGTATATACATCTTTTCAGGCTAATGTTCCTCAATATATTGTTGATATTGATTATGAAAAAGCAATGGCTCAGAATATCGATCTGCAGGAATTATATACAACATTGTCTTCAATGCTCGGTACAAATTATGTAAACGATTTTAATAAATATGACCGTGTGTTTAAGGTTCAAATGCAGGCAGAAAGTGATTTTAGAAATAAGGCATCTGACTTGTCCGGCATATATGTAAAAAATAAGAATGGTGTAATGGTTCCGATACTCTCAGTTGTCAAACTAAAACAAACTGTTGGTACAGCATCAATATCAAGATATAATCAGTATAAATCAGTTCAAATTCAAGGTCAGCAGGCTGCAGGTAAGAGTTCCGGCGATGCTATGAATGCTATGGAACAGGTTGCAAAAGAAGTTCTGCCTTCAGATATTACTTTTGATTGGTCAGGTACTTCTGCTCAGGAAAGAGAAGCTTCAGGGCAGACTGTAATGATTGTAGGTATGGCTCTGATATTTGTTTACTTATTTCTTGTTGCATTGTATGAAAGTTATTCAATCCCGGTTGCAGTACTGTTGATTTCCCCTATTGCAGCTCTCGGTGCTTTGATATTCCAGATGATGCTTAATCAATCTTTTGATATATATTCACAGGTCGGTATGATTACACTGGTCGGTCTTGCAGCGAAACAGTCTATCTTGATTGTTGAGTTTGCTAAGGAAGAACATGAAAAACACGGGCTGCCTGTGAAAGAGGCCGCAATTAAAGCTGCTAAACTAAGATTCAGAGCAATTATGATGACGGAACTTGCCTTTGTAATAGGTATATTGCCTATGCTTTTTGCCTCCGGTGCCGGAGCAAATTCAAGAATTTCCGTAGGTTCAACTGTTTTTGGCGGTATGATTGCGGCAGCAACATTGGGTGCGGTTCTCACTCCTGCATTTTATGTTATTGTACAGGAATTTGTTGACCTGTTCCCTAAAAAAGAAATTACAGAAAAAGATTTGGAGATTTCGGTAAAATGAAGAAGATTCTGAATTTAATACTAGTATGTTCCGTTCTTGCGGTGTCTTCCAATATGGTTATGGCAAAGGGCCTGTTTTCCAATAAAAATAAAGAAAATAAACAGGAAGAAGTCCAGCTTGTAAAAAAACAGGAAACAAAAGAGAATAAGACTCTTGAGAATAAGAAAAGTTCAAAATCAGAAAAGGTGAAAAAAGATTCCTCCAAGAAGGTTCATATTGTTGAGCCTGAAAAACAAAAAGTTAATAAACGGCAGGAAAAGAAAAAAAATGCTCAGACTGCCAAAACAAAGCGGGAATCTTCTCAAGAAGCAGAAGGCATGTATGAAACCAAATTCCCTGTCATAAACAGTCAAATTGAATATGCTGATATGAACGGGGAAGTAACATTGAGTGATTGTATAAAACTTGCAATCACACATCATCCGACTATCATGTCTGCAATAAGTAATGCAGAAATTTATAAGACAAGAGTAGGTCAGGCCTGGTCAAATTATTTTCCAACCTTGAGTGCAGGCGTTAGTTATTCCAGAAATAATATGCTTGCTACTATGAGCGGTTCATATGCCAGAATGATGTCACAAACTTATAACATGTATTATGTTCCTACCGTATCTGCTAACTTGCTTTTATTTGACTTTGGAAAAACCAAAGCAAATGCTGATATGGCAAAACGTAATTATGAATCTTCTAGATATGATGCAGAAACAAGCATTGAACTTGTTATTTATAATGTAAAAGTTGCATATTACAATCTGCTGTTTGCTGAAATTCAAAAAACAGTTTATGAAGATACCGTTAAAGATTTCGAGCTTCAACTGAAACAGGCAAAAGCTCAGTATGATATCGGCAGAAAGGCTAAAATTGATGTAACAACAGCAGAATACAACCTCGGTAATGCTAAGGTTAACCTTATTAAGTCTAAAAACACTCTGGAACTTGCTGCTGCACAACTTGCAAATGCTGTTGGTATTCCTGATTTGGAGGGCGTAATTTTAAAAGATAAGCTGAATACAAAAGCTTATGAGGTAGATTTTAAGGAACTGCTGACTACGGCAGAAGCTTCACGTCCGGCTCTTTTGGCTTCAAAGAAACTAATGGATTCGGCAGAGCTTAGCGTTCGTAGTGCAAAAAGAGCATTTACTCCGGATTTAAGTGCATTTGGATCTTATAATTACGGAGGACGTCAAATTGACAGTGATTACGGTTATCAATTCGGTGTTCAGTTGAATTATACGGCAATGAACTTAATGCTGTTGAAAAAACAGGTTGATGAAGCAAAAGCAACTTACCAGAAGGCTGTAGCAGATTATGAACAACAAAAACAAAATGTTTATCTTGAGGTAAAGAGTGCTTATATTAATCTGATGAATTCGCATGACAGTATAGGAGTTTCAAAACTGGCACTTCAGCAGGCTAAAGAACGTCAATATCAGGCATTTAGACGATATCAGGTAGGACTCGGTGATGCAATCGAATTTAAAGATGCTGAAAACTCTTACTTGAATGCACAGCTTGATTACTATTCTAATGTTCTTAATTACAACATTAATGCTGCCGAAGTTGAGCGTGTTATCGGTGCACCAATTAAAGAAAGTGATATAGAACTGTAAGAAAATTTTTACGGTTTTGTAGAGTTTCCAATCCAATCAAGATAAGATTTGGAACCATCATCAATTTTTAAAGATATAATTTCAGGAACTTCATAAGGATGAAGTGATAATATTCGTTTCTTTAATTCGTCAAAATGCATATTTTTTGTTTTTATAAGCATTAAATATTCACTGTCTTCAACTATTTCATTTTTCCAAAAATATATTGAAGTTATTTGTGGAATAATATTTACGCAGGCTGCAAGTTTTTCTTCCACTAGTTTCCCGGAGATTGATTTTGCTGTTTTTAAATCATTGATTGTGCATAAAACCAGAATATATTCCATCATAAAACTCCTTTGTTTTTATTATATATAAACTTTCATATAATTGGTGTATTTTGTAATAATTCTTAATTCGTTACTTGACTGAGAGTTACTCTAATGAGTTATCCTAATATTATATATGAGGTAATTTATGAAAAAAATATTGGTACTATTTACATTATTAATACTAGCAGGCGGATTCTGTACATTTATATTAACGGGTCGCCAAATCAAAAGGGATGTACTTATACGGCTTTAAATGAAATTTCCTCGACCCTAAACAATGAAGGAATTGAAACTGAAATATATTATATAGGAAAAGAGCCTGTAGCTCCTTGCCGTGCTTGTCGTGCCTGTGGTAAAATCGGCCGCTGTGTTATTAATGATAAAGTTAATGATTTTGTCGAATATGCACGGAATTTTGACGGATATGTTATAGGATCTCCGGTGCATTACGGTTCTGCAGCCGGCGGGTTGATTCCATTCCTTGACAGAGCATTTTTTTGTTGATTATATGTCCGGACATGATTCATTCCGGTATAAACCCGGAACTGCGATAGTTTCCGCAAGGCGTGCTGGAACTACTGCTACTATTGATCAGTTAAATAAATATTTTCAAATTAATCAAATGCCGATTATTTCAGGAAGATATTGGAATATGGTTCACGGTCAAAATCCTGAAGAAGTAAAACAGGATAAAGAGGGAATGCAAAATATGAGAATTTTGGCTAAAAATTTGGCATATCATCTTAAATGTAAGGAAGCTGCGGCAAAAGCGGGAATAGTTTCGCCTGCTGTGGAAAATGTAGAATATACAAATTTCATTCATTAAATTAAAAATAAAGGAGAAGAAGAATGCAGACAGTAAAATTAAACAATGGTGTTGAAATGCCTATTTTGGGCTTTGGTGTTTATCAGGTTCCGGATGGTTCGGATTGTGAAAAAGCAGTTAGCGAGGCTATAGAAGTTGGTTATCGTATGTTTGATACTGCTCAAGCTTACGGAAATGAAGAATCTGTCGGTAATGCCATTAAAAAATCAGGAATAGCAAGAGAGGAATTTTTTATAGTAACAAAGGTCTGGATTTCAAATGCCGGTTATGAAAAAGCAAAAGCTTCAATAGATGAATCGTTGAGAAAGCTTCAGACAAATTATATTGATTTGTTATTAATTCATCAGCCTTTCGGGGATTATTACGGTACATACAGAGCAATGGAAGATGCTTATAAGGAAGGTAAACTAAGAGCAATCGGTGTAAGTAACTTTTATCCGGACAGATTTGTTGATTTATCTCATTTCTGTGAAATTCAGCCCGCAATTAATCAGGTTGAAACTCATGTATTTAATCAGCAAAAGGCTGCTAAAGAAATTATGAAAAAATATAATACACAAATTATGGCCTGGGGACCTTTTGCAGAAGGGAAAAATAATCTTTTTACAAACGAAACATTAAAAGAAATAGGTGATAAATATGGAAAGACTGTTGCTCAGGTCGCATTACGGTTTCTTACTCAGGAAGGTGTAGTTGTTATACCAAAATCAGTTAAAAAAGAACGTATGGAACAAAATTTCAATATATTTGATTTTACATTAACCGGAGAGGAACTTGATAAAATCAGGGCATTAGATTTAGGGCACAGTTTATTCTTTTCACATTATGATCCTGCAACGGTTGAAATGATAATCTGGCTGGCCGGATAGATTTTATAATCTTCAAGATTTTCTTGATAATATATGCGGCTGCCATTTTATATGGCAGCCCTTTTATTCAAAATCTTTTAATTTATACTTTCGCATAATTGAAATGTTTTTCTACACAATCAAGGATAACTGCAGCATATTCGTTATGCTTATTGTAGAAAATATGAGATGCATCGGGCACTACTATAACCTGATTTTTTTCAGGATTCTTGCAATGAGAATTGATTTTTTCCATAAATCCTTTCGGATCGCCTTCAGTCAGACTGTCTTTTGCACCTATAACAAATGCTCCGTTTATTTTTATATTGAATAGAGAGTTTGTTTCTCCATCATTGCTTATAACCGGACAATTTTTAAGATTAAAGGCATTATAAAAGCTTAAAACGGTTTGTGCTGACATCGGTGAAAACCCTCCAAAAAGATATGGAAGTATATCTTTTTCTCTGCCATCATTTTCAAATTTTTGTGCAAGTTCAATGCATTTTTTTACATTTGGCATTACATTAAACCAGTGTCCCAAATCAACAGGAGCCGATACAATAAAGTAATCCACAAAATTATCCGGAGTATTGCCGAGATAATTGATGATTTTATTCGAACCAAGAGAGTGGCCGGCAAGAACTATGTTTTTAAACCCATGTTCCTTTGCATATTTCACATAACTTTCAACATCTTCATATACCAGACTGAAATCATCAAAAACAACTCCTGTATATCTTTGTTTATTTATAGAAAAATCCGAATATGCAATACAAGAAAAAGCATCCATTGCATGTCCGGCGATAAATGCTATGTTATTTCTGCTTAAAAGTTCTCCTGTTGCGGTTAATAAATCATTCTGAAAAACATTTGAACAGATACCGCTCATCATAATTACAACAGTATCCATAGAATTATCACCCCATATTGCTCCTTTTAGTTCAAGACCTCTTGGCGTATCTACACGTATTATTTCCATTTATTTTTCTCCTTTATTTTAATACCATCCGAAAAGGGTTTTACCCCTATCCAAAGACATAATTTTTTCTACATCTTCATTTGTAAGATTAAAATCAAAAATATTAAGGTTTTCTTTCATCCTTTCTGTTTTGGAACTTTTAGGAATTACTGAAACTCCCGTTTGTACCAGATACTTTAATCCCACTTGACCCGTTGTTTTACCGTATTTTTCTCCGATTTCTTTTAGAACAGGATTGTTAAAAAAGTTGTTTTTTGCACAGGCAAACGGACTCCACGCCTGCATATGAGTTCCGTTTTCTTTGAGCAGTTTTTGTAAGTCTTTCTGACGGTAAAATATATGACATTCAACCTGATTAACGGCAGGTATAATGCAGCAGAATTTGATGAAATTCAGATATTGATTTTTATTAAAATTTGAAATCCCGATAGCACGAATCTTGCCCTCATTGACTCCTTCTGTCATTGCTTTGTACATCTCAAGGCTCTGGCTGTAAGGCTCGTGAATAAGCAGTAAATCAATATAATCTGTTTGCAGGTTATTTAACGATTTTTCTATATCTGATTTTGTCCTTTCATAACTTGTGCTTGGAGAATACAATTTTGTTGTAATAAATAAATCTTTTCTATTGTAATGCTTAATCGCATTTCCGACAGCTTGTTCGTTGCCGTACATTTGTGCTGTATCAATGAGTTTGTATCCTAAATTTATAGCTTCAGATATGCACTTCTCACACTCTGAGCCTTGTAGCATATAGGTTCCAAGTCCCAGTACCGGCATTTCTATTCCGTTGTTAAGTTTAACAAAATCCATAAAATAGTCCTCACTTTATAATGCTGATAATGTATTGTTTTTCTTATCCATTTTCGTATTAATTCTCCATATGATGCTCAATATTAAAAATTAAATAATCTAAACAATCAATTTGTTTTTGATTTAAGTGAAGTTTATCAAGTAGTGTCTTTCTGTGACAGGATAATAATCTTAATTGTTCCGAAATTCTTCCGTTTTCGCCAAGTTGAAAAAATTTCACAATGAATTCAGAATTACAGTCTGCATCTTTAAGATTTTGAAGCACAATTTCCTGATTTATACTCAAACTTTTGCCTCCTATTTTATATTATTTACGATTTATTTTAAATAGCAAATACTTATATTACATATTTATAAATGCTTGACAGGCATAAATTAAAAAAGTATATTTAAAGTTGAAATACAGAAATCAGCGGGAGCTTATTATATGGAATTCAGGGTTTTACGATATTTTTTAACTGTAGCACGAGAAGGCAGTATTACGGGTGCGGCTAATTCCCTACATCTTACCCAGCCGACGTTATCAAGGCAGCTTCAGGATCTTGAAAGAGAATTGGGCCAAAAATTGCTTATACGTGGAAAATACAAAGTTTCTCTTACTCCTGAGGGAATGATGCTGCGTAAACGTGCTCAGGAAATTGTAGAAATGGTTGAAAAAACTGAAGCTGAATTCAATTCTATAAAGGATACTGTTGGCGGGGATATATATATAGGATGCGGTGAAACAGATTCAATGAGATATATAGCTGAAGTTATGAAAGAGTTGCAGAGTGAATATCCTGATATAAAATTTCATATATATAGCGGTAATGCAGAGGATGTGACAGAAAAACTTGATAAAGGGCTTTTAGATTTCGGAATATTAATTCAGCCTATTGATTTATCAAAATATGATTATATCACAATGCCACAGAAAGATGTATGGGGTGTTATAATGAGAAAAGACAGTCCGCTTTCTACCAAAAAGTTTGTTCAGTTGCAGGATTTATTAGGTGTCCCGCTGCTTGCTTCAAGACAAATGTCAAAAAAGTATTCTGCAGATAGCGGTTTTTTGGATTGGTTTGGAGATGAATTTGATAATTTAAATATTGCAGCTACTTATAACCTGGTTTATAACGCGGCTATTATGGTTGAAGCCGGTATGGGATATGCCGTGACCCTTGATAAACTGGTAAAAACAACTGGAACTTCAGATTTATGTTTTCGTCCACTATCACCAAAACTTGAATCAGGATTAGATATTGTCTGGAAGAAATATCAGGTGTTCTCTCCGCTGGCAAAACTGTTTCTGGAAAAATTACAGCAAAAGTTTAATACTGATAATGTCTGAATATTTGTTCCAAAAATTTAATTATTATCTGACCCCCTTTACTATACGTCAAATATATCAAAAAATATTTTAGTAAAAATATAAAAATTTTAATTAAAAAATAATGTTTGAAATTTTAAATGTTTTTGGTAAGATAGTCATGTTGAAAATTAATATATGCCGAAGTGATGAAATTGGTAGACGTGCTAGACTCAAAATCTTGTGTGGGCAACCACGTGCCGGTTCGAGTCCGGCCTTCGGCATTTTTATTTGAGAATTTTATAAACCCCGATATGTTTTTATTACATATTTCTTTATTAGAGAACATAGATGTAATATGCTTGAATATTTAATTAGATTAGTTTTAAGATAAATAGACTCATAAAAGTAAGATTAGGAGTACAGGAGATGTTAACTGTTAACAGAATAAATAATTTAAATTATACATATCCAAATAATAATGTATATTTTCAATCAAAATTTGTACCTACTAAAACTCTTGAAAAAGGTTTTGAATATGCTTCATCTAATCCGGCATTTGACGGCAGGAATTTCTTGAAGGTTATGAATAAAATATTAAATGACGGCAAAAATGATTTGTATAGAATAGATAATAAAAAAACAAATAGATTATTTGACTTTATATCAACTGATGTGTTCAAAAATGATGAAAAAATAATACAAATTCCTATTAATGATTCAAAAGATGTCGGACACAGTGTTACTTCTGCTTTATTTGAAATCTATAACCAATCACATAGTAAAACAACTGACAAATTTGAACCGTTATTTGAATATCATCAATTAGATTCTGATGAATACAAAGTTGTTCAAAAAACTTTGGATAATTTTGCCGTAAAACTTAAAAGTTCCGGTAAACCTGATGTACTTCTAAACGCACAAACTCTGGTATCGGATGCAAAACAAGCTTTGGATGCGTATATAGTAAGAAATCTTGCCGTGCTAAAAGAAAAGATATTCAGATAATTTTTGAGTTATCTCCTTATATATTCTTTGGGGTATCATATAAGTTTTTACCGCCCGTTGCTTTGTATAGAGTGATTGTTGATATCAGACAGTTTATTTTGTTTGAGACTTCATCTTTTTGTGTAATCAAAAGAGCCTCTTTGTTATATAAAACATCTAAATCTGAAGCCGAGCCTATTTCTTTTTTGTCGCTCATTAACCCGTAAGTTTTATTTTGCAGATTAAGTCTTGCAAGACTTTCTTCATAATTTTTTCTGGCTGTTTTATATTCATGTAAGCTTACATTCAGTTCTTTTATATCCTCAACTATGGTTTTTTGATAATCATTTAGTGCTTCTTCAAATTGATATTTTTTCAGTTTTAAAAAAGCTATTTTCCTGCCTCCCGCAAACAAATCAATCGACGGCATTATTCCTGCATTCAGCAGTTGAGAAGAACTGTTAAAAAGATTACTGAGTCTGTATGCATTAAGTCCGACCTGCCCAAAAATTACAATACTCGGCAGCAATTCTCTTCTTGCAACTTTTACATCAAATCCGGCACGTTTAATATTTGCTTCTTGTTGTTTGAAGTCAGGTCTGTTTTCTATAATTTCGGAATTAAGTTCAGTCGGGATATTTTCAGGTAAAATAAGACTTCCGTAATTAGCTCTTGATATTTCTCCGTCTCCCTTTGCTAGATAGACTCTTAAAGTATTTATCAGTGTATCCTGTTTTTCTTCAAGATTATTTTTTTCTTCTTTCAATGTTGTGAGCATTCGTTGTTCAGCCAGAAGATCATTCATTGTTGCCAGCCCTGTCGAATATTTATCCTCTGTTTTTGAAACAATCTCTTCCTGAATTTTTATAAGTTCATTCTGAATAGATAAAAGTTTATCGCATTTTATCAGATTGAAATATTCTGCGGCAAAATCGGAAGTAAGTGAAATATAAGTTGCTCTTTCCGCCTGTTTTACCATTTCAAGATACTGTTCTGTACTTTTTGTTTTAAGTCTGTTTTTCCCCCATATATCAATTTCATAGCTAGCTGTTAAAGGTAGCTGGAAATTGTTCTGTGCAAAGCTTGGTATGACCATATTACCGTATCTTTGAATTGATGAACGAAAATCTCTTGATATAAATCCGTCAAATGATACCTGAGGTAGTTCATTTGCAAATTGGATTTTGACAAGTTTTTCGTTTTCTTTAATTTTTAATTCAGCATTTTTTAAATCATAGTTTGAGTCATACAATTCTTTCAGATGTTCTGTCAAAATGTCGTCTTGATAAGTTTTCCACCAATCAAGATTCAGGTACATAAAAGTCTTTTGAGCATGCTCAATATCATTTTTGTTTTGTCGGGCGGCTGCCGGAATGGTTGTAAATGTAAGTATTAAAAGGTAAATTAATATTTTTTTCATGATAAGTATTCCCAAAAAATTTTCTTGTGCTATAATTACAGCACAAGCAGACTATTTAGTCAAACAGGAAAAATAAAATATGTATAGAGAATATTTAAAAGACAGAATCGGCTCATTAATTTATATTACAGGTACCCTGATAAGAGGATTTTCTTCACAGACTTTTGTAGAAAAAGAATTTGAACTTACTCCGGATCAATATGTAATATTAAATTTGCTGCTTGAAAATGAGGAAATAATGTATCAAAGACAGCTTGCAGAAATTACATTTAAAGACCGGGCAAATATTTCAAGAATTATTGAAATTTTACATCAGAAAAATTTTATTGAAAAAATTCCGGATTCAAACGGAAGAAAAATCTATAAGCTTATTGTGACAGAAAAAGGCAAGGAAGCAAGAGATAAGGTGCTAAGTACTGATATGTATTTGCGTAAAATAATAACAAATAATATTTCAGCGGAAGAACTTGCTCTTACGTTCAGTACTCTTGAAAAAATGAATAAGAATATAAGAGATAAAGTTAAATTACAAATATAAAGGAGAATTAACGTGGAAGAAAAAGAACCGAAAGATAAAACGGTCAATGCCGATACACCCCCTGAGAACAATACCCCTGAAGAAGATACACGCCCTGAATATAAGAAAAAAAGAGTAATTGTTCCAACAGTAACAGCAATAATATTTCTACTTTGCGGAATTTTTTACTCAATACATTCAATATATTATAAGTCAACGGATGATGCTTTTGTTGAAGGTCATGTTATTACAATGGCTCCAAGAGTTGCTGGTCCGGTATTAAAATTAAACATAGAAGATAATCAGGAAGTCAAAAAAGGTGCTTTACTGCTTGAAATTGATCCGAATGATTATGAGGCGAAGTTAAAAGAGACACGGGCAAAATTGGAAGAAGCAAAAGCTGCTCTTGTAAATACGGAAAATCAGGTTGAAAAAACATATTCAGATTTGGATTTTGCAAAGGCTGATTATGACCGATATTCAAAAATGTATGCAAAGGGAATTTCGTCAAAGCAGGAATATGATTCTAGCCTGAATAAATTAACAGCGGCACAATCGAATAATAATTCGGCCAAAGCCCGATATAATGAAATTGAGGCATCTATAAAAAGGCTTGAAGCCGAGGTTGAACAAGATGAATTAAACCTTTCATATACAAAAATTTATGCACCTCAGGACGGACGTATTACAAATCGTACTGTTGAACAGGGAAATTATGTGCAGGTGGCACAGCCTTTGTTTGCAATAGTTCCGGAAAAAATGTGGATAGTTGCTAATTTTAAGGAAACACAGATTGCCAATATGCAAAAGGGGCAGCCTGTCTCCATAAAAATTGATACATATGGCGGAAAGAAATTTAAAGGAGAAGTTGATAGTATTCAGCGTTCTACAGGCTCAAGACAGAGCCTTTTTCCTCCAGAAAATGCTGTGGGAAGTTATGTAAAAATTGTTCAGAGAGTTCCTGTGAAAATTATTTTTAAAGAAGATATTTCAAAGTACAATATTGTCCCTGGTATGTCTGTTGTACCGGAAGTGAAGGTTAAATAAAATGCAGCAGGCTGTTATTACCACAAGAACCCATCATTCCCCGTTATGGCTTGTCGCTTTGTCAATTCTTCTGCCGACATCGTTTGCGTGCCTTGCAACATCAGCTACAAATGTTGCAATCCCGCATATTTCAGGATACTTTGGTTTAACTATTGATGAAGCAAACTGGATTATTACATCGTATATGATTGCCAATGCATGTCTGATACTTATGTCAGGATGGCTGGAAAATCTTATGGGACGAACCATGTTGTTAAAGGTCTTTATAACAATATTTACAATAGGTTCTTTAATCTGTGCAATGGCTCCAAATCTTAATATTATGGTATTAGGAAGATTGATACAGGGAATTGGTGGCGGCCCTATGACTCCGATTTCACAGGCAATTCTTCTTGCGGCATTCCCGCCTGATAAAAAAGGAATTGCAATGAGTTTATATGGTCTTGCGGTAATGGTGTTTGCTATTCTCGGGCCGACGTTTGGCGGATTTATTGTTGATAATGCCGATTGGCAATGGATTTATCTGGTTAATATACCTGTCGGAATACTGTCTGTTTCTCTGATTCATGCAAATATTGAGGATCAGGAAGTTAGAAAAAAAGTTGAAAAAACAGATTTCCCGGGGATGATTGCTCTTGTTTTGTGGCTTTTATCAATGCAGATTGTTCTTGATAAGGGACAGCAGTATAACTGGTTTGATTGTGCCTGGATTTCATGGCTTGCCGGTTTTTCCGCCTGTGCACTGGCGTTCTTTATAGTATGGGAACTTGAATGTAAAAGTCCTCTGATTAATTTGAGATTATTTAAAGATAAGAACTTTTTTATCGGAACGATATTAAGTTCCTCGGTTAATATGCTCGTGTTCTCAACAATCGTACTTTTGCCGCAGTTTTTGCAGAATATGATGGGATATACCGCAATTCTAAGCGGATATGTACTTGCACCTCGATTGGTTTCATGTATTCTTATGATGCTTGTCATAAATTCTCTTATGCAGCTGTTTGATAATAGAATACTTATTGCGATAGGTTTTTTCTTTTTAGGAATTTCGACACTGTTTTTTATAAATCTGAATTTAACGGTTTCATTCATTTATGTTGCGATTCCGCAGGTATTGATGGGGGTAGGAGTTATAATGACATTTATTCCAATATCAGCACTCGTTTTGGGTACATTACCTAAATCAGAACTGTCAAACGGAGCGAGCCTGCATAATCTTTGTAAAAGTGCTATGACTGCTGTTATTGCCTCGGTTGCATCAACTCTGGTTGCTCGTCACTCTCAGATTCATCAGGTTTATCTTGTTAAAAACCTTTCTAATTTTAATCTTATTTTCCAGCAGAAATTTGCAGCTTTAACACATACTTTTATGGCAAATGCCTCTAGTACATTTGCTCATACCAAAACAAATATGTACCTGTATAAATCACTTCTTTCTCAATCGCGATTAATGGCATATGTCGATGTGTTTGCTATGTTTGCTCTGATTGCGTTTTTACTTATTCCGCTTGCTTTTTATTTGAATGTTGATACAAATAGTCATAAATAATTTATTCTTGACTGAGAGCCGCTCTAAGGTGTTAGTATTAAAAAAGAGGGTTTAAAGTACATGGATAGACGAAGATTTATAAAAAATACACTTATTACTGCTGCCGGTGCGGTTATTATCGGTGCCGCAGCTGGTTGTGCAAATAACAAAATTTTAAAAGGAGACAGAAAAATGAAGATACTTGTTATTACGGGAAGTCCGAGAAAAAACGGCAACTCAAATACTCTTGTAGATAATTTTATAAAAGGAGTGGAAGAAGCAGGACATAGTGTTGTTAGATTTGATTCCGCGTTCAAAAATGTGCACCCTTGTGTTGCCTGCAACAAGTGCGGTATGAATGGTCAATGCGTGTTCAATGATGATTTTGAATTTGTCAGAAATAATATTGTGGATGCTGATGTTGTTGTTTTTGCTTCGCCTATGTATTATTTTGGAATTTCAGCACAGATTAAAGCTGTAATTGACAGATTTTATGCAATCAACGGACAAATCCATGTGCCTAAAAAAGCTGTTTTAATTATGACATATGCAGATACATCTGCAAAAGAAGCTCAGCCAATAATAAATCACTACGAAACACTATTAAATTATCTGGGCTGGTCTGATGCAGGAAAAATTATAGCGTCAGGAGTCTGGACAGAGGGAGACGTTAATCATACCCAATATCCAAAACAGGCTTATGAATTGGGAAAAAATATATAGGAGCGATGTTTAGGGAAAATAAACATAAAAATGGAAATCAGAGAAATTAGAGAAAATAAAACAGAGTTTATGGACTTACTGTTAATCGGAGATGAGGAAGAGACTATGATTAACAGGTGCTTAGATAGGTCAACGCTTTTTGTTGTGTATGATAGCGGAAAACCGGTATCTTTATGTGCGGTAATAAAAATCGATTCCGATACAATAGAAATTAAAAATCTAGCGACATTCCCCGAATATCAAAATAAAGGATACGCTACTAAATTACTGAATTTTGTATTTGACAAATATAAAAAAGCTTATAATACTGTCATTCTTGGAACTGGAGAAAATGAAAAAACGCTTAATTTCTATAAAAAACGCGGGTTTATACAAACCCGCAGAGTTAAAAACTTCTTTACCGATAATTATTCTCACCCTATCTTTGAAAACGGAAAACAATTAGTCGATATGATTTATTTGAAAAAGATTATTAAAAAATAGGAGCTGTTTGATATACAGCTCCCTATTTTTCATTTTTACAGTCCTGTTAATTTTTCCTGTTCTTCCGGATATCTTGCACCTGTGATTTCAATGCTTTCAATATGTTTTCTGATATCTGAGAGCTCCTCAGGCGTAAAGGTAATATTTTCAGCCCCTATATTTTCCTGCAATCGTTCAATTTTCTTTGTTCCGGGTATCGGCACAATCCAAGGTTTTTGATGTAAAAGCCAAGCAAGAGCTATTCTCGCCGGTGTTGTTTGTTTTTGTTCTGCAAGTTCTTTTACATAATCAACAAGAACGATGTTTTTCTGTAGATTTTCGTGGTTAAAACGAGGGATTGTGCTTCTGAAATCAGTTTTATCAAATGTCGTATCTTTGTTAAATCTGCCTGTGAGAACAGCTTTACCAAGCGGAGAAAACGGAACAAACCCGATTCCTAGTCCTTCTAAAGTATCAAGTAAACCTTCTTCCAGTTTTCTGTACCACATTGAATATTCGCTCTGAACGGCACAGACAGGGCATACGGCGTGGGCTTTTCTAACTGTATTTGCACTGGCTTCGGATAGCCCGAAATTAAGGACTTTGCCTTCTTCAATGAGTTCTTTAACACATCCTGCAACATCTTCAATCGGCACATTCGGATCAACTCTATGCTGGTAATATAAATCAATATGGTCAGTTCTTAATCTTTTTAAAGATCCCTCAACGGCTTTTTTAATAGTTTCAGGACTGCTTGAAAGTCCGGTCGGTCTATTGCTTGCGTCGAGTTTATAATTATCAAAATCATAGCCGAATTTTGTTGCAATAACGACATTATCTCTGAAAGGTTCTAAAGCTTCGCCTAAAATTTCTTCGTTCTCAAACGGACCGTAAACTTCTGCTGTATCAAAGAACGTTACACCGAGTTCAACGGCTTTTCTAATTGTTGCGATTGAATCCTTTTTCTCCGGAAACGGCGGGTAGCTCTGAGTAAATCCCATACAGCCTAAACCAATACATGAAACTTCAAGTTTATTTGCTCCTAAAAATCTTTTTTTCATATCAGCCTCCTTATCATTAAAATTTTTTCTTTACAATGCATGGATTCCCGACAGAAACTGTATTCGCGGGTATATCTGTTATTACAACACTTCCTGCTCCTATTATAGCGTTATCTCCGATTGTCACACCCGGAATTATTGTTACATTTGCCCCTACCCATACATTTTTACCTATTTTTACGGGTTTTGGAAGAATTGATTGTCTTTTTTCTGGGGCTTCCAGATGATTAAGTGTTGTTATTATAACATTATGACCTATCAGACATCCGTCTCCTATTGTAATTCCGCCTTGATCCTGAAATTTACAGCATGAATTAATAAAAACATTCTTCCCGATTGTAATATTTTTTCCGCAGTCAGTATAAAATGGGGGAAATATCCTGAAAGACCTATCTATTTTCTTTCCTGTCAATTCCGAAAAAATTTCGACAATCTCTTCAGGCGTATGATATTTATTATTAAGCTCTGTTGTAATTTTTAAAGCTTCCTGACTAAATTTATGAAAGGCAGAGGCGGTAACCGATTCCGGCTCTACAACTCTGCCTTCTCTCATATGTTCAAAAAAATCGTCCATATTTATTGGTTTGTTACTCATTATGTATTCCTTTTATTTCAAATGCTTATCGAAGAATGCACCTAATTTTTCAACAACCCTGGATGTATATTCCGGTTTGTCATATAAATCAATGTGGCTTGCTCCATTAATTATATGGAATTCTTTCGGGGCAAGTGCTTTGTCATAAGCGTTTCTGCTGAAATACTGAGTATCGGCTTTTTCTCCGACTATAAAGCACACAGCTCTTGGGGCCACTGCTTCAAGGTGCATGAATGCATCAAATGCGGCAAGTTTATCAAGGCTTGTGAACAGAACTTTGTTTACTGATGTTGGATACTGGCATCTTGGAGTTCGATAATATTCAAAGGCTTCACGCATAATTACATTGTTTCCGTAATATTCTTTTTTGAAATCGGCTTCTGTAGGAGGAACATAGCCTACATATAGAGGTTCGGCTCCTCTTGCTTCTTTGGTTCTCTGTTCGGCTACAGCTTTTAGAACTTTATTCAAGTTATCTTCATCATATAATCCCGGATTGCCGAATCTTGCACTGTGTCCCGTATTCCAGGTGCTTATGCCTGCTGCGGCTTTGATTCTGTATTCTGTTTGAATTGCACTCATTGTATATCCTGCACCTGCACATATGCCCATAGCACCGATTTTTTCTTCATCAACATAAGAAAGTGATACAAGATAATCAACTGCAGAGCGGATATCTTCAACACGGCTTGTTGGATCTTCTATATATCGGGGTTCCCCTTCGCTTTCTCCTTGATGACTTGCATCAAAAGCCAGTGCAATATAACCTTTTCTTGCAAGATTCCATCCGTAAAGTGATGAACATTGTTCCTTTACACCACCGCCTGGGTGAGTAACGACGATGGCAGGATATTTTTTGCTTTCGTCAAAGTTGTCAGGTAAAAATAACAATCCCGCAATGTTTAATCCTTGTTTTTTAAATGTAACTCTTTTGCCTTCTGTATAATGTGTGTCATATAAAAATTTTACAGATGTATTTGTCATTTTTTCTCCTTTTTTGATTTTTATAAAACTTTTTATTCTGACAGAACCTCTTTTAATGTCCTGAGTGCCGCAAGAGTATTCGGAAAACCAACATAAGGCAGGCATTGTATAATTGCTGCCGTTACAGTTTCCTTTGAATTTCCGGCTTTTATGCATCCTTTAATATGGCTTTTTAAAGTTGTTGTATTGCCTGTTGTTACAAGTGCCGCAACAAAGAGTAATTCTCTTGTTTTTACATCAAGTCCTTCTCTTGTATAGAAATCTCCGAAACAGACTTCTGTTAAAAATCTTGCAACATCTGCACCCATATCATCCGGCAGTCCTTCCATTGCAAGCTTTATTTCATCTCCGTATAACGGATTTTGTATTGCAAAACCTTTGTTGTAACGTTCTTCTTCCTTAATTGTTGCTGTTGATTTTAGAGGTGTTTCAATTCCTCTTTCCTTAAATACTTCATTCAATACATCTAAAGCATTCAGCGTTTTGGGGAATCCAATAAAAGGTGCTAGCTGGTAAATTGTTTCTCTTAGTTCAATCGGAGATACTCCGGCATTTAAAGCTCCGTTAATGTGTGTTTTTAACTGCGGTAAGGTCTGCTGAACAGTAAGAGTCGTTACGGTTATCATTTCTCGTGTTTTAATATCAAGTTCGCCAACAGTAAAGATTTCTCCAAATATGTATTTTTGAAGTATTGCAAGCATTTCCGGATCACTACCAGTTTCCGCAAGTGCATCTTCTCCAAAAAGGATTTTATAATTCTGTTTGCAGATATCCGTTCTTGTCAGACTTCCGGCAGGACTGTTCATTGCTTGTGAGCAAGTATAGCTTTGTGATAGGATAATTGCCAAAACTAATGTTAATATTTTTCTCAATCAGATGTTCTCCTTATTTTGTTGATTTTAAGTACTTTGTGAAGAAACTTTCAATTTTATCAAACGGAATTTTTTCAAGATTGTCGTATAAATCAACGTGATTTGCACCTTCAACAATCAATAGTTCCTTATTGTCGCCTTTGAGTTTTTTATAAGCATCTTCTGAGAAATATCTGCTGTGTGCTTTTTCGCCGTGTATTATTAGTACGGCATTTCGAATTTCATTACTGTAAGCCAGAATAGGCATATTAATCAAAGCAAGTGATGCGGTAGTGTTCCAATTACCGTTAGAATTAATTGAACGGCTATGGAAGCCTCGCGGTGTTTTATAATATCCGTAATAATCCTGAACAAACTGAGGTTCTTCTCCTGTTAATTTTTCAGGAAGTCCTGAAGCTTTAGCATAAGTCCCGTTTTTGAAGTCTTCAGTTCTTTGTTTGTTGAGTGATTCTTTTAGTTTATAACGGTCATCTTCAGTCATTGCATCAAAATAACCATTTGCAGTTACTCTTGTCATATCATACATAGTTACAGCAACAGTTGCTTTGATTCTGGTATCCATAGCTGCAGCATTTATTCCAAAACCTCCGAAACCGCAAATTCCGATAATTCCTATTTCATCAGGATTAACATCTTTTTGATTACTCAAAAAGTCAACCGCGGCACTGAAATCTTCAGTGTTAATTTCAGGAGAAGAAACATTTCTCGGTTCGCCTCCGCTTTCACCTGTATATGAAGGGTCGAAAGCCAGAGTTATGAAACCTCTTTCGGCCATTGTTTGGGCATATAATCCGGAAGCCTGCTCTTTTACGGCTCCAAACGGACCGGCAACTGCAATCGCTGCCATTTGTTCAGATGTTTTGTTTTTCGGTGTATATAAGTCTCCAACAAGAGTTATGCCATATCTGTTTTTAAAACTTACTTTTTTTACATTAACCTTGTCACTTTGCGGGAATGTCTTATCCCAATCATTAATCTGTGCATTACTCATATTAGTACCTCCTATAATTACAATAAGTGTCATTACAAAAATAAAAAGTTTTTTCAGCATTTTTACCTCTCTAAATTTAGAAAATAAATCTTTTCTCTTTTAGTATTATTTACGTATTTCTTTAAAATAGCAAATACTTATATTGAATTATAAAATATGCTTTATGGGCATAGCTTGGTTTAAGATTGACGAATTTCGGATACAAATGATATTTATTCAGCAATAATGAGTGATGTAAGAAACTATAAAAGATGCCATAGAAGAAAAATATATTGTGAGTGTAAATTAACAGTTGGTTTGATGACAAGTACCACAGATAATGACTACTCAAAATCTAAGTCTTTAATGTTTTTAATATCTTCTGTGCTGCCCCAGTCATTTTCATATAAACACAGATATATATTTTGCCATATTTTAACGTAGGTCGGATTTACATGAATTGTACCCCAACATACAACTATTTATGAAAAACTGTATTTTGTTTTTGTTGATAAGGTTAATATTCATGTAAAGAAAAGTAAAACTATATATTGCCTTTAAAACCCAGTTGTGGACGGCTGTACAGCTTTGATGGATGTTTTTGTGGGATATTGTTTAGCAATTTTTTTTTATTTTGGTTAATAAATAGTGTAAGTGAATTTTAAGGAGGTTTTTATGTCTCAGTTAAATGTTTTATCATCTATTCCTGCAGCAGGTATTTCATACTCCCAACAGCATAACAAAAATAAACATTTTAGTTATGTACCGGTAATGGCTGTGGCTACAGGAGTTGGTGCTGCAGTTGCTGGATATAGACCACTAAAAGAATACAGCGATGTTTGTGAGAAATTTTGTAAGGATAATTGGGTTAAAGACGGAAAAATTACTGAAGCAGAAAATAAAATAAAGGATTGTATAGTTGACAATCTTGTTAAACACGAAGAAGCTAAACGTAATTTTGATTTGAATTACGAAAATAAATTTTCTGATACAAGCAAGTTTTTGGATGATCTTAGAAACGCATATCAAAACAATAATAAAAGAGAATTCAATAAACTCTTAAATGTGGCAAAAGAAAAGGGTGTTCCTGCTGAATTGTTGAAGGAAGTTGTAAAAACAGATGGATTTTGGTATTCTAAAACCTTCCCTAATGAATTTAATAAATGGAAAGTTGAGTATTTTGATGAAATGATAAAAGAAAAAGGTATCACAGATCCAAAAGAAATTGCAGAAGCATTTAGAAACGAATTAAAAAATACTCCTGAAGGTCAGCAATTGATTAAGAAAACCTATAATATGGTTTCATTTGAATATACCAGATTAAATGCTGATGTAGGAGAGTTGAAAAATAAATATGGATTAAAAAAGATTTATAATCGCAATGGATCTTATGATTTATATCTTTTTGCACAGGAAAATGCGGAAAAACTTAAAGCTATGAAAACAATCCTGAAAAGAACAGCTATTGGTGCTGCAATAGGTGCTGCTCTTGCTGCAATCGGTGTAGGAACATACAATCATCTTCACAAATCATAGTTTATTACCATTTTGAAACAAATCCGCTTCTAATATACAGATGCGGATTTGTTTTGCGTTGCATAATACGTAAGTCCAATTTATGGTTGTAAGATTTTTTTTACTCATAGATTAAGAGAAGACTTTGAAAGTTATTTCGATGTTTTTGTCCATAAATTTTTTGACAGAGTCTATTTCAGTATCACAGGCTTTTTGTTGAGTTTTAACCTGCTGTAAGTCCATCTACAATCTTTTTTCTTTGATTTGATGTAAAGAAACACATGGTTTTATTATTTGGGGTAACATAAATTATTTTAAATAAATGAACAAATTGAAAATTCAAAACGTTATCCCCATTGTCAAGTGAGTTTTTTATGGTAAATTGTGTATTAATCCAAATCACCTTTGTAAGCACAGGGGATATTTTCTTCTTTTAAATAATTCATGCCCCACTTGTTTAATTCAATAATTGCCGGAATAAGTGTTTCCCCTCTTTGGGTTAGGGAATATTCAGTCTTTGGAGGTACTACAGGATAAAGTTTTCTGGTAATTATTCCGTCGGTTTCTAGTTCTTTTAATTGCTGGATAAGCATTTTGGGAGTTGCGTGTGAAATCAGTTTTTGCAGTTCGTTATACCTTAATGTTTTATTTATGAGGTGTCCTATTATAACTCCTTTGTATTTCCCGCCGATTATATCCATTGTAGCCTCAAGAGGACATTTATATTCATCTTTCTTATACTTAGCCATAATTAAACTCCCTAATTTACTTTTTAGTAAGTATTATACAAAAAAGTTCATTCTTGTCAAAATGACAATAGCTGTATAAAATTGCTTTATTATAAGGAGGAAATCTAAATGAAAATTACACAGGTAAGAAATGCAACAATTATAGTGGAATATAATAATATCAAAATTTTAATTGATCCGTGGCTTATGCCAAAAGATTATATGCCGGGTTTTGAATCCGCAATAAACTCAAAAATTTGCCAGCCAAGAGTTGAACTACCTTTTGACATCGAAAAAATTGTCAATGTTGATGCTGTAATTATTACACATATTCATCCTGATCACTGGGATGAATTTGCTGAAAAAGCACTGAATAAGAATATAAAAATCTTTGTACAATCCGTTATTGATAAAGATTATATTATATCAAAAGGGTTTACAAATGTTGAAATTTTATCAGAGGCCGGAACAGAATATAATGACATAATTCTGTACAAAACAGGAACCCAACATGGCAGAAGAGAGATAATAAAACCCTTGTGCGATTCTGTTGGTATGCCTTATGATGCAATGGGGATTGTTTTTAAATCCCAAAATGAAAAAATTTTGTATGTAGCTGGTGACACGATCTGGTGTGAAGAGGTAAGTGGGTCTATTGAAAAATATAATCCGGAAGTAATAGTAGTAAATGCTTGTGCTGCAACCCTGTTAAACGGAGAACGCATAATTATGAATATTGAGGACGTAAAAAATGTTTTAGCTGCGGCTCCAGATTCAACTGTAATAGCAAGTCATTTAGATACAGTCAGTCATCTTTCTGTTACCCGGAAAGATTTAAAAGAATTTAAAACTAAAAATAATATTGATAATCTATTAATCCCAAATGATGGAGAAATACTTGATATATCTGCAGATAATTAAATTTTTAATACAGGTTAAATCAATCATAGGCAAAGTACCCGAAGTAGTAAAAATAAAAATCCGCAACCAAACCGGTTTGGTTGCGGATTTTTATACGGAGCAGCAGGGATTTGAACCCTGGATGCAGGTTATACCCACATAACACCTTAGCAGGGTGCCGCCTTCAGCCACTCGGCCACTACTCCATTTCCTCTATTTTATTGTCATGCTGTATATTTTCAGCTCTGTTTCTATTTTAGCATAAATATTTTTTTTCGTAAATCTTTTTTATTTATTTTTTTAGTCTATAATATTTGTATAGTTTGTCTTTTTATTACGTTAAATTCAGAAAGGTTTTTATATATGATTGAAATGAAAGTTATGGGTATAGCTCTTGATACAAGAACCGGTTCGCCTATTGTTGTACTTCATGATAAGGAAAACAGAAAGGCTCTGCCTATTTGGATTGGTTCTGCTGAGGCAAGTGCTATTATAAGAAAAATTGAAAATCTTACTGTTGCACGTCCAATGACTCATGATTTGATTATTAATATTATTGAAAAAACAGGTTATAAAATCGATAGAATTGAAATTAACGATGTTGAAAAAGATACGTATTTTGCAACTATTTTTCTTGTTAATGATAATGACGAAGTTCTTGAAATTGACTCCAGACCGTCTGATGCCATTGCTCTTGCAATACGAGTAGATGCTCCTATTTTTGTTACGGCCAACGTTATCTCAAACGGTTCGGTGTCAACGGATTCAGCAAAAGATGAGGCCGAGGCTCAGGAGTTTAAAAAATTCGTCCAGAGTATTAAGCCATCGGATTTTGCAAAATTGATGAAAGATAAAGATCATCACGAAAGTGATCAGTAAACTTGTTTAAATATTAAAAATGTAACAAAAATTTCTGTTTGTGAAATTCACGGACGGAAATTTTGTTTTATATATTTGAGAGAATAAAAGAAGAGAAGCTATATGTTAGATTCAATTAAGGCTATTCAAGCACAACAATTATTTAAAGTTCAGCCTGTTTCGTTTAATGAAGGCTCTAACGGCAGACGCCCGCAGGAAACAACATTCAATCAGAATGCTAACTTTTTTATGCGTGGGGCATACAATCTGGAATATCCGTCGGTTGAGGGAAGTCCCGTTCTCGGCAAATCTTTGGATTTTAGAGCTTAATATTTCTTAATATTAAAGGCAAATTCAGGCAATTTTTGATTTGAAATTGTTTTTATTATAATATAGGGATAAATTAATGGGGAATTAATTATGGGAATATCACCAATTCAAGCAATTAATCTGTTTAGAACACAACCGGTAAATTTTAAAGAAGCTCAAAGAGCGGAACAGGCTCAAGTTTCTAATCCGTTTATGGCACAAGCATTTAGTGCCGGTAATTCACCATATCATTTGGAACATCCTAAGGTTGCAGGTTCTGAAACACTGGCACATAAACTCGATTTAATGGCGTAATTAATGCAATCTCGAATATAAATTAAAGCAGTCGATATTTTCGGCTGCTTTTTTGCTATGTACCTAAAAGAAAGTTGTTTTTTGTATTGGTATAGAATACCAGTTTTTGTCCGGAAAATGTAAAATTGCTGAAATTGCGGCGTTTTTCTTCTTTTCTGAACGCACACAAGCCCACTACTTTGTCGTCATCTTTAAAAAATTTTTTTAATAATTCCATATACACATCCTTCTTTTTTATTGTATAATGTGTTTAATGATAAATGTGTAAAAGTCAATAAAAGGAGAAATATTATGGCAGGAAAAGTTACAAAAGAAATGAATATTATGGATATAGTACAGGCATATCCTCAGAGCATTGAAATTTTCCAAAAATACGGTCTTGGCTGTATCGGTTGTGCTGCTGCAAGATTTGAAAACCTTGAAGCAGGTGCCAGAGTTCATGGATTTGATCCTGAGGCTATGGTAGCTGATATTAATGCTTTAATTGAAGAATAATAAATTTTGTAATTTGAAAAGGACGGATTTATAAATCCGTCCTTTTTAAATTGTTTCGACTACTGGCTTCTTAGTTGTTCAAAAAACCTGCCATTGTAGGTTGAGCTACAATAGTATTTATTTTTTGTCCTTGTTGAACCTGATTTTGCTGGGTTTGTGATGCTTGAATCTGTGTTTGATTTTGTTCAGCTGCGGCTTTTTCTGCCTTGTCCCTTGCTCTGTCTCGTTTTGTCATCTTATCACAGTATCTTGCAAGCCATATCATAAATGACGGTACAAGTACTAATGTAGAAAGAAATCCGAATGTACTGTTAGAGGTTTTTGCAATATTAACATATTTATTGCTTTTGTTTTTGAATACATTGTAGATATTATTGAGTGCATCAGTATTTTTAACATTTTTAAATGCCGTTTTAATTTCATCAATGCTAGCCTGTTTTAGAGGTTTACCAACTATGGCTTCGGCATTTGCTTTAACAGTTTTATCAAGTCTTAAAACTTTTCTTATGTTGCCGCCGTTATTTTCAATAAATTCAAAGAATCCGTTTATACCGTCTTTGTATTTATCAATATTGGAATATTTAGAGATAATAGCTTCACTTTTTAAAACGTTAACGCCGCCTGCAGGAGTAAAGTAATTTTTCAATTTGTGCAGGAATGTTTTGTTGTGGTCTTCCGGTTTTGTATTGAGGGCAAGGCCGGTAATTTTGGCAAACATATCTGAGCATCCGCGTTTTAAAGCTTCTGCTGCAAATAATATTGCAGAAAAGCTTGCAATATCACGTACCAGAATTTCTTTTCCATCGTATTCATCCTGACGGTTAACGTATCTTGCCGGCAGGCAGAATCCGAATAACAATGTTAACATTGCCGATTCAGGCATTTGCGGGCCGTTAAATTCAAATTTATCAGACAATTTTTTAAGCCAGCTTGAATTTGAAACTACATCGCCGGCTTTGCCGATAGCTTTTTGAAGGCCTGCACCTTGGAATGCAACATTTTGCCCGTTTTTCTCAGTTTGAGCGGTATTATTTGTCTTCTCAGTAGTAGCTGTGTTTGCTGCCGGTTTAGTTGTATTTGTATCTGTTTCGCCGTCTTTGATTGCAGGATTATGTTTCAAACCAAGATTGTAGATTTTTGGGATAAGTGCGTAAAATCCTACAACAGCAAGGAACATAGACATATTTGATACAAATCTTGAACCGGTACGATGAGAAACCCATTTGCTGATATATTCACCGATATTAGTATCAGGATGTTTAGAAAGTCGTTTTTGAGCAGAAGAGATTGCATCATCGGTGAAGTCTTTCATTGATTCAATCATTTTACCGAAGGTTTTTTGAATAGGTTTTTCTCGGCCGGAGGCAGTAAGACTTGCTGTCATTTCATTAACCGACGGAGAGAGATTTTCTTTTCTTAATAACATAAACCTGTCGGTTAAGTTTTCTGTTAAATCTTCCGCAGAACCTTTTACTTCTTTACCGATGAATTTTTTGAAAAATCCTTTTGATTTAGCATTTTCAATTTCTATGGTTTTTGCGGTGAATTCTTCCGCAAGTTGTTTAACCTGTTTATCTGACAATGTATTTTTAATTGCACCGTCAGGCATAATTTCCTGAGTGGAAGTCTGTATTATATTTTCAAAAATTTTGTTATAGAATAATTTTTTTGTTTGAGCTGTATCATTAATAATGCTGCTGTTATTTTGGGCGAATTCTTCAAAATGTTGACCAAGCCCTTTAATCATATCAATAGATACATTATTAGCGGTTCCTGAATGCTTTTTGATAAAATGAAGCATAATTGCAGGGATAATAAATGCACTCGGACCGCTCAGAATTTCTCTGATGCCTTCTTTTCTTGCGAATTCCCAGTTATACGGCCCGTGTTTTTTGCCGTTTTCATCAACTTCTCTTCCGCGGTTCAAACCTTCTTTAATACGCGGAGCAACCATACCGAAACCGTCCTGCAAAATAAATGATGCTGCAAAACCGCCTCTGTCTATAGAATCCATTAATGTAACTATAGGATTGAAACTTCCCTGAAATGACAAGGTATTGTTATTTTTTTGATTATTATTTTGGCGTCTGTTTTTTGCGGATTCAATAGCCGCAGTATTGATTGCTTTTACTACCATATCCCTACTTTTTAATTTTCATAACTATCTACACATATTTAATATAAAACCATGAAGTTTTACTTATTGCCTTTTTGGGGGACTTTTTTAAGTTTTTTTACAAAAACCAAGCTTAATATTAAGTGTAATTATTATACTTATTATTCATAAATTTTTCAAGTTTTTTACTACAAATATAATAATATGTTTACAAAATTGCAATAAACTCTATTATTAAATAAATATTTGAAGGTTTTTACTAAAAATATATTTGTGATTTAATAAATAATATGGAAGTTAAGGTTATCGGAGCTGGGCTTGCCGGAAGTGAGGCGGCCTTACAGCTTTCAAAAAGAGGCATAAAAGTTAGGCTTTATGAAATGCGTCCTGTTAAGAGTACAGGGGCACATAAAACAGACAAGTTTGCTGAATTTGTTTGTTCAAACAGTCTCGGGGCTTCCGATTGTACCAATGCTTCCGGACTTTTGAAAAAGGAAATGGAGCTTTTGGGCGGGGAGTTAATTCAAATTGCCAGAAAGTATTCAGTTCCGGCAGGAAATGCTCTTGCAATCGATAGAGAAGTGTTTTCTAAAACTGTTACGGAAAAGATTGAGTCTGATTCAAATATAGAAATTATCAGAGAAGAAGTTGATGAAATTCCTGACGGTAATGTTATTGTCGCTTCAGGGCCGCTTACATCGGAAAAACTTTCTGACTCAATAAAACAGTTTACACAAAGTGAGCATTTGCATTTTTTTGATGCTATTGCTCCTATAGTTGAAAAAGACAGTATTGATTTTGACAAAGCCTTTTGGGCAAGCCGTTATGATAAGGGAGAAGCCTCCTATATAAATTGTCCGATGAATAAAGATGAGTATGAAAAGTTTTATAATATATTAATTAATGCTCCCAAAATTGAATTAAAAGAGTTTGAAAAGAATGCTAAGTTTTTTGAAAGTTGTCTTCCTATAGAAGTTTTGGCCTCCCGCGGAGTGGATACTCTGCGTTTCGGTCCTATGAAACCTGTAGGGCTTGTTGATAAAAGAACCGGAATTGAAAATTATGCGGTTGTTCAATTAAGACAGGATAATTCGGCAAAAACACTGTTTAATCTTGTAGGTTTTCAGACTAATTTAAAATGGGGAAGCCAGAAAGAACTGCTTCAATCAATACCTGGTTTGGAGAATGTTAATATAGTAAGATACGGTGTTATGCATAGAAACACATTTATTAATTCTCCGCAGTTATTGAAACCTTCATTGCAGACAAGAAAAAGAGAAAATTTATTCTTTGCAGGTCAAATTACAGGTACTGAGGGTTACACAGAATCTATAGCTTCAGGCATGCTTGCCGGGATTAATATGGCAAATTATATTGAAGGCAAGAGTCTTTTAATCCTTCCGAAAGAAACCATGCTGGGTGCTTTGACACAATATATTACGGATGAAAACCATGACAAGTTCCAGCCGATTAATTCAAACTGGGGGATAGTAGCTCCTGTTGAATTACCTAAAAAAGAACGCAAAAATAAAAAGTTGAAGGCGGAATATATAGTTAATCGTTCCTTAGAATATTTAAACAGTATGATTTAACTGTTTATTTTCAGCAGCATGCTGTTTTTTAGATTTATCTTCTAATCCCAGAAATCTTAATGCCGGATGAATAAATGCATGGCTTACCTGCGGAGCAAGGATTGCCAGACCGAGTACAGAACCGATTATGTTGCTTAATTCAACTGCACCTTTTACGTAATCAAACTTATCAGGAGATTTTTTCTCAAGTTCCGTAAGTAATGTTTCATCATATTTTTCTTTAACCAGTTTGCCTTCACCCTCACTGAGAATTTCTTTATTGAGTGTGCTAATACGGTTTTTTACGGATGGATTGTCTGCAAGTTTGCGGTAATGCATGTATTCTTTAACATCTTTAAAATGTTCAAACCCCTGAGTGTTTTTGAATATAACATTTTTGGCAAGCTTAAATCCGCCTTTTTTGAAGATTGGTACAATCAATGCCATATAAACCGCAAGACATGTTGCCTGATATAAAAATTCTTTTGCTGCTGCATATTGTTTTGTATCAGCATCAATATCTTTATCAATGAGAATAAAGCCCGGTCTGCCTATTGATTTAAGCGTAGTTTCAACCGCAACTGACTGGGTGGTGTTCTGTGCTATGTTTGCAAGCTGGGAACTTGTAATAAGGCTGCTTATTCCGTTTATCATTACATGCCTCCTATTCTAAGACCGGTGTAGGGCCTATTTTGAAAGTTATGTAACGAAAGATACTGTCTGTTATTAAAAAACGGTGATGTTAACTGTTGCTGCTGTAAAGGTTTTTCCTGCAGCGGTGCAGATGTTCTATTTTTATTCTCATGATCCGGTGCTTTTATACCAATGTAGTCCATTATAGGTTTAATTGCGACAGAGCAAAGCCCCGGAATTACAAATAATGCTGCAGTACATACTCCCATAAACATAAGGTTCTTTTCTGCTCTTTTGGCAAGACCGGCATTCTTGTACAGGTGATTGGCTAATTTACCTGCAGCTTCCCCGCATGCCCAGTATGCCGGAATGGCTATCGCTTCTGTCAAACCTTCACGTAATGCCGTATATTTTTTTGTCTCAGGTGATTCTGTTTTGTCCATCATGGTAAAAAGAGGCCTGCAAATCCCCTTAACTGCTGCAATAGCCATTACAACATAGGTGGGTTTGTTATTTTCGCCAAGCTTTTTACATGTTCTTTTAATTAATTCATTGAATGACATGATTTTTCCCGACTTACTCAAAACTTGTAAATATATTTTTTTGCTAGTGTTTAATACATATGTTATAATATATTAAAAATTTTTTTTTGAAAATGAACTTTTTGTATTTTAAATCGTTGTATTAGTATAGAGGTTAAAATATGAAAGAAAAATGTTCAAAATACGAAGCATTGTTTACATTTTCAAGTGAAGATGATTTGAGAAAACATCTTGAAGAGTGTGAAGATTGCAGAGCGGAAGAGGCAAAGCTGGAAAAGGTCTCGGCATTAATACAGGAAGTTAAACCTCTGTATCTTGCAAAGAGAAAAACTTCCGCAAAACTTAAAATTGCCTGTGCGGCCTTTGCAATTCTGTTGAGTGGTACTATACTCGGTGTGATTAACTTTAATACCGATATATCTGACACATTACGATACGGACAAACTTTAAGTGTGGAAGATTACGGTTTTCCTGTTGATTCATACGGGTTTATTATGGTGGATTAATGGATTTTAAAGAAATCATCAAGACAAATAAAGAAAATGTTAAAAACATAATCAGAATGATTACCAAAGAAGAAAATGAGGATTTGGAACAGGAAGTCTATCTAAAAGTTTGGAAAAATTCTGAAAAATATAAAGAAAAGGGCAGTTTTAAGGGCTGGATAACGACAATCGCAAAGAATGTATCAAAAGATTATCTGAAATCTGCGGTGAACAGGCATGAGAGTCTGCTGGCAGAAGAGGACAAGACATTTGAAAATATTCGTGATAAAAAATCCGGTCGGAACTGAAACTTGTCAGAAATGACAGACAGCAGCGAATACTCAAGGCCATCAACAAACTGAAACCAAAATTCAGAGAGGTTATTGTGTATTGTGAAATTTACGGTTATACATACGAAGATTGTGCTAAAAGGCTTAAATGTCCTGTAGGTACTATCAAATCCCGTATTTACAATGCGAAAAAAATATTGGCAGAAATGTTAAGTGATTTACTGTAGAAGAAAGAAAGGACAACTTATGAAGAAAACATTATTACTTGCAAGTTTACTGGCTTTTGCCGTATCTACACAGTGTATTGCTGCGGAAGCAACGACAACTCCGTCAGAAACTCCGACAGTAAAGGCTCCTGTTGAAAAGCAGGCACCAGCGAATGTTCAAAAGCCGCCGAGAAAAATGAATCCTGAAATGGCTAAGAAAAAAGCTGAATTTGAAAAACGTTTAAACTTGACTGATGAACAGAAGGCTAAAGCTAAAGAAATCAGACAAAAAGGCCATGAACAGATGGAGCCTATCATGGAACAAATTAAGGCAAAACATCAGGAAATCAAAACAATCAGAATGTCCAGAATGGCAGTAGAAATGCAGCAGGAAAAAATTAATGAAATTCGTTCTGAACTTCGCGAGTTAAATAAACAGGCACACGATTTAAGAATGCAGAATATGAAGGAATTTGAATCTATTCTTACTGCAAAACAGCAGAAAGAATTGAAGAAAATGAAAGCAGAAGGCCGTAAAAACTTCGAAAAGAATTTCAAAAAGCAGCAAAAATGTAATTGTGATTGTCACAAAAGACCTCCGTTTCCGCCTCAGGACTTAGGACCAAGACCTCCTATGGGTCCTGACGGGCAACCTCCACAGGAAGTTCCGCCTCAGGCACCTGCAGAGGCAGCAGAATAGTCAATCGAAATCCGCTCCCGATAATTGTCGGGAGCTTTTTTTATATTGTCTGAATAGTAATTTCAAATATTGTCTTTTTGGAATTTGACTGTAAAAGTTCCAAATCAGCATTTTGGGCTTTGAGGTTATTTTTACAAATATAAAGTCCCAGTCCGCTGCCTGTTTTTTTAGTTGTAAATCCTTCATTAAAAATAGTTTTTTGTTCTGAAGGTGAAATTGCTTTCCCGTTATTAGATATTGTAATCTTTGCTGTTTTATCTTTTATTTCAGAGGAAATAATGATTTCTCCTTTATTTTCAATAGCCTCGATTGCATTTTTAATCAGATTAATTATACAGGCGAGGAACTTATTTTCATCAACATTAATAATCCCGTTATTTTTTACGGATTTAATAATATCAATCTTTTTATCATGAATATAAACTTTAGAAAGAGAAATACTCTGTTCCAGCAGAGAATCAATGTCACAGTTTTGCGGAGAGTAGTTGTTAACGGATTTAAGTTCAATTAGTGAATTATTAATTATTTTCACCGATTTTTGAATACAATCTACTGCTTTTGATATGGACTCGTTTTTGATACCGTCTTTTTCTAGATGTTTTTTTATAATTTCGCAGTAAACATCACATATAGAAACCTGATTTCTGATTTCATGAGCGATACATCGGGATTGTTCCTGCAATAATTCGGGATTAAGTGTCATAGTTGCCTTTCTTATCGTAAAGGTTCAGCTTTACAATAAAGCTGAACCTTCAAAACTTAATAATTTAATACAAAGTTTACGCAGAGATTTTTGCACGAACTTTATTTGCAAAACCGTTGTTAAGTGCGTAAAGTACAGCCTGAGTTCTGTCATTTACCTGTAATTTTTGGAAAATATTGTTTACGTGAGTCTTAACAGTAGTTTCTGATATAAACAATTTTGCCGCAATACCTTTGTAGTTATTACCCTGTGTGAGAAGGTCAAGGACATCTTCTTCTCTTGCAGTAAGGTAGTTAAGCAGATTTTCTTCGGACGCAGCAGGGGCTTCTGCTTTGAAGGATTGCTGGAAGTATTCAAAGAATCTGGAAGAAAGTGCTGACGGAAGGTAAACTTTGCCGTTCAGAACTTCATCAATGGCATAAATTAATTGAGCTGAAGCCATTGTTTTTAACACATATCCCTTAGCCCCGATTTTCATAGCACGGAAAATCAAATCGGCATCATCATAACCGCTGAGTGCGATAACTTTTGTATCGAGTTCAAGCTTATTAATTTCCTGAATAGCCTGTAATCCATCTTTTTCCGGCATATTGATATCCATAAGCACCAAATCCGGATGATATTTTTTGATAAGATTAACTGCAATATTTGCACTTGTTGTAGTGCCGACGATATCATAGCTTGTTTCAAGCGTAATAAGTTCTTTTACCCCTCTAAGGTGGTCTGCATTGTCATCTACCAGTAAAATTCTAGCTTTTCTTTTGAACTCTCTCATTGTATTCCCCTCTTTAAATTATTAAGTTGCATCTCTCTACACTGTATATACTACTATTTTCGGAGGGTATTCTTCATCCATGCCTTGATTGATATATGAGGGTGTAAAGCATGAATTATTGATTTAATACTTTAGATTGAGAAAATCCCTCAACCATGCTCTAGACCATGCTTTTAGGCATGGTTGATTTTTTAGATTGAAATTTTAAGTCTGGTATAAACGGTCTAATCTTATCGTGGTATTATATAATATAATATCTGTAGCGGGAAATTCCCCCTAAATCCCCTTTTAAAAATGGGGGCATAGCAATAGCCTCCCTTTATAAGGGAGGTGTCACGAAGTGACGGAGGGTTTAATTAAGTAGCAAACAGCGAGTATGAATAAAGCCTCCCTTAGTAAGGGAGGTGCCGCAAAGCGGCGGAGGGTTTGAAACCGGAAGGAGTTATTAATGGAAATTTTTATATTTATAGTAGGTTTTATTTTAGGCGGAATTTCAGTTTACGTCACTTTTGCACTAAGTAAAAAGAACGAACAGCGAAACACGGATATAATGCTTGAACAGATGAAATTACAATTTGAAAACCTTGCAAATTCTGTTGTTAAAGACAGTTCAAGAGAATTAAACGAGCAAAACAGGATAAACCTTGATGAATTTTATAAGCGATTCAAGGAGAAGATAGAAGATTTTGAAAAGCGTTCTCAAGAGAATTTCAAAACCGAGGCGGAAAGGTTTACTCGATTTGACGAGAATATAAAATCCTTTCTTGCTGCAGGTAATCAAATCTCTCAGGACACAAATGCTCTTGTAAAAGTGATGAAATCAGATAACAGGACACAGGGGCACTGGGGTGAAATTGTTCTGGAAAAAGTGTTGGAAGCTTCAGGATTAAGAAAGGGAGAGGACTATAGGATTCAGTATGGCACACCGGAAGGCAGACCGGATGCAACTGTTTTTCTTCCGGAGGGCAGATGTGTATATATTGATGCAAAGACCTCTTTTGCCTCATGGGACGGCTATGTGAATGCTCAAACGGATGAAGAAAAAGAAGTTCATCTCAAACAATTTACAGATTCGGTAAAATCTCATATAGCAGGGCTTGCAAAACGCGAATATTCAGCCGATGAAAAATCTCCTGATTATGTATTAATGTTTATTCCGATTGAGGGATGTTATTCAATAATGTTTTGTGAAAACTGTGCTCTCTGGGATTTAGCATGGAAAAACGGAATTATGCCTGTTTCTCCTTCAACTCTTCTTGCGGCTTTGAAGATTATTAATTCATTCCATATTGTTGACAGACAAAATAAAAACGCAATAGAAATATCAAGGCTTTGTTCGGGAATGCTGGATAAATTTGCAGCACTTTTGAATGATTTGCTGAAAATTCGGACAAATCTTAATTCAACACTTAAAAAGCTTAACGGATCGGGAAATATTATTAATCAGATTAAAAAGATTGAAAAACTCGGCGGTATTGTCTCAAAAGATATTCCGGAACTTCCTGCAGAGTTAGCGGAAGAAGAATCCGAAGTCTAGCTGTAATTTTCAATCGCAAGGATAATGTCTTTGATTAAAGGGAGATTTTTTCGGTCAGTGGCTTTGATAAGTTCAATAAGGCAAAGCCGCAGCTCGTCAGGTTCTTTTATTTTTATATTAAAAAATTCGTTAACATCAAACTCCAGAACTTCTGCAATTCTGATAAATGTATCAAGCGACGGATAGGAATTTCCTGTTTCAATAATACTCATTTGGCGGGGTGAAATAAATATCAATTCCGACAATTTTTCCTGAGATATTCCACGCTCAAGCCTTATTTGTTTTATTTGTTTCCCTAATATCTTCTTGTCCAACCGCTTACCTCTCTATCAAGTATATTGGTGATATTACGATTTCTTTATGATATATACATCAAAAATCTTGACAAATTGATATTCATATGCAATAATATATATGTGAACTATTATAACGGAGGTATAAATGTTAAAGAGTTTTAAAAGCGGCTTCACTCTGGCTGAAGTCTTGATTACACTGGGTATTATCGGCGTTGTAGCTGCAATGACAATGCCGACATTGATGAATTCAACAAACGGTGCACAGTACAGAACAGCATACAAAAAAGCTTTGTCAGTATTGTCACAGGCTGTAGTTTTGAACGTAGCACTTGATGACTATGACCTGTCTCAAACGGATGCTGATAAAGATAATTCTGTTTACAATTTATTCATGAATCGTATGAATGTTGTTAAAACTGCAGATTCAAATTCAAGTGAAGATTGGGAAGCTTCCAATGATAGCAGCGTGAAATTTGGTAAGAGTGCTACAACTAACTATACGTTATTTTTTAATGACGGTATAACTTTTACATTTGAACAAGACGCAGAAGCTTGTACTAGTGGTAATGATGGTGGCACTGTTACGGAATCACTTTGTTATGGTGTAATTGACGTAAACGGAGCTAAAAACCCTAACAAATTAGTTGTTTGTGATGGTAAAACAGCTGATGCAGATTGGAAAGCTGAAGTAGATAATTGTACAGTAACAAACCCTACAGATATGTATCCTGTTAAATTCTACGATCAATCAATTTTACCTTCAACAGATGCTGCAGAAGCTGTATTATACGGCGGAAAATAATGAATTCTAAAACCTTTCAGGGTTAGGATTTTAAAAAAGATACTTTTTTAACAAAGTAAAATCGAATGAATTTTTTTGTCGGTCGGAGCGAAAGCTCCGCCCTTTCTTTATGTTAATGAAATCGTCTCCCTTTGTAAAATGTAAGCCTCTCTTTATAATGGAGGTGCCGCAAAGTGCCGGCGGGTTTAATTAGGTGAAGTAGTAAAAGTGAGAATAAAAAGCCTCCCTTCGTAATGGAGGTGCTACGGAGTGACGGCGGGTTTAAAAATTGAAATAAAATCAAAATCCCCCCAGCCCCCCTTTACAAAAGGGGGCAAAGTACTAGCCTCCCTTCGTAAGGGAGGTGTCACGAAGTGACGGAGGGTTTAAAATTTAAAATCCACCACCTTTGATAATCTGGTTTTACAAAACATTAAAAGAAAAAATTCTGTTTGCTTATATTATAGAATGGCCGGTTCTGCTGAATCCTTTTCTTCAAGTGCCGTAGTTATCTCGTCAAGTATTAATTTTGCCGCAGCAATTCTGTTTTCTGCAGTCGTAATAGGGCGGCCTATTACCATATAATCTACTCCGGCAAGAATGGCATCTCTTGGTGTATCTACACGAACCTGATCATTTACGGATGCCCATGTCGGTCTGGTGGCAGGACAAACAATTATAAAATTTTCATCCTTTATTTGACTTCTGATTCTTTTAGCCTCTTCCGCACTTGCCAGAACCCCGTCAAGTCCGGAATCATATGCTACTTTGGCAAGCTGAAATACATAATCTTCTATGCTTTTTTCAACACATAATTCTGTAGTAAGGGTTCGCTGTCCAAAACTTGAAAGTAAAGTTACTCCCAGAATTACCGGAGGCTCTTTTTCCAATCGCTTACAGCAGGCATTAACAGCCTTCACCGTACCGGCAATCATTTTTGAACCGCCCTGTATGTGTACGTTAAAGAAGTGAATGTTATTTTTAACAAGATTAATACAGGCTTTTTGTACAGTATTTGGTATATCATGGAATTTGCTGTCATAATAACATCTTCCGCCCAGTTCCTCAATCAATCGTACTGCCTCAAAACCGTAACTCACAATCAGTGGCAATCCTATTTTAAAATATCCAACATAATCTTTAAGTTCAAGAACGAGTTCTTTAACTTCGTCCAACGTATCAACATCAAGAGCCAAAATAATTCTGTCCTTAGGACATTGAGGTTTTATCATATCTTAATCCCACCTTACTTTATCAAAATTATATTATCACCCGCAAAAAATAAAAGCAAGAAAATTTATAAAACAGAAAAAATCCCCCCAGCCCCCCTTTACAAAAGGAGGCAGAGTAATAGCTATCCTTTGTAATGGTGGTTCCACGTAAGTGCCGGCGGTTTAAAAATTGAAATAAACGAAAAATCCCCCTCCCCCCATTACAAAGGGGGCAGAGTAATAGCTATCCTTTCTAATGGAGGTGTCAGGTAATTGCCGGCGGTTTAAAAATTGAAATAAACGAAAAATCCCCCTCCCCCCTTTACAAAAGGGGACAAAGTAACAGCCTCCCTTCATAAGGGAGGTGCCACGTAAGTGGCGGAGGGTTTTATATTTTTGACATATATATTACTATTGTTCTATAATTATTCTATGGCTAAAGTTAAATCAAAATGGGTTTGTTCGGAATGCGGTTATGAGACTGCAGGTTATTTGGGCAAATGTCCCGAATGCGGTTCCTGGGGAAGTTTGGTGGAAGAAGTTCAATTCTCAGAAAAGCTGCCGAATGCCGCCGCAAATGAATTTATAAATACAGAAAAACCCGCTTTGCTAAAAGATATTAAAGTCGGTGAAGGCGTCAGAGTAAGTACTAATATTTCTGAATTTGACAGAATCCTCGGAGGAGGGTTTGTGCAGGGTTCTCTTGTGCTGCTTGCCGGCGATCCAGGTATAGGAAAATCCACCATTACACTGCAAACCTGCGGTGAACTCTGTAAAACAGGTAAAAAAGTTCTTTATGTTTCTGCCGAAGAAAGTGCCAGTCAGCTTAAACTCCGTGCAGATCGCCTTGGAATTAATTCTGATTCTCTTTATATATATCCGCAGACTAATATGGAAAATATTAAATCTCAAATTGAAGAACTGACTCCCGATTTTGTTGTTGTGGATAGTATTCAGGCTATCTATTCCAATAATGTACCGAGTTCCGCAGGTTCTGTTTCTCAAATTCGTGAGTGTTGTAATATCCTTATGCACATTGCGAAAAGCAAAAATATAACAACTATAGTCATAGGTCATGTTACAAAAGACGGCAACATTGCAGGTCCTAAAGTTCTTGAACATATGGTTGATACCGTAATATATTTTGAAGGAGATAAATATAAATCATATAGGATGCTCCGTTCTATGAAAAATCGTTTCGGGAATACTTCTGAAGTCGGAATTTTTGAAATGAATGCCACAGGATTGAGGTGTGTAAGCAATCCGAACGAACTTTTTCTTAATGAACGTTCACAGGTCGCAGCACCAGGAAGTGCCATTGTCGTTACTAATGAAGGTACAAGACCGCTTATGGTTGAAATTCAGGCCCTTGTAGGAACGACATCGTATCCTTCCCCGAGAAGAGTTACTAATGGCGTTGATATGAGCAGGCTCCACCAAATTCTTGCGGTTTTGGAAAAACGTGTCGGGCTTAACCTGTCAAAACAAGATGTTTATGTGAATGTTATGGGTGGTATTGAGGTTGATGAACCTAGTGCTGATTTAGGCATTGCACTTGCCGTGGCAACCTGTGCCAGAGATGTTGTTGTGGACAGCCAGACTGTTATTATCGGTGAAATAGGACTTTCAGGTGAAATCCATCCTGTTAATAATATAGAAAAACGATTGAATGAAGCGGCCGCTGCCGGTTTTAAAAAAGCAATTATTCCGTATGCAAACGATATTCCGAATGACTTGAAAAAAATAGAAACAGTTAAAGTAAAACGCCTTATGGACGCAATAGCTGCCTGTGTTTCAGCTCAGTAAAATTTATTATAAAAGATTAATATAACTTACTTGGCTGAAATCAAAGCTTTTCATATAATGTAGCATCGTTGTCAAATCTTACCTCTCTAACCTGCGGAGGTTTGTGTTTCGAAACTTTTTCAAAAAATCTTAAACCAGCCTGTTGTCTTATTTGTATAGGTACAATGTCCCATGCATTGCTGCTGAACAAATCTCTTATTTTAAATTGGGTTTGCGGAGCTAAATTTTGCATTTCCAGAACTGCTACTTCTGCTAAATATTCGTCTAATCTCAAAGGTACACCTCATTTATTTCTCTTTTGCAACGCCTTTTGCGTCTTTTAATATAAATGGTCTTACAAATGCCCAGGTACCGTATAATGACGTCAAAAGACCCGCAGCCATTGTACCTTTAAAAAGTTTCGGGTGTTTGGTTTTGTTAATGAGTCCGCCCAGTGTCACAAGCGTAGTACCGGTCATAATCCCGAGATACCCCTTAAAAATCGTCCGCGGAACTACAATAGTGTCTGTCATATCAGAGGCATTACGGGTATTTTCGTGAATTTTATCAAGCCAGCTTTTATTTTGAGGTGTTGTGTTTGCTTTAAATACGGTAGTGTTAATGTTTTGAATTTTCATATTTTCCCTAATCTAGTCAGGAATGTGTTCAAATATATCCTGAATTCTACAGTTTAAAGCATTGCACAATTTGTTCAAAGTTTCAAGTTCTATTGTTTTTGTTTTATCATGATAAATTCTGAATACCGTGACATGTGTAAGTCCTGCAATTCTTGCAACTTCAGCCATATTCAAACGTCTGCGTCCCATTATTTCAGAAAGTTTATTTCGTATCATAATAAAATTTTTGCATTGTAGGCTTACTCTTGTAAAATTTATTATTGTAATATATAATAATATTATACAGTTATATAATATTATTTAATTATTATTTATATTTTGGAGGCCAAATGAAAAAAGCATTCACTCTTGCGGAAGTTTTAATAACACTAGGTATAATAGGAGTTGTTGCCGCAATGACTCTGCCGCAAATTGTTCATAATTATAAAAAACAGGAAGTTGAAGCTAAACTGAAAAAGTTCTACACAACTATGTCTCAGGCGGTTAAACTTTCTGAACTGGAGAACGGACCGGCGTATTACTGGTCAAAATCGCCTAGAATTGATGACGGTAACGGTGGTAACGCGGGTAACCGAGAGGGGGTTCTTGCTTTTTATAATACGTATCTTGCAAAATATTTGAAGAAAACTACAGAAATAGATAATGGTGGAACGACTATTGATATAATGTTTGCAGATGGTTCTAAGATTAAGCTAAGCAGCGGGTATTGTTTGGATATAAATTTTGACTACAACGGTCAAAAAGCCCCTAATACACTTGGAGTTGATATGTTTGATTTTCTTCTTTGTACAGAAGAAGGATATAATGCAGGTTTACTCAGAAATAAAGAAATGCCTTTTGATGCATATTTTCCTGGCTGCGGAAGAACCGGGTGTACAAGAACTCAACTCCTAAATGAATGCAAATCTAATCCGCTTGTCTGTTCAGCTCTTTTGATGTATGACGGCTGGGAAATTAAGGATGATTATCCTTATAAATTAAGATAATTAACTTTTTCTTAATAATTCATGGGGCCTAAACCTATTGATTAGTTTTTTTGTTAATGATATAAAAAACATGTTATAGATTTACAGAATAAGAAGGAGTAAAAACTTATGGTAAATGTAGCAATTAACGGTTTTGGTAGAATCGGCCGTAATACTTTAAGAGCCGCTATCAGAGAAGGTATTTTTGACAAAATTAATTATGTAGCAATCAATGACCCTGGTTTGAAACCTGCTGAAGCAGCTTTACTTTTCAAACACGATTCTGTTATGGGTAAATTTGATGGTACTGTTGAAGCTTATGATGAAGGTATCATCGTAAACGGTAAAAAAATTAAATTCTTTGCAGAAAAAGATCCAGCTCAATTACCTTGGAAAGATTTGGGTGTAGAAGTTGTTGTTGAATCAACAGGTTTCTTCACTGATGCTGAAAAAGCTAAAGCTCACATCACTGCAGGTGCTAAAAAAGTTATCATTTCTGCTCCTGCTACAAACGAAGACAAAACTATCGTTTTAGGCGTAAATGATAAAGAATATGATCCTGCTAAACACAATGTAATTTCAATGGCATCTTGTACTACTAACTGCTTGGCTCCTGTAGCTAAAGTTATTGATGAAAAATTCGGTATCGTTAAAGGTTTGATGACAACAGTTCACTCTTACACAGGTGACCAGAGAATCTTAGACGCAGGTCACAAAGATCCTCGTCGTGCAAGAGCCGGTGCTTTGAACATCGTTCCTACAAAAACAGGTGCTGCTAAAGCTGTAGCTCTTGTTTTACCTCAATTAAAAGGTAAATTGGACGGTTTCGCTATGAGAGTTCCTACTCCGGATGTTTCTTTAGTTGACGTTGTATTTGAACTTTCAAAAGACGTTACTGTTGAAGAAGTTAACGCTGCATTAAAAGAAGGTGCTGACGGACACGTTCTTTGCTATACTGAAGAACCGCTTGTATCTTCTGATTACATCGGAACTTCTCAATCATCAACTGTTGACGCATTATTAACACGTGTAATGGGCGGCAATCAGGTTAAAATCATTTCTTGGTATGATAACGAAATGGGTTATTCTACAAGATTGGCTGAAACTACTTTGATGGTTGCTTCTAAATTATAATTTTTATAATTTAATAATAAAAAGACCTCTCATTTTAGAGAGGTCTTTTTGTTATCCTTCTGGTTGATTATAAATCATTATTATTTTATTCGCAAAAAAAACTCTATCTTGAAGATAGAGCCTTGGAATTTTTTTGTAATTCCTCGTGTGTGTAGAAGGTTAGTGTGTAGTAGGTAGTGTAGTAGTAAGTGTATGTTTTATGTCTCGTGTTTATTTAATCGATATTGCTTACATTTATATAAAGTATTTTGCAAGTATATAATTGCTATATCGACTGTATTTCTTTACACTTCTTAACACTAATCTTCAATACACACATTAGGGAAGACTTCATCTATATATTTTTGATAACAATTTTCGTTAAAAAATCCGATTGAAATTTCGGCAGTATTCTCACATATTTGCTGAGCCTCAGGTACTGCAAGCGGAGGTCCTGCAGGCGTTGAGCGGGCAGGATTTTTTGGATTTGAGATAATGCCTGTAGAGCGTAAAATGGTTATTGATAATTGATTTTTGTAAACTTCGTATTCGGTCAGTCCTTTGGTTATTATGCCTAAACCTTGAGAGCCTACATATCTCTGCATCGGTGCAAAGTTTGACTTTGTTTCTATCCCGCGAGTTTTTGGCAAATGTTTTCGCATATCGTAGTCAGGGTCGAATGTACGATGTAAAAGACTGTTCATATCTTCTGAAAAAGTTTCTGTGACAGGATTTTTAAGATTAAAGCGTACCTGCCATAGCTTATCTTTTAAAGTATTATTCCAATTTATTTTAAAATTAATAAGATTTTCACTTCTGTAGAATTCTACGTCAAAAAAGCTTGTCTTAATTGTTTTATCATCCAAATAGAAAATTTTTGCGATTTCACCGTAATCGTCTTCTTTGGGTGCAAAATTATATGTGTCACCTAAATCTTCTCGCCGGAGAAATTCTATTTCAATATCATTTGCATATAATTTACCATCCCGTAGTGTAAGTTTTATATCAGTACGTTTGTTCGGGATTTTTCTTAAGGTTAGAAGTTCTGTAAAATCTTCCGTTACCGGAATTCGTTGTGTATCATAAAGCAGCTGGTTTTCAAAACCATGGTGTTTTTCAATGATTTCATAACCATCAACGGGTTCTTTAGAAACCATTATTGGAGTTTTAAAGTTGTATTTTAGTCTCAGCTCTTCAATGACTGTATTTGCAATTTGCAGAATTTTTTTGTACCTGATAATGTTTTCCTTATGTACATCATCTGTCGAACATCCACAGATACCGTCATGTGCCTGATTTTGTAAAAGAAGTTTGTATGCATATTCTATTACTGAATCGTAATTTCCTCCATAGTGTTTTTGAATTTTGTTTGCAAAATCAAGTTGGTATGTGCATTCTGTGTTGTACTGTTTAATTTTGGTTCTTGCGGAATAACTTCCGGGCAGAATAAATGTTTTAGAATTGTCACGGAGTTCGTCATTCCATTCAAACTGATTGAAATTATTTTTTACAAGCTCAAAGTAATCAAAAGGTGAGCCAAGTTCTATATTATAATCTTCCAAAAATCGGTTAACACCATCAATTTGCTCTGCAATATCTGGTTCAACCCCGAGATGATCGGCACCTATCGGTAAAAGCAATATATCTGAGGATTTCGCTGCAATTTTATCAAGGTTGCCTTTCAGCCAGTTTGCTTTATCTTCTATTGTCATTGGTGCTGAAAATATATCCATAAAGTAGCCGCGAATCAGGTTAACTGTGTCAATTCCGTTGAATTTAAATTCTGAAGGAATATCTCCGCAGCCCCGCCAAACCATACATTTATTTATGCCGTATTTTAGAAATATTGACGGAATATTTTTGCTGTGTCCGAAAGTATCGGCAAGGTATCCTATAAAATCATTACAGCCAAAATCTTTTGATATCTTTAAACCAATTTCAAGATTTTTTTCAAAAACAGTTTTATCGGTGAGTAATTCGTCCACAAGTGTGTAACATGGACCTATAAAAAGCTTTTTTTCAGCAATAAACTTTCTGATTAATTCTTCTTTTTCCGGTCTTATTTCAAGATAATCCAACATTGCAGAAACCTGTCCGTCAAAATAAAATGACGGAATTTTCCCGCCGGAAAGCATTTCCAGAACATTATCAAAAACTCTTAATAACCTTAGTCTGAAAATTTCAAATTCTCTATACCATTCTCTGTCCCAATGTGTGTGCAGATATGCAATTACTCTCTTTTTCATAACATATTAATTATATAAGTTTTTAGAACATTAGTCAAAAGTTTTAGTAATTGCAGAGTTTGTTTTCAAAACTGACGATGCGATTGCAACCATTGTCCAGAATACAAACTGTATTTGCGGTCTGAAAAATACAGTATCAACCAGTCCGTGAACCATAACTGCACATATTGAAATTAATGCTGTTGAAATAAAAATAATATTTTTGATATCGTCGGAATTCAATATGTATTTTACAGAATCTTTAATTAAAATTATCAGAAATACAACAAATGCAATAAGTGCAAAAATCCCGCTTTCAACTGCTGTTTCAAGAAAGATATTGTAAGCACTTAGTGCATCAAATCCGGTTCTCATATATAAGCCGTAAATTTCTCTGAAGTTTTTATTTCCGACACCGATACCAAAAAGCCAGTTATCCTGAAACATTTTGAATGACGATTGATAAACATTGAATCTGAATGAATTTGAAGAGTCCTGTCTCATTGCAAATATTGAGAGAACTCTTGCTCTCAATGAATTCATAGCAAGAAGAGCCGTTGTTATAAGTACTATAAATCCTCCGGCTATTGAAAGATATATCTTTTTGTAATTATTCCACAAGAATTTTGCCGAGATTAAAAATATTCCGCAAAAGATTACCATACATCCGATATAAGAACCTCTGCATCCGGTCATGAAAAGTGCGGCTATTGAAATTAATGATAAAATTCCACAGATAATTGCCATCATATGTTTTTTCAGATAAAGCAGGAGTGCTGTAAGGCCTAAAATTGACGGAATTCCTGCAACAAAGTATCCGCCGAGAAGATTTGGATTATATGGTTTCAATGTTCCGTAAACTCTTGTCATTACTTCTTCCGGATTAAGATTCGTAACATCCTGCCATGTTGAGATTTCCTCTACATGTGCAAAGTTCTGTAAAAAACCTGCAATCCCCTCAATCCCTACACATAGTCCTATTGCTGCAAGAATATAAGGGATTTTATTCCGGTTATCTTTCAAATAATGTACAACAGAAACATAAAATCCCAGGTAGGTAACGGTTTTCATAAACCCTTTAAGACTCAACGCAAAAAGTGTTGAGCCGGCAAGGCTTATTAAAACTATCATAAAATATATGAGGATGAAAAGTTCAAATAAATTTGGTTCAAATTTTTCACCCTTTTTAAATATCACTTTTATGACTGTTAAAAATATCGTTATTAGGGCTATAAACCCGATACCGTCAGAAGACAATATTGTTGAGGCTAATAATACCCCTATTATTGAAATGAAAATCAACTTATCCGTATTTTGAAGGAACAAGCTGTTTTTATAAATATAATCCAGCTTGTTCTGAGTAAAATTAAGTATATTATTGAATATCATCTGTAGTGTTTATATTTGCTCCCATTTTATTTTCGGCATCATAGTGCATTAATTGTACATTAGAAACTGTGCCGTTAAACTTATAATCTTTTCCTTCAAGAGTAATCGGTAATCCTATTTTTATTTTGTTACCGCCGACAACAGCTCCGTCTTTTGTAATCTTTGCCGTATCCGTTAGTGTAATCATAATGTCATAAAGATTTTCCATTGACGGATCCTCAATTATTGTAAGTGCAAATCTTTCATTTGCTGCCGGAATTGCTGAAAGTGCCATCTGACGTCTTTTTATTTTAACATTAGTGATTTCCAAATCGGAATAAGGCACATTTCTGATACTGATAAAGGTTTTGTCACCTTTATGTATAGGCATATCACTGCCGGTATATGTTATACCTCTGATGAAAACATCAAAAGAAATTTGAGAGGTTGCCTCAATTTGTTTGTCCGCAGTCTGGCGGAAGTGTTTAAATGTAAAAAATCCAACAATCAAAGCGATTATAATACCAGCAACAATAATAAAATCTACAGTTCTTATTTTTTTTAAAATTTCCATATATTCTCCTTATTAGAGTTTTTCTACGGCGGCAAGAAGTTCTTCAACTGTGGTAGTTGCACAGCCGAATTGTCTGACAACAAGACTTGCCGCAACATTTCCTATTAGTGCTGCATAAACAGCGTCAGCACCTGCTGCAAGTGCCAGTGTATAGACGGCCGTAACTGTATCGCCGGCACCTGTTACGTCAAATACTTCCGATTTATTAAATACAGGGATTTTTGTATATTTTTTATTCGGTTCGGCAACAAACATTCCGTCAGCCCCGCAGGTTATAAGAATGAATTTTGCCTCTGTATCAAATAGTAATTTGTCGCCGGCTCTTTGTAATGTTTTTTCGTCAACAATATCAAATCCCACTGATTTTTGAGTATCCGGAAGGTTTGGAGTCATTGAAGTAACATTTTTATAATTTTGTAAATTTCTCTGTGCATCAACAACAATAATTTTATTATACTTATTGGCAAGTTCTATTGAACGATTTATTATTCTCGGAGTAAGAGTTCCTATATGATAATCCGACAGAATAACCGCATCATGATGAGGTATTGCTTTTTCAATATTTCTTAAAACTTTTTCTTCTGTTTTTTCGGAAATAGGGCTGTTAGTCTGTCTGTCAAGACGTACAATCTGTTGTGTTATTGACGTTGATATAGAACCTGAAATTCTGGTTTTTGTTGTTGTCTTTCTTGTCTTATCTTTAATTACATATCTCGTATCAATACCGGCTTCTTTAAATGTTTCAATAAGCTGCCCGGCCTGATAATCTTCGCCCATAACTCCTATTACACTTACCTGATTCCCGTTAAGTGTTGATACGTTGTGAGCTGCGTTTGAAGCACCGCCGAGAATAAGTTTTGTATATGAATGCTGTAATATCAATACAGGAGCCTCTCTGGAAATTCTTTCCGCATCCCCGTATATCATTTCATCCATTGCCAGATCGCCTATTACAAGAACCTTCGGCTGTCTTAATTTTGAAATATATGAAACCAGTTTTTCTTTATTTATATCCATAATAAACTCGTCTGATTATTTTCAGGTTAACACAAACAAAATTTGAAATCAAAAATCTTATAAATGCCGCAATATAGGGCAAATCAACTGATCCGCAATTTCGTCACAGCCTTCAAAACCTCTGTTTCGCATCAGCATTGCAGCCATTTCATAGTCATAATCAACTTCTTTGTGATTAACCGTAAATTCTCCGTCTTCAAATTCAAACACCGCATAATTTGCCTTCGGAATTCCCGTCATGGGGCGTCCGACGCTTCCGACATTTACAACTGTTTGATTGGTCAACAGCTGATATCCGCATGGAATATGCGTGTGACCGCAAAGGATTAAATCGGCAAGTTCACCTTCACACATTTCCTGAACTTCAGAAAGCTTCATTCCCGGTAAAATATCTTCATTCATTCTTCTCGGGGAACCATGAACCATTAAAATTGAAACCCCTCCGAACATAAGTTCTTTTCTTGGCGGAAGCGTTCTTAAATAGTATCTCTGTTCCGGAGTAAGAATGTCTCTGTCATCAAGAAGAGCGTTTGCCATAATCGGGAACTTTTCCGACATTTTTTTATACATTTCAGTAGAACATTCCCCTATTATTTTATCGGTGTTCCCCTGAATAATTTCCCATTGTCCGAATGTTAAATCCATTATATAGTTTAATACGACATCCGGCTGCGGGCCTGCAAGTGCCAGGTCTCCAAGGCATAAAATTTTTTCGCATTTTTCTTTTTCTATATCAGCTAAAACACTTTCCAAGGCCTGATAATTCCCGTGAATATCAGAAATAACCGCAACTTTCATTACTTTCGCTCTCCTTTTTTATTTGTGATACCATGATTATATGATAAAAAGAAGAATTTCAAAAGAAATTGCAATAGGCAATGTGAAAATTGGCGGAAATAATCCTATCAGTGTGCAGTCTATGTGTAATACCGACACAAGAAATATTGAAGCTACATGCCGTCAGATAAAAGAATTGGAAGAAAAGGGATGTGAAATTGTTCGTCTGGCAGTATTAAATAAAGATGCGGCAGATGCGATAAAAACAATCGTGAAAAAAACGACAGTTCCTCTGGTTGCAGATATTCATTTTGACTATAAACTTGCAATTCAATGTATAAATAACGGCATTAATGCTCTTCGGCTTAATCCGGGAAATATAGGTAAGAGAGAAAATGTTGAGGCCGTGGTAAAGCTTGCGAAACAGCAGCAAATTCCTATAAGAATAGGTGTAAATGCAGGTTCTCTTGAAAAAGAGCTTAATGATGAAAACATTCCGCTTTCCGAAAAGATGGTTAAAAGTGCAATGAAACATATTCAAATATTGGAAGATTTGGATTTTGATTTGATAAAAGTTTCACTTAAATCTTCGGACGTTATGACAACCATTGATGCATATCGTTCTATTGCGGAAAAAGTTCCTTATCCTTTACATCTGGGTGTCACAGAAGCCGGAACTCTCAGGGGCGGTTTAATTAAATCTGCAGCAGGTATTGGAACTCTTCTTGCAGAAGGCATCGGGGATACAATAAGAGTTTCTCTTACTGAAAATCCGGCGGAAGAAGTTACTGCGGGATTTGAAATACTAAAATGTATGAGTTTAAGAAAACACGGTGTTAATTTTGTTTCCTGCCCTACATGCGGAAGGACTCAGATAGACTTGATTTCTCTGGCTAAAAAAGTTGAAGAAAAATTTAAGGACTTGCCTTATCCTATAACTATTGCAACTATGGGTTGTGCTGTGAACGGTCCGGGTGAAGCCAAGCATGCCGACTTCGGAATCGCTGGCGGTATCAATGAAGGTTTGATATTTAAAAAGGGCGAAATAATTGCTAAAGTTCCCGAAGATGAGTTGCTTGAAAAATTAGAAGAAATTATAAGAAAATCATACAAATAATCCATTTCATTTAAGTGTAAAGAAATTATAATATTATTGAAACTGTAATAAAAAAGTTATATAATAGTTACTAAATGAGGTGAAATATGAAAAAAAATCTATTATTGTTTGGAATTTTGGTTTTAGCGGCAGCTCCTGCACTGGCGGAAGTTGATGTTAATACTTTAACCGAACCGTATTATTTAAGAAACAGCAATTATTCTTCTGAAGCTATCAGGTTAATTCAGCTTGATAAACACTATGCAAACGGAATTCCTGTAGCTCAAAATAAAAAAGTTAAGTATTCCGATAATAAGTTTTTAAATGCTACTGCTGAAGCTGTTCATGCTGCATTTAGATATTGGGATCCTGCTTGGGATGACGGTAAGTACTTTACTCGAGATATTGACCAAGATTTCGGTTTCGATGATTTGTAATCGTAAGTTTGTTCTTACTTTATCTACGGCTTTTATAGTTTTATTCACCTCTTTTTTTAATGCCTCAATGGCAGAGATTAAAAAGGGCGGTTTAGAATACCATGAAGATAGGTTTGATTTTTCCGCCCTTGATACAAAAGAACTGACTTATGAGGGTAATATATATTTCAATCAAGCTCTGGCAGCCCAGCAAAAAACGGTAAAAAAAGAGGCTTTTGAAAAGGCATTAAGCAGATATTATCTTGTAACAAAAGCAAATCCGAAAGATGTATATGCAATTACTCAAATTGCCCGTATTCATGATTTGAAAAAAGAAGATAAATACGCAAAACAATACTATTTCAGAGCCTTTAATATTGAACCTAAAAGTCCGCATGTAAATTACCATTTCGGCGAATTCTATTTTAAAAGAGACAAGCTGGAGAAAGCAGTTATTCATTATATTATTGCCTATCAAAACGGGTATGAAAAAAATTATAATTTGAATTGCAGACTTGCGATAGCTTATGATAAACTTGGTGATTTGAAAAAGGCAAAGCAATACTACCAAATAGCATTAAGCATAAATCCTCAACAATCGGCGATTAAATCCAGACTTGAAAAAATTAATAATCTAAATTATGAGAATTCCGAATATTATCAGGGAGCAAAATAATGAAATTTAAAACAATATTATTATTAATATTTTTGGCATTTATGACTATTTGCAGTCTGAAATCTTATGCTAATAATACTGATAATATGTTTGAACCATATACAATGAAGAAGGGTGAAATATTGTTCAGTCACTCAAAACGTGTGGTTGATGCAGTTAATCCTACACCTAATTCAAATAAATCAGCAAGTTATCTGCCTGGGTCAAGAGGGGTAAATCAGCTGGTTCTTTATACAAAAGACTACGGAGAGAGAACTCACACAAATGAATTTGGTATGGAGGCTATTATTGTAGGTAATACTGTTACCGAATTAAGCGGGGCTGATTCATTTATTCCTGAAAACGGTGCTGTTATAAGCGGGCACGGACTTGGTAAAACTTGGATTACTTCTAATGTTACGGTTGGAACAAAAGTGTATTACGATCAGATGACCGGAGTTATTACAACATATACAACGTCGGACAGTTATATTTTTGAGGCTCAAAATAAAATAAATGAGGCCAAAAATATGGTTAATTACTACAAAAATGTTAATCCTGAATATGATGTTAATTCGCCGCTTTCTTATATTAAAGATGCTGAAAATTATTTGAAAAAAGTTGAAAAACACCCCGATGAAGCTCAAAAATATTCACAGCTTGCAATAAAATCTGCAAATACGGCTTTAAAAAGTGTAATTCCTTATAAAAATACAGAGTTTAAGGGCGTTTGGCTTCGACCTACAGAAACGAGCGAGCAGGAAATTATTAATTCAATTAAAAAAATTAAAAAGTCCGGTATAGATAACATTTTTATTGAAACATATTTTCATGGTCGTACAATTTTTCCTAGTAAAACAATGCAAAGTTATGGATTTATTGCACAAAATGAAAAGTTTGCAGGCTTTGATCCTTTGAAAATTTGGATTAGAGAAGCTCATAAAAATAATATTAAAGTTCATATCTGGTTTGAAACTTTTTATGTAGGTAATCAAAAACCTAATGCTAATCCTACCAATATTCTTGCAGTAAAGCCGGCCTGGGGAAATAAAACGGGTGCAAATTATGAGTCTGCAATGCCGACCCCTTCTGCATCGGAGCATAACGGTTTCTTTATTGATCCTGCGAATCCTGAAGTTCAAGACTTTTTATACCAGCTGTTGTCTGAGATTATTACCACATACAAACCTGACGGCATAAATCTTGATTATATCCGGTATCCGCATGCTATTTCATACTCGCCTTATAGTAACTGGGGTTACACAGAGTACGCAAGAAATGAATTTTATTCGCTTTACGGCAAAGATCCGGTAGAACTTACATTAAAAGATCCGCTTTGGCTGCAATGGAATAATTACAGAAGACAAAAAATTACGGAATTTGTTCAAAGAATCGGAAAACTCGGTGAATCTAAAAATATTTATGTAAGTGCTGTTATTTTTCCGGACAGAGATGCTGCTTTGAAGCTTAAATTGCAGGATTGGCAGACCTGGTCAGTGAATAATTATATTAAAGGCTTTACTCCGCTGTTTTTGACGTGTAATGCAAAAACTTTAAATGCAATGCTTACAGAAGTTATGTCCCATAAATCTGCTAATACGGATTTGTTTGCAGGATTGTTTGTAACTTTCATGGGCGGAAGTGAGGAAGACTTAATAAGAGAAATTCATGAGACTAGAAAACTTGATATAAACGGTGTTATATTGTTTGATTTTGCACATCTTGATGACAAGTATATTAATGCTATAGCGACGAGAGTTTTTAAATATGCTTCTCAGCCGTCGGCTTCCGAACTGCGACAGCCGGAAGTGATAATTCCTGAAGCTGCAGCTCCACAGCCAAAACTTTTGCCTTCACAGAAAAAGAAAAACACCTTAATATTTAAATAACCTCTTATTCATGCTAGCATAAATCTGTGAGAGAACGTATTATTTGCTTTTTACAAAATAAAAATGCAATTATGTTTATTACGGCACTGATATTTATGCTGGGGATAATGGCATATTTCAATGATTGTGCGATACAGGCGTCGGTAGTTTTTTCCTTATTGGTTTTATTTATACTTTTTAAAAAGTACATTTCTTATAAATATGTTCTTTTCTGGATGTTTATTTTCTATTTCGGATTTTTTAACTCTTATTTTAGAATAAAATCTACGGATGCTCTGACTGAACTTGCACCTGTTGATGCGGTTATAAGCGGAAGAATCCTTTCTATTCCTACAGGAAATTCTTTTGATAGGGTAAAGTTTTTCTTTGGTGTCGAAAGTATAGATGAGAAACCGGTAAGCGGAAAAACTTTTGTAACCCTTACTGATGAAAATGGCGGGTTTGAGAATTTTAATATAGGAGATAAATATTTAATCAAAGGTAAACTCAGACAGCCATTTATGGCTACAAATCCATCACAGTTTGATTATGCAAAATATTTGAGAAATTACAAAGCTTATACTGTATTTTACGCGGAAAAGTCTGATTGCAGCGAAATATCCGGAGAAATGCCTTTCAAGTGGAAATTTTTACAGGGGCTTAACAATGTTCGAAATAGAATTTTAAAAACACATTCACAATATTTGAAAAGCCCTAATATTGAAATTCTTGGCGGAATTGTTTTCGGGGATGATGCTGTCGCTCCACCGGATTACATAAAAGCTTCTTTTGTAAATTCAGGTTTATTGCATATTCTTGCAGCATCAGGAATGAATGTTGCATTTGTGTATGGATTCTGGTTTTTCATTTTAAGGCGTTTGAGAGTTCCTTTTAAAATAACCGTAATCAGCGGTATGTTTGTTATTGTTTTATATACATTGATGACAGGACTCGGACCTTCTCTAATCAGAGCGGCTCTTATGCTTTTATTTATTCTTGCTGGAAAATTAATTGACAGGGATGCACACAGTGTTGCTCTTCTTGCTCTTGTCGCAATGCTGATGCTTATATATAATCCGGCGTATATAAATGATGTAGGCTTTCAGCTTTCTTTTCTTGTAACCTTCGGGCTTCTTACAACGGCAAGTGCCGTAACAGCCAGACTGAATGATACTAAAATTCCTGCCTGGCTGAGTGCAGGTGTACTTATTCCTTTAGTTGCACAAATCTGGGTTGCTCCAATACAGATGTTCTATTTTAATACTTTTTCGTCGTATTCTGTATTTGCAAATATTGCTACAATGCCATTTTTAAGTATAATAAGTTTCGGTGGTTTTGTAAGTTCCGTTCTTGCCATAATTACACCGATTGCAAATTTTGTATGTGCAGTTAGTGATTTTGTATTAAAGTATTTTCTTGATATTTTGGTATGGATATCGGATTTATTTTCAAATTTACCATATGCAAGTATTACAACTACACATCCGTCAATTATTCAAATTTTGATTTATTATTTAATTATTCTTTTAATAACATATTCATTCAAGACGGAATTTTCAAAACGAATAATTATTGCAGCTGGTGCACTTCTTTTAATATTATTAATTTCGCTTATAAATATTCCGTCCAAAAATGTTGAGATTATTACATTTGATGTTCAAAATGCAGATGCATTTCTGATAAAATCCCCTAAAAATAAATATTTTATAATTGATACCGGCAAATCAGGATATAAGGGCAGTTCTTCTCAGGCAAAGATTATTATTCTCAAATATTTAAAAGACAGAGGGATTAAAAATATAGAAGGCATAATCATTACTCACTTTGATAACGATCATTCGGGCGGTGCTGTAGATTTAATGGAAAATCTTAATATCAATCATGTTTATATAAACTCTTATGACAGTAGAGCTTATACCTCAGTTAAAATCTATAAAACGCTTAAGACACAAAATATTGACTCAAGTCTGGCAAAAAATAACGATGTAATATATTCGGAAGGCGATGATTTTAAACTAAAGACTTACAAAGCGGAATGTAAGAATGATAATGAAAATTCAATAATAACATTACTGTCTTACAAAGATTTTGATATGTTGTTTACTGGTGATGCGGGTGTTGAAGCCTTCAATCAGGTTAAATCTGATATTCCGCATAATATTGAAATATTTAAAGTAGGCCACCACGGTGCAAAGAATGTAACGGACAGAGCAATGCTTGAGCATCTTACGCCGGATATTTCAATAATATCTACAGGCAGAAATTCTTTCGGGCATCCGCGAAAGGGCACACTTGATACTCTAAGAAATACTAGAACTTACAGAACAGATATTAATCATTCCGTTAAAATTGTTTCAAACGGTGAAAAATATGATATTTACACATACAGCAGGGATAAGCATAAATATGTTGAAGATTTTTCTAAGAGTATCCAAGAGATGCAGCCTTAGCATATGAGATTTGGGCTTCTTTCAGTTTTCCCAGATAACTCAAAGCCAGACCTTTAAAATAGTAGGCTTCTCCGCAGTTCCTATCCAGCATAATGGCTTTATTAGCGGCTTTTAATGCATCCATTGATTCTCGTAAATCGAGACTTGTTGCTGCAAGTCCTATGTAGCTGTATTGATCTGTTGGATCGAGTTCAAGTGCTGTTTCGTAAGATTCTTTGGCTTCTTCAAACTGTCCAAGATAATGTAAACCCCATGCTTTCCTATAATGAGCGTAAGCATAGTCTTTATTTACCAGAATTGCTTTGTTTGCATAAATCATAGATTTTTTCATTTCACCCATTTTTGAATAACAATAAGATATATTTGCATATGCATCAACATATGATTCATTGCAGTCAATACAATTTTGGTATGCTTTTATTGCGGAATCATACTTACCGAGTTCCTGTAATGCCCAGCCTTTTCTAAAATGGACATAACAATCGTTTTTGTTTACCATAATTCCTCTGTTTGCATATTCAAGGGACAAATCATATTTTTCAACTTTCGAATATGCATATGATACACTTCCGTAATAATCTACATCGGAAGGGTCTAATTCAAGTGCTTTTTTATAAAATTCTGCGGCTTCATCGTATCTTTTCAAATCACAGCAAAGGTTGCCTTTTCTATAGTAAGGATAAGGTTCATCAGGCTCAAGAAGCAGGACTTTATCAACATAGAGTTCAGCTAGTTCATTTTCTTTGAGATTTGAATAGCAATATGATAACCCCAGAAGTATATCTTCATCGTTTTTATCAAATTTTAATGCCTTTTTATAACATATAACTGCATTTTTGAAATCACTTTGTAATTCATATAAAACTGCCATTTGATAGAACAAAAACAGGGTAGGCTCCGTGGAGTATTGTGCAAACTGAAGATATTTTAACGCTTTTTTAGGTTCTCCCTTTTGCTGGGAGGCTTTTGCAAGGTAAATCAGAGCTTGTTGTTTATCTTCTGTTAGTCTGTAAAAATGTCGTATATCATTAATAACTTCTTCCGGAGTTTCTTTGTATAACGCAAGCTGGATTTTTCTTTCAAGCAAATCTTCGGTTTCACCATATTCAAGACATTTATTGAGATAAATTTCAGTGTTCTCACTATCACAGAGTTTTCCAAAAATTAACATCATTTTATAAATTAGATCGTAATAATTTTTGTAGCCTTTTTCTTCTGCCTTTTTAAAATAATAAACTGCTTTTTCATACTCTTTTATCTGCGGGCATCCGAAAGAAAATCCGAGAGAATAATAATAATCAGGTGTTTCAATATTTAAACTTTCAATCTTGTTAAGGTAGCATTCTGCCTTTTCATATTCGTCAAGCCATGCAAAAATATTTATTAAAAATGCACATATAAACCAGTTGTCTGCACCAAGTCGTTCTGCAATTACAGCAGCATTTTCGGCTTCTTTTCTTTTTCCGAGCCTGCCGTATGTAAAAGCAAGCCTGATATATCCGTAAGCATAAGTTTTATCCAGCCTTACTGCCATTTTTGCTGTTTCAAGGGCATGTTTGTCGTCCTGCATATATGTATAAGCTTTTGAAAGGTATGCATACTTTTCTGCCGTCATATTTTTATTTTTGACGTCATTTAAAAGCTTTTGACAAATCTCTTCTGCAGTCTTTTCATTAATGAAATATTTCGCATCTTTATATTTTGTATAGTAATTATCAAACATTTGTATCTAACCTCTACAAAATATAAATCGGAGAGTCATGGAAAAAACTTTAGATATTTTTGCCGGATTTTTACATAATGTTACGAATTAGGTTTGCTATTTCTTTTCTGACCATTTTTGCCGCGATGAGGGTTTTTATTATTTCTCTGCGGAGGGTTTGGAATATGAGAGTAGGAAGTTTGTATTCTTTTTACACTGAATACGTCAGGTATTGCCTGTATGCAGTTAATAACTTTCTTAAGTGTTTCAACATTATCAAGTTCAATACCGAGTTCAATAACACCTATTCTGTTATTTTTTGATTTTACGTTTGCATAATTAATATTTATATTATTGTCGGATACTGCAGCTATGATATCTTTGAGTAAACCTAATTTTTCACCTGTTTCAACTCTGATTGTTGTTGCATATGTTTTATTTACGTTCTGACCGGACCAGTGAATATCAAGAAGTCTTTCCGGCTGGACATTTTCAAGAGTTTTACAGTCTATTCTGTGGACAGTAACTCCTTTTGAGCGGGTTACGACTCCTACAATCGGTTCTCCCGGAATAGGAGAACAGCATCTGGCAAACGAATACATAAGCCCTTCAAGACCCACAATGTCCTTTTCTGATTTTTTCCGTTTAGAAGTGTGGAATGCAGCTTCAGGAATCTTATTTTCCTGCGGTTTTTTGAGTTTATTTAAGACTTTATTAACGGTTGTTTCTCCGTATCCCAGTGCTGCAAAAAGGTCTTCCGAACTTTGATAGTTCATTACTTTTGCAACTTTTTCAAATTCACCCTGTTTTGTGTATTCATCGAATACGGCTTTTGTCAATTCGTGTTCCAGATTCGTTTTACCGACTTCAATATGGCTTTCGCGGTTATTTTTCTTAAACCACTGTTTTATTTTAGAAGATGCCTGTTTTGTTACAACAAAATTCAGCCAATCCAGACGCGGGGCAGGGGTTTTCGAGGTTAAAATTTCAACGATATCTCCGTTGTTTAATTTTGTATCAAGTTGGGCAATTCGGCCGTTAATTAATGCCCCGACTGTTCTGTTGCCTACATCGGAGTGAATACGGTATGCAAAGTCAACAGGGGTAGCGTTACGCGGTAAGTCCAGAACATCCCCGTTCGGAGTGAAAGCAAAGACCTGATCTGAAAATAAGTCCAGTTTAACCGAGTTTACATAGTCTTCTGCAGAGGTCATATCCTTGTCGTATTCGACAAGTTTTCTCATCCAGGAAAATTTTAAATCTGCAGGATTGTCTGCTTTTTGCGAACCTTTTTCTTTGTAACGCCAGTGTGCGGCAACACCATATTCTGCGACTTCATGCATTTCCCATGTTCTAATCTGAACTTCAAGCGGTTTTGATCGAGGCCCGATTACCGATGTATGAAGAGACTGGTACATATTGCCTTTAGGCATAGCTATGTAATCTTTAAATCTTCCCGGTATCGGTTTGAATTGTGAATGAATCAGCCCCAGAACTTCATAACATTCTTTTTCGGTATCAACAATTACACGAACAGCCGTTATGTCATAAAGTTCATGGAATGCGATATTCAAACGTTTCATTTTGGCATAAATGCTGTAATAGTGCTTGGCACGTCCTGTTATTTGAGCATTAATCCCGCTCTTTTTAACATCTTTTGAAATTTTGTCAATCAAAAGTTGAACTGTCATTTCACGTTCGGCTTTTGTTTGGGATACTAGTTGTGCAATTTCAAAATATTTGTCGGGTTCAAGGTAACGAAGAGCCAAATCTTCAAGTTCTGTTTTGATTTTACCAATACCTAAACGGTTTGCAAGAGGGGCAAAGATGTCTAAAGTTTCACGTGCAATTTTCTGTTGTTTCGGTGCCGCCATAAAGTTAAGAGTTCGCATATTATGCAGTCTGTCAGCAAGTTTCAGGAAAATAATTCTTATATCATTCGCCATTGCAATGAATAAACGTCTGAAATTTTCGGCCTGACGTTCTTCTTTTGATTTAAATTGAAGTTTCCCTAGTTTTGTAACCCCCTGTACAAGTGTTAAAACATCATCTCCGAATAATTCTTTGATTTCCTCCGGCTTTGTGTCCGTATCCTCCAGTATGTCGTGCAAAAATGCTGCCATAATAGTGTGTGTGTCAACTTTTAAATTAATCAGAATTTTGGCAACTTCAACAGGGTGGATTATATAAGGTTCCTCTGAAACCCGATATTGTCCTTCATGAAGCTTTTGTGCAAACAGAAATGCCTTTTCTATCTGTTTTATGTCTTCTTCGCTTCTGTTTTGTTCTATGAGTGTACGTTTTATTTCGTTAAATAAATTTTCGGACATGGTATAATCATAATACGAATTTTAAATGTTTTTTTCAAGAAAATTCAACAAATTTCATTCATAAGGATTACCGATGGCAAGAGAAGAAGGACTTATCATAAAACTGAAAATTTCACCCAACGCATCAAAAAATGAAATTATACGAACGGAAGATGGCGTGAAAGTAAAAATTACGGCTCAGCCAATAGACGGCAAGGCTAATAAATGTCTTGTTGAATTTCTTTCCAAAACATTTAAAGTTCCGAAAAGTTCTATTGAGATTGTAAAAGGTGAGACCTCAAAAGAAAAAACTTTATTGATTAAAGTTTTTGATAATGATAAGATAAATTTTATAAACAGTGTTTTACATTAGAGAAAAGGAGCAATTTAATGAAGAAAATTTTAGTATCGGTGTTTGCCGCACTGTTGTTTTTCGGCGGATTATCAGCGAATGCTTTCTGGTGGACTAAGCAGGAAGAGACTATTGCACTTGTTCCTACCATGAAATGTCCTTCTCAGGCTCAAAACAGAATTTGGGTCGGTACATTCCAGCTGGCATGGAATGAGTTAATGGATAATTTCACCAAGGGGCCTGTAAAGTTTGAAGGCTACAAATCGCCGCTTGTGAAAGAATTGAACTCTCAATCATTTAAAGCGGCTTATATCTCGCCTGATTCGTATTACTCGAAATTTGGCGAAACCTCTCCTGAATTGAGAGCGGAAATTGAACAGGCTATCAAAGAAAAATTTAACGAAACAAGCGATGTTCTTGATGCCATTGATTGGACAAAAGACGAAGGTAAATATGTTGCTTATGCAATGTTAAAGAAAGATTTTAAATTTATAAAGGCTTTCTCAAAACTTGAAAGCGATAAGTTTGGCAGCAACAGAACAAAGGTTGAATACTTTGGAATTAATAAAGATTCTGAGGCTGATTTAGATAATACGCTCAGAGTTCTGTTCTATAACGCAAAAAATGATTTTGCAGTAGCAATAAGAACTGAGGGAAAAGATCTTGTTTATCTTTACAGAACTGATGACGACAAAACCTTTGATAAATACTATTCTGATATGATGATTAAAAAAGCTCAATATGAAGGAAGTTATGAATTTAGCAGTAAAGATGAATTAAAAGTGCCAAATCTTGATCTTTATAAAGAGCAGGAATTTAATCAGTTGACGCATAAGCGTATTAAAGGTACTAATATAGAAATTGATAAAGCTCTTGAAACTGTTCAGTTTAAAATGAACAATGAAGGAGTTAAGTTGAAAAGTGAAGCAATTATTGCAATGAAAACATGTGCTTTGTTCCCTCAGGAAAATAAGCCTAGAAAATTCTATTTTGATGATACTTTTGTAATGTTCTTACAGGAATATGACCAGCAGGTTCCATACTTTGCGATGAGAGTCAATGACGTAGAAACGCTTAACAAAACTGCAAAAAAATAGGTCGTATAAATAATAAAAATAAAAGTGCCGTTCTCGTTCTGATGCGGCACTTTTTATTTCATAAGAATTTCGTTAATCCGTATTCCTATATCAAAGTATTTTTTATGTAACTCCAGCATTTTGTCATGAATAATGCGGATTAGAGCAAGATTATGGATACATTCTGAATTTGTATCCATATGGTATTCCATAGAATCTTTCAGAGTCTGTGATAAATCGCTCAGTTCACAGATAAGTTCGGAATTCCTAAAATGCATTTTCTTTATTAATGTTAATTGGTCTAACATAAATAATCCTATATTTTTCAATGTCAATGTTTTATATATCAATGTAATAATATTGATTATTAATATTATTACATATGGTAGGGTTAATGTCAATTAAATATAATAAATTTCATGAAAAAGAATAAAGATTTGGTTATTCTGGGTGACAATATCCGGATAGAGCGAGCAAAGAAAAAGTTAACTCAAGAACAATTAGTAGAACGTGCTGATTCAATTAATGCTCAACATTTAGGGCGTATTGAAAAAGGTGAAGTAGATATCAGAGTAACTACATTGTTTGCTATACTCAGAGCTTTGGATTGCAAACTTGAAGATTTGATTGATTTGAAATAGCAGTTATAAGCCCCCTTTTGTAAAGGGGGGCAGGGGGGATTTTTTCTGTAATAGTGAAAACCTACCGCCACTTCGTGTCACCTCCCTTACGAAGGAAGGCTGTTTGCTAAAAAAAATGCCGAGCGTGTGCGATAGCACGATAGCGAGGCTGAAAGGTGAAAAACTCTGTTTTTCACGGCGTCATTTTGAATAAAGCAATGCGAAGCATTGCCGTAGTATAGCATGTTTCTCTTTCTTCTGTCTGTTCTTTCTCTTTACATAGCAACAAAGAGAAAGAATAGACTACAAAAAATACACATTAAAAATAGTATGAAGTGAAACCCACCGCCACTTTGTGGCACCTCCTTTACAAAAGGGGCAATGAAACTTGTGTATTACTAACTATGAGTACATTTTTAATGTTCGCTCAATGTTTTTGCTGATGACATTCTTGATAGTGTCGTATTCTGTTTGTAATGCACTGTGTTCAGTATCAAGACGTCTTATCATATTATCGTATTGCTTATCTTTAGCTTCAATGTCTTTGAGCGTTTGTTCGTATTTAACTTCAGCTTTTGTAATGGCTTTTTCGTTTTCTTCCTCAGAGATATCCAGAGCATTTGTATAGATAATGGATGTCCAGGTTGCCTGTTCAATACCGGAACCGTCTTCTGTAGGTTCTGTGAAGTTGACTCGTTCAAGTGTCAGAGTACCGTTTTTCAATCCGTAATTAAGGTAATCAGCACTATTCATAAGTCCGTCTTCAAGAACTGTCCATAACAGTTTCCCGTTATCTGTCAGACCGTTAATGAGTGAATTATCCATCTGGGCATATTTTTCTTCTTCTTCCAGCTGTCCGAGATAATGTTCGGTAGGATGCGTTCCGTTATCAACCCCGTCAATGGTGACTTTGTAATCGGAAGCCCCGTTCATTCTGTGCCATAGGTTTACATACCATTGTGCCTGATCCGCATCGGTATATGTTATCTGGTCATCGGTTAAGTATCTCTCCAGACCGTTCAAAACTTCAAGGGCCTGTTCCATAGCCAGCTGCCATTTGTCGTGGTCTTTTTTCCAGGCTTCTTCGTCAGGTACACTATCTGCTTTATATTCTTTCAGTTTCATATCTTCCTGAAATCTTTCAATAGCTTCTATCAAGGTTGTGTCAAAATCAACACCTAAGCTATGGCGGTTTTCTGTTACATAGTATAAATCAATGATTTTTTGTTTTAAAGTTTTTAATTGAGTTTCTCCGTTTTCATCAGTGTAGTAGTTACTCAATAATTGTTCTACCAGTAAATCATTACCTGTAAGCCCTGATGTTGCAAGACTTTCATAATGTGCTTTATCCGCTTCATCTTCCGCTGCGTGATAGACTTTGCCGCTTTCATTACAAACGGCATCAGAAACTTCTTTCATGTCAAGAGTTTTGTTGTGAGGAATTCCTATTCCATAAATATTAGACGATGTTATTTGACCTGTACCAACTTTTATTGGTTGCCCGTAGGTTGTAGTAAATTCTTTTGGATATGCGGCGGAGTTTACTGTTCCGGTGTTCTCATCCACGTCAAGCTCCAGAAGGTGTGCCAGTACGTGTAAATAACAATCTTCTCCTGAACCTTCTTTATTGTAACAATGGTCCAAACATCCCTTTGATGCATTTACAAATTTTGGATACAAGGTTTCATCTATAGTTTCAGTCCATACTACTTTATTGTAATCTGGAAGCATTGGTTGAAGACCTTGTAGCCCTCCAGCTGTACTTTCATCTGCTGTACCATCAATCCATTCTTTCCAGTTGGAACCGTAAATGTAAATTGCCTGTTCAACATATTCAGGGTTGTCAACCTGAACATTTTCTACGGTTGCAACACCGTATTTTTCCAAAAATTCGCCCAGTGTTGCACTTTCCAAATAATTCTGTGCATCTATTTCGGAAACCATTATTTGCCCGTCTGTATTAATAATACCGTATTGATTTTTTAACGGTGCATATTGTGATAGACAGGCAGCAGTCAGTGATTCTTTTACTTTATTTCCGTCTTCATCATAGGTTGAAAAGAACATATTCGTTTCATCCAGTGCAGCAAGATATTCCTGACTTGCCTGACTTGTCTTGTTTGCAAGTGCAGTCTTTGCATTGGTTATCGTCTGTGAACGAAGTTCATTGTCCGATATCCTTGATGTTATGCTTAATAATCTGGCCTGTGATGCCGATAAACCCATTTGAAACTCTGTCCTTTCCAATCAGTTTATAAGTTTACACCATGGTTTACGGCTTATTCCGGCTTTTTCTTTAATTATTTTTGAAAATTGTTAAAGTTTGTTTACATTAATTTAAATATATTTTTTTTAACAATTTGCAAAAGTCTGATTTGTTGCTACCATTATATTATGGGTTATATTTTATTAGTATCTGACAGAACAGAGATTAAGGAACATTTAATGCAACTTTTTTCCGCAAACAAATTTGAGTTTGCTGTGTGTGCTGATGAGACTTATCTTTACGATTCTATAAGTGTCAGAAAACCTGATATTATTATTTTTGATTTTTTGTCTGAAAATATTAATTTTAAAACTCTGGCTAAAAAGATAAAACCTTTATGCGAAAATTCTTCTGTTATTTTAAATACTGATAACTCAGTAATTGATAAAGAGCTGTTAAAAATTGCTAACGCAATTATTAACGATAATATGTGTGATGAACTGGTGCTTGCTACGATTGATATGAATTTAAGAATGAAAAAATCTCTGGAACAGCTTTCTGAGACAAACAAAGATTTAGCAGGCAGTTTGTATAGATTAAATGCTTTGTATGATACCAGTTCTCGTTTTGCAGGAACTCTTGATAAGAAAAAACTTATTAATTATATGATTGAAGGCATTGATAAGTCTTTGAGTTTTTCGCTTACTTGTACACTTTCCTTATGTTCGGAAGATAAACCTGTTTTGTTGATAAATTCGCTCTACGATTTATCCGATGAACTTATTAATGCTTTAAAGCTGCGGACAGTTTTGCATTACAAATCAATGTTTGAAGATAATAAATATCCATTTGCACTTGATGCAGAGTCTTTAAGGGTGATAAAACATATTAAGTATCCGGCAAATAAATTTAACTTTAATTTATTTCAGTATGATAATATGTTTGCCCCGGTTAAACTTGGAGATACGGTTTTCGGGTGTATAGAAATTTTTAAAGACGTACCGTTTTCAACGGAAGACGCAACATGTTTTCAAACAATAGCTCAGCAGGTAACTCTACCGTTGAAAAGTGCAACGTTGTATCAGGAGATTAAAGAAACTAATCTGAAACTCGAAAAGCTTGAGCGGCTCAAATCTGAATTTATATCAATCGTTTCACATGAACTGAGAACGCCTTTGACTTCAATCAAAAATTCTCTGGATATTCTTTTGACAGGTAAATGCGGGGAGATTAACGAGTCGGGAAATAAATTTCTTGATATGGCAAAACGAAATGTTCAACGCCTTTCCGGAATTATAAATGACCTGCTTGATTTATCGAAAATTGAAGCAGGAAAGATGGATTTTCATTTTAAAAATATTAATATTCATCAGGTTATTGAGTATGTAAAATCTACTATCTCAATTCTTGCAAAAGAAAAAGGGCTTAATTTGAATATAGTTGAGGCAGAAGATTTGCCTGAAATTTATGCTGATTCGCAAAGACTGGAACAGGTGCTTACTAATCTTGTTTCTAATGCAATTAAATTTACTCCGGAAGGGAAAAATATCACAATTACGTCTGAATTGAAGAATGCAGACGATATTTCGGTTCATCCGTACTTTCAGGATGAAATTGCAAATCTTAATGGTGATTACATTGTTGTTTCGGTGAAAGATGAAGGTATTGGTATTGCAGAGACCGATTTGCTGCGTGCTTTTGATAAGTTTGCCCAGATAGAGAACTCCCTGTCAAGGAAAGCCGGCGGTTCCGGACTCGGACTTCCGATTGCAAAACAACTTCTGGATGCCCATAAAGGAGCAATCTGGTGCGACAGCCAGCTTGAAAAGGGTTCAAATTTCTGTTTTGCAATCCCTGTGGCTTCACAAAAATCCGTTAAAACAGAAGAATTTTCCGTTTTAAGCCGTTGAATTTATTTACCACGGGTAGTCATCTTTAATTTCCCAGTTGTCAAGAAAAATTACAGCACCGCAAAATAGTCCAGCCCGAGTACAGCTTCTGGTTTCTCCCGACATTAAAGCCTTTCTTGATTTATCCCTGTTTGTATTTGTAAATTCGCCTGTCACTCTGCCCAGGCCATAAGGGAGAAGTTTTTCATTTGTAGGATCAAGAGAAAAAATAAATGTATCTTTACCGTAAGTGCTGAAATTTTTTAATCCGTTTAAATCTATTGTGATTGTAAGCCAAACATAGTTTTCTGTCGTTGTATCAATATCCATAGAGAGCATCATGCCATTTTTGAGGATAATTTTTTGTGCATTTTTAAAGCTTCCGTAATTGTCACATGTTGTGCCGTCCATGCAGTAATGATGAAATCCTGCCGGTAAATCCCCTTTTTCATATACTTTTAGCACATCATAATACGGTTTTATGTATTTATTTGTAAAATCATCTTTATCACGAAATGTCCAATCTTTTACCGCTCCATAGTCGGATTCCGCACGTTCTATTCCCTGTGATATCAAGGAATATGCCGTTTTTAACTTGTTAACCGTGACAAGCTTGTGCCATTTGCCAATAAGTGCCGGTAGGGTCATTGCTGCTACTATACCGATTATTCCTAATGTGATAAGGGTTTCAGCAAGGGTAAATGCTAGTTGGGATGTACTTTTAAGGATATTCTTTCGATGTGTAATTCTGATTTTAGTCAAAATAAATACCTCCTGATACACTATTATAATAGTATAGAATGCACATTGTCAATAGTATATGATTTGCATATGTCTGATTACATTGATGTTTTAAAGAAAATCGGATTGAATTTTCGTGTCGAAAGAATAAAAAGACGACTGTCGCAGGAAAAGTTTGCAGAACTTGCCAATGTTCATACGAATTACATAGGTAAAGTAGAACGCGGGGAACAGAACCTTACTATAAAAAAGGTAGTTGTTCTTGCTGATTCTCTCGGTGTTCCTGTTGAGAATATTTTTCATTTAAATGAATAAAACAAACCTGCATTTGTATTTTACAGGTTTGTTTTATAATTGTATTTTATGAAGTTATTAATCAAGGTTTACGTTATTATTTAAAAAGTCAACAATATCAAAAGAGCTGCCTTTTTTGTTCATCATTTCAGCAACATCTTTAACTGTTTCAAAATTTTTCTCTACCTGTTCAACAGGAGTGTTTGAGCGGATAAAGCTGTCAAGATACAGCATATTTTCCCCAGGAATTTCATCGGCTACTTTTGTTAATTTCGGCAGCAGAGCAATTTTTTCAGGTTTTGATTCTCTGTTAATTAAAGTGGCAATGAAATCCATAAAGTTTTTCTGTTTGCTGAAGTCCATTGTATAACCGCCGCTGAGAGTTTGTTCAGCAATATTTTTTACTATAGGGATAGAAGCTTTTAAATGTTGTGCAAATTCAGTTTTGAGTGCGTTGTCCGGAAAACTTGCCAAAAAATACTTTGCTGTTGTTGAGTCTGTGTTGTTAATAACTTCTTTTGTAAAATCAATGATTGCAGGATTTTCTTTTGAAGCTTTGGGTAAAATGTTAAGTACCGCTTGTAGCAGAGATTTTCCGGTTTGTGGATTTTTTTGATTCATATCTATATTTGTTGGAAGCATTTCATGCATTCTTGCAAGTTCCATTGTATCTGCTGCAAGTTTTTGATGTTCCGGATTCATCTTTTTAAGTTCTGTCATAAATTCTGCGATATCAGGATTCCTTTTTGCAAGGTCTTCCATTGTCGCAAGAACCTGTCCCGGAGTTCTGGTGTCGGCAGGTCTGACCTGAGCACCCATTGTTTGAAAGGTTTCGTTAAATCTGTAAACAGGTTTTTCTTTTGATATCTTTTGAGCAGCTTCCTGAATAGCTTTTCTGCCTAATTTCCCGAACATAATGATTTCTCCTATATTTCTTTTTAACTTTCATAAAACACGTGAATACTCTAATTTGCCTTCATATTGTTTACTTTTTACAAATTGTAATATATTAGAAGATGTGTTTTGATATGTTATAATGAAATTACGAACGAATTTTATTTGTTTTATTAAGATTAGGGGAAATTATGAAAAAGATTCTCATTGTAGATGATGAACAAGATATTGTTGAAAGCCTTAAATTTGTTCTTGAAGTAGAAGATTATACCTGCTACTGTGCTTATAACGGCGAGGACGGGCTTAGACTGGCTAAAGAAATTATGCCGGATTTGATTATTCTGGATGTTATGATGCCGAAGATTAACGGGTATAAAATCAGCCGCCTTTTGAAGTTTGATAACAAATACAAAAATATTCCCATTTTGATGATTACTGCACGTTCTCAGGAAGAAGACAAGCTCATAGGAGAAGAAACAGGAGCAGATGAATATATTACAAAACCGTTTGAGCTGGAAGAAGTTGTGAAAAAAGTTAATGAATATTTGAAATAGGCTTTTATTTATGGAAACCGTTACTAACAAAACTCTTGAAAAATTGAAATACGATTTAGTCAGAGCCGGACTTGTGCCTTATGAAACAATAGAACAGGCGGAGGAAATTGCGTCCGCACAAAATATTAATATCGGTCAGGCTCTTATAAATTCAGGAATTTTAACAGAGGAGACAATTATAAAATTTCTTGAAAGTAAACTGCATATTCCGTCTGTTAATCTTGATGATTATACTCTTGATAAAAATTGTCTTAAGTTTATAAATTTTTCCGATGCAAAAAAATACAGGATTATTCCGCTGTTTAAAATTGAAGATACTCTGACTGTTGCAATGGCCGATCCTCTGGATTTATTTGCAATAGACAGAATAATTGAATCTGCGGAATGTTCTATTGAACCTGTTATTGCTACGGAAGCAAGTATTTTGAAAAAGATTGACGAATATTATAAAACTGATATTACAGTAGGTGAAATATACACCAATAGTGAATATATTAATTTTGACTGGAGAGAAGAACTCCACAGTGAGGATTTGAGCGATAATCATATACAAAAAATTATCCGTGCAATTCTTAAACAGGCAATTCTGGAAAATGTTCATGAAATAACATTTCAACATGAAGATTCTGGATTAGCTGTGAATTTTAAACTTAACGGCGAAATTAACGTTAAAGGTACTATTCCTAATGTTTTGATTTCATCATTTATTGCAAAGTTAAAAACTCTTGCTGAGCTTGATCCTTCTGTTTCCGAAGTGCCACAGCTCGGGAAATTATCATTTAAAGTGGATGATATTGACTTAATAGCAAGTGTTTCCACCTTCCCGACCATTATGGGCGAGAGAATTTTTCTTAAAATTTATAAACCTCCTAAAAAGTTATCCTCAATATTAAAAACAGACAGTCAGCTGAAGACAATTAATTACGCCATTAATGAACCAGGAATTATCCTTGTTTGCGGGTCTCCATTAAGCGGAAAAACTCACATTATCTATTCTCTGTTACTGGAAATAGCTTCAAGATATAAAAACAAAAATATTATGACTCTTGAAAGTATTGCAAAATACAATTTGAAAGGTGTAAACCAGTGTGAACTTAATGAAAATGTAAGCTTTAATATGGATAAAGCGTCAAGGTTTATCGAGTTCCAATCACCTGATATCATCTATCTTGAAGGGGTCAAGACTAAAGAGATTTTTGATTACTTTTCAGGTCTGGTTTTTGATAATAAGATTATTATCATGGAATTTCTGGCAAATAATATGGAAGATTTACGGAATAAAATGGCATTTTCCGATTTTGAAACTCTGAAATCTCTTTTAAGCTGTATGATATTTATTCATTCACAGGAGAGTATTGAAGTTTTTGATAAGACTACATTACAAAAGTATCTTGTATAAAGCTTTTTTGTATGCATAAAAGCAGATTAAACAGGCAAGGAGCTATACAGTTCAAAATATAGTCCAGAGTTAAATTTTTAATGAAATAAATATGTCAAAATAACGCTGATGTTGGCCGAATCAGGTGAGCTTGCCCCTCAGATGACAACTTTTTGCAAGATTGCAGAAACATTCTATTTGAAACCGGAAAAACTTTTGCAGATGATATATGAAGAGTTTCCGGAAAATTGGACTCTTATTGAGTAAATACTTTTATTTTGCTATATAGAAAATTAAATTTATAATGAAGTCGGCAAAGAGTATATAGATTGTTGACAGTATTGCCGCCTGTGTTGTTGAATTCCCGACTTCTTTAGCTCCGCCCTTTGTTTCATATCCCTGGGTAGCACAGACAAGAGATATTAATACCCCGAATACAGAAGCTTTCAAAAGGCTTATGTAAATATCTTTTGTAGCAAGCCATGCCCAGACTGAATACATATATCGGTTAGGATGCAAACCTATTGTTAGGTTAGAAACAAGCAGTCCTCCGCCGACACCGACAACTTCCGCAAGAAGGACTACCATTGGAACTGTTATTGCTGCCGCAGTAAGTCTGGGTGTAAAATAATAACCTACAGGATCAACTTTTAGTGTTTTTATTGCATCAACCTGAGACGTAACCTGCATGTTTGCAATTTCAGCAGATATAGCGGTTCCGGCTCTTGCACCTATTGCAAGTGCAACAAAACCGGGTGCAATTTCTCTTATCATTACAATCGCAATAGTCCCGCCAATATAAGCTTCTGCTCCTGTCATAAGGAACTGTTTTGCAACCTGAATTGCTATTACAGCCGCAGCTATGAATGCTATAATTAATGAAATCGGAAGTGATTCATAACCGATAGCTACAGCTTGATTTATTACCGACTCAAATCGCATCTGTCCCGTGAACAGATATTTCAAACTTCTTATTAAATTTTGAACGCATAGACCAAAAAATTTAATCATCTTTTTTATTATAAACGGCGGGGATTATCCCCGCCATAATCATTTTTAGTAAACAGGCATGCACCAGTGTTTATATTTTGCAACTTTTCCTTTGACAACATCAAAGTAAAGTTTTTGAAGTTTCGTAACTATAGGCCCGACTTTACCGTCACCGAGTTTTCTGCTGTCTATTTCAGTAATAGGACTGATTTGAGCACCTGTACCACAGTAGAATGCTTCATCAGAAATATAAAGTTCGGTTCTGTCGATTGCTCTTTCTTCTGTTTCAATGCCGAGTTCATTTTTAGCTATTTCAATAATAGTATTTCTTGTAACACCGACAAGTATGTTATCAGTTTTCATTGTTGTAACAAGTTTCCCGTTTTGAACGAGGAACAGATTCATTGCGGAACCTTCCGTTACTCTGCCTTCTTCATCCAGTACAACAGCGTCGTCGAAACCTGCATTGTGTGCATCTGTTTTTATTAAAGCTGAATTTGCATAAGCTCCTGCAACTTTTGCTCTAGGAGGAATAGCGTTGTCGCTGTTTCTTCTCCAGCTTGAAACACAAACTTTTAATCCTTTAGAAGTATCAATATAATCTCCCATTTTGTTTGAAACAATCATAAAGGAGTCTTCGTTATCATAAAGACCCGGACCTACTTTTTGTGCTGATTTGTACAATGTCGGACGCATATATGCGTCTTGTTTGTACTCATTTTTAGCCATTAATTTTTTAGTTATTTCACAGCACTCATCAACTGTATAAGGGCATTCCATATACATAATTTTAGCACTTCTTTCAAGTCTTTCGTAATGCTCTTTAGCCCTGAAAACGTATAACTGTTTTTCTTCTTCGTTCCAGTAAGCTCTGATACCTTCAAAAACTGCGGTACCGTATAAAAAAGCATGTGTTCTTACAGGGATAACAGCCTTTTCAGCTTCTACATATTCCCCGTTCATAAAATAATACTCAGTCATACTATCCTCCTTATTCCATTAATATACCACGAAATAATTTTTATTTATTTAAAGGTTAAATAATATTACATTAAGTGAAGTTTGGGTGGCGGAAACAGGTAAAACATTTTAAATATTCTGAATGCGTAAAATCCTATCTTTGGAAACTTATATAAAACTGCCGTTTCATGTAAAACGGCAGTAAAGGGTTATTTTTTGTCAATTTGAGCTAACTGAATGAATTTTTTTGCATCGTTTATAGGGATTGCAAAACCTATTCCGATATTTGATATATTATTATCCGGATTGTATATTGACTGGTTAATCCCGATAACTTCTCCGGCTGAATTCAGCAGTGGGCCTCCGGAACATCCGGGATTAATTGCTGCATCTGTTTGTATTTTGTTTTTTGTGTAATCTATTCTTGAAATAATTCCCTGTGTTAGCGTTCCGGAGAATCCAAAAGGGTTGCCTATTGCAAGAACTTTCTGACCTACTTTGCAGGTTGAGGAATCTCCGAATTTTATTGTTTGAAGCGGTTTTTTAGGCGTAATTTTTATAAGTGCAAGATCTTTGTTTTTACCCATTTTAGATACTATCTGAGCTTTGTAAACCTGTCCGTTGTATGTTGTAACTTCAATGTTATGTCCGCCTTCAATAACATGCGACCCGGTTAGTATAAGCCCGTCAGAGGTCACGATACAACCGGTTCCGGCGGATACTCCGTCATCTATGTCTGCTTCTATTGATACTATTGCCGGATTTATTGACTCATAAACCGTGATATTTATTTGTTCGTCGTTTGCATAATCAGCACTGAATACGGGGGATATTACCAGCATATTTGTGCTTATCGCAGCAAAAACCAAAAATATTCTCAAGTAATTCATAAGCTTTTCCTTTACAATATTAATTATTTATCTTTTTGCCTGTTTTTCATTCGTAAAATATAAATATACGGGGTTAGTTATTGAAATTATTAAAATTTTAATGTATAATTCAGGAAGTAAAATAATGACAATCATATGCTTTAGTATAAAAAAAGGAGAAAACAATGAGCAGAATTGAATCATTTAAAAGAGACTTAGAAGCTAAAAAGGCTGTTAAAATTATTGCAGGTATTGATAATTTTGATATTGAAAATATTAAAAAAGTTGTTACTGCCGCTGAACAGGCAGGTGCAAGTGCTGTTGATATTTGTGCTGATTCAGATATCGTTAAAGAAATCAGAAGTATGACAGATTTGCCTTTATTTGTATCTTCAATCGTTCCGGAAGAACTTGCAAAAGCTGTTGAACTCGGTGCTGATGCTATTGAACTCGGAAACTTTGATGTTTTATATAAAAAAGGTGCATCTTTCTCTAAAGATGATGTTCTTGCACTTGTAAAAAGAACTCTTGAAATTATTGATGAAAAAGTGTTCTTCAGTGTAACAATTCCTGGAGAAATTTCTGTTTCAGATCAGATTGAACTTGCAAGAGAATTGGAAGCTATGGGTATTGACCTTATTCAAACTGAAGGTCATTTCTCAAAAGAACAGGCTGACGGTGTCAGAGGCTTGATGGAAAGAGCAGAACTTACACTTTCTAATACTATCGAACTTTCAAGAAATGTTGAAATGCCTATTATGACTGCAACCGGTATTAACCCTACAACGGCTCCGTTTGCATTTGCTGCCGGTGCAAGTGCTATCGGCTGCGGTTCTTGCATAAATAAAATGAATTCTGAAATTTCTATGCTTGCAACAGCAAAACAATTAGTTGAAATTGCTGCTAAAAATGCTGAAAAAATTGCTGTTTTAGTTTAGGTCATTATAAACATTTAATGAGATAAAAAATATAAAAGGCCATCCGTTTCGGGTGGCTTTTTTGTGTTAATAATTTGTACTGTCCGATTAGTGAATGTTTTTCCTTTACTGATAATTTATTCTCTCTGTAAATCAGAGGAGTAAATTTATGAAAAATATTTTTGTATTAATTTTAGGACTTATTTTCAGTATAAATACTGCATTTGCAACAAGATATGTTACACACACTTACACAACGCCTAAACGTTATAATCATCGGTATAACTATAATCCTGGTGTTTATAACCATAGAATTAACAGCAACTTTAATTCAGCCAGACTTGCTGATGTTGAGCGTTCGCTATATGGCAGAACTTATGACAGGCAAAGTTCAAAGGCCAGGCTAAACAGATTGGAAAAAAGTGTTTTTCACAGAACATATCCCGGCATGCCGTTGAATCAGCGTATGGATAATCTTATTATGAATTATAATAACAGTTACCCTAATTCATTTACAAGAAATACAACAAGAACGGGTAAGTTAACTAATATGATTAACGGGTTAAATAATATGTTTTACGGAACCCCAACGGGATTTACACCTCAGATTCAGCCTTATTACGGTTACGGAGTTTCTCCGAATTCTTCTGATTGGGGCCGTCAATCAAGTTATTCCGGAAATAACGGCTGGGCAATTCACAACGAACAGGTCGGGAGCGGTGTCGGTATAAAAATACTTGACTAATCTGAAAATATCATTAAATATATCATACGTTTAGATGGTTCAAACCTTGCGGATATAGGTCATAATATCAGCAAGAAAGTGTAGTCTGAAATGCCTTTTCGATATCGATTACAGAAAGTCCTTGATTTCCGAATCAGAAAGAAAGAAGAACAGTTACAAGTCGTACAAAAAGCTCAACAGGCTGTATTTGAAGCTGAAGAGAACATAAGAAAGAATAACGAAGAAATTGAGGCGACAAAAACCAATATGCGTAAGGCGGATCCTATGATGTATGAAACTTATGATAAATATTTGATACATTTATGGGAAAAGGCTGAACAACTTGAACAAATCAGAATAGAGGCTCAGCGAATACTTGATTTGGAAAAAGCAAAACTGGTCAAGTTAGAGCAGGCCGTAAAAGTTCTTGAAAAACACAAAGAAAAAAACAGAGAAGCTTACATAGCGGAAGAAAAAGCCGCTGAATTAAAACAATATTCCGAACTGGGTGTAACAAGATACTTCCATCAAAACCTTGAAAGACAGGAAGAAGAAGAGAAAGAAATCTTGAAACAGCTGGAACAACTGGAGGCAGGATTATAAGATGAATTTCGAGTCAAACGTAACAAATGCAGCTGGAGCAATATTAAGCGGTTCCGAAGTCAACAGCAGTATATCGGTGCAAAACCGTAAAAATTCTTATAGCAATTCTTCTTTTCAGGATGAATTAAGCAGTGCTGCAAAGGATGAATCTTCTGAAGTTAAAGAAACAGAAGATGCAAATTCAACTGATAAAGCTGCCGAAAATAAATCTTCCGAAAAAGCTGATAAAAAGGCTGTTAAAGAAAATTCCAAAGAGAAAAATCCCGAAGTTCAAAAGTCTGAACAAAATTCTCAAAATCAGCTTACCGGCGGTGTGACTGTTGATGCTGCTCAAAACGGAGATGCCTATGCTATGCTTTCAGAGCAAATGAAAAACTATGTTTTGAAAAACGGTACCCAGTTTAATATAAATAATAATCTTATGACCGCGAATACGCGTGCTGAAATCTCATCAGTTCAGCCGAAAGTTGACTATACTTCAATTCAGATGAGTGATAGTGACGCAATGTTTTTTTCAAATCTTGTGAAGAATACAGATATGTCGATGCAGAGCATTGCTTCCGAATTTCAAAAGACACTTGCCCGCGGACAGGTTCAGCAGGCTCAATCCACAGCAAAGGCCTCTGCTGCTTTAATTGCTGCATTACAGGAATCATCCAAAACAAATCAGCCGTTTAGAATTGATTTTGATAAAGATGTTTCAGTTATTTTGAAAGTTGATAAAGAAGGTAAAATAAATGCCAACTTTATTCCGGGGGATAAGGCCGTTGAAGCTTATTTGAGAAATAATATAGATTTTCTCAGACAAAGATTTAATGAGGAAAATATTGCATACGGTGATTTAAATTATTCTAAATCCCGTCAGGAAAAACAAGAGCAGGAGCAAAGAAATAAAAAAAGGAGCGACAGCGATGAATGATTCCTTTACAACCGCGATAAACACGCAAAAATCAACCCAGAACTGGATGGATGTTATTGCAGATAACATGTCCAACGTCTATACTCCGGGGTTCAGGGAAAAACAAGTTAATTTTAAAACCTTTCTCGGAGGGGCTATTTCAGATGACTATGACAAAAAAATTGATCAGGGTAAATCAACTCCGGGTACTTCCCAGTCGAATTTATTTTTGGAGGGAAAAGGCTTTTTCCTGACAAAAACAGCAGACGGAAAGAGTGTTTATACACGCCTTGGTGAATTTACGTTTGATGGAGAAGGTGTTTATCGTGCAAGAAACGGTAATACTGTTCAGGGTTACATTTTGAATGATAAAGGCGAGATTATGCAGGGTACGAAGTCAATTTCTGCTGATCTTTATCAGGAAACTGCTCTTAGAGGCGGAGCATTGGATATACCTACAACAAACATAAAACTCTGGATAGATCCTAATAACGGGAAATATTTAGGTAAGTATGACGATTATGAGATAAAAAACGACGGAACTATTTATGGAAAGGCTGATAACGGTAAAAGAACCGTTCCGTTGTATAGAATAACAACGAGAAATTTCCACAACGCTGCAGGACTTCTGGAAGTTAATGACGGGGAATTTTTGGAAACCGAAGCTTCCGGAAAACCTTTGTTAGGGTACGGGGAAATTCGCTCCGGACTTTTGGAATTATCTAACGCTGATTTTAAAGCTAATATTTCATATTTCCAGATGGCAAAATTGCAGATGGAAGTTTCCAATAAACTGATATCTACCAATAAAGAACTTCTGGAAGAAGCTTTAAGGCTTGTAGGTTCTTAATTTTTGCGTTAATATTTCAAACTCCATTTGCTAAAGGGACTTTCATGTCCCTTTTATTTTTTGTTGGGAGTAATTTCAAGAGTGCAGTCTATGATATCTGCTATAATTTTCATCTCTCTGTATGTAATTGTTTCGTTACGTAATTTATTTGAGAGATTTGCAAGTGTATAAGTTTTGCCGACTTTTTTACCGAGTTCTTCCGCAACATATTTTAACGTAAGACCTTTGCTGTATAAAATTTCTTTTAATTCGGTAACAATTCTCATACTTAATATCATTGCATGTTTAGGGAAATTAATGACTTTATAATTAAATAATATTGACTATATTAAATGAATATGTTTATAATATATGTATTAATTTAATATTGTAATAGGAGGATATTGTTATGAAAAGGAATACAGTTACCATGTTGCGAGGTTTTTCAGAAGTCTTTGAACAGAAACGAGTACCAGCATTTACTTTGGCTGAAGTTCTTATAACACTTGGTATAATCGGTGTTGTTGCAGCAATGACTTTGCCGTCGGTTATTTCTTCATATAAGCAGAAAGAGGCTGTATCCCGATTAAAAAAATTCTACAGCACAATGCAGCAGGCAATTATGCTTTCTGAAATTGATAATGCTGAAGTCATGTACTGGAATAAGGAAGGTGAACATAAGGGGGATGATGCTGATGAAAACAAACTTGCCAATGCACAGGCAAGTTATAATTACTTTATGTCATACATAGGACCGTATTTAAAATATCTTTCTGTTGATAAGGCTGAAGAAGTGGAAGAGGGAGAAGAGATGAAGAATTATGAGCTAAGGATAATTATGCTTGATGGTTCTATTGTTTATTTCCATAATGGTAATTGTATTGATATGACTATAGACATCAATGGGAATAAGAATCCTAATAAAAGCGGATATGACAGGTTTACATTTTTGTTATGCAAGGAACCATATCAAAAAACGCATTGCGGAAATAATAAACACTGGTGTTCGTATATTCCTGTAAATGCACCTACAAGAGAAAATGCATTACAAAAGTGTAAAACGATTGCTGCATATTGTTCAACACTGTTGCTTTATGATAACTGGGAGTTCAAAGATGATTATCCGTATAAACTTTAATATTTAACAAATCGTAAAATTTTGCACTATAAGTGAATTTGAGCTATCCTATTAGTATGATAAAACAATTACGGTTGAAAGATTATATACTTATAGACGAACTTACCGCAAATTTTCATGAGGGCTTAAATGTTATAACAGGTGAAACCGGGGCGGGTAAGAGTATTTTGATTAGTGCTATTGATCTTGCTTTTGCTCCGCGTGTATCAAAAGAAGTTATCAAAAACGGCCGTGAAAAAGCTGTAATTGAACTTGTAATAGAAAATACAAAACACGATTTAAAGCCGCTTTTTGAAGAATACGCCATTGATGATTTCGGTACGGAAATTGTTTTATCAAAAGAAATTACACAGAGTTCGGTCAGAACACGTATAAACGGAACGTTGATTAATCAGGAATTTTTAAAACAGATTAAATCTTTGTTTTTGGATATTCACTCCCAGCATCAGACTTATGTGTTTATGCAGCCGAAATATCATATTACATTGCTTGATAACTATGCAAAAGATGTTTACGGACATATTTTGGAAGAATATAAAGAGCTTTATAAAAAATATCTTGATACAAAAAATCTCCTTGATGCCGCAAAAAATTCCGCTGATACGACAGAATCACAGATTGAGTTCTTGAAATTTCAGGTTCAGGAGATTGAAGCTGCCGAAATCCAGTCTGAAACAGAGGATGAAGAATTGGGGGCAGAACTTGAAGTGCTTGAAAATGCTGAAAAGCTGAAAGAGCTTACGGGTTCTTCATATTGGGCAATCAACGGGGATGACGGTTCTATACTTGAGGCTCTTGGTAAGATTAAACAAAATCTTTCAAAAGCTGTTGATATGGACAAAAAGCTTGATGAATCCGAACAAAATCTTGTTGATGCGATTGAGCGATTGAGGGATGTCGGTTCGGAATTGAGAGAATACAGCCAGAATCTTGATAATGATGAAGAAAGATTGAATGAAATTCAGGAAAGGCTGTTTTTACTCGATAAATTGAAACGCAAGTACGGTTCTACCTTAGCGGAAGTTTTGGAAACTTATAAAAAACTGGCAGATGAACTTGCCGGTATTGAGTATTCCACACAAAATATTGAAGAGCTGGAAAAATCATTAAAAGAACAATATGATGTTCTTGTTCAAAAAGCTTCTGTAATTAGAGAAAAACGTCAGGATTATGCAAAAGTCCTTTCTGTTTATATTCAGGAGCGGTTGGAAAAACTGGAATTGCCAAAGGCACGTTTTGAAATTTCTGTTACGCCAAAGGAGATTGCTTCAGACGGTGCGGATAATGTGGAATTTCTGATTTCAACTAATGTTTCGGAAGATTTGAAACCGCTTGCAAAAGTAGCTTCAGGCGGTGAAATTTCCAGAGTAATGCTTGCAATAAAATCAATTTTTGCACAGTCTGATGATATTGATACTGTTATTTTTGATGAGATTGATACCGGAATCTCCGGCAAAGCTTCCCAGAGTGTTGCCGACGAAATAAAGGATTTGTCAAAATATCATCAGATAATTTTAATTACACACCAGCCAATTATTGCTTCAAAAGCTGATAAACATTTTTATGTAAGAAAATCACAGAATGATGAAACAAAAGTTGAGGTGTATGTATTGACAGGTGAAAACAGAATTAAGGCTCTTGCTGAATTGGCGGGCGGCGAAATTAATGAACAATCTGTAGAATTTGCAAAATCGCTTATAGAAGCGTAATTTACTTTACAATAAGATCGGGGGAGAGTTATGAATTGTCCAAAATGTAATATTGAGTTAACCGGTTATAACCGTAACGGTTTAAATATCTATTACTGCAAGAATTGTAAAGCAGTGTGGATTTCATTTAATGCGTTACAAAGAATAGGAGAATGGCTGGATTTAAAAGCCCCACTCGTAAATCCTGTTGAAATGGAACCATTGAAGATAAAAGAAGAGTTGAGAAATTGTCCTACCTGTGCAAAAACCATGCATAAAGTATTTTTTAACGGAATTATTGCTGATAAATGTGTGGATTGTAAAAGTGTATGGTTTGATAACGGAGAGCTTTCAAAGTATTTTAGTCTATTTATGAAACAACCTGCAGGTGTTATTGATAACCTCGTTTTTCTTGAAAAAGTTTGTTCTTCCGCCAAACCTAAGTCTGTTCAGCCAACGTCTAAACAGGAATCTGCGGAAGAAAAAATAGTGGAACATGAACAAAAACCGGTACAGGAAACAAATACGGAGGTTGAAAAAGAACATTCTGTCCATAATGAAAATCATACTATTAACTCTTCAATTTCACCTATTCAAGGAAAGGAAGAGGAACGTAAAGTTATATCCATAAACGGATTTTTTATGTTATTTGTATTCTTTATAATTGCGTTATTTGCATGGCTGTTTTTCTCGATAGGACTCGGGTTTATCGGTGTAATTCTTGTTGTTTTAATTGTTTTTGGTTTCATGGGATTTAAGCTCTTGAAACCTCAAGAAGCAATGGTGCTTACTGTTTTTGGAAAATATGTGGGAACCTTAAAAGGTGCCGGGTTCCACTGGGTTAATCCTCTTGCACAGAGTATAACTCCTTTTGTACCTATTTCATTAAAGGCAAGAACTCTTGAAAACGGTAAACAAAAAATTAACGATGAGCTTGGTAATCCGATAGAAGTTGGTATTATTGTAATCTGGGAAGTGCAGGATACGGCAAAAGCAATGTTTAATGTAAATGATTATAATACTTTTCTTTCTGCTCAGGCTGATTCTGCATTGAGAAATATCGTAAGAACTTATCCTTATGATGCAACGGAAGATTCCGGAAAACAAACATTGAGAGGTGACAGTCAGGAAATTTCGGCTAAATTGAAAGCAGAAATTCAAAAAAATGTTCGTGTCGCGGGTTTAAATATTATTGATGCAAAAATAACACATCTGGCTTATGCTCCGGAAATTGCTGCTGCTATGCTTCAAAGACAGCAGGCTGCCGCAATTATTGATGCAAAAAGAGCTATAGTTGACGGTGCAGTTAGTATGGTCGAAATGGCTTTAAATAGATTAAACGAGCATAATGTTGTTAATTTGAGTGATGCTGATAAAGCAAAAATGGTTAATAACCTCTTGGTAGTCCTTTGCGGAAATAAAGAGGCTCAGCCGGTTTTGAAAAATGATATATAGAAAAAAGAAAGGCGAAACTTGAAAGAACAGCCTCCCTTGCAAAGGGAGGCTGTTTGCTAAAAAAATGCCGAGCGTGTGCGATAGCACGATAGCGAGGCTGAAAGGTGAAAAACTCTGTTTTTCACGGCGTCATTTTGAATAAAGCAATGCGAAGCATTGCCGTAGTATAGCATGTTTCTCTTTCTTCTGTCTGTTCTTTCTCTTTGTTGCTATGCAAAGAGAAAGAACAGACTACAAAAAATACACATTAAAAATAGTATGAAGTAAAAACCCTCTGCCACTTCGTGGCACCTCCCTTATAAAGGGAGGCATTATAAGCCCCCTTTTGTAAAGGGGGTTAGGGGAATTTTTTCTGCAATAATGAAAACCCTCTGCCACTTCGTGGCACCTTCCTTACGAAGGGAGGCATTATAAGCCCCCTTTTTTAAAGGGGGTTATGGGGATTTTTTCTGCAATAATGAAAACCCTCTGCCACTTACGTGTCATCTCCCTTACGAAGGGAGGCATTATTAGCCCCCTTTTTTAAAGGGGGCTAGGGGGATTTTTTCTGCAATATCGAACCCCCCACTGTCACTTCGTGGCTCCTACCTTATGAAGTGATGCGTTGTTATCCCCGTTTTTTCAAGGGGTTATGGGGGCTGCAATAGCACCACCCCCCATTTACTTAATCCTCGATGAAGTCTCTGAAGTGTCTCAGTTCTTGCCTTTGCCGCATTTTTGTCAAGGCCGCATCTTCTAATTGCCTGATTCTTTCTTTTGAGTAACCCATTGTTTTTCCGAGTTGTTCAAGTGTCATTGGAGTTTCTCCGTTTACTCCGAAACGGCAGTTGATAATCCTTCGTTCTCTGTCATTTAATGTGTTCAGCAACTGGTGAATACTGCCTTTTATTGCATTGTTTTTGGCTTGAGTATCCGGTGAGTTGTAGCTTTTATCTTCTATATAATCTCCTACGCATAAATCATCGGTTACCGGTGTTTCAAGGCTTATTGGCTCTTTTATTATTGCTCTTTTTATAGAAAGGATATTTTTTAGACTTAATCCCATTTTTTCTGATATTTCTTTATCAGTTGGTTCTCTGCCCAGTTCAAATGATAGTGTTGAAAATGTTTTTTTATATTTGCGGATTTTGTCTGCCATATGTACCGGAATTCTTATTGTTTTTGAATTGTTTGCGATTGCTCTCATTATTGTTTGTTTAATCCACCATGTTGCATATGTAGAAAATTTGAAATTCTTTGTATAATCAAATTTTTCCGCTGCTTTAATTAGTCCTAATGAACCTTCCTGTACTAAATCCATAAACAGTACACCCTGTCCTATGTATTTTTTCGCAATACTTACAACAAGCCTTAAATTCGCTTGAACAAGTTTACGTTTTGCAATTTCAGCTTTTTTATCCTCACCTTCCTTTATGTCCTTGCCAAGTAGTTTTTCTTCTTTTGAATTTAAGAGACGAATTTTTCCTACATCTTTTAAATACATTTGCAGAATATCATCTTCTTTAGCAATGGAACTGAAAGTTTTTGGATTCCCGTGTTCAAGAAGTTCATCCTCTATATCCGGAGAATCTTTTAACTCTTCATCTTCTGTGTTTTGATTAAAATCACTGTAAAGATTATCAATTTCCTGACAGATACTAGTGTTTAATGTCATTACAAATCCCTCTCATCTAAATTATTAAAATGTAAATCTTCCTTATAAGTCTTTGACGAAAGAGATTTAAAAATGTTGCATTTAGAGATTTAATGCTTTTGCAAATAATTCGGAAACCTTTGCATTGTAATATCTGCCATCATCTTTAGTAAAAAGATTTTCAAAATGACTTTCAGGTGTTCCGTCCGTCGAATATGAAGGATTTGTCATCATAAGATGGTGTGTGCTTGTATCGTATCTTAGCGGGAATAAATCTTCCATTTGCATAAAACTTGGAAGTTTATCACTTGGAGATTCATATCCGAATAAACATGTATTAATTCTGTTCAGACGGTCTTCATATTTTGAACCTCCGGTATCATTGTCATTAGAAACCTCAATTCCGGGTGCGTATTCTCTGTTATATTTAAGTTTTTCTGACCACTGTTTTACGTTTTCAAAATCATCGGGATTCACAAAGGCTGTACCAGCAGTGAGTCCCATATTTTTATACCTTTCAAAATCTCCTGTGCTTTTTTCTCCTACAAAGCTCAGAGTTGTCTTTCCGGAGCGTTCTCTTATTTGCTGTAAAATATATTGCATTTGATTATATTCGGGAAGGTCGCCGACACCTGTATAATTTTCGCATTCATAACCTCCTATATGTTTTGCCGAATCTATAAAAATACATTCAAATCCTGTTTGTATAAGTTTAACGTGTTCGTTAATAAAAATTTCCTGATGTTCAGGATTGCACCAATTAAAACCTTCTTCTCTGTCTGGATATGCAACTTTTATCTGATCTGCTGAAATTACGGTTCTGAATCCTGTTTTTAAGCCGTGAAAGTGGGCAAGAGCATTGAAAGCCATAAACTGTTCTTCCGGATTTATTTTGTTAGCAATTTCATAATTAATTATGTTTCCGCTATAGCTTCCGGAATTTAATTTTATTCCATATATTGAATTTTCATCAAATACTCCGCTGTTATATCCGTCACCGTAAATATTCGGGAAAATTTGGGATAAAATTACGCAGTTTGCCCAGCTTTGTGCTGATGGTGGAATTGCCGGAAGTATTTTTATAGCACTTAAAATTCCATTTCTGGTTCTATTTCCATTCATTTCCGCTATGGCACGGTTGTTGATTTCAATGTAATTTGCAAGTCTTCCCCAGGTGTCCCCGTAATTCGGGGTCTCAATATTATCAGGAAACTCTGTAAAAAACTCTTCGCATTCACAAAGAGTAACAAGCGATTCAACAGCTTTTTTGACACTTCTTTCAAGAATTTCATAAGGCAGGATATTCCCGAGCCATTTTTTGTTTCCGGAAACATATTCATGTTTTTGTGTCCAGATGTCAAAATGCAGATGTTTATTATGTCCTAATGCTTCCAATAGTTTATTTACGTAATTCATAATGACTATATTATTTCTTTTTATAAATAAATATCATTCCACATATGTACATGTTATAATAATTCCGGAAAAGGAGTTTTAGATATGGAAAAAGAAACTAATTTAATTGTAGGTGCGGGTTTATCAGGAGCGGTTGCTGCAAATATTCTGGCTGAAAACGGAGAAAAAGTTTTAGTAATTGACAGAAAAGACCACATTGCAGGCAATGTATATGATTACAAAGATGAAAATAATATTCATATCCACAAGTACGGACCGCATATTTTCCATACCAGAATAAAAGAGGTTTGGGATTATCTTTCTAAATTTACACAGTGGAATTATTTTTTCCTCAAACCTAATGTAATTATTGAGGGCAAACCGGTTAGTCTTCCTTTTTCACTTGCGACCATTTATGAATTATTTTCTCCTGCAATGGCAGAAAGACTTGAAAATAAACTGGTTGAAAAATACGGTTACAACGTTAAGGTTTCTATTCTTGAATTAAAGAATAATGATGATAAAGATTTGAAATTTCTTGCAGAATATGTTTATGAAAACGTATTCAAAAATTATACTATGAAACAGTGGGATGCAAAACCTGAAGATATAGATTTTTCTATTACAGCAAGAGTTCCGGTACAGATTAACCATGACATGAGATATTTTGATGATAAATATCAAGGAATTCCGTTGAGGGGTTATACAGCTATGGTTAAAAAGATGTTTGACCATAGAAATATTGAAGTTAAATTAAAAACTGAAGCTTCGGAATATCTTAAAAAAGATTGGAAAAGAGTTTTTTATACCGGTGCTATTGATGAATATTTCAATTACAAATACGGGGAACTCCCGTATAGAAGTCTCAGATTTGATGTGCAGACAAGAGATGTCGAATATTATCAGAGGACTGTTGTTACAAATTATCCTAATAACTATGATTTTACAAGGATTACGGAACATAAGTATTTCTTGAACGAAAAATCTGATAAGACCGTAATTTCAATCGAATATCCGCAAAAATTCGTAAACGGTCAAAATGAAAGATATTATCCGATTGTTGGAACAGAGAATGAGGCACTGTATAAGAAATATCTTGCAGATGCGGAAAAATTGGATAATGTTTATTTCTTCGGACGTCTTGGAGATTACAAATACTACAACATGGATCTGGCTGTTGACAGAGCCTTGAAGCTAATGAAGAATATTTTGAAATAAACAGGATGGTTTCTCCGGTTTTTATTTAAAGCTATTTTTCTTCGTAACTATTGGCAAATTAATCATTTCACCAAGTTTATAATCCCATTCTGCAGGGTGAAATTCTCCCATTCCATTGTCTGAAAAGAACGTAAGTTCGCTAAAATAAACTTTATTTCCGGTAGTGAAAAAGTCTGTCCTGACAAAGTACTGAAAATTTTGAGCCAGTTTTTCTGCAAGATTAAGCATTAATTTAAGTTGGTTCGGTTGTGGTTGTTCTATATCACTATTAGGAAATTTTTGGCGTAAATTTAGTTTATTCCACTCTAAATCATAATAATTAATTGTTTCGTATGGTGTTTTATCATCAAATACTGCCTGAATAAGATATGGTTTTTTATTGAAATTAAAAATTTTATAACAGGTTAAATTCTTATCATTGCTGTCTATGTATTTTTCACAAATAATTTTAGGAATAATATCTTTGTAACTTGGTTCAAAAGAGTGATAATAGTGACAATTTTTTTTATTCATCCATTCCTTTAATTTTCTTTTTGTTTCTTTTTTATTGAGTTTAGATTTATCTTTTACGATAATGTTTTGTCCGCTTCCCCAGTTTACTTTTAGTACAAATTGTTCCGGTAGTTTGTCAAAATTAATTTCATCAGGTGAATCCCAAACGCCTAATAGAGGAATCAAATATTCTTCTCCGATTTGTTCTTTTATAAATTTTCTAACTAAATATTTATCACCGTATATATTGAGCGGTTCCGGATTATATAATTTTAGCCATTGTAATTTTTCATTAAAAGTTTTCGGGTTATCAATATCAGGCTTATAACCTGCATATTTTTCAAATCGTTGTTCTATAATATATTTTTTCTCTTCAAGTGAAAGGTTTGGGTCATATTTTCTTTTTAATAATTTGTCCAGTTTAGTTTCTTTCTGTATTATAATTTTAAATCCTACACGTTTTACAAATTTATATCCCATTATTGATAGAATATATTTAATAATTTTTTTCATTTTATCCTTTCAATTCTTATACAAAAATCAGAGCATCTTTAGTACTCTGATTCAGATAATTTTTATTAGTTTGTTATAAAAGTTTGTTCATTAAGAATAAACTCATAACGATTGTTTTAATTGCCCTCTACTTATTGTTAACCCTTTCATAAAGTGCATTTTTGTATCATAACGCCAATATAAAAATGGAGCGTAGGGGATTCGAACCCCTGGCCTTGACACTGCCAGTGTCACGCGCTACCAACTGCGCCAACGCCCCTTCTATGTTATGCTGAACTTTGTTAAGCTTTTGTACAAAAATTTTTGTGTTCAATACAACTTCTTATGACAGCATCTATTTGTTATTTATAAAAAAAGGAGCAACCTGTGTTACTCCTTTTATTTGGGCGTTAGAAGACTCGAACTTCTGACCCTCTCCTTGTAAGGGAGACGCTCTACCAACTGAGCTAAACGCCCTCACCCCGTGGGGTTTGTCTTTTGACATTTATTATAGTATCAAAAAAAAATTTGCTGTCAACAGTTTTTCTTTTATTGTTTTATAAAAATTTTTCTAAGTATCGGTTCTACTATGATTACGGCTATATAAATAAGGTCATATATAATAAGATGTTTGTTGAATCTCGTCATGTCAAACTGTTTGCGGCTTATTTTTATCATGTGGGTTATGGCTCCAATAAGGCAGTAAATCCCAAACACTACAATGCATAATAGTATGCCAAGTAAAATAAATACATATTTTGCCACTCCTTCTTCTGTTTGACTAAGTGTGAGCATGAACATGGCATAATAAAATCCGTCAAGCAAAAGAAGAGTTATTGCAATTTTGGAATAATATTTTGAATGCAGTCTGAAAATTTTTAAGTTGCCGAATAGTTCACCAACGGCAGTAAAAAAGTTATTCATAAACTTCTCCTAAACTATAGATTATAATTTAGCTGTCAAAATAGATATTGTCAAGTTAATCAATCATCAATTAATTTAAATCCGTCCGGAAGCCTTTTTTCAACTTCAATAATTTTAATAAGATATGACAAATTGATTATAGTTAATTTGCTATATCTCATTAGGTATAATATGGAGGTTATGCATGAAAATAAAAACATTTAGATTAATAGATGTATGTTATCGCCTATTCTGCATTAACAGATGCTGACTATTTCAAGAATCTTCCGTAGAATTTATGCTATAATTTTCATATGAATATCAATAATGAATTGGTTGTACGTATTGAAAAACTCTCTAATCTCGGAACAGGTATTGCACGTGTTGACGGGTTTGTAATTTTTGTGGAAAATGCCTGTCCTGAAGATGAACTTAAAGTCAAGGTTACAAAGGTTTCTAAAAATTATGCAAATGCAAAAATTATTGAAGTTATAAAACCTTCTCCTCACAGAGTTGAACCTTTTTGTGCTTTACAAAAAGTGTGCGGTGCCTGTCAGCTTCAATTTATAGACTATGATTACCAGCTTGAGCTTAAACGCAGGATGGTAGAGGATGCAATGCGTTCAATCGGCGGTTTTGATATTGATATTCACAAAACAGTTTCCAGTCCTGAAATCATCGCTTATCGTCACAAGGTTCAGTATCCGGTTTCACAGACAAAAGTTTCAAGAAGAATCCTTGCGGGGTATTACAAGCCTAACACCCACGAAATTGTCAATATTAAGCACTGTCCTATTCAGCCTCGGATATGTGATGATATTATTGAATTTATTCGTATAAAATGTTTTGACTTTGGAATTTCGGGGTACAACGAAAAAAAACATGCCGGGGATTTACGGCATGTTGTATTGAGAGTTTCTGCCGCAACCGGTATGGTGCTTGTTACTCTGGTTGTCAATTCTAAGAAAGTTTTTCCGAGATTGAAGGATTTTTGTAATGAAATTTTTGCGGAATTTAAACAGGTAGCCGGTGTATGTGTCAACTTCAATACAAAAAAAACAAACGTAATTCTTTCAGATGAGACTGAATGCGTTTGCGGAAAAGATTTTGTAAAAGAGAAAATTCTGAATAAAACATTCAGAATAGGGGCAAACACATTTTTCCAGATTAATCCGAAAAGTGCAGAAAATATTTTTGCTTATGTAAAAAATTATATAAAAGAAAATTTTGAAACACCGACAGTTCTTGATGCTTATGCAGGGATTGCAACTTTCGGTATAATTGTATCTGATGTTGCTCAAAAGGTCGTTTCGGTAGAAGAAAATACAGAATCAATAGAAAAAGCAAGAGAAGTCTTAGAGTTAAATAACATTGATAATGTTGAGCTTCATAACGAAGATACCGCCAAATTTTGTAAAAAAACAAAACGTAAGTTTGATGTTATAATTCTTGATCCCCCGCGTAAGGGCTGTAGCCAGGAGTCTCTGAATGAAGTTTTGAGGCTTTCAAAGGGAAAGATAATTTATGTAAGCTGCAATCCTGCAACATTGGCAAGAGACTTGAAATATTTATGTGAGCAAGGATGTAATATTGAGAGCGTTCAGCCGTTTGATATGTTTTGTCACACTTATCATGTTGAAAATGTTGCAGTTATAAATGTAAATCGGGTATAATTGCTTATCATTTTTTCAAATCATGTTGATAATTGAAGTATTCTATTGTCTCACGTAAACTGTCATGAATTTTTGTAAGCAGAGATCTGTCGTGGCGTAAATCTTTTGTTAATTGTTTTTTTGCGGAATCGCTGATAGTTGCACCTTTTTTCGCTTCACTGTAAACAGATGTAATTCTGTCTCTAAGGCCAGAAAAATAGTTTTCAAACATAGATACATCAGTTTCAGAAAAACTAATAGGGACTTCTTCCGTGATGTCATATAAATCTTTGTTTTTTGCATTCAGGTAGAGTTTTTCAGATACTTTGCCCCTGAACATCTGATTGATTAAATCTATATAACGGCCGGCTCTATACGAATGAGACCCAATAGTTTTATTGTTAAGGTCAACACGCAATTCTCCGAAACTGCGGAGATGATTATATACACGGTTAGATTCTTCTCCTTTTGCCACCGCAGTGTGAGGACCGAAAAGAATAATTAATTCATGCTGAACAGGATTTTTCTTTTTGTCAAAATCTCTGATAAATCTCATTTGAATATCTTCATATCCTGATTTTTGCGGTTTGCTAATGCTGTATCTTAATGCCGGATCCAGTTTGGTAACCTGTTCAGCTACATCTTCAATATCCAGTCTTATATCTAAATCAGGTACAATTTTTTCGATTGAAGTGTTTTTCAGTTCTTCATCGGTAGGGATGTATCCTCTTTTGATTAAATCCTTCACTGACATTTCCGTGTCAGCAAGTACATAACCTCTTTTTTTCATTTCCGGAAGAAGTGCATCATTTAACAGAGATAAATCGTAAGGATTTTTGCAATATAAAGTCGCTCTGATAGTATCCGGTACTTTAAACTTGCCTGATCTGACAATTTTACTTGTATAAGATTCCGGTGATTTTACCGGATGCAGTTCACAGTATGAACGATCAAAAGAAAATCCTTTATCCTTTAATCGAAAAGCTACCGATTCCAGAATATCAAGATAAGTCGTTGCAATACGATTTAATCGTCCGGATTCGGCTCCGATTTGAGCTTCAACAAAATCTGATACTTTTGACATATTTGGAGTTCCACAAAAAGAAACCGTATCTTTTGCCAAAGTATTACAATACTTTGGCTGAATAACATGACTGTTATTCAGACTGCCTTTCTGTGCTGAATTCTGGGGTTGCAATTTCTGGATAATCGGTAAAATATTCATATAAAAATCCTTTCTGATTTTATATATTCACAAAGAATCCTGAATATAAAAATTTACCTTTTTGAGTAAAAATATGCAATAATCTTAATATAAATTTACAAAGGCCTTTTTTTGTATATTTATTTTGTTTGTATTAAAATGTAAGGGTATTATAGTATTAAGTAATAGCATATAAACAAGGAGGTTAGGTAAAATTATGCCAGGAAAAACTATAACGGTTGATGGTAACTACGCTGCCGCACATGTTGCTTATGCGATGAGCGAAGTATCAGCAATTTATCCTATCACTCCGTCATCTACAATGGGTGAATGGATTGATGAATGGGCTTCCCAGGGTAAGAAAAATATCTGGGGAAAAACTGTCAGAGTTGCCGAAATGCAATCAGAAGCCGGTGCTGCAGGTGCAGTTCATGGTTCTTTGGCTGCAGGTTCTTTGACTTCTACTTACACAGCATCACAAGGTTTGCTTTTGATGATTCCTGTTATGCACAAAATGGCCGGTGAAATGCTTCCGCATGTTATCCATGTTGCAGCCCGTGCTATAGCAGCTCAATCTCTTGCAATCTTCGGTGATCATTCAGATGTTATGGGTTGTCGTAACACAGGTTATGCAATGTTAGCGGCTAACTCAGTTCAGGAAGAAATGGATTTGGCTCTTGTTGCTCACTTAGCAACTTACAAAGCTAAAGTTCCGTTCTTGCAGTTCTTCGACGGTTTCAGAACTTCTCACGAAGTACACAAAATCGAAGAAATTTCTTATGAAGATATTGCTAAATTAGTTGAACCTAAATATATTGAAGAATTCAGAAACAGAGCTATGAGACCGGAAGCTCCTATTTGTAAAGTAGGTGCTCAGAATACTGATGTTTACTTCCAGGGTCGTGAAACTGTTAATAAATACTATGATGCAGTTCCTGATATCGTTCAGGAATATATGGATAAAGTTGCTTCCGTAACAGGCAGACAATATCATCCGTTCGATTATGTCGGTGCTCCTGATGCTACTGATGTTATCGTTGCTATGGGTTCAGGTTGTGAAACTATTGAAGAAACTATAGAATACCTTAACGCTAAACGCGGTACTAAATACGGTTTGGTTAAGGTTAGATTATACAGACCGTTTGATGTTAAACGTTTCATCGCGGCTCTTCCTTCAACAGTTAAACGTATTACAGTTCTTGACAGAACTAAAGAACCTGGTTCTATCGGTGAACCTTTATATCTTGATGTTGTTGCAGCATTGGAAGGTAAAAATATCAGAATTATCGGCGGCCGTTACGGTTTGGCTTCTAAAGAATTCACTCCGTCTATGGTTCTTGCTGTTTACAAACATGCTGAAAATAACGGATTCCACGGATTTACGGTTGGTATTGAAGATGACGTAACCGAAAAATCTTTAACCGTTGTTGATCATATTGTTACCGAACCTGAAGGTACTACAAACTGTATGTTCTGGGGCTTGGGTTCTGACGGTACCGTTGGTGCTAACAAAAACTCAATCAAAATTATCGGTCAATATACTAACAAAGATGCTCAGGCATACTTTGCTTATGACTCTAAAAAATCTTTCGGTGTTACAGTTTCTCACTTGAGATTCGGTGATAAACCTATTAAATCAACATACCTTATCACAGCTCCTGACTTTGTATCATGCTCTGCTCATGCATACATTGGCAGATATGATTTATTGAAAGGTATTAAAGAAGGCGGAACATTCCTTCTCAACAGCCCTTGGTCAAAAGAAGAAGCTTTCTCTCACTTAACAAGAGATATGCAAAAAACTATCATTGATAAGAAAATCAAATTCTACAATGTAGATGCGGAAGCTCTTATTGAACAACAACCGGGCTTGAGAGGTAAAGGTGCTAACACTGTTATGATGGTAGCATACTTTAAAGTTTCAGGAATTATTCCGTTTGAACAGGCTCTTGAAGGTATGAGAGAAATGACTAAGAAAACCTTCAAGAAAAAAGGCGACGATGTTGTTAACATGAATTTAGCATTGATTGATGCTGCTGTTAACGCAACAGAAGAAGTTGTTGTTCCTGCTTCTTTAGATGGCGTTGCTTGTGCTGAAGATGTTAAATTGATTTCTGATGATGCATCAGATTTTGCTAAGAAAATCATTGAACCTTCAATGAGACAAAAAGGCGACGATATTCCGGTTTCAGCTATGTCTATCGATGGTGTAATTCCTACCGGTACGGCTTGTCTTGAAAAACGCGGTATCGCTCCTCGTGTTCCTAAATGGAATTCTGAATTTTGTATTCAGTGCGGTATATGTGCTTCTGCTTGTCCGCATGCAGCTATCAGAACTAAATTGATTGAAAAGGAAAATCTTAAAGATGCTCCTGCTTCATTCAAGACTATTCCTGCAAAACCGGCTGCAGCAGACGAGGAATTTAAAGTACAGGTTTACTGCAAAGATTGTACAGGATGCGGTGTTTGTATCGATCAGTGCCCGATGGCTAAAAACCCGGAAAAAGCAGCTCTTAGCTGGTCTTCTATAGAAAAAGAAGAAGCTGCAGGTGAAATGGCTAACGAAGAATTCTTCGATGCATTGCCGGATAATGTAATGGGTAAAAACACAACAAAAACTATCAAAGGTGCAATGCTTAGAAAACCGTTGTTTGAATTCTCAGGAGCTTGTGCCGGATGCGGTGAAACACCTTATGTTAAACTCGTTTCACAGTTGTTTGGTGAAAATGCAATCGTTGCTAACGCAACCGGTTGTTCATCAATCTACTCAGGTACATTCCCTACAATTCCTTACACAACTAACAAAGACGGAAGAGGTCCGGCCTGGGCTAACTCCTTATTTGAAGATAACGCTGAATTCGGTTTTGGTATGAGATTGGCAGTTGATCAAAACAGAGATACTTTGAAAACTTATGTTGAAAAAGTTCTTGAAAATGAAAAAACTCCTGCTGACCTGAAAGAAGCCCTTGAAGGTGCTATGGCTCACTTCGATAATTCAAAAACAGAAGAAGCTGTTGCTGCTCAGGAAAATGCTAAGAAAGTTCTTGCAAAATACGCTGATTGCGGATGTCCTGATTTAGCAAAAGTAAGAGAACTTCAAGACTACTTCACTGATAAATCTGTATGGATTATCGGTGGTGACGGTTGGGCTAACGATATCGGATACGGCGGTATTGACCACGTATTGGCTCAGAACCAGAATGTTAATATTCTTGTTCTTGATACCGAAGTTTACTCAAATACCGGCGGTCAGGCTTCTAAGTCAACTCCTACCGGTGCTGTTGCAAAATTCGCTACAGGCGGTAAGAAAACTTACAAGAAAAACATGGGCTTGATGAGTATGTCTTACGGTTATGTTTATGTTGCATCAGTTGCTTTGGGTGCAGACAGAGCTCAAACTCTTAAAGCATTCCAGGAAGCTGAAGCTTACAACGGACCGTCAATCATCTTTGCTTATGCTCCTTGTATCGCTCACGGTATAGATATGAGCAAAACTCAAACTGAACAGAAACGTGCTGTTGAAGCCGGATACTTCCCGCTTTACAGATACAACCCTGCAAATCCTGAAGCTCCGTTCACATGGGATGCTAAAGACCCTAAAGAAAGCTATCAGGACTTTATTAAGTCTGAAGGCCGTTATAAATCACTGCTTAAAACAAACCCAGAACATGCAGCTGAATTATACGCTCAGGCTGAAGAAGATGCAGCAAAACGTATGGCAGTTTACAAAGCTGTCGGCGAATTGATGAAGTAATTAATTTACTTTAATAAATAGAAGGCGGAATCTTTTGATTCCGCCTTTTGTTATGATAATTTTTTCTGATATTTTCTTAGGATTCTGGTTATATCATTTGAATACTTGTCAAGCAGCTTATTGACGTCATTAATTTCAGAGTCTCTTATGGGGTGTTTATCCGCTCTATGATAATTATATAAAAACAAATCGCCTTTTTGCGGGGATTTGATATTGTCAGTTAAAACGATATCAAATCTTTTATTTTTATACCTGTCTTCAAGTTCAAATGTGCATAGCTCCAATGGTTTATTATCAACGTAGAATTTATGAGGTTTAATAATCATCATTTTTGAATCGTGCATCTTCATTGAGGCTTCCGGAATTGGGCGGGCTTTATTTTCAACCAAAAGGCTTCCGCTTTGTGTTGAGAGCTTTTTATACTGAGAAAGCAGCATGTCTGAGACACCCTTAAAAAATTCACTTATTGTATCAATAAGTCCTATATGTTTTGAATCAATAGGGCGAACATATTTCGAAACGGTTTGCCCTGCTCCTTGAAAATTAGGATGTTGCTGATATCTGTTTCTTACGTTTATCGAATTGTAAGAACTGAATGTAATCTGGTTAATCATATAAATCTCCTTTTGGAAAATATAAAAATTAAAAATAAAATTTTTTGCTATTATTCATATAAAAAAGACCTCTTTTTAAGAGGTCTTTTTTATTTCAATTTTAAATTTTATTCTTCAATGATTTCTTCTGTAGCTTGAGATTCGTTTTGGATTGCTGCCAATTTTTCCTGAATTTCTTCCGGAAGGTCTGCAAGCGGACGTTTCCTTAATTTTAAGTGTTCTTCATTTTCAGGAAATTGTCTTAAGAAATCATTTTCCATTTTTAATTCATTGATTCTGGCTTTTGCCAAATCCATTTGTTTATCTTTCAGATAATTATAATTTTCATTAGCTTCTCGGCCTACACTGAAACCATGATTGAGTGAGTGAATAAGTGTTCCGATTAATAACGCATCGGGAGCCCAGGAAAGAGCTGTTTTTCCGGCTTCTTTTGCTACGGAAGGAACTTTTTTACCGATATTGCCAAAGAATTTATTTGCTTTTTTAACGAAATTATTATTATTAATTGAATCTGCAATTTTTCCGGTTTTAGCAGCTAAATTCCCGATAACTTTAGGGCTTATTTTTGAATAAAGTTTTGAGATTCCTTTAGGTAGAACTGCCAGAACTGCAAGTCCTGTTCCTAATAATCCGGCAAACATTGCAAACGGATGTTTCTTTTCAAATTCACGTGCTTCTTCAGAATGTTTTGTTAAAAGATTTTTCCCGCCTACAATAGCATCAGCTGCCCCGAGTGCAATCCCCCAGCCTGCGGCATGTTTTAGACCGCTGGCAAGTTTAGCTGCTGTACCTGTTATTGTTTTATGAAATAAGGTTGATTGCCCTTTATTTAAAATTCCTGCAGCAAGACCTGCTACTATAGGAACTGAATACCATAACGCATTATTTATTTTTTTATGTTTTTTGTCATCAGAATGTTGAAGTGCTGCATTAACAGCAACCTCTCTTAAAACTGAATCATCCTGAGCAATAACGTTATCAATATTAGTTCTTCTGCCTGTAAATCCCTGATTAGAAATTGCTGAAATCTGCATATACACACCTACACTTTCGCAAACTTATTATACATTATTAAAAATCAAAAGTAAAATTTTTTGCTATTTTTTAATATAGTCTTTATAAATATTTACAATACTTTATATTTTTTTTATTATAAAAATTATGGCTGTGAATTTAATGAATAAAACTTTTTACATACATACTATGGGTTGTAAGGCTAATCAATTTGAATCGGCTCTTATAATTGAAAATCTTCAAAAAAACGGTTTAGTGAGAGTCACAAAAATTGAGGATGCTGATATTTATATTCTTAATTCCTGTACGGTTACTCATAAAAGCGATAATGAGGCATTGTACCTTTTAAGGAATGCCAAGCATAAAAAGGCTTCTATCGTTACCGTTCTTACAGGGTGTGTGGCTCAAGTTGAAAAAGATAGGCTGCTTGAAAATGATTTTATTGATTATGTTATAGGCAATGATGAAAAGCTTTCTTTTTATGAAATTATCCAAAAGCTTGGAGAAGAACATTTAAATTGTGCGGCTTCTGATATCATGAAACTTTCTGAATTTCATAAGGCTGTGCTTATTGATACTGCAAAAACTCGTGCAAGTCTGAAAATTCAGGACGGGTGCGATAACAGATGTTCTTACTGTATTATTCCGTTCGCAAGAGGAAAGAGCCGTAGTGCAGATATTGATTTTATCATCGAACAGATTAATAAATTTTCACAACACGGATTTCATGAGGTTGTTTTTACCGGAATTCATATTGGTTTGTGGGGTAAGGATTTCGGGCTGACGCTTATAGATTTGTTGAAAGAGGTTGAGGGCAGAACTTCTATTGAGCGATATAGGTTGGGGTCTTTGAACCCGCTTGAAATTACGGATGATTTACTTGAATTTTTGTGTAAGTCTGAAAAATTTTGTCCGCATTTTCACCTGTCACTTCAATCTGCATGCAATAAAACATTGAAATCAATGAACAGGTTTTATAAGGTTGAGGATTATCTTAAACAAATTGATAAAATTAATTCAATGTTTGATCTGCCGTTTTTAGGAAGTGATATAATTACAGGATTTGCAGGTGAAACAGATGCTGATTTTACAATCACAAAACAAAATCTTGAAAAATCCGGATTATCACAAATTCATACATTCCCATATTCTAAAAGAGCAGGAACTATAGGTGCAGATATGGATAATCAGGTTGATGATAAGGTAAAAGAAAAGCGTGCCGGTATTGTTAAAGAAATTTCAAAGCATAAGCTGGATAAATTTATAAATAAAAATCTCGGATCCGTAAGAGAAATCTTAATAGAAAAACATGCAGATAAACACAGCGGTTTTCTTAAAGGCGTTACAAGAAACTATCTTACGGTAATAACTGACTCAAAAGATGAACAGCTTTTGAATTCACTTGCTAAAGTAAAAATAGTAAAATATGAAAATGGTAAAATATACGGAAAACTAATATAAAAAGGAGCTTATAATAAAGCTCCTTTTATTTAATTTATTGTTTTTTTATGCTTAATTTCTGTCTGCAAATTTTGCTAATAATTTAAGTATTTCAATATAAAGCCATACAAGAGTTACAGTTAATCCGAAAGCTCCCATCCATTCGTAATTTTTTGGAAGATAGTTTTCAGCTCCTCTTTCAATAAAATCGAAATCAAGAATAAGGTTTAATGCTGCTATAGCTACAACAATTACACTGAATACAATACCAATCGGGCTTGATGTAAATATTTGCGGAATACCTCTGTCGAATAAGTTTGCGACAATTTGTATAACGTAAATTAATGCAACGGATAATGTTGCGGTGAAAATTACCGCTCTTAATTTTTCGGTACATTTGATGACGTTTGTTCTATATAGAATTAACATTGCAAATGCACTGGCAAATGTTGCAGCTACAGCCTGAATTACAAGTCCTGAGTATTGAGATTCAAATAATGCAGAGATTCCTCCGACAAATAACCCTTCGCATACTGCATACAATGGTGAAAGATACGGTGCGGTTTTGCCGCCGGTAAAGCAAATGATTAATGCTAAGATAAAGCCGGCAACAGCTCCAATAGTTCCCAGCATAAATGCTTTGTCCATAAATCCGCCGAATACAAGGCTCCAGGTGTATGCTGCTGCGATAATTACAAGTGCCAGCATAATTAAAGTTTTATTTATTGCACCGTTTACGGTCATCGGTTCACCGTCAAGAACCCGCTCTCCTTCAAGAAATCTGTTGTTTAAAATGGGATTTGACATATTTACCCTCCTTTATTATTCATGTTACAATAATATTATACTATATCATAAATTTGCAAACTTGATTAGTTCGGATAATTTATAAGATGATTTTAGAGAATTTTAAGAAGTTTATTAAATATTTCGGGCAGGAAAAACGGTTTCAACTGACTGTTTTTATCAGTATGTCTATTATTGCCGGTTTGCTTGAATTCTTGGGTATAGCTTTGATTTATCCGTTTATACTTATGATAGTAAGCCCTGAATCAATAGCTTCGGGTTCTTTTTATACGCATTTTGTTCGATTAACCGGAATATCAGATTCTCTTATTAATGCATTAATTCTGGGTGCTCTGGCTTTATTGATGTTTGTTTTGAAAAATATCTACATGATTATCTTTTTGCGAGTCCAAAGCCGAATTGTACTTAACTGGAAAGGCGATATTCTATGTATGTTTATGAAATATTTTCTCTATGCGTCGTACAAAGATATTATTAAATCTTCAAACTCTGATAAACTCTATATTTTGAATACATTATGTCATCAGGTTTTAAATAATTTTGTTTTTAGAACTGTAACTCTTCTCACAAATACATTAATTGTGTTAATGATAATTTTATTGATATTATTCAAATTCCCGCTTGCCGGTTTTATAACAATTCTATTCTCAATATTCAGTATGTTAATTCAGAATAAATTTCTTAAAAGAATTACTGCCGTAATTAATGAAAAAATTCAACCGGAAAGTCAGATTGTAAATGGCTTAAAGTGTTCAAATATTGAAAATATGAAAGAAATAAAAATAATCGGGGCTGAGGATAAATTTTATAACAGTTATGTATCGCACAGTCATGCTTTATATGCCATAGAGGCAGACAGAGATTTTTATGCAGGAATGCCGCCATATGTTATTGAAATGTTAGTGGTATGTTCGTTGCTTATTCTTGGTGCGTTTATTGCATTTACAACTATGGAGGATAGATCGGCTATGGTAGCGTCTTTTGCCGTTATAGTAGCCTCACTGTTCCGAATTGCACCTGCTTTAAATAGGATTCAGACATCAATTATTAACATTAATACGGCGAGAAGTTATCTTAAGTCACTGAATTTATTCTATGAAAAATTTAATCTGTGTGATTTTAAACCAAAAATCGGTATCAAAAAAGAGCCGTTTAGCTTTAATCATAAAATAGAATTGCGTAATATTTCTTTTTCATATATTGAAGGCAAACAGGTTCTAAAAAATATTTCATTTGAGATTGAAAAAGGTGATTTTATTGGAATTATTGGACTGTCCGGTTCAGGAAAAACTACACTTGCTGATATTTTAATGGGATTACTGCCGCCGGATTCCGGAGAAATCCTTGTTGACGGAGTAAAGCTTACTGAAGATAACTATAATAGCTTCCGTAATTTGATAGGATATGTTCCGCAGGAAGTGAAAGTTTTTGAGGAATCTTTTAAGAAAAATGTAGCATGGGGATATGCGGATAATGAAATTGATGAAGTTAAAGTAAAGCATGCTCTGGAAGCCGCACAGCTTGGGGATTATGTAAAACAGTTTTCGGATGGGATTGATGCGATGCCGTTTATTGGTAACTCCGGGGCTTCGCAAGGGCAGAAACAGCGTATAGCTCTTGCCAGAGTACTATACAGAAATCCTGACATAATAATTCTTGATGAAGCTACATCTTCTCTTGATGTTAAAGTGGAGCATGAAATTACCGGCATGTTGAGTAAATTTGTAAATCATAAAACAATAATAGCTATAGCACACAGGCTTTCGACATTGAAAACCTGCAATAAATTAATATATATAAAAGATGGGAAATTGGTTGATATTGGGACATTCAAGGAACTCTCAACAAAGTATGAAGATTTTGATAATTTGTTGAAATTGTCATCAATAAATTAAGAAAAAAAGACTTTACAATAAAAATTTTTTATTTTATAATAATTTCATAAGCCCCACTTAAATAAGTTGTGGGATGAGATAATCCTCAGTAGCTCAATGGCGGAGCAACCGGCTGTTAACCGGTAGGTTGTTGGTTCGAGTCCAACCTGGGGAGTTTTTTATTGCAAAACAAAAGCCGGCTTTTATATTGTTTGTCTGATTTCAATGTAGTTTTTTGTCCAGGTTGATTTGTACGGCTAGATAGATTATTTTGGTAAAGTTGGCTTTGTGTGGGCGTTTTCGGGTCGGAAAAATTAAGTGTTCCCAAAAAATCAAACTGGAAAACTGGACTTTTTCTGGACTGTACGGATAGATTGAGATTTGTATATTATCAGTGAGATACGCACCAAATTTGAACTGTACGGATAATTTGATTATTTCGGAATAGTCCAGTTCCGCAAATTTTCACAAAAATATCATAAGGTTTGAGAATTTGAAACAAGGTCGGAACTTTTTTCTTAAGGTTGGAAAATTTTTACATTAAATTTGAGAATAAACGGAACCAAATTTGAAACAAATATTTTTCAATTGATACGAAACCGACACAATGGTCGGAAGTAGAGTTCCAATCCTTTGTCTTCAGAGTTATCGTGTGTGTACGATGGCTAAAGAATATATAAATATAAGCAAAGCTTTTGGCTCCTCACTCGTTGAAAAAGCCGGTGCAAGCACCGCTTTTAACTCGTTCGTCCCCATTAATAAAATAGCAGAAATAAAAGGATTAACGAGTAATCGCTCATTAAGGCTTGCGATTCAAAAGGGTAAATACATTGCTCGTGAAGTAAAGGTTTTCGGCGGTACCTCGTATGAAATTCTTTATTCAAGTTTAGAACCTGAAATACAAGAAAAACTCCAAGACGAACTAATTAAAGAGGCAACGCAATCAAAATGCACAGCATTAGTTCCGCTTGATACTAAACCAAAATATCCGACCTTTATCGCAGAAAGTGCAAAATTAACAGCACTGGCAAGAGTGGATGTTGTTAAAGCTTTACAGAACATTAGAGCCAGATACAACACTAAAAAAGAGGCTGATTCGGTATTTTTAGATTTGTATAATTCAGGAATGCTCTTGCCTAAGGTTTATCAATTTCTCGGAAGTATTTCCATCGGCACACTTCACCGTTGGCTTTGGGCTTATGAAGATTGCGAAGATTACAGAGTGCTTTTGCCGGGATATAAATATTCAAAACAAAATGAATATAACACAATCCTCACGCAGGAGATGAAAAATATATTTATTAAATTCCTCATGCACCCGAATAAATTCAGTGTCGGCAAGGCTATAAAACTTACCCGACATATTTTGGAAAAACGTGGATTTGAAGATATTCCCTGTGTTTTGACATTCAGACGATTCGCTGAACACTACAAAAAGAATAATTATGCACAATGGATTTTATTTAGGGAGGGGGAAAAAGCCTACCACGATAAAGTGGAAGCGTATATTGAGAGGGATATTTCAGTCCTTAATGTGGGAGATGTGTTAATCGCAGACGGACACGTTCTCAACTTCCAAGTAATAAATCCGTTTACAGGAAAACCGACCAGAGCTACTTTGGTCGGTTTTTTAGACTGGAAATCAACGTCACTTGTAGGCTATGAAATTATGATGACTGAAAATACACAATGTATTGCAAGTGCATTAAGGAATGCTATTTTAAATCTCGGACTAATCCCTAAAGTAGTGTATCAGGATAACGGCAAAGCATTCAAGGCGAAGTATTTTCAATCTTGTGATTTTGACGAGGAGGGCTTTAACGGAGTGTATGCCAATTTAGGTATCCGCTCCGTTTTTGCTAAACCATACAATGCACGTGCAAAAGTCATAGAGCGATTTTTCCTTGAATTTCAAGAAGAGTTTGAAAAAATGGTGACAAGTTATATCGGTACAAGTATTGAGGATAAACCTGCGTGGCTGAAACGTGGTGAAAAACTCCACAGAGATATGCACAAAAAACTTACTAAAAACTACATTCCGACAGTTCAGGAGGCTATTAAATTTATTGATTGCTGGATTGAGTTTCACAATTCAAAGCCTTGTCCTAATGACCGTTCAAAAACTATTCAGGAAATGTTAAACGGCATTCAAAAACAGGATATAGATAAAAATATTTTGAACGACCTGATGATGAAAACTGAGGCTCGGACAATAAACAAGCATGGAATAACGTTCCTCGGAATGCATTACAGGAGTGATGTTATTCTTGGACTTCGGGATAAGGTTTATGTACGATACAGTTTATTTGACCTTTCAAAGGTTCATGTTTATTCAATGAAAGGCGAATTTTTATGCGTGGCACATAGAGTTCAGAAAGTTCACCCGATGGCAAATGTTCTCGGCACAGTTAGAGATATGGAGGAATACAAACAGCAGTACCAAAGACAGCAACGGCAGTTTAAGAAGGTTAAAAAAGAATTTTTGAAATATTACCCGAGTGAAAAAGCTGAGGTTCTTGAAATTGAACCTGAAGAAAATGTTATTGAACTAATTCCGGAACCAAAGCCAAAACGTGAACGGAAGTTAACACCTCGTGAACAGCAGATGAACGTGCCGATGTTTAATTCAAATTATGAAAAATACGAGTGGTTGATGGAAAACGGCTGTACAAATCCTGAACAAAGGAAATGGCTCGCCGATTACATAAGAAGTGATGAATATATAAATATATATGGAGACGAAAACGATGAAGAAAACATTTATTAAAACAAAAAACGTCAAGCGGTTTGTAGCTCTGATGGACGAATTGCAGAAACTTCCGCCGAACATTCCGAAACTTGCATTAGTTTACGGCGACCATGGGCTTGGAAAATCTCAGACAATCCAGTGGTGGGCGGATAAAAATGATTCTGTATATGTTCGGGCAACGCAGGGAATGACAGTTAAGTGGCTATTGTCTGAAATTGCGGAGGAACTTGGTGAAGAACCATACTGGCACGCTCAAGATAATTTTGAGGTTATTGAAAAAAGTCTGAGATTGAATCCTAAAATTATTATTGTTGATGAGATTGATTATTTGATTGAAAAACACACGGTTGAAACTTTGAGGGATTTGCACGACAGAACTGCCTCTCCGATAGTTTTAGTCGGAATGGGAGCGGCAGATAAAAAACTTGCGAGATATCCGCATTTAGTCGATAGGTTGTATAAAACTTTGAAATTTGAGCAATTTAATGAGACAGATATAACCGAGATTCTTCAACAAATAACCGATTTGGAGTTTACTCCTAATGCAATCAATTACCTTGCGACAAGGACAAACCAATTCAGGCAACTGGTTAAGTTGATTAATAAAATAGAAAAACTGTCAGAAACAAACAAAATTGAAGGAATAGATGAATACACGTTGAAAGGACTGCTTAATGAGAGAACGAGTATTAAGGCTTTGCAGAAGGTTGGATAAATTTACACTTGATGAGATTTCGACTATTGCTGAAGATGTTGACGAGTCTGTATTAGAGTTACTTCTCTTAACTCTGGTTCAAGAGGGAAAACTTACGCTAAGAAACGGATTATATTTATACAATAAAAAACAAATAAGTAAAAAGCCGTCTATACTGTCTTTTTATCCTAAACAAATTATTGATACTGCGATTCGTTGTTTCTGTCTTTCAATTCCGGCATACAAGGTCGCCAAAATATTAGATATAGGCGAAGATCAATCTTCAAAAATTTATAACATCTTTAGAGAACTGATTTACGAACATCAGACTAAAAAATTAAACTTTTTGTATGGAAAATATCCGCAACAATGCAGAAACAGAATGTTTTTTGATACGGAATTCCATTTTTATATTTACGACAATCAAGTTTTTGTTTGTGAAAATCCATTTCAAAGCCCTGATGAAAAAGCATTTACTAAGTCTGAAGAACGGGAATTCAAGAAAGTTTACTCCTATTTAACAAGGTTTACTTCACACAATTCAAATAAAGTTGACCTGCCTCAAAAACTCGCCGAGGGAATATGGCGGAGAAACAAGGAATTTGGGGAACTTTATGCGGATTTGAAAGTTAATTTGCTGAGTCTCTGATACTTTATTGCAAACATATCTATTGTGAGTTTTGA